>CALYDL010000001.1 GCA_944325145.1 Candidatus Gastranaerophilales bacterium
TGGAATTGTCCAACCAAAAGCCGATCCGTGGTGTTGTCTGCATTTTACTAAATACAAATTCAATGTATACAGAAAGAAATATATAAGGAGTGGGAGGGATTCCGCCGTAGTTGGCATTGTAGGAAAATCCAAAAGTTTAGATTTTCCCACAATGCTTATCTTTTGGTCTTTGGTTCGGAATAGTGTAGTGCTGGCGGTCTATCTCTTGTTTTCGGTTGCTTGCTTCCTTACCGTACATGAGCATTGCAACAGGGCTTAAAACATACCCAAAATTAGCTGAAAATTATGGGCATACAATTGAAGAAATTAAACCTGCTTTATGTGGTTTAAAGATTAAAGAAAAAGAATTTTTAACATTAAGAGGGGTAAGTTTTAATAATGTTATTTTTACAGATGTTGGCGTTTCAGGCCCGTATATTTTTAAATTAAGCTCTATTAATGCTTATAAAAAATACCCCTATGAAATAAAAATTCCTTTAATTAACCCTGAAAGTTTAAAAGAAAAGCTTAATGATAACCCTAAAAAACAGTTTAAAACGGTAGTTTCTTGTTTTATTCCAAATTCTTTAGCAAATATTTTAATTAAAAAAGATAAACAAGCGGCAAATGTTTCAAAAAAAGAAATTGAAGAACTTGAATTTTTAACTTTAACTGTAACAGGCCCTGATAATAAAGGCGAAATTGTGCATAGTGGCGGCGTTAACTTAGATGAAATAGATAAAAATTTTAAATCAAAAATTGCAAAAAATTTATGGATTATTGGCGAAGTTTTAAATATAGATGGTTTTACAGGCGGTTTTAACCTTCAAAATTGCTGGTCAGATGCTGCAATTTGCGCTCAGGACATTGTAAAAACCCTTTATTCTTGATATTTTGCCCCTTGATATGTATTTCTTTCAGATAATAACCTTTCAATTTTATTTTGGGTTTCAAACTTGTTTTTAACCCACATTGGTGCAACCAGTTCTGAAACAAGCCCTGTTCCTGCAGTTCTTTGAATGCTTGTATTTGGGGGAAGAATTTCTAAAAAATCACATAAAATGTTGCAATATTCATCTTCAGATAACAACTTAAAAGGCTTTTCACAAAACAATTCATATAAGGGCGCATTTTTTAAAACAGTTAAAACATGGAATTTAACCCCGTCTATTTTTAACCTTGCAAGCTCACGGGCAGTTTCCATCATATCTTCATAAGTTTCGTTTGGAAGCCCCAAAATTATGTGAGCACAAACTTCAATATCATATTTTTTGCACAAATTATAAGCATCCAAAAAACATTGATAATTATGCCCCCTATTAATTAATTTCAAAGTTTTATCATGGATTGTCTGCAAGCCAAATTCAACAATAGGGTTTTTATAAGTTGAAATTAATTTAACCTTTTCTTCATCAATGCAATCCGGCCTTGTTCCAATTGAAATGCCGACAACTCTATCATCTGAAAAAGCATCATCATAAACTTGTTTTAATTTTTGAATAGGGGCATAAGTATTTGAATATGCTTGAAAATAAGCAATAAATTTCTTGGCATGGAACCTTTTTGGAAGGTTATCTATTGCCGTTTGAACCTGTTCTTTTATAGTTAACTTTGATGAATGTGCGCAAGAAAAACTTCCTGCATCATCGCAAAAAATGCACCCTTTATTTGAAATGGTGCCATCTCTGTTTGGACAGGAAAATTCGGCATCAAGCGTAATTTTATACACCTTTGTGCCGAATTTTTCTTCTAAATATGAACCAAATTTATAATATCTGTCTTTAGTTTTCCGCTTCATCTGTTTGTTTTGGTGGGTATGTGTAATGTTCGCCGCATTTTGGGCATACAACTTCTTGTTGTTGACCTTCTTTTAATACAACAACTTCAAAAAGTTCCTTGCAGCTTGAATTTGAACATCTTATTGCCCATGTTGGTCTTACAATTCTTGCCATCTTTAAAATCTCCTAAAAAATATACAAATATTTTATAATATGATTTCAAAATTGGCAATAAAGCATTATTTTTGTTATAATTTTCTTGCATTTAGACTTTTTTAGGGGAATTTAATGAAAATATTAATTTCAAACGATGACGGCATTGCCGCTATGGGTATTAAAGCCTTAATGAAGGAATTATCTAAAGACCATGAGGTTTATGCAATTGCTCCTGATAGAGAAAGAAGCGCAGCAGGCCATTCTTTAACCCTTCACACACCAATAAGAGTTGAAGAACTTGAACCCCAATTTGGCGCAAAAAGGGTTTGGGTAACATCAGGCACCCCGGGGGATTGCGTTAAAATTGGAATTAATGCCATTTTATCTAAAGAAGAACAACCCGATATTGTTATATCAGGGATAAACCACGGCCCAAACCTTGGAATAGACATTTTATACTCAGGAACCGTAAGCTGTGCTATGGAAGGCGCTATGCTCGGCATACCTTCAATTGCGGTTAGTTTAGCCAGCATGAGTATGGAACCGTTATATTTTGATGTTACGGCAAAATTTGTAAGAAGGTTTTTAAAAAGAATTGAAAAAATAAATTTCCCTGAAAAAACCATTTTAAATATAAACACTCCTGCTCTTGAAGAACAAGACACAGCAGGCGTTCAGATAACAAAATTGGGTTCTAAAATGTTTACGGATGACTATGAAAAAAGAATAGACCCAAGGGGAAAAACCTATTATTGGATGGCAGGCGAATTAACAACCAAACACGAAGACGACGGCACAGATATTGCTGCAGTTAGAAACAATATGGTGTCTGTTACTCCAATCACCTATCAAATGACCCATAAAGCAATTATGGCAGATTTAGAAAGAGAATTTTGCAAAGATGGCATTTGCGACTGGTGGGGTTTTGACAGCAAACAAGGAAATTAACATTAGGAAGGATTTTATATGCAAACCGAAGCAAAAAAACGTGCTTATATAAGCGTTTTTAACAAACAAGGAATTGAAGTTGCGGCAAAAAAACTTGCCGATTTAAACTACGAAATAATTTCAACAGGAAATACATATGAATATTTAAAAGAAAAAGGGTTTGATGTAATTGAAAGCTCAACCATAACAGGCTTTAGAGAATTATTATCAGGTAAGGTTAAATCTTTGCACCCTGAAATTTTTGCCCCGATTTTAGCAAATGAAGATGAAATTAAAACGTTAAATAATCCGCCAATTTCAGTTGTTATTGTTAATTTATACCCTTTTGAACTTTACCAAGGTAAAAATGCTGACATTGAAACCTTAATCAAAAATATTGATATAGGCGGCGTTGCGCTTTTAAGAGCCGGTGCTAAAAATTATAAAAATGTTATTGTTATTTCAGATATTGAAGACTATGGCACAGATTTTGAAAATATTAATGAAAAACAAAGAGAAGAATTAGCGCTTAAAGTTTTCAAAAAAACATCTAACTATGATAGAGTAATTTTTTCTGAATTATCAAGAAATTTTGGCTTGAATGAAGAAAAAGATGAAGAATTTTTAAACTATTCATTTACTAAAAAACAACACCTAAGATATGGTGAAAACCCGCACCAAATGGCTTCACTTTATGATTTCGGGCAAAAAAAGCTTGATTACGAAGTGTTAAACGGCAAAGAACTTTCATATAACAACATTGTAGATGCAACAGCAGCATTGAATATTGTTTCAGAATTTTTTGACGTTAATGCAGCAGTTATTATTAAGCATACAAACCCTTGTGGCGTTGCGCTCGGCACAACTCTTGAAGACGCTTGGGATAAAGCGCTTGATTGCGACCCGCTATCTGCCTTTGGCGGCATTGTTGCTTTTACAAAAAAAGTTAATTTGAAATTAGCTGAAAAATTAACTTCAATGTTTTTAGAAGTTGTAATTGCACCTTCTTTTGATGAAGATGCACTTGAACAGCTCAAAACAAAGAAAAATTTAAGGGTTATAAAGTTAAACACAAACCTTGAAGATTATAAAAATTTCCAAGAAAAAGAAATTAAATTAACCCCCTTTGGCGCTTTAATTCAAGAAACAGACAGAAAAGAATTAGACCCTGAAACCTTTAAAGCGGTTACAAAAGAAAAACCAACGCCGGAGATGATTGAAGATATGGTTTTTGCATATAAAATTGCAAAACACTTAAAATCAAATGCAATTGTTATTGCAAAAGACTTAAAAACAATTGGTATCTGCGGCGGCCAAACAAGCAGAGTTGGCGCTGTTGAAATTGCTTTAATGAGAGTTGTGGATTCCGCTAAAGATGCAATTTTAGCATCAGATGGCTTCTTCCCCGCAACAGACAACATAACAGTTGCAGCCCAACATAGAATTAAAGGTATAATTCAACCGGGCGGAAGCATTAAAGATAAAGATGTTATTGAACTTGCAGATAAATTAAACATCTCTATGGTAACAACAGGAATTAGACACTTTAAGCACTAAGGTTTACTATGAAATCAAATAAACAAGCAATAATTGGCCTATCTATGGGGCATTTTGTGGCAGATTTATACGCTTCTGCCATAGTTCCCCTGTACCCTTTAATTACTCAAAAATTAGGAATTACATTAGCAAGTATAAGTTTAATTATTTCAATGGGACATTTGGTTTCATCTATGCTGCAGCCTTTATTTGGCTTTTTTGCAGACAAAATGAAAAAAAGAGCCTTTATGATAAACGGGCTTATAATGGGTGCTGTTTTTATTCCGCTAACCATAATTGCGCCTAATGCATTTTTATTGTGTTTGTTTTTAATGCTTGGCATGTGTGGAAATGCACTTTTTCACCCGCAAGTTACAAGCTTGGTTAAAACTTTTTGCTACAATAACCCAAACGTTTCAAAGTTCATGGGGCTTTTTATGGGTCTTGGAACAATCGGCTATTCTTTAGGGCCTGTTATTTCATCCAATTTGGTAGATAAATTTGGCCAAAACGGCTTATCTTATATTACTTTTATTGGAATTTTAACCGCAATTATTTTATATTTTGAAGTGCCAAAAATTCCAACTGAAGCAGTTTCAAAATCTAAAGAAGGCTTTGCTTCCGTTATGAAAGAAATTTTGAAAAACAAAGTTTGCATGAAACTTGTTTGGATAGCAATTGTAAAATCGGGCGTCAGCATTAGTTTTGGCACATACATTCCTTTTATTTTAAAAGATTTCGGCTTTTCATTAAATAAAGTTGGCTTAATTGTTACTTTGTTTTTTGCACTAAGCGGGCTTTCAATGATTGTTAGCAGCAAATTGGAAGAAAAAATTGGCGCTGTTAATATTATTAGGCTTTCCTTTTTTACAATTTTGCCGCTTGTGATTTTGTTCCATTATTTAATGAAAATAAACCCGACATTGGGCGTTACAACCTTTATAATTTCAGGGTTTTTCATTTTCTTGTCAGTTTCTGTTACAATTGTTGCCGCTCAAAAAATTATGTCTAACCATACAGGCGTAATTTCAGGCGTTATGCAAGGCTTTTCTTGGGGCATTGGCGCGCTTTCACTTGCACCTTTAGGGTTTATCGGTGAAAAATTCGGAATTATTTGGATTTTAATAATAATGGCAACATTGGCCCTTTTAACAGGCTTATTTGGGCTTGATAAGGCAACAAAAAAAGCTTTGGCAGATAAATATTAAGAATTGTTAATACTTCCCAATTAAAAAAGTAAATTTCCAAATAAAAAAATACTTTATATAAGTACAAAGGATAAGGGAAATTTAATTTACGGGGAGCACACTATGACAATAGGAGCAAAAGACAGAATTGACATATTACTTGTCAAAAAATATGCAACAATGAAAGTTGACAACCCAACTGTTCAGGTTTCTATGATTAGCCCTGATAAAATGTATGAAGCAATGAATGATTATGCACAAGTTCATTTAGCAATGATAAATATGCAGCAAAATTTAAAAGAACTTTGTACAAAAGCAATTGCACAAAACATTCAATACAGAAAATCCCGCAATCTTAAGAAAAAAGTTCCGGGGGCACCGATTCCCCAAAAACCGAAACTTGGCGATGAAACGTTGCAAGGGGCAGGTTAAAATTGAATTAAATCAGAGTTTAGGCTAGAATGAAATTTATGAAGAACATAATTTTAGCTTCAAACTCGCCGAGAAGAAAAGAAATATTAAACCTTTTAGGAAGGAAATTTGAAATAAAAACATCAAAAGTTGATGAATTTTTCAGCAAAATTTTTGATGAAGAAATAATTAAAAAGAACTCTCTTATTAAAGCATCCGGCGTCAAACAGGAAGGGGTAAGAAATGCTCTTATAATTGGCGCGGATACAATGGTAATCCTCGATAGTGTGTGTTTGGTTAAGCCTCAAAATGTCATTGAGGCTCTTTTTATGTTAAAAAAACTATCAAATAAAACTCATATGGTAGTTACTTCTCACACAATTATTAATTCTGAAACGGGCGAAAATTTAACCGAATTATCAAAAAGCTATGTAACTTTTAGAAAATTAAATTTATTTGAAATAATAAAATATATTTTAACTAAAAAGCCTCTGGATAAAGCAGGAAGCTATGGCATTCAAGACTTTATTTCAATTAATGAAATAAATAACCCCTCAAAAAATTCCTTCATTAAAAAACTGGATGGAAGCTACTATAATGTCATGGGTTTAGATATAGATTTAATCCAACAAATGCTTGAAAAACTTGAAAAATAATTGCTATTTTTTATTTATGTAGTTAAATTAAAATTAGCAAGAAATAAGTTAAGAAGGGAGCTTTAGCGTGATTGAGATTTTAAAAACCCAAGACGATAAAACCCTTAAGAAATTAACTTTAAATGAAGCCGAATCAGGCTCTTGGTTTAATCTTGTAAACCCCACATTTGAAGAAATTCAAAAAGTTTCCATTATTTTAGATTTAGAAGAAAACTTTTTAAGAAATTCTCTTGACGCAGACGAATTATCAAGAACAGAATATGAAGACGGCAATTTATTAATCATTACAAACATTCCTTTTTTGGATGACGAAAAAAACTTTGATACCTTGCCTTTGGGTATAATTTTAACTCACGAAGGCGTTATTACCGTTTGTTCTAAAGAAAATAAAATTATAAACTCTTTTAACGACGACACTTCAAAATTCTTTGATACTCGTGATAAAACAAACTTTATGCTTGCAATTTTGTTTAGAACGGCAAAATATTATTTAAGATATTTAAAAATTATAAATAAACAAACAGAAGAAATTGAAGATTCATTAAGAAAAACAACCAACAATAAAGCCCTTTTTAAGCTTATTGAAGCTCAAAAATCGCTTGTATATTTCACAACTGCCTTAAAAGATAATAGGGTTGTTTTGGAAAAAATTCTAAAATCAGTTAACTCTCAAAACCTTCAAGGCCTTTTAAAATTTGATGAAGATGACATTGATATGCTTGAAGATGTTATTATTGAAACAAAACAGGCTGAAGAAATGGTTGATATGCACAGAACCATTTTAGAAAGCATGATGGATGGTTTTGCTTCAATTATTAATAACAACGTAAACCAAGTTATGAAATTTTTGGCTGCAATCACAATTATTTTATCCATTCCAACAATGCTTGGCAGTTTTTGGGGAATGAACGTTCCCTTGCCTTTTGCAAATAGCGCCCATGGCTTTATTTATGTTATTTTAATTTCCACTTTGTGCGCTGTTGGCGCTGCATTTTTCTTTGGAAAAAAAGGGCTTTTGTAATTTTTTATTTAAAAAATCTAAAATTAAGTTTTTAACTTTCAAACCCAAAACGGCGCCGCCCGCAACAAAAGCAACATTTGAAAAATACCCCATAAATGCCCTTAAATAACAAGATTTAAATTTTTTATAATCAATTTTATCTAAATAAGGTTTTGCTGCCTTTAAGCCCCTTATTGAAGCTGTTCCTTCTTCTATAAGAAGGGGTGACGCTGCCAAAAATGCAAGTTTACCCACATTATTTTGCAAAAATTCAATTGGTTTATTTTTCTTTTCTTTATCTTCTTGGCTTGGCAGCAAAATTGCGGCAATGCCAAGTGCTATTGCTGCATCATATTGAATTCTTGATAAATTAGACAAAAATTTGCCGCCTTTTTTCAAGTTATAGTTAATGCTGTGGCCAAGTTCATGGAAAAAAGGAGTATTAATTTCAGAATCAGGCACAAAAATTGAATTTGTTGAAGTTGAAAACATTGCATTATCGGCAAATTTAATTGAAATATAAGTATCTAAATTAAATAAAGTATCATCAATGCCATCTGTACCGAACAACATGTCTGCAAGGTGCTGCAGCCTTAAATTATCAGGGTTTTTTCTTAATAATTTCTCGATTTTATCGCACATTTTAGAATAAAATGTTTCAGAATCAGGGTATAGCGCATTTAAAATTTCTTCTTCTTTTGGAAATTTATCAATATCTGAAATAATATTTTTAATATCTTGCATTTTTTCGCTGTCATTTGCCCCTTTTGCAAGCGGAACAAAAAATAATTTTGCACCCTTTTCTTTTACTTTTGAATTTAAAAACGCCAAATTATAGGCATTTTTTGTTTTTTTAGGGTCAGCCAAACTCTCAACATTTGCCTTAGAATAAAAAATATCTGAAGCAAAATCTGCGGCAGAATAAATTTTATATCCGACTAAAAGCCCTGCTGCGCCAGAAACAGCAGGCGAAATATAATTATTATTTTTATTGCTTTTATTTGTAACTGTTAACAAAATTCTCTCAAAAAATTCGAATAGCATTTATAAAAAACTTATGAAAATTTTCATTTGCATAAATTCTTTTGTATAATTTAAAAAAAGGAGATACATTTTGAAACTTGTTATACAAAGAACAAAAGAAGCAACGGTTGAAATAAATGGCGATATATGTTCTAAAACCGGCAAAGGAATGCTGATTTTATTTGGCGTTGAAAAAAACGACAGTGAAGATAAAATTGATTATTTAGTTAATAAAGTTTTAAATTTAAGGTTTTTTGAAGATGAAAACGAAAAAATGAACCTTTCCATTAAAGATATTGAAGGCGAAATTATGGTTGTATCTCAATTTACCTTAGCCGCAAATTGTTCAAAAGGCCTTAGACCAAGCTTTGATAATGCAATGAAACCTGATATTGCAAATGAATATTATGAAAAATTTGTTTCAAAACTAAGAGAATCTAACCTTGTTGTTAAAACAGGGGTTTTTGGCGCAAATATGAAAGTTGCCCTTATAAACGATGGGCCTGTTACCTTTATTTTGGAAAAATAAAATGAATTTATTAGATAAACTTGAAGAAAAAGAAAAAAGAATAATAGATATAGTTTTAAATTCCAATAATGAATTTAAAAACAAAATTTATATTGTTGGCGGCGTTGTTCGTGATTTATTAATGGAAAGAAAAATCAAAGATATTGATTTTTTAATTGAAGGAAGCGCAATTGATTTTATAAAAAAATCTAATTTAAAAATTAAATCAACCCATGAACCGTTTAACACAGTTAAAGTTGAAATTTTAGGCGAAGAAATTGATATAGCATCAACAAGAATAGAAACTTATGACTATATGGGCGCACTTCCAACTGTTTTAAAAACAGGCGTTAATATTGAAGATGACCTTAAAAGGCGAGATTTTACAATAAATTCAATTGCTTATAACTTGCATTCAAATAAAATTATAGACCCATATTTTGGGCAAAAGGACATTAAAAAAGGGGTGTTAAAAGTTCTTCATAAAAATTCCTTTTTAGATGACCCCACAAGAATTTTAAGAGGGCTTGATTTTAAATACAGGTTTAATTTTGAATTTGATAAAAATACGGCTTCTTTAATTGAAAATTGCCTTGAAACCTTTAATAATGAGCATTTAAGCATAGATAGAATTTATTTAACTTTAAATAAAATTTTTTCTTATTCTTATTCAAATAAAATTTTAAAAGAAATTTTAGATAAAAAAATATATAAAATTTGGCTGAATAAAACAGATTTAAAAGAAGAAGATATTGAAAAACTTGATTTGGCAAAAGAAATTTTTAATGCAGCTGAACAAAACAAACTCTACATTTCAGCCCTTGAAAGCTTCTTTTATATAAAGCCGCCTTTAAAAAACAATTTTGAAATTTATGAATTTTTTAAAAATTTTAATAACGTTCAATTGGCACTTTATTATTTCAAAACAAATGATAAAAACGCAGTTCAATTTTTAAATTTAAAAAATATAAAGCCCGAAATTAACGGCAATGATTTAAAAAGCCTTGGGTTTAATGAAGGCAAATTTATAGGAATTATTTTAAAAGATGTTTTAAAAGAAAAAATTTTAAACCCAAATAACTTTAAAACAAAACAAAATGAAATTGATTTTGTATTAAATAATTATTCACCTGATTAAAAGGCCCTGCAATTTGCAGAGCCTTTTGTTTTTATTTATCGTCTTCTTTTTCTTCTTTATCGTTTTCTTTTTCATCAACGTTTTTATTATCGAAATATTCTTTTGTAACTTGTTCGTGGGCTTCTTCTGCCTTGTCAGCTGCGCCGTCTGCATTGTTTCTTTCAGCCTCTGCTTCAGAATTTCTTCTTGCAGCATCTCTGACGGCATTAACATATTCGCCCGATTTGCCGTCTGTTCCGACAAGCTCAATAAATGTGTCGAAATCAATTGGTAAATCAACAACTTCTTCGCTGTTTGCAGCTTCTTGAAGCTTATCTTCAAGCGTGTCTGCTACGTTGCCTAATTTGTCATATGCAGCTTTTGCTTCAGAGCCTGAAATAGACCAGTCTTCAAAAGCATTTTCAAATTGTTCGCTTGAAATATTTGATGAAATATTGCCTGCTTTACCTGCAATTTGGCCATAGAAAGTTTCAAGGTTTTCTTCTGTGTTCAACGTTTCATTAGCAGTAATTTCTTCGCCGTCTTTTGTGATTGTAAATTGATTTATGATATTTGAACCATTGATATCTGAAAAACCTTCATCAACATTATCTTCACCGTTAATGTTGCCTGATTCTTTAATATCTCTTAAATCAATGCTTGTAATACCTGCCATTGAAGCAGAGGTATATGAAACATCAAAATCAACAGAGTTTGTATAAGCACCTTTGCCTTTGTAATTTGAGCCGTCTTTGTAGCCGTCAACATCTTCTGAACCAAGTTCGCCAACAGATTCGATTTGGTTATTTGAAATTAATGTTAATTGGTCAAGTGCCTTGTTGCCGTCAGCATCAACGTCTTTGGCGTCAATAATGCCGTCATTGTTATAGTCAAAGGCAAGAAGTTCGGATATACCGTCTTTAGAACCTAATAAATCATTATTATTACCGTCGGTATAATCGAATTTACCGTTGTCATCTCTGTCTGTAATAAATGAATATGTTATGTTGCCGTCTTGGAATGTGATAGGGTCATAGTGGCCTCTGTCTGTTTCAATTTCACCGGTGCCGTCTTCGGTTGAAGTTCCTGCGCCAACATTCCAACAATCAAGAATTTTTGCTGCTATATCTTGATATAATGTGCCTGTTTCAGCAGTATCTTGAACAATTTGATAGTTTCTGCCTGATGCTTGATTTGAAAGTGCATAATCAATTCCTGAATTTGGGAATGCTTTTGTCATAACATACATGGCTTCTTTAAATGTAAAGCCTGCTTTGTACATTTTATCCAAAGAACTTAACCCTAATTCTTGAAGTTTTTCAACATTGCCTGCATCAACACTATCTGCTGTTTTTGGTTTTCCTGAAGTTGCAATTGCATTTAATTTTGAATAAACCGCTTCATCAGACCCTGCGTTATTTGGAATAACATATGAAATAGTACCATCTGCCTTAACGCTTCTTTTAATACCGCAATTCCAAGTATTCATAACAAAAGTCATTATTTCATCAGGAGTTGCACCCAAATTTTGAAGATCTTGAAGCATGCCTTCATTGTTAATTCTGTCACTTAAGTTTTGCAACTGCGGGTTTTTATCTATTGTTGCATACCAAGTTGCATTGTAGCCGGTGCCTTCATTTTTAGCTGCATAAGCCGCCATTGCATCATCAATTCTTTGTTGCTGCTCAGGAGTTCTTTCTTGAACGGCATTGTTATTATCGGGGTTTGGTGTATCGCCTGCATTTCCGACAAATGCAGCCGCATCGGCCAAAATTTCATCTGCAACTTCTGCTTTGGCACCTGAATAAACGGGAACTTTTGCGTCTAAGTCTTTGTTTTCATATGCAGCCTTAATTGTGTCTGACATATTATTTTTTGTTATTGTTAAAAGGTTAATTGTTGCATTTGTAGAGCTTAATTGATTTTGCAAACCTTTAACTTTGTCTAAATCTGTTTGAATTTCCTGCATAACAGGGCTTAATTGGCCTTTTATTGAATCATATTGAGCGTATAAATTCTTAATAATACCCATATTGCCGCCTGCAACAGTTCTAATTCTTTTTTCAAACGCTTGGTTGTAGCAGCTTTCATATGAATCATGGTTATCTTTATTATACGAATCAACAGCATCTCTTGCGGCAAGCCTTGCAGCTTCTTTTACATCTTGCTGGTATTCAATTGTTTCTTTTGAAATTTGTGAAATAACATCAGCCAAATCGTCATTTTTGCCATTGATTTCATAGTTTTTATCTTCAATTTCAGCTGTTAATTTCTCAGCTTCTTCAGTTAGTTCATCAATTTTTGCTTGCAAGGCGTCAATTTGTTTTTGAATTTGTTCTTTGCCTTTTTCGCCTGCATTAAAATAACCGGTGTCTTCAAACAATGTTTGAAGCTCGTCTTTTGAGTAAGTAACTCCTCCGTTTACAGTGTTTTGAGCGATATTTTCGCATAATTTTGAAACGCTGCTGTTGTTAATAGATGACATACAATTTCCTTTCCGCACTATACGAATTATAAATTGGCCCGATAAGCACTTTATCGACAATTTGGAAAAGAAAATTCAATTTTTTTATGAAATTATTAAAAAATGTTTACATTTTAGATATTTTTACGCTTCATTGTCTGAATCAACAAATTGAATGCCAAATCTTACTCTAAAAATATGTTTAACGGTTTCAGATTGAATATCAAACATCATTTGGTTAAAGTAATCAAAAGCTTTCTTTTTGTATTCAAGCAACGGGTCTTTTTGTCCGTATGCAACCAAGCCTATTGAATCTTTAAGGTCATCTATGTTATTCAAGTGGTCAATCCATTTTTGATCAACAACTTGCAATAAAATATCTTTTTCAATATGGCGAAGCATATTATCATCCGAAAATGCAACTTGGGGTTCATCAATTTGCCCGTATTTTGTCATAACCTCATTAAATGCATCTATTGTTGCTTTTTCATGGTCTTTGTATGCATTAACAGATTCTTTTTTCAAAAGTTCTAAAATATCGGAATATCTTAATTTTTTAATGTCTTCCATTTTGATTTTATCTGATAGTTGCGGAAAAACAGTGTGAATTTCAGTTGTTAAAAGCTTAAGGTCATCTTCAACATATTCAGCAGGCGACATATCTTTTGAAATATATTGCCTCAACAACCTTTCACATTCTTTTTCAATCATATAAATAATATCTTCATATAAAGATTTATTTGATAAAACTTTCTTTCTTTGGGTATAGAATTTTTCCCTTTGAATATTAATAACATCATCATATTCAAGAACAGATTTTCTTATATCAAAGTTTCTTGTTTCAACTTTCTTCTGCGCAGATTGAATTTGTTTCGTAATTAAAGGAGATTCAATAGGAACATCATCCGGCATGAACGAAGCAATAATATTTCCGCCAAAAATTCTCATTAAATCGTCTTCCAATGAAAGGTAAAACCTTGTAGACCCAGGGTCGCCCTGACGAGCAGCACGCCCTCTTAATTGGTTATCAATACGCCTTGATTCATGGCGCTCTGTTCCTATAACATGCAAGCCGCCAAGTTTAACAACTTCATCGTGTTCTTTTTCCGTTATTTTTCTTGCTTCTAAAAGTGCTTTTTCTTTTGCTGTTTCATAATCTGGGTGCTCATATGTTATTCCCATGGAATCAAGCTTTTCTTTAGCCAAGTATTCAGGGTTACCGCCAAGAAGAATGTCTGTTCCACGGCCTGCCATGTTGGTTGCAATTGTAACAGAACCTAATCTTCCTGCTTGTGCAATTATATAAGCTTCTTTTTCATGGTGTTTGGCATTTAAAACATTATGTTTTATTCCCCTTTTCTTTAAAAGAGCAGATAAAATTTCCGATTTTTCAATGCTTATTGTGCCACATAAAACAGGGCGCCCGATTTTTGACAATTCTGCAATTTCATTTACAACATTTTCAAATTTTGCCCTTTGTGTTTTATAAATAACATCTGGGTGGTTAATTCTTATATCAGGTTTATTTGTTGGAATTGCCGTAACTTCCAAATTATATATTTTGCCAAATTCAGCTTCTTCTGTCATTGCAGTACCTGTCATACCCGATAATTTTGGGTATAACCTGAATAAATTTTGGAATGTAATGCTTGCTAGTGTTTGGGTTTCATCTTGAATTTTAACCCCTTCTTTAGCTTCAATTGATTGATGCAGCCCTTCAGACCATCTTCTGCCTTGCATTAAACGGCCTGTAAACTCGTCAACAATCATAACTTCACCGTTTCTAACGACATAATCCGTATCTTTAATATAAAGTTCTTTTGCTCTTAGGGCTTGAGTTAAGTAGTGAGCGTATTGGGTTTTAATATCATACAAGTCGTCAACTTGAAGAAGTTCTTGAGCTTTATCTATGCCATCTTCCGTAAATATAATATTTTTTGTTTTTTCATCCACTTCATAGTGAACATTTTTTTCAAGCATTGGCGCAATTTTTGCCATTAAAATATAAGTTTCTGCTGATTGTTCAAGGCGGCCTGAAATTATTAAAGGCGTTCTTGCTTCATCTATTAAAATGCTGTCAACTTCATCAATAATTGCATAGTTATAAGGCCTTTGAACCAACATATCCAAAGATTTTGCCATATTATCTCTTAAATAATCAAAGCCGAATTCATTGTTTGTGCCATAAGTTATATCGCATTCATAGGCTTTTTTCTTTTCTTCAAAGTCATATCCGCCTGCGGAAGACAAAATAACTCCAACAGTTAACCCCAAAAATTCAAAAATTTTACCCATCCAATCACGGTCACGTTTTGCAAGGTAATCGTTAACCGTAATAATATGAACGCCTTTTCCTGTTAGCGCATTCAAATAAGCAGGCAATGTTGCAACAAGGGTTTTACCTTCACCTGTTCTCATTTCTGCAATATGACCTTCATGAAGAAAAATGCCGCCAATTAATTGAACATCAAAATGGCGCATGTTTAAAACTCTTTTACCTGCTTCTCTCACAGTCGCAAAAGCTTCGGGCAAAATTTTATCTAATGCAGCTTTTTCAAGCGCCAAATCAGTTTTATAATCAGTTGATGTTTCTCTTTCAGATAAAATCTTTTTAAATTCAGCCGTTTTTGCCTTTAGTTCTTCATCTGTTAATGCTGCAAATTCAGGTTCTAAATTGTTAATATGGTTAACAATGGGCATAACCTTTTTAATTTTTCTGTCATTCGGGTCTTTAAAAATTTTAAGCAATACGTCAACAACGCCCATGGTAAAATCCTCATTCTAATCATATCTATTATATTTATATAGATAATATCACAAAAAGAAAATTCGTGAAGTTATCTTGTCATCTAGTTTACAAGGTTTATTGTAAAGAAATGTAACAAAAATCATTAATCTTGAAATTCAATATTCTGTATATACTTTATATATACATCAGTGACTTAGATAAATGAAAGGTATTGGTTATGACTATTGATTCTATCGCTACACAGTATACAACTTGGACAAACGCTAACGGCAACACAATCGGCAATAACGGCGGCGTTGAAATTTCTTTTGAAGATGATATTTTAACATTTACAGAAGCAGATGGTGATACATATCAAGTTGACGGCAAAGGTTTAACAGACGCAGACATCCAAACACTCGCAGGCGAATTAAACGCAACAATCAAAGGTGCAGATGAAGCTCAAACAACCGAAGCAACAACAGCAGATGACGCAGACTTAGATGCTAACAAAGAAAAGAAAGCTGAACTTCAAGCACAATGGGATGCGCTCAACACATCAGCTGAAACAATTAAAGAAACTGTTGAAAAGTTAAGTGAAGAAATCAAAAAATCATTAGATGAAGCAATTGATGCTCAAAAAGAAATAACAGAAGAAGAACAAGAAAGAGTTAAAGAATTAGTTTCAACACAAATCGAACAATTCAAAAAAGATAAAGAAGCAGGCAAAGACGTTAAAATGAGCGACCTTCAAGCTAACATCCAAGCAGGTCTTCAAGAAGGCGGATTTGACGAAGAAATGTCAGCAATTTTATCAGATTTAGTTGTTACAAATACAAAAATGGTTACAATGGATTCATTATTAAGCGAACTCGGCGTAATCAACGGCCAAATGAAAATGTTAGACACAGAAATGGCAAACCTTGACAAAGTTATCGAAGAACAAGAAAAAGCAGCAGAAGAAGCAGCAAACTGCAATCCTTGCGACCCTATCGGCTTCAAAAATGAAGATGGCACAACATTTGAATTTGTAGTTGATAAAGATGGCAACGGCGAACTTTCAAACTTCTCAGAATTCTTAGGCTCAGAAAACTTCTTTGATGAAATGGTTGCTCTTGATGGTGACGGCTCAGGCGATGTAACAAACGAAGAATTGAATGACGCAGGCGTTATGGTTCTTGTTAAAGACGCTAACGGCAACCAAGAATTAAAATCAATTGAAGAAGCATTCGGCGGCGAAGATGTAAATGTTAACTTAAATAGCTACGCTGAAGCAGGTGAAGGCGCAGTTGCTGAAAACGGCCAAACACTTCTCGGCAACTTCGACATCTCAGTTGGCGATGATACATACGAAGGCTATTCAACATTAGATTCAGCTGAATACTTACTGGAAAACTATACATTCACAGATGAAAACCCAAACAACTTAACAGTAGACGGTGCAGCAGGTGCTGAAGATGCTGAAAACATCGAAGGCGATGCTGAAAGAGGCCAAATTACAGCAGATATCGATAAATTCATCGAAGAATATGAAGCAAAATTAACAGAATATGAAGCTCAATTCGAAAGCTTGACAGAATTATTAGGCTTAGATGAAGAATTAGTTGCAACAATCCACGAATTCGCTGAAACACAAGGTGCAGCAGCAGCTCAATCAATCATTAAAGAAACTGAAGCAGCTGAAGCTAAAGAAGCTGAAGAAGTTGAAGCTGAAGATGAACAAGCAGCAGTTGTAGGTGCTGAAGGCGCTGAAAACGAAGAAGCTGATGACGAAGAAAAAGAAGAAAAAGAAGCAGCATAATCAATACTTAGTTAATAAAACAAAAGGAACGGTTTCATTCCGTTCCTTTTTTTTGACAAAAAAAATTCACCCCGTTAAAATTAAACTGATTAGTTTAATTTTATAGGGAGGACAAGTGGAAACACTACATGCGTTTATTCAGCAAAATGCCGTTATGGCAAGCGCAATAATTTTAGTAGTCGCATACATTTTTATTGCATGGGAAAAAATTTCAAAAGTAACAGTTGCGCTTTTAGGCGCGTCATTAACTTTATTTTTGGGTTTATTATCATCAGACAAAAAACCCGATGATTTAGTTCATTATTTTGCAAATTACATTGATTTCAACGTAATTTTCCTTTTGGTTTCAATGATGATTATAGTTCACATTTCAGCAAGTTCAGGCGTATTCAGATGGCTTGCAAATGAAATTTTAAAATTAACAAAAGGCAAACCAAAACTTGTTTTATTTGCTCTTGCTGTTTTCACGGCAGTTGCAAGTGCATTTTTAGATAACGTTACAACAGTTATTCTTGTTATGCCTGTTACGTTTGCAGCTTGCAAAAAACTGGATGTTAACCCGATTCCTTTTTTAATAACAGAAATTTTGTGTTCAAATATAGGCGGCACATCAACCTTAATTGGTGACCCTCCAAACATTATTATAGGTTCTGCAGCAGGCTTTTCTTTTATGGATTTTGTAAAAGAATTAACGGGCATTGTTGTTGCCATAATGCTTGTAGCAATTGCTATTATGATTTTTGTATTCAGAAAACAATTGAAAAGCACGCCTGAAAAAATGGCAGAAGTTGCACAAATTGATAATTCAAATTCAATTACAAGCAAAACTCTTGCAATTCGCTCAGTAATTGTTTTGGCACTTGTAATTTTAGGCTTTGTAACTCACGATATCACACACATTCCAACATATCTTGTTGCAATGATGGGTGCCAGCTTCTTATTAATTTTTGAAAAACCGCACAAAATTTTAATGGATGTTGAATGGAATACAATTTTCTTCTTCATTGGTTTATTTATAATTATTGGTGGTCTAGAAGCTTCCGGCGGTATAGATTTAATGGCAAAATGGCTGCTTGATGTTGCAAACGGTTCAAAAGAAATTATGGCAATGATTATCCTTTGGGCTTCAGGTATTTTATCGGGAATTATTGATAATATTCCGTACACCGCAACAATGGCGCCAATGCTTGCAACTATTCAAACAATTGAAGGTGCTGAGTATACTCGCCCTCTATGGTGGTGTTTATCATTAGGCGCATGCTTAGGCGGCAACATGACAATAATTGGTGCTGCGGCAAATGTTATTGTTTGTGAAACCGCAAACAAAGACGGCTTTAAAATTTCATTTATGGAATATTTAAAATATGGTGTTACAATAACATTAGTTTCATTATTAATGAGCACCATCTATATTTATTTAAGATTTTTAAGATAAATGATTTTAAACGACAACGACAACAAGAATAATAAAGAAAATTTCAAGCCGCTTCAAAAACCACTGGAATTTGAGGCGGCTGAAATTGAATTTGACCGCTCCTATGATAAAAATATTCGTCCAAAAACTTTTGACGATTATATTGGGCAAACTTCAATTAAAGAAACCTTAAAAATTACAATTGAAGCTGCTAAAAAAAGAAATGTTCAATTAGACCACATTTTATTATATGGCCCCCCAGGGCTTGGGAAAACGACATTAGCAAACATTGTGGCAAATGAATGCAAAGTTAATATAAAAATAACTTCAGCCCCGGCACTGGAGCGCCCAAGAGATATAATAGGCATTTTAATGAGCTTAAAAGAGGGCGAAATTCTTTTTATAGATGAAATTCACCGTTTAAATAAAATAGCGGAAGAAATTTTATATCCTGCAATGGAAGATTTCACGCTCGACCTTACAACAGGAAAAAGCCAAACCGTTAAAACAATGCGAGTTCCACTGCAAAAATTCACTCTTATTGGTGCAACAACAAAAGCAGGGGCGCTATCAGGCCCCCTAAGAGACAGGTTTGGTGTAATTCACAGGCTTGAATTTTATACAATTGATGAATTAAAACAAGTTGTAAAAAGAAGCGCCAAAATACTTAATCTTAAAATAGATGAAGAAGGCGCACTTGAAATTGCCAAAAGAAGCCGCCAAACACCAAGGATTGCAAACAGGTTAATTAAACGTGCAGGCGATTGGGCGCTTGTTAAAGGGAACGGCACAATTACAAAAAAAGATGCAAATGACGCCCTAAATGCTCTCAACATTGATGAAAAAGGGCTTGATACAACAGACAGAGAACTTTTAAAATTAATAATAAATAATTATGATGGCGGCCCTGTTGGAATTGAAACCTTAGCTGTTGCGCTTGGCGAAGATATAAGAACAATAGAAG
Source organism: Candidatus Gastranaerophilales bacterium (assembly GCA_944325145.1). Classification (GTDB taxonomy): domain Bacteria; phylum Cyanobacteriota; class Vampirovibrionia; order Gastranaerophilales; family Gastranaerophilaceae; genus Galligastranaerophilus_A. The sequence goes on from CALYDL010000001.1 coordinate 19,650, forward strand.
ATGTTATTGAACCTTATCTCTTGCAATCGGGCTTTTTAAAGCGCACACAAAGGGGCAGAATGGTAACAGACGTTGCATATAACCACTTAGGGATTAAAAATATAAACAAAAACGGGCAAATCGGGCTTTTTAATTAATATCCAAAATTTCATAATAAGGAATTAATTTTTTCATGCTTCCCATTGAATACGGCATAATTTGTGTTTTTGAAAGCTGCATATATTGAAAAACTTTTTGGCTTTCTATTGTTAATTTATTATTTTTATGCGCTAAAATATCTGCTAAATAAATAATTGAAGCAGCTTGAGGAAGCATTGCATCCAGTGGAAAATGATGATACCTGATTGAATCTGTCACAACAATGGGCAAATTCCAACATCTGCAAATATATTCGCTGATATCAGCATGGCAATATCCAAATTCGGCAACTTCTTCTTCTTGAGTATAAATTTTTACTTCGTTTCTGTCTTCAATTGAAGTTATCAAATATTTTGAGCCAAATTTATTTTTCATTGCAATTTTGCCTATATCATGCAAAAAACCCAATAAAAAAGCATCATGGGGGTTAATAAGTTTAAATTGCGCTGCAATATCTTTTGAATAATAAGCGGTTAATAAGGAATATTTGAATAATTCAACACATTCTGCTTCTTGAAAAACAGGGAACAAAGAAAATGCCAATACAACATTTTTAAATTTGTGCAGCCCCATTAAAGAAACACCCTTATTAACAGAAATATACCCTGATTTTGAAGGGTTTAAAACCTGATTAATATAGGTAAAAATTCTTGATGAAAGCAGGGGGTCAGCTAATAAAATATTCGCATAAGAATTTTTTGAAATGTTCAATTCACGGGTAAGTTCAATAAACTTAGCCATAACAGGCGGCAATTCAGGCAAACAGCCCAAAAAATCCTGTTCAATTGAATTGTTCACAAATTCTTTTTGCATAAACTAAACTTTCAAATGCTTTTTAATACACATCAAGCTGCCGCCTGCAGAAAAAATAATGCCGACAGCAAGAACAGACAGTATAACAATTTGTTGAGCAAAAAGAAAAGAAGGAATCATGAAAAATTCATGCACCTTATACAAATACCCTTGCACAACATTTATAGGAAATATTGCAATTATTGCGCCCAAAAAGCCATAAATTGCCCCTTGCAAAACAAGCGGAAATTTAATATACCAATTAGAAACACCCATAAGGCGCATAATTTCAATTTCTTCTTTTCTTGATTGTATTACAAGCTGAATTGTATTATTTATAATTGTTATCGTTAACAAGCAAGCCACAATAACAACAAGGAAAGTAACCGTGTGAGAAACTTTGTTTAATGTTTGGAATTTTTTAACCCAGTCTTTTGCATAGCCTGTGTCTGAAACACCATCAACATGCTTAACTCGAACAAGAACATCATCCAGATTGTTAATCATATCCACTTTCACATGCAAAGTGTCAGGAAGCGGATTTTCAACATCGGGCACATCAATTTCATTTTTAAGATCAGCCCATGCTTTTTGTTTTGATATAAACTTAACTTCCTTAACATGTTCGATTTTTTTAATTCTTGAAATAACAGCGCTGCTATCTGCATTTGGAGCAAGATATGCTGAAATTTGAAGTGTTCCGCCAAGTTCATTTACAATGCTTTGCAAAGAAAGAGATGACCTGAAAAGTGCGCCGAATATTGTTAAAATTGCAGCCATTGTAGTTACAATTGCAATATTTATAAGCCCTGTTTGTTGAATACCTTTAAAGGTTTCAATCAACATGCGATACATAATTCTAACATCTGTCAGCCAATCTTTTGGAATATGAGATTTAACTTTTTGTTTTATTCTGTTTCTTGTTTGTCCGTTAGCCATAAGTACCTGCCTGTACGTCTTTAACAATTTGACCGTCGCACAATGTAATTACCCTTTTTCTAAAATAATCAACCATTGTGTGGTCATGGGTTGAAACTAAAATGGTAATGCCCCTTTGGTTAACCTGATCTAAAATTTCCATAACTTCCATAGAGTTTTTAGGGTCAAGATTTCCTGTGGGTTCATCTGCAATTAATAATGGCGGGCCGTTTACAATGGCACGTGCAATTGAAACTCTTTGCTGTTCACCGCCTGATAATTCAGATGGCTTTGATTTAGCTTTATGCTCTAAACCAACCACCTTAAGCGCGCCATAAACCCTTGCTTCAATTTCACGGGAAGAAATTCCCAAAGTTCTTATAACATAGGCAATGTTGTCATAAACTGTGTGATTTTGAAGAAGTTTAAAATCTTGAAAAACAATCCCCATGCACCTTCTTAGGTTTGGAATTTTGTTTGGGTGCAAGTTTGCAATGTTTATGCCGCCAATTATAACTTGCCCCCTAGTTGGTTTTTCTTCCATATATAAAAGCTTCATTAATGTTGATTTTCCGGCACCCGAAGGCCCCGTTAAGAAAACAAATTCCCCCGGTTTTATGTGAAGGTTAACATTATACAAAGCGGGCTTATTTTTATACTGTTTTATAACATCTTTTAAAATTATCATACTTAAAAAAGCAACCCTTTACTTGCACTAATCCTTGTTTATCACACTATCAATTATACTTTGAAAAAAGAATATTGGCAAAGTCGGAAATATTCTTTTAAATCTTTCAGGCTGTTTTATTGTTCTATAAAGCCATTCTAAACCAAGTTTTCTGTAAATTTCAGGTGCCAATTGAACCTTTCCGGATAAAACATCAAAAGTACCGCCAACACCAATCATAACGATTCCTTTTGCTTGTTTTTTTAATTCGGATATAAAAAATTCTTGTTTGGGAGAACCCATTGCGCAGAGCAAAAATTTTGCGCCTGAATTAATTACATCTTTAATTATTGGGTCAAAATCGCTGAAATAACCGTCATGAGAATAAACAATATCAATATTTTCATATTTATTTTTCAAATTTTGAACAACAAGCTCTAAAATTTCAGGTTTAGCACCAACAAGTGCAACTTTAAATTTTTCATCTGCGGCAATTTCAAGCATTTTTTTAGATAAATCAACGCCTGTAACTTGTTCTTGCTTAATTCCTTTCATTTTGAGAGCAATTTTTATTCCGACACCGTCAGGTGTAACAATTTCTGCATCATTAATTATTTGTTTAAGTTCAAAATTTTTCTTTGCATTTTGAATAATTTCAGGGTTAATTGTAACAACATGAAGGTTTTTTTCATCATTAATTGCACAAACAAGCGCCTTGATAACATCATCAAAGCTCATTAAATTAACATTAAACCCCTGAACTTTTGCTTTTCTTTCCATAAAATGATAATAACAAATAATAGAAGGTATTCAAGAAAAAGTTTTTGATTATTTGACTAATACGTTTTTTTATATAGAATAAAAGAAGGCAAACTGCCCATATACAATGGAATTCAAGGAAGTTTTAAAATGACAAACGAAACTAAATATGTTGGAGTTATAGGTTGCGGAATTTGGGGAAAAAACATTGTAAGAAATTTTTACAGTTTAAACGCCCTAAACACAGTTTGCGACCTTGATGATGAAACTTTAAGAAAAATTAGGGAAGATTACCCCGGAACAAACACAACAAAAGATTTTAACGAAATTATTAACAATAAAAACATTAAAGCGGTTTGCGTAATAACTCCAAGCCACACTCATTTTAACCTTGTAAAACTGGCCTTAGAGCATGGCAAGCATGTTTATGTAGAAAAGCCTATTTCAATTAAAGCGGATGAAGCTTTAAAATTAAAAGAACTTGCAGATAAAAAAGGCTTAATCTTAATGGTTGGGCACCTTCTTTTGTATCACCCTGCGGTTAACCGTTTAAAAATGCTTATTGAAGAAGGGGTTTTAGGAAACATTAAATACGTTCAATCAGACAGATTAAATATTAACTACTTTAAAAATGACAGAAGCGTTATGTGGGATTTAGCACCCCATGACGTTTCAATGACATCTTATGTTATAGGCTCTGAACCTGAAAAAGTTATTGCAGCAACAGGCGCTTCAACCGATGGAAACAATATTTTCGATATAACACACATTACAATTAAATATAAAAATGGCGTTATAGCACAAATTTCAGACAGCTGGATTCACCCCCAAAAATATGTAAAATTAATGGTAAGGGGAGATAAAGCAAGCGCTGTTTTGGATGACACTTTGCCCGAACACAAGTTAATTGTTTTTGATAATTCAAAACCCGGTCAGCAAAATATAGAAATTCCCGATTACATTGAAATTGAACCATTAAAACTGGAATGCCAGCATTTCTTGCATTGTATAGAAACAGGCAAAACTCCTCGTTCAGATGGCGAAAACGGTTATATAACAGTAAAAACGCTTGAAGATGCCGAAAAAATCATGTTCGGCGCCCAACGTGATAAATTAGACAATGTAGACTACGCACTGTCAAGAGCTAAAAAGCACTAGTAAAAATAAAAAATAAAATGCGCCTTTAATTCAGGCGCATTTTTAATTGAAACTATTTCCCCTTGCCAAGTTCAATTGCTCTTGCACAGGTTTTTTCAACGGTTTCAAAAAGAACTTTTTCAATATCAGATTCATTTAAAACCTTGTTTCCTTCAGCCGTTGTGCCATTTGGAGTGGTTACCGCCGTAATTAATTCATCAGGCGTTTTGTTTGTTTCCATAATCATTTTAGCGGCACCCAAGGCGGTTTGGGCAGACAATTTAAGCGCAACTTTATAATCAAGCCCCAAAACTTCGCCTGCACGCGCAATTTTATCAATAATATAATAATAAAAAGCGGGGCCTGAGCCTGAAACAGCAGTTACAGCGTTAATTTGAGTTTCATCCAATGAAATTGCAGAACCTAATTTTGAAAATAAATCTAAAACAAATTGAAGGTCATCATCCGTTGATTTATTTCCCCTGCAAACAACGCTCATTCCTTCATTTACCATAGCAGGGGTGTTTGGCATAACACGAATAATTCTTGAATTTGGCAGGTTATCTTCATATTTTTGAATTGTAATGCCTGCTAAAATTGAAATAATAAGTTTATCATCGGCAACATTTTCTAAATTTGATAAAACATCATCAATAACAAAAGGTTTTGTTGCAACCAAAATGTTTGAAACATTTTTTACCAATGTCTTAACATCTGAAACAGGGTTAATTTTAAGTTCATTAGAAATTTCTTTTAAATGCTCAAAATTAACATCATACGCATATATATCAGAAGGCTTAATAAAGCCTGAATTAATAACACCCTTGCATATAGCCGAAGCCATTTTTCCAAAACCGATAAAACCAAGATTATTTGCCATAATGCTTCACTCCTTATATAAACTTGACAGCAGTTTTTGTCTAATTTATCATAATAAATACTGTAGTAAAAATCAACATCAAGGAGTAAATATAATGCGTCGCACATTAGAAGGCACAAAAAGAAAAAGACAAAAAGTTTCAGGTTTCAGAGCAAGAATGGCAACTCCTGAAGGACAAAAAACTATCAACAGACGCCGCGCTAAAGGTCGTCATAAAGTAGCTATTGTTGCAAAGAACCGTGCTTAATAAAAAAAACAGATTAAAAACAAACTCATCATTCAAGGCAACATACTGTCAAAACAGAGTTGTGTCTGATGAGTTTTTTGTTTTATTCGCAGGAAAAAACAAACCTGAATCTGATTATGAACCAAAAATTGGCTTTGTGGTAAGCAAAAAAACTGATAAAAGAGCGGTTGTAAGAAATAAAATTAAAAGAAGGATGAGAGAAAGCTTTAAAATTTATTTAAAAGAAAAAGAAATTCCTTATATGAGCTTAATTTTAACCGCTAAAGAAAGCGCCAAAAATATTAATTTTGAAATTACATTAAAAAGTGTTTACAAACTGATGGATAAAATGGCAAACAAATTTATTCAGGAGTATTATTAAATTCATAATGAACGCTTTAATTGAAACATATGATATAAAGAATAATAATCAAAAGCTTCAAAAGCCAAATTTTGATACAAAAATTGGCAGAGAATTTTTAGCGTTTTACCTTCAAACAAAATTCAAACAAGTTTTAAATTTCGACAAGAAAAATGACGAACATTTATTTTTAGAAGTTAAGAATGATTTTATCCCTAATTTTTTGAACCGCTTGGTTAATTACCCCAATATGAAAATTTTAATTGGCATTACAGGCGAATCTGCTTCGGGCAAATCTTCAATTTGCAGCGAAATTCAAAAAATTATAACAAAATTTAATATGCCAATAACAATAATTAATGCCGATAACTATTTTAGAGATATTTCAGATTTAATTAAAAAATACGGCACTTTTGACAATTTAAGAGACAACGGCCATGATGTAGATGCGCCCGAAAACTTTAGGCTTGAGCTTCTGGCAGAACATGCCTATAACCTTAAAAACGGCAAAGATATTAAAGCGCCAAAATATTTAACAAATGGCACAGGGGTTTCTGTTTTAAATGCAATTGATGTAAAAACAAACAAAATTGTTGTTATTGAAGGCATGGCAACAATGTTTGAACCCGTTAAAAGTTTGTTCGATATTAAAATTTATGTTGAAACAACAAGAAAAACAAGAAGAAAAAGGTTTTTAGACAGAGCCTCTGAAAGAAACCAAGATAAAGAAAACGCTTATAAACATTGGGATTATGTTGAAAAAGCAGGCGAAAAATATATAAAACCTGCTAAAAGCTTTTCAGATATTGTTGTTAACGGCGAATGCAGCCTTGAATATTTTACTCAAGTAATTGAATTTATTAACCACATTACAAACTGTTTTAGTGAAGCTGATTAATTTTTTTCTTTAAAAAATCAACCAAAGGCAAAATATTCTTTTTTAATTCCTCATAATCGCCGTCGTTGTTTAAAATATAGTCAAAGCCCTTGTAATTATCAAGTTCAACTTCTGTTAGGTCATTTGTATTGGTAATTATTCCACGTTTATTTCTTGTTTCAAAACTTGCTTCAACTCTAATTAAAATAGCACCTGCAGCCTTAAAAACTTCCGCTTCATGAATTAACCTGACATCAGGCACAATAACGTTTATATCTTGTTCAATAATTTTATTTAACCAAAAATCAGGATGAATGCTTCTGCCTTCATTTCCAAGCTCAATTAAGTCCGTTCTGTATTTTCCTTTATTCGCTTCAATTTCATCAAATGTAAGATTATTTCTTTTGCCATATTCAATTTTTATGGCATCTGCAATTCCAATTCGAATAAAATTAGGAAAGGCATCTAAAATAAGCTTAGCTGCCGTGTCTTTACCTGAATATTGTTTTCCTGAAAAGCAAATTATATTTTTCATATACAAATTATATCAAAATATATACATAAAGAAAAATCGCAATTAATAAATTGCGATTAATGCCTTTTTCTCCATAAGTCCCAAAGCCATAGTAGCGGCTTTTATAGAATTCGTGTTTTTAGTGTCGTAGTAAGGGTTTTAGTAGTTTTTTCTTACACTAATATAAAAACATTTAATATATACGAATTTCATATTTTATATATAATGTTACATTTCTTAATATTAAGAAACTAAAAAGGCAATTTTAAAAAGTATATTTTTTTTATATACATGTACGAGAGATTACAAAGTTATAAAAGAGAGACTTAAGAAAGATTGGAGTAAAGACCAATGGGCTGGGTTACACTGTCACTCAGAAAAATGGTCTTGACTCAAAGGGTATCACAACTGGAAAACAGATTACTTCATTTGAGTCAGGAACAACAAACATTAGCCAACAGCTCGGCATATACCGAGAGGGCTATCGGTCTTGAAAAACAAGAAGCTTATACATCTCTTATGAATAACTACTCCGGCAGTTTGAACAATATATCGGATTTTGTATCAAGCGGAAATGCAAGCGATCCTGCATCATTGATACAATATCAAGCGCAAATGCAGCAATCACAACTTGATTATATGTACAACAAAATGGTGATTGATTCTGTATTTACACAAAAAGAACAAGCTTTGCAAGATCAGGTAAACAACAAACAAACATATGTAGAACTTGAACAAGAACAAGTAGAAACTCAATTAGAAGCGGCAAGAGCCGAACTTGAACAATTAGATGAAGCTTGTTCACAAGATATTCAATCAAGTACGATTAGTTTAGTATAACACGATAACAAAACGATAAAACACCACAAGAAAAGGAAAAAGGAGAACACACTATGGGCTGGGCAGCATTATCACTTAGAAAGATGACGCTCAAACAAAGAATCAACAACTTGGAACAAAGGCTTGTAAACATAAGCCAAGAACTCCAATCTATGTACGATTCGTCATCTTACGCACAGCAAGCACTTGGCGTTGAAAAAACAAACGCACTTGCAAGCTTGCAACAAACTTATTCAAATAACACATCAACATTAGCAGGCACATATCAAGGTGCAACAGACACAGCTGCTTTGAATCAATACAACCAAGCATTGCAACAAGAACAATTATCTTTAATGTATAACCAAATGATTCAAAATTCATTGTTCACTGCAAAAGAATCTGCAATGCAAGATTCAATAAACCAAGCAGAAACTCAATTACAATTAGAACAAGAACAAGTTGAAACCCAATTGGAAGCAGCAAGAGCTGAATATGATTCATTAGACCAAGCTTGCTCACAAGATATTCAATCGGGCGCAATCAAATTGATTTCGTAAAGTCTGATTAGTAATTCATGCTTGTTTAAACTATAATCGGTTTTATGAATATAATCGATGAGTTTAAAAAAGCGAACATTGAAATTCTGTATGAAAAGGCAGATGTATATCCATACGCCTTTGATACGGCGCCAATGAAAGAGGATGTAATTCTTCCCCTTCTGGTTGCACTGCCAAAATCAACAGAAGATGTTCAAAAAATTGTAAGAATTTGCAATAAAAACAATTTAAAAATAATTTCAAGAGGTGCAGGCACCTGCCACACATCAGGCTGCAAGCCGACAGATGGCAGTGTTGTAATTCACTTTAGCAAAATGAATAAAATTCTTGAAATTAATAAAGAAAATTTAACAGCAATAGTGGAATCCGGTGTTATCGTCGGTCAACTTCAAAGTGAGGTTGGCCGTTTTGGTTTGTTTTTTCCGCCTGACCCGTCAAACCTTAAGGTGTCAACCATAGGGGGTGCAATTTCCTTATCTTCAGGCGGCGCAAGAGCTTTTAAATATGGCACTACAAAAGATTACATTTTAAACTTAGAAGTGGTTTTAGCAGACGGCTCAATAATGCAAACAGGCAAAAATGTTGCAAAAAATGTAACGGGCTATAATTTAACGCAATTATTTGTAGGCTCCGAAGGCACATTGGGAATTATTACGAAAGCAACCCTAAAGTTAATTCCAAAGCCTGAAACCACGCTTGTTACAATGGCTTATTTCAACAATTTAGAAGAAGCTGCAATTGGCGTGAATAACATAATAAATTCGCTTCTTATGCCAAGCACAATTGATTTATTAGACAGAAACACAATTGAAACAATTGAAAAATTTAACCCATCAGGCTGGCTTTCATATGATGCCATGCTTTTAATTGAACTGGACGGCAATTTAGATGAAATTCAAAAGAAAAATGAAAAATTAAAAGAAGTTTTAATTAATTCTAATGCAGATAAAATAATTCAAGCAACAAATGAAAAAGAAAATGAAAAAATTTGGAACGCAAGAAGAAGCGCTTTTGCATGCACCGCCAAATTAAAGCCAAATGTTGTAACGGAAGATGTTGTTGTGCCAAGAAATAACATTGTTCCTTTAATAAAAGAAATTAAAAAAATATGCGAAGAAAACAACATAACTGTTTGCATTATGGGCCATGCGGGCGATGGAAACATTCACCCAAACTTTGCTCTGGATTTTTCTGACAGCGAAGAAATGGCAAAATTTAAAAAAGTAAAAGACAGGCTTTTTGAACTTGCTGTTGAAATGAACGGCACACTATCAGGCGAGCATGGAATAGGTTCAGAAAAAAAAGAATATCTTGATATGGCACTTGATAAAACAAGTTACTACTATATGAAAAAAATAAAAGAACTTTTCGATAAAGACAACAGATTAAATCCGGAGCTTATGTTTTAAAATGGATTTTTTAACCTTTAAAAAATATTTAAAAGAGCTTTTAATACTTGCCCTGCCAATTTTAGCGGGCAATATAGGCCAAATGCTTATAAATATAGGAGATGTTTACGTAGCAGGGCATTTTAACACAAATACTCTTGCTGCAATAAGCGTTGCAAGCGCTATTTTTATGACATTTATTATCCCCGGGATTGGGCTTTGCGCAGCAGTTACTCCAGTATTATCAAATTACAGAGGGGAAAGAAAACCTGTTAAAAAGCTTTTTGGGGTTACAATTGTTTTCTCTCAAGTTCTTGCAATAATATTTTTCAGCCTTCTTTGGCTTGTTATTCCATTGGTTTACAAAATAGGTTTATCAAATGAAATTATTCAAGGCACAATTGATTACCTTAAAATTTCAACCTTTTCAATATTTGGAATATTTTTATATTCTGCCTTAAAAGAATTTTTACAATCCCATGAAATTGTTCTTTTTCCAAACGTAATGATGGGCTTGTGTGTTGTTATAAATCTTGCGCTCAATTTCATTTTCACTTTTGGCTACGGTTTTATTCCTTCAATGGGAACAATAGGGCTTGCTATTGCAAGTTTAACGGTTAGAACATTGCTTGCAGCAACAGTATTTATATATTGCATGGGCTTTTTAAAAAGAAGCCGATTTGATAATATTAAGCGCTATGCAAAAGATTTAATTAAAATAGGGCTGCCAATTGCAGGCGCTATGTTTATTGAATTTTTAGGTTTTAATTTTGTAGCTGTTTTTGTAGGCAAATTTGACCCTCTTTATGCAGCTTGCCATAATATAATAATTTCAATTACAAGCTTAAGTTATATGATACCGTTTTCAATTTCAAGCGCATTATCCGTTAAAGTGGGCTATGCAAACGGCAGCAAAAACATTCAAGATATTAAAAAATACACTCTGACCTCTTTTATATTCATCTTAATTTATGCAATTATAACGGTTATTTTCTATTTGGCTTACAAAGAACCCGTAATGAGAATTTTTTCTAAAGACATTGAAGTTATAAAAACAGGCGCATCCATTATGCTTATTGTTGCAGGGTTTGTAACTTTTGACGGCATTCAAGCGGTTTGTGTCGGTGCCTTAAGAGGGTTGAAGCAAACTGTGCAAATTTTAATTATAATGTTTTTAAGCTATGCACTTGTAAGTATTCCCATGGGGCTTGTTTTAGCATATAAATATAACATTATTTTAGAAGGTTTTTGGCTTGGTTTAGCAGCAGGCATTTTAATTGCAGCGATAATATCCGGTGCAATTCTTATTAAACAATACTTTTATTTAAAAAAACATTATATAGCTGATTGATTATGTTTCATTGTATAGTTTACAAAATTGATATTTAAAATATCTTTTTATTATGAAACAAGAAACAGATGACATTGAACTTTTAATTAAAGAAGCCAAAAATAACAATAAAGAAAGCTTGAAAAAACTTCTTTTAAAAAGCGAAAAATTAATTTATTTATCGCTTTATTGCCTTACAAAAGATGAATGCGAATTATCAGATATTGTGCAAGAAGCACTTTTGAAAATAGCAAAAAACATAAAAAATTTAAAAGATGCAGCTTCATTTAAAAGCTGGATAAATAAAATTGCAATAAGAAGCTATTACGACCATTTAAGAAAAAATAAGAAAAATAAAAATTGCGCAAATTCTGAAACGGCAGAAAAAATTTTAGATGATGCAATTTGCGAAAAGCAAAAAGAACCCATTGAAAACTGCATTAATTCTGAACTTATAACAGTTATTAAAAATTCAATTTTAAAATTGCCTGAACAATATAAGCTTGCAATAATTATGCGCGAATTTGAAGGGCTAACTTATGATGAAATTGCAAAAATCACAAAAACAAATGTAGGAACGGTAAAATCTAGAATCGCAAGGGCAAGATGCCAGCTAAAAGAATATATAAAACCTTATATGGAGCATTAAAAATGTTAAAAGGCAATTTGAATTGCAGTGAAATTAATAAATATTTAATAAGGTACATTAATTTTGACCTTAAAAGAAGCGATATGGCAAGAGTTGCCATACACTTAAGAAATTGCCCAAAATGCATGGAAAAATATTCGGTTATTTTAAAAAGAAAAAATGAGCTTAGAAAAGTTTTTATAGAAATTGAAAAAAAATTAAGAATGCAAAACGAAATTTCAAGCTATATCGATAACGAATGCGACAAAGAAAGCAAATTTATAACAGAAGCAATGATAATTTGCGACGAAGATTACAAAAATGAATTAAATTTAATGAATTTAATAAAAGAAAAAATTGAGCGCACCAAAGAAGAAATAATAAACAATAAAAAAACAAATTACACGCAAAAAATTCTTGCAAAAGAAAGACGGAAAAAATTTGAAAGAATAAAATTTCTTAAGAAAATTATTCCGCTTTTTCCACGTTTACGCCGTGAGTTTGCAAAATTTGTATAAAATTGTTTGCAGCTTGCCTTTGAATATCTCTTGGTACAACCCTTAATAGCTCAATTGTTAAAGAAAGAGTGGGGTCATGGTCATACCAACGGTTGCCCTTAATCATGGGCTTTACAATGGAATAAAACCTGTCTATTGCATCTTTAGAAACTCTTTCTTCAACTTTTTTTAAAAAAATTTCAGCTTGGTTTTTCAATTCATCGGGGTATTCCCTCAAAAGGTCAACCACTTGCAATAACAATGGGTCATAATCATACCATCTTTTATATTTTTTTTCTTCCGTCATACTAACCCTTTACATTAACAAATTCAGATTGTTCATTAAACATATTTTCATCAGGTTGAAAATCAATTGGAACTCTCATGATTTTTGCGCCCAAACCGCTTAATTTTGCGGTAAACTTTTCATAGCCTCTATCAATATGATGAAGTGCTTTTATAACAGATTCACCCTTTGCCATCAATGCCGCAACCACTAAAGCAGCACCTGCTCTTAAATCCGTACACATAACTTCAGTGCCCACTAAATAATCAACACCTTTAATTATTGCGTGGTTATTGCTTTGTCTTATATTTGCACCCATTCGCCATAATTCGTTTATGTGCATAAATCTGTTTTCATACAAACTTTCAGTTACAACAGAAATACCGTTTGCTGTGGACAATAATGTCATGGCAAGAGCTTGAAGGTCTGTTGGGAACCCCGGGTATGGCTGAGTAATAAAGTTCATAGCATCAAGCCTTCTGTCAGCAGAAACTTCCATCACGTGAGGTTCAACAAGTTTAATTTTTGCACCCATCTCAAGCAATTTGCCCGTAAAAATTGTTAAATGGTTTGGATAAACATTTTTAATATAAGCATGGCCTTTTGTTGCAATAATTGCAGATATATAAGTTCCGGCTTCAATTCTATCAGGAATTGTAGCGTGTTCTACCCCGTGGAGTTCATTTTGTTTAACACCTGTTACTACAATTTGGTTTGTGCCGGCACCTTCAATTTTTGCGCCCATAGCGTTTAAGAAGTTCGCAAGGTCAACAATTTCAGGTTCTTGAGCAGCATTTTGAATAACAGTAACACCATCTGCCAAAACTGAAGCCATCATAATATTTTCAGTTGCGCCAACCGATGGAATATCAAAACAAATATCAGCACCTTTTAATTCTTTTGCAACCGCATAAACGTAACCGTCTTTAATATCGCACTGGCAGCCCATTGCTTGCAAGCCTTTGATGTGAAAATTAACCCTTCTCTCACCAATTTGGCAGCCGCCCGGCATTGCAACACAAGCTTCTCTCATTCTGCCAACTAAAGGCCCCAAAACAACAAAAGAAGCTCTCATTTTCGAAACAAAAATATCGGATGCAACACAACTTGTAATATTTCTTGAATCTATTGTTAAAACGCCGTTAACCTTATCATAATGAACAATAGCGCCAAGTTCGGATAAAACATCCGTCATTATTTCAACATCGGATAATTCAGGAACATTTTTAATAACAGAAATATCACAAGGCAAAAGTGCTGCTGCCATAAGTTTTAAAACAGCATTTTTTGCACCTGAAATGCTGACTTCACCTGTTAAGGGAACGCCGCTTTGTATTATGAGCTTTTCTTGTGAATTTTGCATGTAAAAAATCCGATTATTGCAAGCTTACAAGATTATTTTAATACAACAATCAAAGTTTTAAAAGAGTTTTAACAAAATTAATAATATTTTATGAGAAAACTTTTTGAACTTCTTCTCTATCATCAAAGTGAATTGTTCTGTCTTTTAAAATTTGATAATCCTCATGGCCTTTGCCTGCAAGAATAATAACATCATTTTTAGATGAAATTTTCTTTAAAAGTTCAATTGCAAGGTGCCTGTCAGGTTCAACAAAAACGGTTTTAGGATTAATTAATTTTAAGCCCGATAAAATATCCGTTATTATTTGCTGAGGGTCTTCAGACCTTGGGTTGTCTGATGTTACAACAATTTTATCGCTCAAGGATTGTGCAATATTTCCCATTTTTGGCCTTTTTGTAGCATCCCTGTCGCCGCCGCAGCCAAACATACAAATAAGTTCAGCATCTTTGGGGGTTAATTCTCTTGCGGCACGAAGAATATTTTCTAAGCCATCAGGCGTGTGAGCGTAATCTACAATAACCATAGGTTCATTGTGAACAATTTCAAAACGCCCTGCAACAGATTTTGTAGCTTCAAGAGCATCCTTGCATGAATTTAAAGAAATATCTGACATTAAGCCTACACCAATAGCGCAAAGTGCATTATAAACGCTAAACATACCGTTTAGCATTAATTTTATTTCAACTTGCTCACCATTGTAGCAGCAATCAAAAGAAACGCCACGAGATGTAAATACAATGTTTTTTGCCATTAATTTTGAATCGTTTTTAACGCCATAAGTTAAAACATTAACGCCTTCAGGAACTTTTTGAATAAACTTTTTGGCATATTTGTCATCGTTATTTATAACGGCATATGCGCCTTTTTTAAGATTGGAAAAAAGCTTTGCTTTAGCGTTAAAATAATTTTCCATTGTAATATGAAAATCAAGATGATCTTGCGTAAGGTTTGTAAAAGCAGCGCCTTTGAATTCAGCATTTCTAACTCTGAATTGTTCAAGTGCATGGGATGAAACTTCCATAACAACATTATTTATATCAGACGCCAAAATTTTAGATAAAGTTAATTGCAATTCAGGTGCCTGCGGCGTTGTGTGTTTTGCTTCCAAATAATCTGAATTAGATTGAAGCTTATAGCCTAAAGTTCCAATAAGAGCGCATTTTTTATTTTCATGTTCAAATATTTTTTGAACCAAATGAGTAACGGTTGTTTTGCCGTTTGTGCCTGTAATTCCAATTAAATTTAATGATTTTGAAGGATTATGATAAAAACAAGCGGCTAAATCTGCAATTTTTTGCTGAGTTGAATCTACAATTAACTGCGGAATTTCAATGTTTAAAGGCTTTTCTGCCATAATAGCAACAGCGCCTTTTTCAAAGGCCATTTGTGCAAATTGATGGCCATCAACATGTTCGCCTTTAAGGCAAACAAAAATTTCATGGCTTTTTATTGTGTTTGAATTATATGAAATTCCTTTAATATCGACGTTTTTATAGTTTAAAATTTCTTTTGTTTCAATATTTTTAATTATATTGGCAAGTTCCATAAAGCTACCCCCTGACATTCAAATATATTTTACGTCAAGGGAAAATTTTAAACAAGAAAATTAAAAATTATGAATCCCAATCATCAAAAATAGATGTAGAGTTATTATTATGAAAATCTTTTCCGCCAAAAGATGATGGTTCAAATTTTAAATCAAAAATTCCCGTATCTTCTTCAATATCTTTGGTTTTAAAGTTATCAAAGGAAAAGTTTCCTTTTGAAATGTCATTAACTCCAACCATCATAATTTTATCCATCGATATAATTCTCCAAATTCTTCCGATAGATAAATAAAAAAATTCTTTTAATAAAAATTGCCAAAATATTACATATCTTTAAGTTCTTTTGTTGTATCCAAAAGCTTTGCAAGAGTTTTGGCATCGCCTTTTAATTTAAAATATTCTGCAAATTTAGGCGTAGTTTTTAAATTGAATGAACGGCCGTTTTTATCTTTGGTTCTAGATATAAGCCCCTTTTCAATTAATTCTTGAATGTGTTCATAAGCATTTGATCTTAATTCTTTTAACTCTGTTTGCCTTATGGGCTCTTTTAGCGCAATAACAGTTAAAGTTTTCACAACAGCAGGTTTAAGGTCAACAGGGCAAAGTTTTTCAACAATATCTAAGTGTTCCGCTTTAACTTGGATTATATAGCCATCTTCATCATCAATTTCAAGAGCACCTTCTCTTGATGAATAATCAAACATTAAATCCAAAAGGGCAGATTCAACATCTTCAACAGGAACTTTTAATATTTCAGATATTTCAATTGGCTGCATTGCTTTTGCAGTAACAAAGAGAACAGCTTCTACTTTCGACTTTAAATTTTCTATCATTGGGCAATAACCTCAACTTCCGAATTTTCTTCACTTTTAATTGGAAGCCTTACAAAAAGGTCACCATAAAATTCTTTTTGTTCAATATCATATTTGCCCCTTGAACAAAGGTATAAAATTGCAATGTAGGCAGCAGGCTTTGAAAAACCAATAACTTTTAAATTAGAAAGTTCAATTTTTTCTTCTCTTTCCAAAATTTTTGTTAAGTTTTGGTCCATTTTGTCAACAAGTTCTTCAATATATTCATCCTGGGCCATATCCAAAATATCTGTTGTGGTTAATTTTGAATAGTTTTTTGTTCTGTTATGGTTTCTTTCAATTTGGTTTTTGATTGTTTTTTTCTTTTCCAATTGTTCATAAAATTCCAAGTGGCGAATCAAATCATTCAATGTAATTGCGCGAGAACGAGTTAATTTAACACTTGTTCTTCTTTGAAGAACTTCATCAAAAGAAATAACATTATTAGATGGCAATTTTAATTGTTCAGCATCATAATCTCCATCCATAAGATCATCAATATAATCATCATCAATTTCAGGTTCAGGTTCAAAATCTGCTAAACTGATGCCGTTTAAAACCTTTGATTTTAAATTCAATAAAATTGAAGCGAACAAAAACGCACGGCCAACAAATTTTAAATTGTTTTGGGCGTTAAGTTCTGCCAATTTTTTCATATATTCATCATAAACTTTAACAATATCAATATTCCAAGGGTCTATTTTTCCTGTTTTTGCCATATCTACAATAATTTCAATAGCATCAACGGGGCTTTTTGTAGCGTTTGAAAATGAAGTAATCATTTCATATTCAAAATTGCCGCCAAGTGTCTGATAGCCGCCTGACTCTTTTATAAATTGTTTAACACTATCTTTATTATCGCCATAAAAATTAATTGCGTTGTTCACTTATTAACCGGCAAGTGCCGCCTCCTTGGTTTCTTCTTTTTGAAGTTTGACGCCGCTTATTTTTGTAACGCCCTTATCTTTTTGTGTAACGCCAATCATTCTATCGGCAGATTCAATCATCTGCGACCTTTGGCTAATTACAACAAATTGAGTTTTCTTTGATTGTGCGGAAATCATTCTTGCAATGCGCTCTACGTTAAAGCCATCCAATGCGGCATCAACTTCATCAAGCGCGTAAAACGGTGCCGGCAAATATCTTTGAACGGCAAACACCAAAGATAGCGCCATTAATGTTTTTTCACCGCCGCTCATGCCTGCTAACTTTTGGTTTTTCTTGTTCTTTTGCTGCCCTTCAACAGTTAAACCGCCCAAGAAAGGATTATCAGGATTTTCTAATATAAGCCTTCCCGAGCCATCTGTTAAATCGGCAAAAATTTCCATAAAGTAACCGTTTACGGCATTAAATGTATTTAGGAATGTTTCTTTTTTCAGGTTTTCATAGCCTGTCATTCTGTTTTGAATTTCTTGTTTTTCTTTTTCTAAAGTATCAAGCTTTTCTTTTAATTCATTTTGCCTTGAAATAACTTCTTCATAAGCATCGATAGCCCTCATATTAACAAGGCCCAATTCGTCCATTTTCTTTTGAAGCTTTTGAATTTTAGATGTGATTTCATCTGTTGACATGGAAGATGGCTCAATTGAATTAACATCAACACCTTTTTCTTTTAATTCATCATGAACCTCTTTAAATTGCGGTTCAATTTCAGCTCTTCTAACTTTTGAAGATTCAATTTGTTCAACAATTCTTTCAATTTCATTTTGAATTAAATTTTTGCTATTTTGAGCTTTTAAAAGGTCATCTTGAATATTTTGCCTTAAGTTTTGAAGTTCAACCAAATTCTTACCAAGTTCAATTATTTGAGCTTCAAGATCTGCCAAATCTTTTTCTAAAACCTTAATTTCTGCTTCAAATTTTTCTTTATCAGCTTTTAGGTTAATGTTATCCTGCTGCAATTTATTAATATCAATTTCTTTTTGCTCAATCATTTTGTCATAGAAAATGATGTTTTGATTATCTCTTAAAATTTCGTTTTCAACATTTAAAATGCTTTTTTCGGTTTGTTTAATTTCATCTTCAACGCCTTTTGTAAGGTCTTTAAGCTTGTTTAACTCGCCTTCATCGATAAATTTTTCAACTTCTTTAATTTCATCAGTTAATTTTGATATTTTATCTAAAATGTTAACGTGTTTTTCTTCAAGCTTATCCAGTTTTGAATTAAGAGTTTTAATCTCTGGTTCAATTTCAGATATTTTTTTATTCAAATTATCTAAAATTTCATTAGATTTTGAATTGTTTTGAACTAGGGCATTAAGCTCAATTTTTGCACCGTTATAAGAATTTGAAGCATTTGAAAAATCGTTTCTGATTTTATCTAGCTTGCGCTCAAGCTCATCTTTTCTTTTTAACAATTCTTGATACGTTTTTTCAAATTCAATTAAGCGGGTTTTAAAGGTTTCTAATTCTTTATCATCCATTTTGCCAAATGTCATTTGGTTTTTTCTTTTTGCACCGCCTGTTATTGCACCTGATTTTTCAAAAATTTCACCATCTAAGGTAACAATTCTATACTTACCCATTAATTTTTTAGCTGTTTCCATATTATCAACAACTAAAGTTTCACCAAGGGCAAAATAAAATGCATCTATATATTTATCATCAAAATCCATTAAGTTAATGGCAAAATCAATAACGCCTTTTTCTTTTGGAAGCGGCAATTTAGATGGTGCCGGTTTTAACTTATTTAAAGGCAAAAATGTTGCTCTGTCTCTTCCTTGAGATTTTAAAATTTCAATTGCTTGAGATGCCACGTGTTCGTTTTCAACAATAACAAATCTTGCTCTGCCGCCCAATGCTTCATTAATTGCATCAGTATATTCAGCATCAACATCAGCCAATTGCAACAAGGGGGCATGAACCCCTTTTAAATTAGATTGCATAATGGTTTCAACGCCTGCGCCAAGACCAAATGTTTTAAAGGCACGCTTATTTGCTTCTAATTCTGAAATTTTCTTATTTGAAAGCTGAATGTTATACATAACATCATTGATTTCATTTTTTGCTTTATCCAAAGAATCAAAAGTAAGCTTCTGTAATAGCTTCATATCTTCCATTTCTTTAGATAATTTTTCAATCAGAAGTTCTAAGCGGTCTTTATCATCATTAAATGTTTTTTGCGCTGATAACAAACCTTCTTTGCTTTTAATTGCAGAATTTAGTTCATTATTTAAAAATTCGAGCCTTGATTCAAAAGAAACTTTATCTTTAACAATGTTTGTTTCTTCATCTTTAACTAAATCAAGCTCTTTTCTTAAATTTGCACGTTTTTCAATATAAGTATCTGCAGTTTTATTTAAACCTGTTACTTCTTCTAAAATTTTATTTAATTTTTTCTTTTGTTCATCTAAAGTTTTTTCAAGTTCAGCTTTTTGAACTTCTTTTTCCTTAATTGCATCAACTGAAACTTGTTTTTTGGAATTAAAATCTTCAATGCCGTTTTTTGAATTTTCAATTGTTTTATTGTTTTGGAAAATAACTTTATCTGTGTGAATTATGGAATCTTTCTTCCTTTGAATTTCACCTTTCTTTTCTTCCGCTTGGCGCTTAACTTCAAGCTGTTTATCTTCGCCTTGCGCTTTCACCTTAGCGCAAATTTCGTCATATTCTTGTTTTTTAGCTGCCAAAACAGAATCAAGTTCTGTTGATTCCTTTTCTTTAAGTTTTTTATTTTTTTGAGCTTCCAAAATATTTTGATGAACCATATCTAAAATTCTTTTGAAATCAAAATATTTAACAACCGTTATTTGGCTCTCAAGCTGGTCTTTGCTTTCTTTTAATTCTCTATATTTAAGAGCAACTTCTCTTTCTTCTTTTAACTGTTCAACCCTGTTTGTAATTTCGCCCAAAATAAGGTTTGAATTTTGAACCCTTTCTTCAACAGCATTAAGCTCATTTGTTGCCATCTCGATTTTGCGGTCAAAATCGGCAGTGCCTGCTACTTCATCAATAAATTTTCTTCTTTCGTTTGATGAACAATTAACAAGGCTGATAACATCGCCTTGCATGATAATATTGTTGCTGTTTGGGGTTATTTGATATTTTTCAAGCTCGTTGTGCACTTGTGTTAAGGTTTGGGGTTTGTCATTTATATAATATGTACTTTGATACCCTTGGCTTGTTTTTTTAACCTTTCTTGCAAAAGAAATTTCTGTTCCTGCTTCATCATCAAGGTCAAAAACAACTTTAACGGAAGCTTCTCCTCTTTTATTATGGGTTGAAATTAAATCTGCAACACCTTTTTCAGACCTTAATGCACGAGCGGATGATAAGCCCAAAGCAAATAAAACGCTATCTATAATGTTACTTTTGCCCGAACCGTTTATACCCGCAATAGCGGTAAACCCTGTCAAAAAAGGGATTTCTGTTTTGTTTGCAAAAGATTTAAAGTTATCTATTTCTAACCTTTTGATGTGCATATATGCTTTTTAAACCTTAACAAAGGATAGTGTCACTTTCCTATTACACAATATATCGTTTTCGCATGTCAACTTCCTTAATAAATTGAATAAATTATACTTCTTTTAATGTAGAATAGTTTTATGCAAAACCAATCACCAAATTATAAATATTTAACATCTCTTGAATTAGATAAAATTTTATCTGAACTTTCTGATTGCGCCATAACAAGCCCTGCAAAAGAAATGGCGCTTAATTTAGTTCCATATTCCAAAAAAGAAAAAATAGAAAAAGAAATTAATTTAACAACAGAAGCAAAAACTATTTTAGACAACAATGGAATTAATTCCATGCCTGTTGATTTTGCAATAGACCCCGACAAAATCTTAACAAATGCAATAATTTCAATTAATAACATCATCGATTTAACAAAAATGTTAATTTCATCAAGAAAATTAAGAACATTTTTATTAAATAATAAAGAAGCCGCCCTTTTAAATGAAAAATTTACAGAAAACCTTTTTATTGATAGGGAACTTGAAGAAAAAATTGCTTCCGTTTTTGATCAAAATTATAATATTAAAGATGATGCAACAATTGAACTTTTAAATTTAAGAACATCATTGAAAGCGCAAGTTCAAAACCTTAAAAATGCAATTGATAATTTATTAAAAGATTCTACTTTTACATCATATCTTCAAGATACAATCGTAACAGAGAGAATGGGAAGAACCTGTTTTCAAGTAAAAGCAACGGATAAGTCAAAAGTTAAAGGCATTGTCCATGACGTTTCAGCCAGCAATCAAACATTTTTTATAGAACCTGAAATTTTAGTTAATATAAATAACAAAATAAGAACAATAGAATGCAAAATTGAAGCTGAAATTGAAAAAATTATTGCAGAATTATCAAGTGAATTTCACAAAATTAAAAATGAACTTAAAACATCCTATAATTCAATAAAAGAAGCAGATTTAATTTTTGCAAAAGCAAAATATTCAATTAAAACAAATTCAACCCCTGCAATTATAACTGATAAAAAAATTATAAAATTGCATTCAATGTTTCACCCCCTCATCAGAAATAAAGAAAATTTGGTTAAAAATGATTTTGAATTAGGTGAAAATTTTAAATCTCTTTTAATTACAGGTTCAAACACAGGGGGTAAAACTGTAACATTAAAAACGGTCGGGCTAATTTGCTTAATGGCAAAACTTGGCATGCACTGCCCTTGTTCTTACGGTGAAATTTACCCATTTGAAAATGTTTATTCTGATATTGAAGAGAGGCAAGATATAACTCAATCTCTATCAACATTTTCAGCCCACATTAAAAATATAGCCTACATTATAGAAAATGTTACAAAAAATGACCTTGTTTTATTTGATGAACTTGGCGCAGGAACCGACCCTGAAGAAGGCGCAGCACTAGCAAGAAGCATTATTGAATATCTAAATTCAAAAGACGTTTTAACAATTTCAACAACACATTTGGGTGAATTAAAAATTTTAGAATATCAAAATAAAGATTTTAAAAACGCTTCGGTTGAATTTGATAATGTAACAATGAAGCCTACCTATAAATTAATTATAGGTTTAGCCGGAAGCTCTTATGCAATAGACATTGCAAAAAATTGCAATTTAAAAGATGAAATTATCTTAAATGCAAGGGAATTTTTAAACAAAAATTCAAACCCCGATTCTAAAATTTTTAATAAAATTCAAGAAACACACCAAGAGCTTTTAAACCACACCAAAAAAATTGAAGAAACAAAAAATATAACAGTTAAAAAAGAAGAAGAACTATCTGAAAAATTAAAAGAAATTAAAGAGAAAAAGAAAAAAACTCTTGAATCTTTTAAGAAAAAATACCAATCTAATTTAGAAGCTGCAAGAGAAGAAATTAAAGAAACTTTAAACGAATTAAGAAAAGAAAAAACCGAAAAAATAGTAAGAAGAAGCTATGCAAGGCTTGCTAAACTTGAAAATGAAATAAGGGCAGAATTTTCAAAAGATGAAGATGAACTTTCAGGCAAATATCCGCCCCTTGATTGGAATGAAATTAAAATCGGGCAAAATGTTTTGGTTGTTGGAATTAACCAGCCTGCAATTTTAAAATCAATGCCCGATTCAAAAGATATGGTTGAAATTCAAATCGGGCTTATAAAATCCAAAATTCATAAATCTAAACTTGCAAAAACAGATAAAAAAGTTTCAAAACAATTAAAAAAATTAAATGTTTCTTTTGATGATTTTCACTCAAGTGCAAGCTTTTCTCCAAGGCTTGATTTAAGAGGCATGAGAGTTGAAGAAGCACTTGATTCAATTGAACAGCATTTAGATAAAGCAATGCAAAAAAATATCCATGAATTTACAATAATCCATGGCCATGGCACAGGTGCTCTTAAAAAAGCAATAAGAGATTATCTGAATGATTCCCCTTACGTTTTAAAATATAGAGCAGGCGAAGACGTTGAAGGGGGAGACGGCGTTACCATTGTGGATGTAAAATAGTTAATCTTTTTTATTAAAATTAAATTTAATGTTATTAATTTGCATTAAATATTTTTTTAATTCGCCTATATTTGCGTTTTCTTGAATTAAGTCTTTGCCCGAAGGATTTCTAAGCCCATCCATTGTTTTCCCGAATTCGGATTTTTCACCCAATAAAAGGCTAACCAAATGGTCAAGGTTTTTAGCAGGGAATTGGGAATATTGGTTTAAAATTTCTTGTGGTGTTTTTCCAACATCAAACTTATATAAAAACCTTGCTGTTAAAATATCATTTTTTGTAATTACCGTTCTTCCATATTGGTGCGGTGTGTACATAATATCTTCAATATTTGGAGAATGTCCCAAACCTATTGAATGCCCGACTTCATGGATAATTGTGTGAAAAACTTCATTTTCATCCATATATCTTTTATGAATAATGCCGTCTGATAAACCAATGTTTACTTCTGCAGAATAATATCTGCCAAGTTCATCATAATTAAATTGGCAATGCCCTAAAGATTTTCTTTCAACTCTTCGCCATTCAACATTTATGTGAGAATCATTCAAATTGGAAACAAAATTAAAAATAACCATGCCCCCTAAATGCGATTGCCACATATTAAAAGCTTGCATGACCATATTGTTATATTTTTCGCCTTCAAACTGCCCTAAAGATTTATACCACCTAAAAGGCGCTATATAAACGTTTAATGGCATTAAAGAAGCCGGCCACCTTGAAAGTTGACCCCTTTTTGATAAACAATGTTGTAGGTAAGTTTTACTTTGCATTATAATTAGAATTATAGCATAATAGATAAACGACATAAATTTTTTAAAGAGGGGGAAATAAAAAATATGAATATGATTCAAATGATGCAGCAAGCACAAAAAATGCAGAAAAGATTAAAAGAAGTTCAAGATGAACTTGCAAATTCTGAAGTAACGGCAAAATCAAACGGCGGCGCTGTTGAAGTTACAATGAACGGCCAAATTAAATTTAAAAAAATTAAATTAACTAAAGCTGCAATTAACCCTGAAAACCCTGATAGTGTTGACGATGAAACAGTTGAAATGCTTGAAGATTTAATTACGCAAGCAATTATGAACGCAACAAGCGAAGCGGCTGCTTTAATGGAAAACAAAATGAAATCTGTTACAGGCGGCATCAGCATTCCTGGGTTGTTTTAATTAAAGGTTAAAAATGGAATACACTAAGCCCTTACAAAAATTAATAGAATATTTTCAAAAACTTCCTTCAATCGGCCCAAAAACAGCGCAAAGGCTGGCTTTGCACATTTTAAAAATGGATAAATCAGAAGTTGAAAATTTTGCAAATGCCATGGTTGAAGCAAAAACCACAATTAAATATTGTTCAAATTGTTTTAATATTTCAAGTTCAGACCCTTGTGAAATTTGTTCTTCAATTTCAAGAAATAAAGAAACAATTTGTGTGGTTAGTGAAGCAAAAGATTTAATTGCAATTGAAAAAACCAATGAATATAACGGTTTATACCACGTTTTGCAAGGGCTTATTTCCCCAATAGATGGTATTGGGCCGGAAGATATCAAAGTTAAAGAACTTTTAAATAGGGTGCATAAAGAAAACATTAAAGAAATCATTTTAGCCCTTAACCCTTCTGTTGAAGGTGAAGCAACAGCCCTTTATTTATCAAAACTTTTAAAACCGTTTGGAATTAAAGTTTCAAGAATAGCTTATGGCATTCCATTGGGTTCTGAGCTTGAATATACAGACGAACTAACCCTTATAAGGGCATTAGAATCAAGGTTAGAAATGTAATTTTAAGCCATTACATCAAGTTTATTTCTTTTGCTTTTATTTTTTAGAGCTTTTGCTTGAGCCCTTGAAACTTTAGCTTGAGTTTCCGCTCTTAATTTTTCAGCTTCAATTTGGGCTTCTTTTCTTGCTATGGAGTTAAAATCGCCGCCTGAATTAATTAAGCTTTGTTGAGCTTGGCTTGCTCTAATTGCAGCCATTTCAGCTTGGTTTGCTCTCATAATTGCAGATTGAGCGGCAAGTGAAGCAGCGATAGACATTGAAAACCTCCAAATTTTGTCGACATTACTATAAAACAAGTAAAAAATAAAAATTGCTAAGATAATTTTACAAAACCATTAAAAAATGTGCAAGAAATTTAATTATAAACTTGTAATCAGACTGTTTTTTAATTACATTATTATATTATTGATAGCATAGAATAGTGTAATTTGAATGGAGGTCATTAAATATGCAAAAAACTATCACTGTTGACGGTAATTATGCCGCAGCGCATGTGGCATATGCCTTAAGTGAAGTGTCTGCCATTTATCCTATTACACCATCTTCAACGATGGGCGAATGGGTTGATGAGTGGGCATCACAAGGAAAGAAAAATATTTGGGGCAAAGAGGTAAAAGTTGCCGAAATGCAATCTGAAGCAGGTGCAGCAGGTGCTGTTCATGGTTCTTTGGCTGCAGGTGCCCTAACTTCTACATATACAGCATCACAAGGCTTATTGTTAATGATTCCCGTAATGCACAAAGCAGCAGGCGAAATGCTTCCGCACGTTATTCACGTTTCAGCTCGTGCATTAGCTGCTCAATCATTAGCAATTTTTGGTGACCACACAGACGTTATGGGTTGCCGTAACACAGGTTATGCAATGTTAGCTGCTAATTCAGTTCAAGAAGAAATGGATATGGCACTTGTTGCTCACCTTTCAACTTACAAAGCAAAAGTTCCTTTCCTTCAATTCTTTGATGGCTTCAGAACATCTCATGAAGTTCATAAAATTGAAGAAATTTCTTATGAAGATATTGCAAGCTTAGTTGAACCAAAATACATTGAAGAATTCAGACAAAGAGCAATGAGACCTGAAGCTCCTATTTGTAAAGTTGGTGCTCAAAACACAGACGTTTACTTCCAAGGAAGAGAAACAGTTAACAAATACTATGAAATGGTTCCTGACATTGTTCAAGAATATATGGATAAAGTTGCAAAAGTTACAGGCAGACAATATCACCCGTTTGATTACGTTGGTACACCTGATGCAACAGATATCATAGTTGCAATTGGTTCATCTTGCGAAACAATTGAAGAAACAATTGAATACTTAAATGAAACAAGAGGCACAAAATACGGTTTAGTTAAAGTCAGATTGTATAGACCTTTTGATGTTAAACGCTTCAATGCAGCATTACCAAAAACAACAAAACGTATTGCTGTTTTAGACAGAACAAAAGAACCCGGTTCAATCGGCGAACCTTTATACTTAGACGTTGTTGCAGCATTAGACAATAAAGACGTTAGAGTAATTGGCGGCAGATATGGTTTAAGCTCAAAAGAATTTACACCTTCAATGGTTCTTGCAATTTACAAACACCTTGAAAATAATGGTTTCCACGGCTTTACCGTTGGTATTGAAGATGACGTTACAAACAAATCTTTAAAAATTGAAGAACACATTGTAACAGAACCAAAAGGCACAACAAACTGCATGTTCTGGGGCTTAGGTTCAGACGGTACGGTTGGTGCAAATAAAAACTCAATTAAAATTATCGGTCAATATACAAACAAAGATGCTCAAGCATACTTTGCATATGATTCTAAAAAATCATTCGGTGTTACCGTTTCACACTTAAGATTTGGCGATAAACAAATTAAATCAACATACCTTATCACAGCTCCCGATTTTGTTTCATGCTCTGCTCATGCATACATCGGAAGATATGATTTATTAAAAGGTATTAAAGAAGGCGGCACATTCTTATTAAATAGCCCCTATTCAAAAGAAGAAGCATTTGCTCACTTAACACGCGATATGCAAAAAACAATTATAGATAAGAAAATTAAATTCTATAATGTTGATGCTGAAAAATTAATCGAACAACAACCGGGGTTAAGAGGCAAAGGTGCAAACACAGTTATGATGGTTGCATACTTCAAAGTTTCAGGCATCATTCCTTTTGAACAAGCGTTAGAGGGCATGAGAGAAATGACAAAGAAAACCTTTAAGAAAAAAGGTGATGACGTTGTTAATATGAACTTAGCCTTAATTGATGCTGCAGTTAACGCAACAGAAGAAGTTGCTGTTCCTGCAAGCTTAGATGGTGTTTGTGCTGCGGATGAAATCAAATTAATTCCTGATAACGCAGATGAATTTGCTAAGAAAATTATTGAACCATCTATGAGACAAAAAGGTGACGACATTCCTGTTTCTGCTATGAGCGTAGATGGCGTTATCCCAACAGGCACAGCTTGCTTAGAAAAAAGAGGTATTGCACCGAGAGTTCCAAAATGGAATCCTGAAAATTGTATTCAATGCGGCATTTGTGCATCAGCTTGCCCGCATGCAGCAATCAGAACAAAACTTGCAACACCTGAAAGCTTAAAAGATGCTCCTGAATCATTCAAAACAATTAATGCAAGACCGGGAGACGGCGAACAATTCAAAGTTCAAGTTTATTGCAAAGATTGTACAGGTTGCGGCGTTTGTGTAGATCAATGTCCTGCAAACAAAAACCCTGACAAAAAAGCTTTAACATGGTCAACAATTGAAAAAGAAGAAGCAGCTTGTGAAGTTGTAAATGAAAAATTCTTCGATTCATTGCCTGATAACGTTATGGGCAAAAACACAACCAAAACAATCAAAGGTGCAATGTTAAGAAAACCGTTGTTTGAATTCTCAGGTGCATGTGCCGGCTGCGGTGAAACACCTTACGTTAAACTTGTTTCACAATTATTCGGTGAAAATGCAATTGTAGCTAACGCAACAGGTTGTTCATCAATTTATTCGGGTACATTCCCAACAATTCCATACACAAAAACAAAAGAAGGCAGAGGCCCCGCTTGGGCAAATTCACTTTTTGAAGATAACGCTGAATTTGGTTTTGGTATGAGATTAGCGGTTGATCAAAACAGAGATACATTAAAATTATATGTTGAAAAAGTTTTGAACAACGAAAAAACACCTGCCGACTTAAAAGAAGCACTTGAAGCTGCTATGAGCCACTTTGACAATTCAAAAACAGATGAAGCAATTAAAGCTCAAGACAATGCTAAAAAAGTTATTGCAAAATATGCAGACTGCGGATGCCCTGATTTAGCAAAAGTTAGAGAACTTCAAGATTACTTCACAGATAAATCCGTTTGGATTATTGGTGGTGACGGCTGGGCAAACGACATCGGCTACGGCGGTATCGACCACGTTTTAGCACAAAACAAAAACGTAAACATTTTGGTTCTTGATACTGAAGTATATTCAAATACAGGCGGTCAAGCTTCAAAATCAACACCAACAGGTGCCGTTGCCAAATTTGCAACAGGCGGCAAAAAGACATATAAGAAAAATATGGGCTTAATGAGCATGAGCTATGGCTATGTTTATGTTGCATCTGTTGCTTTGGGTGCTGATAGAATGCAAACCTTAAAAGCATTCCAAGAAGCTGAAAGCTATGATGGTCCTTCAATCATCTTTGCTTACGCTCCTTGTATCGCTCACGGTATTGATATGTCAAAAACTCAAACAGAACAAAAACGTGCAGTTGAAGCAGGTTATTACCCATTGTACAGATACAACCCTGCAAACCCTGAAGCGCCATTTACTTGGGATGCTAAAGACCCCAAAGAAAGCTATATGGACTTCATTAAATCTGAAGGACGTTATAAATCACTTACAAAAACCAATCCTGAAGCTGCAGAAGAACTCTACAAACAAGCAGAAGCTGATGCAGCAAAAAGAATGGCTGTATTCAAAGCAGTTGGTGAATTGGTTAAATAAGAAACGGGCTTTCAATAATAAAACGGGTGGTATAAAAGCCACCCGTTTTTTATTTTCTTAAATTTTTAAAATAATCATCTAAAAGCTTATCGCCAAAATCTTCCATAATGCCGCCATAAACTTTTATTTTGTGGTTTGAAATATCAGATAAATTAATTTTAGAGCCTATTGCACCATATTTTATATCATATGATGAAAAATAAACGGCATTAATTCTTGAATTTAAAATTGCCCAAGCGCACATCGGGCATGGTTCAAGCGTTACATATAAATTACACCCTAAAAGCCGCCAAGAATTAAGCTTATTGGAAGCTATTTTAATTGCAAGAATTTCAGCGTGCGCCGTTGGGTCATTATTTAATTCTTTTTCATTATGAGCCCTTGCAATAATTTCGCCATTAAGTTCAATAATGCAGCCAACAGGAATATCAGACTTTGATTTTTTAGCCTCAATAAAAGCTTCTTCCATAAAATTAAACGGCTTCATCATATTCCTTATTCATAAAATCTAAAATAACAGAAAATCTTTCATCTTTATTTTCAATATTAACTTTTATATTCATGGCATTACATAGCCCTTTAACAATATAAAGGCCAAGGCCTGTTCCTCTTGTTGTTCTTGTTAAATCAGAATCAAGGCGAATAAATTTATCATAAAGTTTTTCTAAAATTTCAGGGGGAATATTTTCCGATTTATTTGTAATTCTTAATTGAACACCGACATCTGTATTTTTAATTGAAATTTTAATTGGGGTTTCATCAAGATTATATTTAACAGCATTATCGCAAAGGTTAATTATAATTTGAATTAACCTGTCATAATCAGCATAAACTTGGTTTAATTTTTCATCTTGTTCAATTTCAAATTTAACATTTTTTGTATTTGAATATTCGACACAAAGTTCCAAAACCTTTGGCAATTCTATTAATTGAGGGTTAATTGAAAGATGAAAGCTTTCAATATCAGGAATTGTTAAAAGGTCATCCACCATTCTTGATAGCCTTTGAGCCTGCTGTTTTATAATATGCAGCGATTTCATCTTCATATCTTCATCAATTACAATATCTTGCCTCATAAGGCGGCTTGAATAGCCGATTATACTTGTCAGAGGGGTTCTAAACTCATGGGAAATTGCACTAACTAAAGAATCCCTATATTCATTTAACCTTTTTAATTCAAGGTTTTTTTCAGATATTTCGGAATAAGTTTGAGAAACTTTTTGTGTCATATAGTTAAATTCTTTTTCCAAAAAAACAATTTCATGGGGAGTAAAAATGCTTTTTAAAAGGCGAATTTTCCTGTCATAGCTTCCTTTTGAAATAGCAATAATGCCTTTAAATAATTGCCTTATATTAATGTAAAGGTAATATGTATAAAGCCCCACTGTTAAAAATATGCAAAAAGCAGCAACAAGAAGGCTTAAAATAATTTTTTCCCTTGCTCTATCTATTGTGTTTTTTGTAACAGATGGGTTTGTCATAACAACAACAACCCAATTAGGCTCTTGCATTTGAAAATAAGCTAAAGGCTGGTTTTTAATTTTAGAAAATAAAACCCCTTCATCCAGTTTTCTATTTTTAGGCAACGCCCTCATAACTTCTTCAAGCGCTTTTTTATCTTGGCTGTTTGCAGCCACAAGTGCCATTTCATCATCAAAAACAAAAATAGTTTGAAGCATATTATTGGCTCTTTCGCCAATTAATTTTTCTAAGCCCTTAAAAGAAAGCTCGCCTGATAAAAAGCGGTTGCCTTCTATTTTTGCAAACAATAAAACAGATTTTGAATTTGGATTAAATTCATATTTATTGTATTCAGGATTATTAAGCCTTACAATTTTTAAATTCTTATATTTATCAGATTTCTTTTCAATTTCATTTAAATATTTATTGGTTAAGGTTTTAGAAGGAATTTCATGAACGGCTGATGCAATATAGCCAAATTCATTATCTGAAGCTTTAATAAAACTTGAAATAGTATCTGCTATATAGCTTGAAATTTGGGTTACACCATAGTTTAATTCACGGCGAACCGATTGTTGAGAAACATTTGAAATAATAAGGCCGATTGTAACAAAAGGAACAATAACCGCAAATAAAATAACAATTAAAATTTGCTGAACAATTCTAAGCCTTTTCAATTTTCCTCTAAGCCCCCAAATGGTGTTAATTTATAGCCGACATTTGTCACTGTGTGCAAATATTTGGGGTTTCTTGAATCTTCTTCTATTTTTTGCCTTAAACCGCCCACATGAACCCTTACCATTCGAACATCTTCATCAGAGCCATAGCCCCAAACTTCATCCAATAAAACAGCCAAAGAAACAGGCTTATTCAAATGCTGCATAAGACAATATAAAATTTCAAACTCAGTCGGTGTTAATTTAACTTTTTTACCTGCAACAATGGCTTCCAGAGAATCTGCTAAAATTTCAATGTCGCCTGCTCTTAAAATTTCTTTTTCTGTTTTTTGTTCAATTTTATTATCATTTCTTCTTAATAGCGCACGAATTCTAAGTAAAACTTCCTGAATTTCAAAGGGTTTTACAAGGTAATCATCCGCACCAACATCAAAACCTTCTGTTTTATCCTTAATTGAACCTTTGGCAGTTAGCATTAAAATAGGCACATCGGGTTTAACAAGCCTTATATTTTTGCAAACTTCATAGCCTGTCATTTTTGGCATCATTACATCTAAAATAATAAGGTCATAATTATTTTCTAACGCTTTTTTTAGCGCAATTTCACCGTCTTGAGCAGAATCAACTATATAACCTGATGATTGAATATCAAAGACAAGTAAATCTCTAATTTGGTCATCATCATCTGCTATTAAAAGCCTTTTATTTGAGTTCATTGTCTGCCTCCTTATTTTTAAAATAGGGTTTCATTGCAAAATAAATAAATGGAATAAAAAAGAAAAAAGAGACCGCTTGAACAAAAACAACATCAGGAAGCCTAAATGCAACCGCGGATGTCATCAAAAAAGAACCTGCAAGAACAATAGGCAATGTTCTTTTCCAAAATAAAAGCGAAAAAAGAAAAACAAAGCCTGCAATTGCCCAATATTGATATAATTCAAGAGCCATAATCT
Source organism: Candidatus Gastranaerophilales bacterium (assembly GCA_944325145.1). GTDB lineage: Bacteria > Cyanobacteriota > Vampirovibrionia > Gastranaerophilales > Gastranaerophilaceae > Galligastranaerophilus_A. The sequence continues at coordinate 51,952 of CALYDL010000001.1, forward strand.
TCCCCAAATATATATGCAAATTATAGCAGATAATTTTAATTAAATAAATTATAATTCACTAATTAAATTAACAACTTCAATTGCAGATTTTGCAGCATCAAAACCTTTATTGCCAGCTTTTGTGCCTGCACGTTCAATTGCTTGTTCAATATTATCTGTTGTTAAAACACCAAATATAACAGGAATTTCTTCTGATAATGAAACTGAAGCAATACCTTTTGAAAGTTCATTTGCAACAAAATCAAAATGCGGTGTTGAACCTTTTATAATAGCGCCCAGGGCAACTATTGCACCATATCCTTTTTTTGCCATTTTTTTGCACATTAAAGGAATTTCAAAGGCACCCGGCACCCAAACAATATCAATGTTTTCTTCGCTTACCCCATGGCGAATAAAAGCATCCATTGCACCTTGAAGAAGTTTTGAGCCTATAAAATCATTAAATCTTGAAATTATTATGCAAAATTTATCTGTTGGTTTTGCAGTTAATTTGCCTTCATATACTTTTACCATAATTCAACCTATTTACTTTCTATGACTTTTGCGTCAATTACAGCTTCTTTCGCTGAATTTGCTTTTTTATTTTCGTCTTCTTTTTCAAGTTGTTTGTTGATTATAACAGTTTGAACAATTTGGAAGATGTTTGATGTAACAAGATATAATAACACGCCTGCAGGAATTGGAACAAAAAGGAATGTAACTGTTATCATTACAGGCATGACAGTTGTCATGGATTTTTGAATGGCTGCCTGTTGGGGGTCTTGGTTTTGGGTTTTTGTTTGCGCCATCATAACTTTTTGCATTAAAACCATTGTTAAAACAAATAATACAAGCAAGAAAATTACATCATAGTGAATAGTTTCAACAGCTTTAATTGTTGGAACTTGCGCCGTTAAAATGTCGCCTGTTCTATTAAACGTAACGTTTTCAGTTTCTCTTGTTTGAGCATTTGAAACTTTAACTTCAACCTTTTGAATATTGTTCAAGGTTGCAAAATTTAAGTTTAAATTGTCCATTTGAAGCTTAAGATCAATGGGTTCCCCCGGGGTAATTTCGCCTTGAACGGTAACTGCTTTTTGCGGGTTTTGAATTTTAACGTCATCTAAAATTTTGCCGTCTTTTAAGAATACTTTTGCAACTTTGCCCGATTGCAGCCTTACATATCTTTCAACTTGGAATTTGCCGTCGTTTGATAAGCCAGCATTGCTTCTGATTGTAGCATCTAACCTTTTTACAAAAAGAAAATCCGCATTGCCTGCTTGTTCAATGAAATATGGGCTCATTAAGGCAGAATATAAAAGAATAAATATTGGAAGTTGAATTAACATAGGCAAACACCCAGCCATCGGGTTTACCTTGTTTTCCTTCCAAAATTCCATCATTTTTTGTTGCATCATTTCAGGGTTAGATTTATATCTTTCCTGAATTAATTTAATTTTCGGCTGAACCATTTGCATGGTTTTCATGGATTTTTGTTGTGAAACGTTAGCAGGCCAAAGAGCAAACCTTATAATTAAAGTTAATATTATAATTGCAACGCCCCAGTTGCCGACTAAATCAGCTAAAAGCTTTAAAAATTGTATTGTTAATGCTGTAAAATCCATATTTTCTATATTTCTCCATTTTAAATAATTTTAATCGTTACTGTTGATTTTATTATAAACATGATAATATTTACAATTATGAGTAACTTTTTTGATACAATTTGCGCAATAGCAACTCCAATGGCAAAAGGGGGCGTTGGAATTATAAGAGTTTCAGGGGAAACTTCAAAAGATGTTGTTAAAAAATTTTTTAACAAAGAAATAATTCCAAATAAAATTAACCATGGCTGGATTATTAATGAAAATAAAAAAATAGATGAAGTTATTGTTTTATATTTTGTATCACCAAGAAGTTTTACAGGGGAAGATGTTGTTGAAATTCAAACCCATGGCTCACCCGTTATTTTAAAAGAAATTTTAAATCTTCTTTTAACAAATGGCGCAAGGCTTGCTACCAAGGGCGAATTTACAAAGCGTGCTTTTTTAAACCACAAAATGGATTTATCTGAAGCAGAAGCCGTTTTGGAATTAATTGAATCAAAAAGCGTAAAATCTGCTTCATTAAATGCTTCGAATCTTTCAGGCAGCTTAAGAGAAGCAATTGAAAATATGAGAGATGAAATTATTGAAATTTTAGCTAAAATTACAGCTTCAATAGATTTCCCCGAAGATGTCCAAGAAGTTCCTTATGAATTAATTGAAGAAAAATTAACCAAAATAAAAGAAAAAATTGAAAATATTTTAAAAGGTGCAAAATCACACAATATTTTAAGAGAAGGCATAAAAATTGCAGTTGTCGGCCGCCCGAATGTGGGTAAGTCATCCCTTTTTAATGCACTTTTAAATTTAAAAAGAGCAATTGTAACAGATATTGCAGGCACAACAAGAGATATAATAACAGAAAGCTTTGATATTAATGGAATTAATGCCACTTTAACAGACACCGCAGGCATTAGAGAAGATAATAAAATTGATACTGTTGAAAAAATTGGCATCAATAAAGCAAAAGAAACAATTGAAGATTCAGACATTGTTTTATTGTTGTTTGATGGAACAGTTGGCATAACAAACGAAGATGAAGAAATTTTTGAATTAGCCAAAAACAAAAAAACAATTTTAATTTCAACAAAGCAAGATATTAATGAAAAAACCTATAAAGGGGCGCTTCCAATAAGTTCTAAAACAGGCAAAAACATTGAAGAATTAAAAGAATTAATTTATAAAAATGTTATTGACGTTGATGTTGATAACATTGAATTTACAACAAACCAAAGACAGCAAGAAGGCCTTCAAAATGCGCTTATTGCAATAAACAATGCGCTTTTAGGCGCAAAAAACGAAGAACTTCAAGATTTAATTTCAATAGATATAAAAACAGCCTTAATTTCACTTGGTGAAATAACGGGTGAAGTTATAAACGATGAAATTTTAAACAGTATTTTTGATAAATTTTGTATTGGAAAATAGCTATTCTTGCCTTAAAAGCCACATTCTTTTTTTAGGGTTAAATTCATAACTGTTTAATTCATTATCGTCATTTTGAATTGTTACAGCAGATGGCATAGCATCATCATAATGAAGTTCAAGTTCAACAACCGTTTCTTTTGGGTTGTCGTTTTCATCTTTTTTGCCTAAGAAATAATAAAACCCTTGTTTAGAAGGAACAAATTCACGAATTGTGCCGTCATTTTTGTCTAATTGAGAATGATAGATAATTTTTCCGTCCAAATAATTTGAAATTAGCTCATATCCTTCATTTGAATAATCTTTCTTTTGAAAATTTGAAAGCCCGTCGTATAGTTCAAAAGCTTCAACTACATTAAAACCGCCTTTTAAATTAACAACACTAACTTCTCTTGGAAGCCCTGTTTTTTCATCAATTTCGCCAAAAAGAAGTTTTTTACCCTTCTTTTCATCAAGGTTGATATAGCCTTTATAATTATGTTCAGCACCAATTGCAAGATATTGTTTTAATATAATCACTTCCAATTTTGCATCTTTTTGCAATCTTTTTGAATGCTTATCCAAAGAATAAACCATATCTGAAATTTCATCGCTGGTTTCTGCTTCAGGAGTTAGGTGTGCAATGTCTTCAATAATAAATTTTTTAAACCTGTCTATTAAAGAAGGCTTTTTATCGTTTCCTGAAAAAGAAACAACATCTTGGCTTTTAGGTACCTGAATAGGAGAATTTGCAGCTGCAAAAGTTGAATAATTTTTATAATTATATGAATTAATTTTATCTGCTCTCATTAAAAAACCTCAAAAAAATCTAATGCAGTAAACAAAACCGATGAATATAATTTTTTGCTTTATGCTATAATTTTTTTATTTGGAGTAATTAATTATGGAAAAATTTTCAATCACAACAGCAATAGATTATGTAAACGGCGAACCGCATATTGGCCATGCATATGAAAAAATCTTTACGGATGTTATTTTCAGGCACTTTAAAAAAAGAAGCGAAAAATCTTTCTTTTTAACAGGAACAGATGAACATGGCATAAAAATTCAAAAAACAGCAAAAACATTAAACATAACACCAAAAGAACTTTGCGATAAAAACGCAAATTCATTTATTGAAGCTTGGAAACTTTTAGATATAAATTATTCGCATTTTATAAGAACAACAGATGATTACCACGAAAAAACCGTTCAAGATATTTTTGAAAAACTTTTAGAAAAAGGCGATATTTATAAACATAAATATACAGGCCTTTATTGTTCAGGCTGCGAGTGCTTTTTAGCTGAAAAAGATTTGGATGAAGAAGGCAATTGCCCAATCCATGGCAAAAAGCCCGAAGTTGTATCGGAAGAAAATTATTTCTTTAAACTGACAAAATATAAAGATAAAATTATAAACCATATTAAAAATAACCCTAATTTTATTCAACCAAGCTATAGAGCCCAAGAAGTTTTAAACCAATTGGAAAATATTGAAGATATTTCCGTTTCAAGGGCAAAAACAAATGTTGAATGGGGAATTGAAGTAAAATCTGACCCAAGCCAAGTTATTTATGTTTGGATTGACGCGCTTTCAAACTATATTACGGGCTTAGGTTACAAAGTAAATTCAGAAAGCGAAGAAAATTACAAAGAATTTTGGCCTGTTAATTACCACATTATAGGAAAAGACATTTTAAAATTCCATTCAATTTATTGGATTGCAATTTTAATGGCGCTTGATTTAGAACTTCCAAAAAGCATATATGCCCATGGCTGGATTATGATTGATAAAAACAAAATGTCTAAATCAACGGGAAATGTTATTTCTCCAAAATCTGTTATGGAAGCTTTCAATTTAGAAAAGCCTGATGCCCTAAGATATTTTATGGTAACAGCAGCAGTTAACGGCAAAGACGGCAACTATTCAGACGACGACTTTAAAGAAAAAGTAAACGCAGACCTTGCAAACAATATGGGCAATTTGCTGAATAGAACCTTAAATATGCTTGTAAAATATTTTGATGGTGAAATTAAAGCTGAATTCATTAATAATGAACTTATAAATGAAACAAAAGAAACTATTGATTCTGTTTTAAAATATTTTGATGAAATGGAACCCGCTCTTGCTGCAAATAAAATTATTGAGCTTGTTGATAGCGCCAATAAATTTGTAAACGATAAAGCACCTTGGGCATTAGCTAAAAATGGCGATATGGTTGAATGCGGCAAAACCTTATATTCAATTTTGAATTTAATGGCAAAAGTTGCAATTTTAATTGAACCTTATTGCCCAAATATTGCATCAGATATGGCAAAACAGCTTAAAATTGATGTTAATATGAAATATTCAGAAATTGAAGATTTAATGGTAAAAGAAGGCAAATTGATTACAAAAGAAGAAATTCATCCCGTATTTTTAAGGTTAGATTCTGAAATTATGGGTGATAAGAAAAAACAAAATTAATAACTTAAAAGCGGGGAAATTTAACCCCGCTTTTTATTTTAAATATTCAATGAATTTTTTATCAGGTTCAAATTTAAACCCGCAATTATCTAAAGTTGTTCCCCCCATTTGAATAAATTTCTTATTAATTGAAGGGTAATCACGGCAAAAAATCGGGCGAAAAAGATAAATTGAACAACGGTTATTTTTTAAAAATTTACATTTAAATAAAATTGTGCCATCTAGATCTTCCCCTTCATTTTGAACGGTTCCGTTTGGAGAAAAAAACCTGTATATAAGATGGTTTTTCTGCATTATTTTAAAATCGTCTTCATTTTTTATATAGCCGTTTTCATTTGAAAAAAGAATGTTTTTGCAGCATTCGCCACACATTTTACATTTACCTTTAACAACGTATTTAGATGAAGTTAAATGGTTTTTAAAAGATAAAAAAATGTCTTCAAAAAAATTTTTAATTTTGTTCAACTTTCACCATTCCAATCGCAACAGGCTGTTTAAAATCTGTAAAATCAAAAATTTGAAAAATGTAAAAACCTGTATTATTTATAACAACATAATCAGAAAATGTTGTTTTATTTTTTAATTCCAAGGTTCTGTTATACAAATATTCATAGCCCCAAAATTCAGATTTTTCATTTTCTTTTTTAAAAACTTGCAGCTTTAAAAGGCGGGTTTTAAACTGTTTTGGGTTATAAACGGCAAAATAAATTCTCTCTCCCACTTTGAATTCATTTGTTGTATTATACAAGGTTTCTTTTGTAAAGGGCGTTTTAGAAAATGCAATAACGGGCTTTTCTTTGTCGCAGCCTGTTATAAAAAAAGTTGCTACAAAAATAAAAAGAATTAAAAAGAACTTTTTCAATCTACAAGCCCTTCATATAAAGATTTAATTTTTAATTCAGCCTGTTTTTTAAGTTCAGGGTTATCAGCTGCTTCAATAAATTTTTCATAATAATAAATTGCACTATCTTTGTTTTGTTTCTTTTCAAAACACTTCCCCAAGCCCCAATAAGCATAAGCATATTTAGGATTTATGCCAAGCGCTTTTTCAAAGTTTTTAATAGCAGAATCATAATCGTTTTTATCAAAATCACAAAGCCCAAGGTTAAAATATGCATTTTCATTGCTTGGGTTAATTTGAAGTGCTTTATTATAATTTTCAATTGCTTTAATGTCATCTTTTAAATATTTATACATAGAGCCTATTTTAATGTATAAATTATCGTCATTTGGGTATTTTTCAAGGCTTTTTTGGTAAAGTTCAAGCGCCCCTTCAAAATTGCCCGTTTTTGTGTAGCTATCTGCTAAAAGTTCAAGCGAATCATCATCTGATGTGTCTAATTCGTAAGCTTTTTTATAAGCATTTTGCGCAGTTTGCTCTTCATTTAAGCCGCTTAAAGATTTACCGTATTCTTTATAAACTTCTTTATCAGTTGGCGCTACTTGAATTGCTTTTTCATAAGATTCAACAACTTTTGTTTTTGCGCCCAAGCCTTCATAAGTTTTTGCTAAACCTAAATATGCCTTTGAATTTTCGGGGTTTTCAGCAACAGCAGCCGTATAAATTTCTTTTGCCTTTCTATAATCTTTTTCTTTCACAAGTGAATTAGCCCATTCAACAGAATTTGAATAAATGCTGTTTGAAATATCTGTTTTTTTAATGCCAAATTCAGCCAAATCGCTTGGTTCAAAATAAGAAAGCTTTCTATAAATACTGTCTGCTTCTCTAAACTGTTTCATTGCTTCTAAACAAAGCCCTTTGTTATAAGCAGCTCTTAAGTTTTTAGAATTAACTGCAAGTTCTTCTTCATAAATATTTAAAGCATTTTGAAATTCGCCGTTTTGAAAATAGCTTTTTGCAAGTTCGTTTTTAATATCAAAATCGGATGAAACTTTAACGCCTTTTTGAAGAACGCTGATTGCATAATTTGGATTATTATTTTTTTGATACAAAATGCCAAGGTTCATATAAGCATTTTTATCGTTTGGATATGCCTTTATGTAATCTTGATAAGCGGCAACTGCTTCATCTGTTTTTCCCATTTGTTCCAACAATTTGCCGTAATCAAATTTTAAATTGTTCAATTCGGGATTCAATTGAAAAGCTTTTTGGTAATTTTGATAAGCTTCTTCATTTTGTTTTAAGTGAGATTGAACAACAGCCAAATTGCCATATGAAATATAATCATCAGGGTTCATTTTAACGGCATTTTCAAAGTTTTCTTTAGCTTTTAAATATTCACCGTTTCTTAAATAAGCAAGCCCTAATTCAGAATACCCTTTAAAAGTTTCAGGGTTTTGCTTTTTAACATTTTCGAACTCTAAAATTGCATTTTTATAATCTTTTAAATTCAAATAGCTGTTGGCTAAAAGGTTTTGTGCTTCCTTGTTATAAGGGTAAGCTGACATAAACTTTTGATAAAAGCCAATTGCATCATTATATTCTTCACTGTAAAATTTCGAATTTGCCAAATTCAAATAGTTATATTTATAATCAGGCATAATAATTTGCGCTTTTTGGTATTGTTCAAAAGCTTTTTTATAATCGCCTTTTTGCTGGTAAATGTTGCCTAAGCTAATGTATAAAAAAGCATCATTTGGGCTTAGTTCAATTGCTTTATTGTAATAGTTAATTGCATTTTCAATTTCGCCGTTTCTTGCATAAAGCCCGGCTAATTTAACAATTAAGGTTAATTCATCTTTAGAATTGCTTAAGGCTTTTTGTATAAGGTCAATTGCATCATCAAAGCGATTATAATTTTCAAATTTAATTGCTTCCTGATACAATTTGTTAGCTTCAGGAGACATTTTTGCATAGCTTGGAAGGCAGACAAGCAAAGACAAAAGAAATAATGTGGTTATATTTTTTGCTTTTTTCATAATAAACTCCTTTTAGCCAACATAGGTTTCTTCCATTACTTTAAAAGCTTTGCTTTTTTTATTGCTTGTTATTTCAATATACTTCTTTAAAAGATTAAAGCAACTATTTGTAACTTTTTCATTCACTATATCATCATATTTTGTTTTAACATCAACAGGCGTTTCATTTAGTGCAATTAAAAATTCCCTTATTTTTTCATGAAGCTTTACATAAGAAACATTGTCAATAGCGCAATCAACGCAGGCGATGCCGCCAGTTTCTGTTGAAAACAAGACGGTTCCTTTGGGTTCTTTTGAACACTTTAAGCACCTTCTAAGTTCAATTCCAAAACCCGATAAATTCATAAAAGCAAGCTGAAATTTAATTTCAGCCAACAAAATTTGAGTTTTGTTTTGGGCATTTTGAATATTATCAAGCGTTTTATACAAAAGGTTGTAAATGGCTTCATTTTGGTCGTTATCAATGTTTTCAGATACGCAAAACGTGTTTATTGTTTCAGCCGTATAAATTGCCATTGTTAACTTGTCAAGGTCATATCTTAATTTGTTAAAAGAATTAATTGCGCTTGCTTCTTTAATAATATCAAGGTTTCTTCTTTGCGACATAACTAAGCTGTTTGCAACAAGAGCTTGCGAGGCTGCACCAAGTTTGCTTTTCGGGCGTTTAACCCCTTTTGCAACTCCTCTAATCAGCCCCATATCTTTTGAAAACATTACAACAATGTTGTCATATTCACTTATTGGGTATGTTTTAATATTTATTGCATCTGTTGAATAGTTTTGCATTATTTAAGCTGTAACCTTAATTGTAGACATTTCGGAATTAATAAATTCTTCACACAAAGAATCTTCAGTTATAAAATCAGTTTTAACTTCAATTGAAGAATCAATTTCCATAAACATTTGCTTATAGTATTCCTTTTTCGTTGTTTCTTTAGATAAAATATAAACCTTTTTAGGTTTTGAAACTTCAAACGCCGTTTTTAAGAAATTTGAAGTTAAGGCGCGAGAACTTTCTAATGGCGGATTAATTAAAATCCAAGTTTCAGCTTGCGCCATAGCTCTTATTCCCGAGATAAAATAATACGGATTAGCATTTGTTTCAAAATTAAGCGCTTCGTATAAATCAGGATACAAAACGCCGGAACATTCCCTGCATTGGGCGGTTAAAATTTTATTATCTTTATTAATAACCGTTTCTTTTCTGCCGCATTTTGGGCAATAGAAAATGTTAGATAAGCCAAATAAGGGAATTAATTCAATCTTTTTGCCTTCATTTTCTTTTGTTATTACATTTGGAATTTTAAAATTAATGCCTGAACCAACAAAAGTATTGAGCAAATTTTCGCTTTTAGATGTTGTTACAAAATAAACATCACCTTTAATTGTATTCAGCATTTTTAAAATTTCTGAAAATTCATCTGTTTGAATATCAACCGTATTTTTACAAATAGCAGCATCTTCAAGAGGGCGGCCGTCATTTTTTAATAAAATAGAATCAAGTTCATGCCTGAAACTTTTATTTTTAAGATAATCAATAAAAGGCGCCTTGTCATCATAAAAAACAGCAACATTATTTAAAGTGAGCTCTTCTTCTTGAATAATTTTAAATGAAGGCGCTTCGGGTTCAGCTTGCGGCTTAAAATTGGATGAAGGCATTATGGGTTCATCATCAATTTTATTTACCATATCAATAACGGCATCTTTTGGAGTAAAAATAACGGGTTCTTCTTCTTTTTTTTCATTATTTTCAATCAAAGAAGAATCTTGAGAAAAAGTTTCTTCCTCTAATTTAGCGGAATTATCTTCAAAACCGTTTGAAAAACTGTTATTTGAAATAGTTTCAGACTGGCTGCTAAATTCAAATTTTTTCTCTTCAAAATGCGGAAAACTTGAAATATCTGAATTTTGGCCGGCAACATCTTCTTCTTTCGGCTCAACAAAATTACTTGAAGGTTGAACAAAAGGTTCAACTTTTTTATCAACAATTTCTTGAATTTCTTCTTTTTCTGTTTGTTCTTCAGCTGCATAAGAAGATGTTTCAGGTTCTTTATTGTTTAAAATATCAGTAATGGTTTTAATTAAAAGTTCTTTTATATCGTTTGGAATTTGCTGTTCTTCAACATAAGACAAAATTTGCCTTAAATCATCCAACAGTTGAAATTTGTAGCCGGTGTGGTATTTTTCGTGCAATTTGTGTGCACCCATTTGTAATAGTTGCATGTCATCTCTTTTAAGAGCAACATACAATCTTTTTACGGTCATATCTTCTGCTTCCGGGAATGGCGCCATAACAATTTCTCCTTATACCTAAATTAAATTGCCGGATGAAGGGTCGTTTAACCCATGGTAAATGCCTCTCATCATTTGATAAAGTTCGGTTGGGTTGTCACTGTATTCAATTGCAGTTTCTTTTTCAACCAAGTGAAGTTTGTATAAATTATAAATAGAAGAATTCATTGTACATAATGTAGAATTGTTTGAACGTGCAATTAATTGGTCAATATCGCTCATTTTATCTTTTGCAATATAATCTGCAATTGCAGGCGTTGCAGACATTATTTCTAAAGCAGGAACAAGCCCGCCGCCGATTTTTGGCAGCAATTTTTGTGCAATTGTACCTTTAAGAGCAACAGAAAGCCTTTTTCTGATAAAATCTTTTTGGTCAGATTCAAATAAACCTACAATTCTGTTTATTGTTTGAGTTGCAGAATTAGTGTGAATTGTAGACAAAACAAAGTGGCCTGTTTCGGCTGCGGCAATTGCGGCTTCAACGGTTTCTTTATCTCTGATTTCACCAATTATGATAATGTCGGGGTCTTGTCTTAAGGCATATTTGATGCCTGACGGAAAATCAGGAACATCAATGCCTAAACCTCTTTGTGTAATTAAACAATTTTTGTCGGAATACAAAAATTCAACAGGGTCTTCAATTGTAATAATATGTCTTCTTTGTGTTTTATTAATATTTTCAATCATAGATGCAATTGTTGTAGATTTACCGGAACCCGTTGCACCCGTTATTAAAAGAATACCTGAATTGCATTCGGTAAATTGCTGAATTGAAGGCGGGAGCATTAACTGTTCAAATGTTGGAATGTCATATGGAATAAGCCTCATTGTAATTTTTGGCATTCCTAAATCTTTACAGTAATTAACCCTATACCTTGAAACGCCTTTTAGTTCATAGGTAAAATCAAGGTCGGTTGCATCTTTTAATTTATATTGAATATCTTTATGTAAAATTGTAGCCAAAATGCCGTCAAAATCTTCTTCTGTTAAAGCAGGGGTATCAAGCCTTTGAATTTCGCCTGAAATCCTTAAAGAAGGCTGTTTGCCAAGCATTAAGTGAACATCTGACGCTTTTATTTTAGAAATTTTTGCTAAAAAATTGTTAATCTCAAACATAAAATAAAATACTAATCCTCAAATAAACATAGTTAATACACAATTATATAATAACTTATTAAGAAAAAGCAGGCATTTTTTGTTACAAACTTATTATTAAAATATTAAGAAATGTTAATTAAATTCAAAACCGAAAGCAATTTATGAAAAATTAAAGTTTTTATTAAATTGTAAGGTTAGTATTAGAAAGTATTTCGGAAGGAAGTTTTTATGGGACTAGCAACAATTAACAGCCAATACACAGGCTTAAACGGTTTATCCGGTTATGGTTCAACTTATTTTACAGGCGGCGGCCTTTATTCTGATTCTTATGTTGAAAACGCAAAATCAAGCATTGCAAACGGATATGAATTAAGCGCAACATCAAATTCATATTCAAACAAAAACTCTGTTTCATCTTCAAGCTTTGCTCAACAATGCCAAGCAATAGAATATCTGCTTCAACAAGGAAGAACAGATGATGCAATGGCAAAATACAATGATTTGTATGAAGATATGGCTTCTAATTCTTATTATGAAGGCTATACTGAAAACGAAATTAAAACCTTATTGCAAGAAAAATATATGACAGCAACAGGCACAACCCTTGTAAATGATATTACAACAAATTCAGCATCTGCCTTTACAAGCGGGCTTGAAAGCTCAATTCCTGTTGTAGGTTTATTATTCAATCAAAATTCATCAGATGATTTTGTAGCTAAAGCAACAGGCACAGAAACATCCGGCTGGTCTGAAGTTAAAAAAGGCGCAGGCTTAACTGCAGGTGTAGGCTTAAGTGCAGCAGCAGGTGCAGGGTTAAAAATAGGCGCAAGCGCACTTAAAAACCTTAAAGCAGGCTCATCAATAACAGAAGCGATTTCAAAAGCAACAACAGGAAAAGGCAAAATAGTTGCAGCATGCATTGCAGGCGGCGCAGCACTTTTAACCTATATTGGCGGCAAGCTTTTCAAATCAGACAACTAAAAACTATCCGAAAATAAATACTAATCTTATAAAAGGCGCAAAATGTTTTTGCGCCTTTTTCATTTAATGTGATAAAATTCAAAGATATGGAAAATATCGGAATTGTAAAAACGGAATATTTTGATTTAAATAAAACACTTGAACTTGAAAGCGGCAAAAGCCTTCCAAAAGTAACTGTTGCTTATGAAACCTATGGCAAATTAAACGAAAAAGGCGACAATGCAATTTTAATTTGTCATGCCTTAACAGGTGATGCTCACGCTGCGGGCAAAAACAATGAAGATGACAAAAAACCGGGCTGGTGGGATACCATGATTGGCCCAAATAAAGCCTTTGACACAAACAAATTTTTTGTAATCTGCTCAAACGTTTTAGGCGGCTGTAAAGGAACAACGGGGCCATCTTCAATTAACCCTGAAACAGGAAAAGAATATGGGCATTCGTTTCCCGTTATAACTGTTGAAGATATGGTTAAAGTTCAATATGAACTCATAAACCACCTTGGCGTTAAAAAATTAACGGCAGTAGGCGGCTCTATGGGGGGCATGCAAGCTATTGAATGGTCTATAAGATACCCTGAGCTCGTAAAATCGGTTATTATTATTGCAGCAGCAGCAAGGCTTTCTGCTCAAGGAATTGCATTCAACGCAGTTGGCAGAAACGCAATTTTATCTGACCCAGATTTCAATAATGGCGATTATTACGACAAAAAACACCCTGAAACCGGCTTATCTATTGCAAGAATGATTGGCCACATTACATATTTGTCGGAAAAATCAATGCACAAAAAATTCGGCAGAAATTTTAAAGATAAACCTATTTTTGATTTTGGTGTTGATTTTGAAGTTGAATCATATCTTGATCATCAGGGAAGAATTTTTGTAGACAGGTTTGATGCAAACAGCTATCTTTATATTACAAAAGCCGTTGATTATTACGACCCTATTTCAAAATATGGAAGTTTAGAAAACGCTTTTTCAAACACAAATGCAAAATTTTTAGTTATTTCATTTACAACAGATTGGCTTTTTTCAACCGCACAAGCCAAAGAAATTGTAAATGCTTTAATTAAAAAAGATAAAAATGTTTCATTTATTGAAATTGAAAGCCCATGCGGGCATGACGCATTTTTATTGGAATTTGATAAACAAACAAGAATTGTAAAAGCATTTTTAACGGAAAATGAGGAATAATTTTGGGAAAAACACTAAACTATTCACAAATAACAAAACTTGTGCCGAAAGGGGCTAAAATCTTAGATTTAGGCTGCGGTGACGGCTACCTTTTTAAAAAACTTGCAGTTGAAAAAAAGGTAACGGGCGTTGGTATTGAAATTAATGAAGATGAAGCTATTAAAGCAATTGAAAGGGGCTTATCAATAATTCAAGGCGATATAGATAAAGGCCTGAAACAATTTTTTGATAAAAGCTTTGATTATGCAATTTTAAACCAAACCGTTCAATCAACAGACAGGCCGGATTATGTTATAGAAGAAATGCTAAGAGTTTCAAAATGTGCAATTGTATCATTCCCAAATTTTGCCTATTGGAGAGTAAGATTTTATCTTTTCTTTAAAGGAAAAATGCCAAAATCAAAAGCGCTTCCTTATGAATGGTATAACACACCAAACATTCACTTAAACACAATTAAAGATTTTTATGAATTTTGCAAAAAAAGAGATATAAAAATTTTAGAAGCCGTATATTTAGCCAAAAACAAAGCAAGAAAGAAAATATTTAAACCTCTTGCAAACTTTTTTAGTGAAGAAGCAATTTTTGTAATTTCAAAATAATTATTTTTTATTCAAATCTTTCGCTTTTTTAACTAAACCGCATTTTATGCAGGCAAAAACTTTTTTAGTTGAATCAACGGGCAAAAACGTGTGCTCGCAATTTTGATAATCATCTGAAAAATCTTTTTCAATTTTCTTTTCAGGGTTTTTAATTTTGTTTATAATGGTAGAAATTAATTCAAAGATATACATATTTTAATTATAATAAAATTATTATGAAAAATAAAATCGAAAAATTTATATCATCAACAGTTGAATTCCATGATATTTTTAAGGCCGTTGAAGTTGCAAACGAACTTAATATGGGCTTAGAAATCAGCAGGTTTGGCAAATTAAAAGATTTAGACGAATATTTTGATGACACATTAAACCGCTATGAAGATGCAATTAAAGATTTAGAAGGCCCCCTAACACTCCATGGCTTTTTTTCAAACCTTTGCCCCACATCAAAAGACAAAGGAATAAGAGATGTTTCAATTAAAAGGTATTATCAAAGTTTAGAAATTGCTTCAAGGCTTGGGGCAAAAACAGTTGTTTTTCACACTTGTTTTAATAATTTATTAAAACAACAGGTATATAGGGAAAATTTCTTTGTAAGTTCGGTTGAATTTTATAATGAAATTATTCCATATTTTGAAGAAAGAAAAATTACGGCAACAATTGAAAATGTTCATGAGCCAAACGGGGAATTAATAAGAAATATAATAGCCGCTGTTAATTCACCCTACTTAAAAGCAACAATTGATATAGGCCACCTTAATTTGCATTCTTTAGTTCCTGCACGTGATTGGATTAAAGATTACGGCATAATGCTTCACCATATGCACTTTCACAACAACTTTGGCGATGAAGATGCCCATGGTTCTTTAAAAAAAGGAACAATGGATGTTAAAAAAGTTCTTTTAAGTTTAAAAGAAATGCAAATTTATCCTCAAATAACTTTTGAAATTTTTGATAAAGAAGAATTAATTGAAAGTATTCAATATCTTGAAGAACTTCAAAATGAAATTGAATATGGAATTTAATTTTTAAAAATTAAAAATGCCAAATATTGCCCCAAAATAACACCAAGAAGGCAAAATAAGCCGCTAAGAAAAATATACATTCCGCCTTCAAAGTAGTGTTTATTTTGAAATAACATAACAGCTTCAAGAGAAAAAGTTGAAAATGTTGTAAAACCGCCTAAAAAACCTGTTTTTAAAAGCAATAAAAAATGGGAAGAAACACCCCTTTTAAGTGCAATTGCGGCAACAAACCCAATTAAAACACACCCTAATAAATTAACTAAAAAAGTTGCAACGGGAAAAACTCCTTCAAATGTAATTTTTCCTGCTAAGTGTCTAAATATGGCGCCAATGGCACCCCCTATACCAACAAGTAAAATTTCTGTCATTTTTTAAATCTTTCCCAAAATTTAAGTTTATCTATTCTTTCTTGTTTTTTGGCTCTTTCGGCCCTTTCCATTAAAACTTTATCTTTATGTTCATTTTCAGCTATCATTTTTTGAATTTTGTAATCTTGTTCTCTTGTTAAAATGTTTCTATATCTTATTTTATAATAATTTTTCTTTTGATTTATTTTCCTTAAAGCCTCATTATATTCAGCCTGCCTTTGTTCAATATCAAGGTTTAATTTTTTCTTGCACTCAAAATCAAAAGTTTTACATTGAAGAGAATTTAAAAGCTCTAACCCCCTTTCTTTAGATTCAATATCTAAAGTTAAAGGTTTTAAAACAAAATTTTCTTCATTTCTTATTCTTAAAACTTTTTCTCTTTGTTCAGCCGACAAATCAACCATTTCAAGATAATCGGAATATTCATTTCTTTTAATTCCAGCTTTTAAGTTTTCAGCATTAGCAAAAGAAAAAGCTAAAAATATAAAAATTACCGAAACAAGAATTTTTTTCATTTTTTAAGCCAATCAATTTGAGTATTCCATAGAATTTTTTTATAAAATTCAGGCTCATCCGTTGGAATTCTGGCCGGTTTTTTCATTCTATGGTAAACTTCTTTCCTTATAAATAAGGCAAATGTTCTTGATTCTAAAACCAAATAATAATCAGGATGATGCTTTAGATTTTCGTATAAGTTGTAGTGTTTATAAGGAATAATAATGTCATGGTGAACAGAATTTAAAGCTTCCTTCCAGCCAACACCGCCCAAAGTAATTAACCTGACATGTTCATCATTTAAATAAGGGCTGTAAACTTCTTCATATCTGCCATCTTGCAAGATAAAATTATTCGGATAAAGCTTATATGAAGCATAGCTGCCACATTCAAAAGGAACAAAAACATTTCCTTTAACATTATTTTCAATTAAATATTCAATTTCAGACAAAGGAAAAATTGAATGGAAATTGCCATATTTTAAGTCACGAACGGTTATATTCAAGAAAAATACAAATAATACAATATAAAAAAGAATTAGTTCTTTCATTTTGTTATATTTTGGCGCAAGTTTTTTGTTAAATATCGAATAAAAATCATCATAACAAAATGGAACCAAAATAAAGATGAAATATGAAATAAACCTGATGGATTTCATGGTTAAAAGGAACATAACAAAAACAAGAACAGCTTTTGTTTTATCCATATTATTCCAAATTTCTTTTAATTTGTTTAATTTGCCGCAAGCTTTTGTTTGAAGCCAAGTTTTATAGAATCTGTAAACAGAAAGCCCCATAAAAAATAAAAGAACAATTTTAAATTTAATAAATTTAGCCATAAAATAAGAACCAAATGGCGGCTGCCATTCAACAATGTTTGGCCTGTTCATGGTTGTTGCTTTAACCAAAAATGTCACATATTCAACGCCATAAGGGTTTATAAACATAACTAAAAATGAAGCTATGAAAAGATAAATATAAGGCAAAAATGGTTTCTTTCTTAAAAATTCGCCTATAATATAAAGCCCTGTTATGCCAAGCCCCATAAAACAGCCGCCATGCATATTTGACCAAACAATCATTAATAATGGCAGCACCCACATTATTCTGTAATTCTTTTCTAATCTTGCTTTTTCCATTACATAAAGCCAAATTGCAAAGAACATAAATGTAAAATGGTGACACCTTAGTGAAAACACAAGGTTAGAAATTGGCTGCAGCGCAAAGAAAAAGAACAAAAAGTTAAAAATGGGAAATTCTTTATCGGGGGTTAAATTTTTTCTCCTTAGCTGAATAATCAAAACAAAGAAAACAAATGTTACAAACAAGCAAATTGCTTTTAAAACCTGCAAACCAACATCTTGAAAATGGTCTTGCACAAAATAAAAAACAATGCTTGAACCCCACTCATGGTCCCACCAAGGGTGAGTTTTTGAATATGAAAGAAAATCATATTTTAAAATATCGCCGGTTTGAAAAAAGGTTTTGCCGACAATTAATCTTGCAAAAAAGTCGTAATCCACATAATCCATGCAGCTTCCAACCAAAAATAAATATAAAAACAGCGTTATAAAAAAGATAATTAGCATATTCTACTCCCCGTTTAAGAAGGATTATAACAAAAAATTATTCATCTGTGCATTTTTTTGTTATCATAATAAAAGTTAGAGGTGGAAATTAAAAATGGAAGAAAAAATTTTACAAATCAAAAAAGAAGCATTACAAGAAATTGAACAAATTAAAAGCCAAAAAGAACTTGATGAAATAAGAAATAAATATTTATCAAGGGCTTCAGAATTAAACAACCTTAAAAAAGGTTTAAAAGACGTTGCACCGGAATTAAGACCAAAAATAGGCGCACTCACAAACGAAGTTTCTAAAGAAATTGAAGTTTTGGTTAACAAAAAAGCGGAAGAATTTTACCAAATAGAATTAAACAAAAAACTTGAAGCAGAAAAAATTGATGTAACACTGCCTTCAACCTATGAACCCTTTGGGCATATTCACCCTTTAACAAAAACAACAAATGAAATTGTTGAAATTTTTGAAATGCTTGGTTTTTCACTCATCAAAAATGAATACTCACCTGAAGTTGAAGTTGAAAAATATAATTTCGATTTGTTAAATGTTCCAAAAGAACACCCTGCACGTGATGTTCAAGACACGTTTTATTCAAAATTGGCTAAAAACGTAATTTTAAGAAGCCAAACATCAAATGCGCAAGTAAGACAAATGCAAAACTCTAAACCGCCGATTAAAATTATATCCCCCGGCAGAGTTTATCGTTCAGAATCTGTTTCTGCAAGAAAAAACAACCTTTTTCACCAAATTGAAGGGTTATATGTTGATAAAAACGTAACTTTTGGCGATCTTAAAGGTGTTTTAAACGAATTTATCAGGTTATATTTTGGCTCAAGCCGCCCAACAAGGTTTAGAAACAGCTTTTTCCCATTCACAGAACCTTCAGCTGAAGTTGATGTTCAATGTATTATGTGCCAAGGAAAAGGCTGCCCGACATGTTCCGGTACGGGTTGGTTAGAAATTTTGGGTTCGGGCATGGTTGACCCGAATGTTTTAAGAGCAGTTAATATAGACCCGGATGTTTACACAGGCTTTGCATTTGGCATGGGAATTGAAAGATTAACCATGCTAAAATATGCAATAGATGACATAAGACTATTCTTTAACAACGATGTAAGGTTTTTAAACCAATTCTAAAAACTGTATAGAGGATATATGGCAACAAAAGAATTAACGTCGGGCAACCCGCTTAAACTGATTTTTCTGTTTATGCTGCCGATGTTTTTCGGAAACTTATTTCAACAAATTTACAACTTGGCTGACGCCTTAATTGTAGGAAGAACAATTGGGCTAAAAGCTTTGGCTGCGGTTGGTGCAACATCCCCTATGATTTTTCTTGTAATAAGTTTTATTTTTGCGTCAACTCAAGGGTTTGCCGTTGTAACAGCTCAAAGGTTTGGCGCAAGAGATTATGACAATGTAAAAAAATCAGTTGCTGCAGGTTTTATTTTATCTTTCGTTTTAACAATTATAATGACCGCCATTTCGCTTCCTTTTGTTCAACAAATGCTTGATATTTTAAGAACGCCTGATGATATTATAAAGTTAGCCCATGATTACCTTTTTATAATGTTCGCCGGAATTATTGCAACAGTTTTTTATAACCTTTCATCAAATATAATAAGAGCTTTGGGCGATAGCAAAACACCACTGTATTTTTTAATTTTTGCATCGATTTTAAATATATTTTTAGACCTTCTTTTTATTTTAAAATTTAATATGGGAGTAGCAGGTGCCGCTTGGGCAACGGTTATTTCTCAGGCAGTTTCAACCGTTCTTTGTATATTTTTTATGTTCAAAAGGTTTCCAATTTTAAAATTAAAAAAAGAAGATTGGATTGTTTCAAAAGAATTTTTATATGAACACTTAAGAGTGGGCATTCCAATGGGTTTTCAAATGTCTGTTTTAACAATTGGAATTATTGCACTTCAATATGTTTTAAACGGGCTTGGTTCCACTGCTATTGCAGCTTTTACAACTGCTATGAGGGTTGATCAATTAGTTTCACAAAGTTTATTAGCGCTTGCAGCTGCTGTTGCAACCTATACGGCACAAAATTTTGGTGCAGGAAAATTAAAAAGAATTAGAGAAGGCGCAAGGGCAAGTGTTTTAATTGCCTTTATTATAAGCATTTTTTGTGCAGTTTTTGTTTTAACGCTTGGCGAATTTGTAGTCGGCCTTTTTATGGATGTACCGAACGAAGAAGTTACAAGGCTTGCAATGGAATATTTGCACATTATTATAATTTTCTTTTTCTTCCTTGGCTTATTGCTAATTTACAGAAATATTTTGCAAGGAATGGGAAGCGTTATGGCGCCTTTGTTTTCAGGAATTGCAGAATTAATTATGAGAGCACTTGCCGCATTCAAATTAGGGGAAATTATGGGCTACACGGGAATTTGCCTTGCAACACCTGCAGCTTGGATTTCAGCCGCCATTGTTTTATACATTGGCTATAAAATAAGCCTTATTAAAAACTTGAAAAAATTAAGAAAAACAGCCTAAATTAAAGGGGCTTTTGTTTTTAATTTTCTTTTTAAAATTTCAGCCTCGGGCATTAATTTATATAAAAGCTTCCAAAAGCTTTCTTTATGGTTTTTTTCAACTGTATGGCAAAGTTCATGCAATAAAACATAATCAATAAATTCATCTTCTAAAAGCATTAAATTTATGTTTAAATTAATATTATTTACGTTTGAGCAGCTTCCCCAGCGAGTTTTGTGGGTTTTTAAAGAAAGTTTATTATATTTAAAATTATGTTTATTTGCTAAATCGTCAAGCCTTTTTGGAAGGTAATTTTTTGCTTCTATATAAAGGGCTTTTTTTACTGCAAGCTTTAATTTATCTTGGTTTTCTTTAGAATAAAAATCAGAATTAAATGGATATAAAAAATAAATTTTGCCTTGTTTTAATTTTATAACAGGTTCTAAAACAAGTGAAGCTTGAATTACAAGGTTATTTGTTTTTGTTTTAAAATTTTCATCTATTAAATTAAATTCATATTGTTCAAGTGTTTTTTCTATCCAATCTTTCTTTTTAAAAACAAAAGTTTCTGCGTCTTTATAGCTTAAATAATAAGGCATGGAAACTCTTATATGAAAACGGTCTTTAACGGTAATTTTAAGCGATTTTGAACTTTTTGATTTTACATATTTATATTCAACATCATTAACCAAAATAACCCTTGAGGCAGTTTTTTTATGCGATATTTTAGGCTTTAAAAAATCAAAAATTCCCATAACAAAAGAATTATAGCATATTAATCTTCAATAATTTCAACAAAATTATGAAGAAAATCAGCTAAATCAAACGCTTTTATTTTTGCACCTTCCGGTTTAATTCCATATTTTAAACTCCAAAGGCAAGTGGGGCATGTGGTTAAAACGGTATCAGAATTTGTTTTTAAAACGTTTTGAATTTTTTCTTTTGATAAAATTGTTGCAGTTTTTATATGCCTTGTGAAAAAATCACCGCCAAAGCCGCAGCAATCATCAAATTTATTAAGCCTTTCATAAGAAATATTTTCAATATGAGATAAAATTTCTTCAATTTCTAAAAATTTATTCATATCAAGATGGCACGGCTTATGAAATGTGAGCTTAAAAGGCTTAATTGCCCTTAATTTTTTGTTTTTGTAAAAATCCGTAAAATAGACAATCTTTTCTTTATTAACACCTTCATAGTTTAAAACGGTGTCATAGCAAGTGGCGCAATCAAAAACAATTTTGTCAAAATTTTCAAACTTTTTTAGGTTTCTTTTTTTATATTTTTCATAAACGTCAAGCCTTCCCTTAACAAAAAAAGGAAGCCCGCAGCAATCAAATTTTTCTTTTTTGAATTTAAAAGGAATTTCAAATTTGTTATTAATCGATTTTGTTGCACAGCCATTAAAATGCGCTATTTTTAAGGGCGTTTCACCCATTTTTATTTTTTTATAATATCTTCTTCCTAAAGGATATTTAACCTTATACAATGCCCAAAGACAAAACATTTTAACTTTAAAAATAATGGAAGAATTTAAAAAATTATCTAGGGGCGAATTAAATTCCTTTTTTATTTCAGCAAAAATTTTAACCGCATCAATATTTGATGGGCAAGCGGTTTTGCATTTTTTGCAATTTAAACAAAGGTCTAAATTGTATTTAATTTTTTTATCGAATTTCAAATGTTTTTTAATTAACCCTAAAAGCTGCAAGAATTTACCCCTTGAAACGGATGTTTCGGTTTTTTTTGCCTTATAAACAGGGCAAACATCCATGCAAAGGCCGCAGCGAGAGCAATTAACTATATTTTTAACAAGTTCTTTATCCATAAATTTTGTAGTATAATTCTAGCATGAAAAAAGCGCAGATAATGTTAGAATATTTATTGTTTTTTCTTATAGTAACGGTGCTTTGTGTGCTAATTTCGACATTGTGGAACAGAAGCGCAATAATAAGAGGCAGCACTTTTGGGGTGGAAGATCAGAATAATTCTGTACATGTAAGGCCCCTTACGGAATAAAAATATGAAGAGCGCAATTTTAAAAAACGGCAAAATAGTTATCACAGAAAAAGAAATCCCGACACTAAAAAACGCTGAAGGTGCAATTATAAAAGTAAAAGCTTGCGGCCTTTGCGGTTCTGATATTGTTAAAATTAACCATGCAACACCTGAAAATGAAGACAAAATAAGCCTTGGTCATGAAATTGTGGGCGAAATTGTTGATATAAATGTTAAAATTAAAGGAATAGGAGCAAAAGAGCCCTTCAAAAAAGGCGATATTATTGCAATGGGGCACCATTACCCCTGCTTTAAATGCAAATATTGCGCCCATGGGAACTATTCCATGTGCGAAACCTTTAAAAACTCAAACATTCACCCGGGCGGCTTTAGTGAATATATTTATGCAAACTCAAACCACTTAAAAAACACGGTTTTTAAAAAACCTGAAAATTTAACCGAGGAAGAATTTTCATTTTTAGAGCCTTTATCTTGCTGCATAAGAGCAGTAAAACGTTCAGGGCTTGTATTTGATAATAAAGAATTAAATAAAACCTATAATGCGCTTGTTTTGGGCTTAGGTTCAATCGGAATTTTAATGGCACAAGCAATAAAAGCCTTTGGTGCAAATACATTCGGGGTTGATATTAATGAAAAAAGGCAAGAATTTATAAAAAACTATGGAATAAGTTTTAATGAAAATATTAAATATGACCTTATTTTTATGACATCAGGCGCAAACAAAGCAATAGATTCAGCTATGAAATTAATTGACAAAGGCGGCAAAATCATTGTGTTTTCATCAATTCCTGATGATTTTAAAGGCTATTTTAACAATGAAATTTATTATAAAGAGCTGGATGTTTTAGGAAGCTATTCGCCATCGCCCGATGATCTAAAAATGTCTTATGAATTTTTGAAATTAGGCTTTGTTAATGTTAAAAATATATCTGCAAAGTATAGTCTGGAAAATTTAGAAAATGCAATTAACGACACAAAACAAGGAAAAATTTTAAAGGGGTATATTGAACTATGAAAATGAAAGCTGTCATGTTTTATGCCCCAAAAGATATAAGATTTGAAGAAGTTAATGTCCCTGAACCAAATGAAGGTGAAGTTTTAGTTAAAGTTGAAGCAGCCCTCACTTGCGGAACAGATGTTAAAACCTTCAGGCGCGGCCACCCTGTTTTAATTAAAAAAACACCATCCGGTTTTGGGCATGAATTTTCAGGAACGATTGCCAAATTAGGCGAAAATGTTGAAGGTTTTAACATTGGCGATAGAGTAGTTGCCGCCAATTCTGCTCCTTGCGGAGAATGTTTTTTTTGCAGAAAAGGCGAAGAAAATTTATGCGAAAATTTGGAGCTTTTAAATGGTGCATACGCGCAATATATTTTAATTCCAAAAAATATCGTTCAAAAAAACTTGATTAAAATTCCTGATAATCTGCCTTTTAAATTGGCAGCATTTACAGAACCCTTATCAAATGTTGTTCATGGCATTTCAAGAACACCTATAAACAAAGGCGATACTGTTGGCGTTATCGGCATTGGCCCTATTGGCCTAATGTTTTGTGCGCTTGCAAAATTAAAAGGTGCAAAAGTTATTGCAATGGGAAGAAACCCCTTAAAATTAAAACTTGCAAAAGAATTTGCCCATGCAGATGAAGTTATAGATTTAAAAAAATATGATGACCCGACAGAAATAATTCTTTCCATGACCGAAGAAAAAAGAGGGCTGGATGTTGCAATTGAATGCGTGGGCTTGCCTGAAATTTGGGAATCAATGTTCAAACTTGTTCGCCGTGGCGGGTGTGTTCACCTGTTTGGGGGCTGTGCTTCAGGCACAAGCGTAAACATTGACACAAAAAGGCTTCATTACGATGAAGTAAACATTATAAGCGTATTTCACCACACGCCAAAATATTTTAGAGAAGCTCTAAATCTTATTGCTACAAAACAAGTAGATGTCGAAAAATTAATTACAAAAACAATGCCCTTAAAATATACAAAACGTGCGCTTGAAATGCAGCAAAACGGCGAAGCCATAAAGGTTTTAATTGAACCATAGATTTTTTCTTGACTTCACATCTTGAATTGATATTATAAAGAAGTTCGGAAGGGCAAACAGCCATTCCAACAAAAAAAATTAAATAATATGCCGCAATAGCTCAGTTGGTAGAGCAAGGGACTGAAAATCCCTGTGTCCTTGGTTCGATTCCGAGTTGCGGCATATTTTTTACATATATTTTATTGGCATAAAAACAATAATATGCTAAAATAAGTACGATTGGATAGTAAGTTTTGGCTAAATTAGCCTTTGGAGTTAAGAAAATGAGAAACAAACGAAAAAAAGGCGGTTTGCTCACCGTTGCTATGATTTGGGCAGCATTTGCAACAACAAACTATAACCCTACAATTGCAGTTGAATATACCATAAATAATTTTAATGATTTAAATAATGCACTTTCAGGGCATGAATTTGGAGATATTTTAAACCCTTCACAATTACAAGCAAGCGACACCGTAATTTTAGAAGGAAACATAGCTTCAACATCACCTATAACAACCGCTGTTAATAACGTAACATTAAATGGCGGCGGGGGTGCATACAGCGCAGATAATTCATCCATAGATGGTTTTGTTATTAATACAGAAAACCAAACAATAGAAAATATAACAATTAGTGGCTTTAATAACGCAATAAATGTAGGAAGCAACGGCTCATTAACTCTAACAAATACAATTTTTAACAATAATGCAGCAGACATTATAAATTCAGGAAATATAACATTAACAGGCGATAACACAATAGGAACAATAACAGGAACAGGAAGCCTCACAAATTCAGGTAATTTAACCCTAAATAATAATGCAAACATTACAAACATTAGCCAATCATCAGGTTCCATTACAACAAGCGGCAATGCAACGATTTCAAATTCAAACATTTCAAACGGAAGTATTAATGTTAATGGTAATGGTAATCTAGATTTTAACGGCGGCACTTTGGGCGGAGATACCCAATTAACAATTAATAACGGCTCAACTTTTACAAATTCAGGCAATGTAACATTAAGTAACAATGACACCTTGAATGGCTCGTTCAAACAATCAACAGGAAGCCTAAGCCTTGCAGGTGCAACAACAAATGGCAAACTTTCTTTAGATGGTGGAGAAGTTAATGTTACAGGAAACCAAACCTTAACAGGCGATGACACAATAGGTTCAGGCGGTGACACAATAGGTTCAGACGTTGATTTAACAGTTGGTGCAACTCTTACAAATGAAGGCGGCACAATTAATTTAAATAATGGCGACAAAATTGAAAGCACAGGTTCAATTTCTCAAACTTCAGGAACAATTGATGCTAATAATTTTGCAACTGCCGCAGATGGCGGAAGTTTAAAAGTTAATGGCGGTTCATTAAAAATTTCATCAGACGGCCTAACTTTAAATAACACGGGAGATACAATTTCGGCTGCAGTTGATGCTGAAATAGACGGCAAATTAACAATAAACAATGGTTCAATAACGCTAAATACAGGCGACGAATTAAATAATTCAACCATAACACAAAACGGCGGCAGCTTAACAATAAGCGAGATTTCAACAGGTTCTGCAACTCTTAACTCAACAAGCGGAAACCTTACTTTAGATGGCGCAACAATAGAAGGAAACGACACAATTGCAGGCACCGTTAACACAACAATAGGTGTAAACGGTGTCACAATTTCAAACACAAGTAGTGATGGCATTATATTAAACAATGGTGACGAAATAAACGGAACTGTTAATCAGCAAGGCGGGAACTTAAGCCTTGCAGGCGTTACAACAAACGGCAAATTAAATTCAACAGGCGGAAAGCTTAATATTACAGGCGACCAAACCTTAACAAGTGGCGACACAATAGGTTCAGGTGCTAATTTAACTGTTGATGCAACCCTTACAAATGATGGCGGCACAATTAATTTAAATAATAATGATTCAATTTCAAACAGTGGTTCAATTTCTCAAACTTCAGGAACAATTAATGCTAATGATTTTGCAACAACTGCAGATGGCGGAAATTTAAAAGTTAATGGTGGTTCATTAATTATTTCATCAGACGGCCTTACTTTAAATAATGAAAATGATAACATTGCAGATGGCGCAACCGTTAATATGCAAGGTAATTTAACCATAGATAACGGTTCAATCACTTTAAATACAGGTGATAGTTTAGGAAACGGAACAATTACACAAAATGGCGGCAGCTTAACAATAAGCGAGATTTCAACAGGTTCTGCAACTCTTAATTCAACAAGCGGAAACCTTACTTTAGATGGCGCAACAATAGAAGGAAACGACACAATTGCAGGCACCGTTAATACAACAATAGACGGTAATTTAACCATTAATAACGGTTCAATTGTCCTAAATAAAAGTGACAATTTAGGAAACGGAACAATTGAACAAAACGGCGGCAGCTTAACAATAAGCGAGATTTCAACAGGCAACTCAACACTGGATGCAAACAGCGGCAATTTAACCCTAAATGGTGCTACATTAACAGGTAACGACACAATTGCAGGCACCGTTAATACAACAATAGGTGTAAACGGTATTAATATTCAAGGCACGGGAACAGAAGGCGTTAAATTAACAAATCAAGATAGAATTAACGGCCAAATTAAACAAACAGGGGGCATATTAAACTTAAATAATGCTATTACGGATGGCCACCTTTATTCTGAAAGCGGCAACTTAAACATAGAAAACAGCCAAACTCTTCTTCAGGGTGATTTTATAGATACTGATACAATAGTAACTTTAGATGGCAACTTAAATGTTAATGGGGCAAATGTTACAATAAATGACAATGATAAACTTAAATCAGGCTCAATGAACCTGACAAACGGCAATTTAAATTTAAATAATATTACAACAGAAAAGACAAATATAAATGCAACCGGCGGTAATCTTCAATTAAGCGGCGTTACATTGGATAACCAAAAAGATAACATTGAATTTGGTTCAAAAGTTACATTTGATGGCGATGTAAATATAACAAAAGGTAATGTTGAAATAGATTCAGGCGATACCCTAACAACAGGCGAAATCACTTTAAACCAAGCAAATGGGGCAACCGCAACTCTTGGTGTTGACGGCCTTAAAACAGACGTTGTAACTCTTAATTTACAAAAGGGTACATTGAATATCATAAATAATGGCCTGGAATTGAACAATACATCAGATGTTATTCAAAAAGAAATTATCACAAATGTTGACGGCAATTTAACCATAAATGAAGGCAAGGTTTTATTAAACGAAGATGACAGCTGGAAATCAGGCATGATTTCTGTTTCAAGCAACGGAAAACTTCAATTTGAAAATTTTGAAGCAACTTCAAATTCAGATACCACACTTAAAATGGATGGGGAAAAATCCATTACTGAATTAATAAGTTCAACCGTAACATTTGGAAATGCAGAAAACATTTCAGATGGCACAATTGCCATAGATTATGATTCAGGCATTCTAATTCAATCAGGTTCATATAACCTTTCTGATATGAAAACATCAGGCAGCATAAGCACAATAAATGGC
Source organism: Candidatus Gastranaerophilales bacterium (assembly GCA_944325145.1). Taxonomy (GTDB): domain Bacteria; phylum Cyanobacteriota; class Vampirovibrionia; order Gastranaerophilales; family Gastranaerophilaceae; genus Galligastranaerophilus_A. Next base: position 79,987 of record CALYDL010000001.1, read on the forward strand.
GGCTATGAAAACCACATTGCAAACACAATGACAATTTTAAACAACACAACACAAAGCACCATTTCAGGTGACGACATTACAGGTGACGGACTTGCCGCATTCGGAATTGACCTTTATGCAAGAAATGCTGATAAAATACAAAATTCAGATGTATTTTCAGGCAAAAATTTAACTTTATCAGATGCGAATGAAGCAGGTGAAATTTACGTTGCAGATTACGTTTTAAACGGCAATTTACATAGGGGTGATGCACCAATTGACAGATATTATAATTTCAAAATATTCGATTATGAAAATGTTGATCCAAACATTGTATTTTCTTCAACCGATAAAGAAACTTTCACCCCGATTGGCTACTACAAATTAACCTCTAATGGCGATGGAAGCTACACATTGGGTCTTGCAAGATATAATAAACAAGTATTCAGATTGCAAGCAACTACATTAGCACAATATAACAACCAACTTGCAATTAACGACATAGTTACAAGCCACCACATTCTCCATGGCGAAAGACAGCTTGCAAATGCAAACTCAAACAGGTTTGCAGCTGCCACACCAAATCTGGGGCCATACCAATACGGCCAGCAAGAAGGCGGCTTATGGTTTAAATCATATGCAGATATTGAAAGACTTTCAATGACTCAAGATTTAAATGTTCACAACACCGCCTACGGCGCAATTATTGGTGCAGATTTTCCGATTGTAAACCTTAAAAAAGGCTGGAAATTTATTCCAACTCCATATATAGGCTACAATGGCGCACACCAATCATTTAACGATGTGAGCGCATATCAAACAGGCGGCCAATTAGGCTTTATGGGAACATTTATGAAAAACAACTACATCAGTTCTCACACAATCTATGGTGGCGGCTACTATAACGAAATGCACGTTGATAATGTTCTGGATAATACAGGCAACTGGTTCTGGGGCACAGCGCACAGGTTTGCATATAATTGGAATATTAAACGCAACTTTATAATTCAACCAAACTTCCTTGCATCATACAACATGTTTGGCGAACAAAACCTTCACTCAGATTTTGGTGCAATGGGAATGAGATCGGGCATGTTAAACGGTGTTAATATTGCCCCCGGTTTGAATTTCATATATGCAAAAGATGATTGGAGCTTATATTTAGGCGCACAATATTTATACAACATAAATGAACAAGTTTCAGGCAGAGCAGGAAACGTTTATCTTCCAAATCTTAATATGCGTCATGGTTACATCCAATACGGTATAGGTGCAACCAAAAACATTAAAGATGACCTTTCTACATACGCCCAAGTAATGATAAGAAACGGCGGAAGAACAGGTATAGCATTCCAATTGGGCCTTCAATATTACTTTGATATCCATGAAATTGGTTCAAAAATTAAAAATGGCTACAATATAGCGGCAGAAAAAATAAAAAATATCAAAAAATAATATCTTAAGCCCCCTAAAAAAGGGGGCTTATTTTTGGATTGTTAGCAAAATTTATCATTTAAGGGGTTTAAGCTGGTATATTTATTGTTAAGGTGCAAGATGAATATTTCCCCAATAGCGAACGTAAATTTTGGCGCAAGTATTGTCTATAAAGACAGATACATTGAAGACAAACAAGACCAAACAACAGATATAATAAGAGCGCATTTAGAAGAACAATTTGGGCCGCAAATTTTTTATTACAATCAATTAGAAAAAGAAAAAACGCTAAAAATTGCTGCAAAACATTATTTCTTTCCAAGAGAAGCTCAAAGAACAAAAAAGAAAAAGAACGTAAATCTTCCCTTGTTAAAAGAACAAGGAATATATTCATTTTGCGAAAGAAGAAAAAACGAACTATACACAGGCGCGCAACTGTCTAATGAGCCGGAAAAACTTAAGGCGCTTAAAAAAGCAGGAATTAATTCCGTTGTATCGCTTGTTATATATCAAGATTACGAACAAAACGCAAAAGAAGCCGGTTTAAACTTTACAGATATTTTTGACCTTGGGAATTCAGGGTTAAATGTGTTTGATATAAGGGAAAATTTAATTAAACAGCTTATAAATCACCCTGATTTATATGCAGATGAAGATATTAAAGGAAAAATTGCCGGCTTAAAAGAATTTGTTAATGTTCTAAACGGCAAAAGCAAAGATTTTCCCCCGCCTGTATATTTTGGCTGCCAACTGGGAACAGACAGAACTTTCTTGTGGTATCAACTATACCAGATTTTAAAGGATGAACCGCAAGATAAGCCATTAAGCCCAGATGTTGTTGAACAGCTTGTAAAATATTCTCAAGAAGTTGAAGAATGTTTCAGATGGTAACTTCAACTTCTTGAGATATTCAATTTAACTATATATTTGAAACCAAAGAACCAATTATATTGCGAACTTGTTGGCTGTTTGCAACAAGATTAATAAATGAAGCAATATCCAATTCATTTTGATTTTGATTATTTACTTGCTTTTGTTCTTGGCCTGTCATAAGCGAAGAAACATTAGATAACATTTTTGTTTGGAAAGATTTGCTTGTAACTGTTGATGTCAACGTGGCAGCTAAAAATACGCCGGGGTTAGAAAGCGATGCGGGGTTTGTAAGCGCCGTTCTTATGCCGCTTGCAATAAAGCTTGAAACAAATGTGCCAATCGAGCTTTTTACAAAATCGCCAATTCTGCCTTCAACTTCATCTCGGTTATATCCTGATTCTTCCGCCAGCTGGTCAAGGCCTTCATCGGTCTTTTCGTTTAAGGTTTTTGTTTCATTTTGAACTGTTTTTATAATTTCTGAAACAGTATCTGATATAGTCTTATTTCCGCTTAATAAATCAATGGAGCCTGAAATTACGCTTGATAAAACATTTGAAGAAGCGTTTGTCATATTTGAAAATGTATTAACGCCAAAATTCAAAAGGCCGCCTGCGGAAATGCTAATTCCCATAATGTTAATATTTCCTGTTGTTGCAAGCGATTGCAAATTAGAAGAAAGCGAATTTTTAACTAAATTTGAAAATTCTTCATTTCCCGTTTTAGACAAAGGCGATTCATCAATTAATTTGCCGGCAAAATTTTCTGCCAAATTTTTAACTGCAGCCTCAATGTTGTTTGCATCTTTAGAAGTAACTGCATCAGAGCCGCCTAAAACTGTTGAAATAATGTTAGAAACAGAACCTGCCAAATTAACCGCAGTTTGAATTGAATTATCCCCCGAAGAAGATGAAACATCGCCCAAAACACTAACAAATTCGAGTGCATTCTGCGCAGTATCTGCAAACTGTTCATCAAAAAGAGGTTCTTCGGTTTGATTTGTTTGAATTGAATTTACAAAAGATGAAGCAATGTTTGCAATATTGCTTATTGCCTGCTCAAAGTTAATGTTTTGACCCATAGTTAGCCTTTCTTTCTATACATATTGTTTAATCGGCAAGCTTTATTCAAATATTTACACTATTTTAAGAAATATTTCAAAAATTTATTTTATGATATGATTTTTATATGTTTGATTCACTATCGGAAAAATTACAGGAAATAATAAGAAAAACATCGGGTGAAGCCAATTTAACCGAAGAAAATATGGCTGATGCCATAAGAGAAATTAGGCGCGCGCTTTTAAATGCCGATGTTTCACTCAACGTTGTTAAATCTTTTATAACAAATGTTAAAGAAAAAGCCGAAGGCGAAGCTGTTTTAAAAAGCGTTAAACCGGGGGAACAATTAATTAAAATTGTTCATGATGAACTTGTTGAATTATTGGGCGGTGAAAACAAGCCTCTTGATTTAACAGGAAACCCCACAATGATTATGATGCTTGGGCTTCAAGGCTCAGGTAAAACAACATCATCTGCAAAATTAGCAAAAAAATTAAAGCAAGATGGCGCTTCCCCCTTGCTTGTTGCTTGCGATATATATAGGCCCGCTGCCATAAACCAATTAAAAACTTTAGCAAATGAAAACAACATTGATTTTTTCACACTCGATGGCTCCAAAAATGTTGTTGAAATTATTAATGCAGCACTAAATTATGCAAAAGAAAAAAATAACACTGTCTTAATTTTAGACACTGCAGGCAGGCTTCAAATAGACCTTGAAATGATGGCGGAATTAATGCTGATTGAAAGAAGCTTCAAATTAAATGAAAAACTTCTTGTAATAGACTCAATGACAGGGCAAGAAGCAGTTGACATTGCAAGAAACTTCGATGAACAGCTTAATATAACAGGTGTTATTTTAACAAAACTTGATGGCGACACAAGAGGGGGTGCGGCTTTATCTGTTGTTTATTCAACCCAAAAACCTGTTAAATTGGTTGGTATGGGTGAAAAAATAGACCCGCTTGAGCCTTTTTACCCCGATAGAATGGCAAACAGAATTTTAGGAATGGGCGATGTTGTAACTTTGGTTGAAAAAGCCCAAAAAGCATTTGATGAGAAAAACGCCAAAGAGCTTGAAGAATCAATGCTAAAAAATTCATTTTCTTTTGAAGACTTTCTAAAACTTCAAAAACAAATGAAAATGCTGGGCTCAATTGATTCAATATTGGGAATGTTGCCAATCCCCGGTTTAAACAAAGATACAAGACAAAAAATTTCCCATGAAGGAGAAAAACAATTTAAAAAAATTGAAGTAATGATTTCATCCATGACACCAGATGAAAGAAAAAACCCCGACATTTTAAATTCTTCAAGAAAGAAAAGAATTGCAAAAGGGGCGGGCGTTTCAATTGATGAATTTAACAAATTTATTCAACAGTTTGAAATGATGAGAAAAATGATGAAAGGTTTTGGCGGCTTGGCACAAAACTTTAAAGGCGGCGGCAAAAACGCCAAAAACGCAAGTTTAAATATGATGAAACAAGCCCAAGCAATGAAACATAAATATAAGTTCAAATAAAAATTTGATAATTTTATTTTTTAATTATTAAATACAATAAAGTATTTCTATTAAAAAACCTGCCATTTGGCAGGTTTATATTTTTATTTAAATTATAAGTTAGATAATATCAAAACCAGTATATTTTCTTAAAACTTCAGGAATTATAATGTGTCCGTCTTTTGTTTGGAAGTTTTCAACAATAGCAGCCCAAGTTCTGCCAACAGCAAGGCCTGAACCGTTTAGAGTATGAACATATTCTAATTTACCTGTTGTTTTTGAACGATATTTAATATTTGCCCTTCTTGCTTGGAAATCCCCAAAATTGGAGCAGCTTGAAATTTCTTTATAGTTATTATATGAAGGAAGCCAAACTTCTAAGTCGTAACATTTTCTTGCAGAAAAGCCAAGGTCGCCTGTGCATAAAATAACTCTTCTATATGGAAGGCCCAAAAGTTCAAGAACTCTTTCTGCGTTTCTTGTTAATTTTTCATGTTCTTCAACAGAAGTTTCAGGGGTTGTTAATTTAACAAGCTCAACTTTGTTGAATTGGTGCTGTCTGATAAGCCCTCTTGTGTCTTTTCCTGCTGAACCTGCTTCACGCCTGAAACAAGGAGTGTAGGCTGTCATATATTTTGGAAGTTCATCTTCTGACAATACATCGCCGTTATAAATGTTTGTAACAGGAACTTCTGCAGTTGGAATTAAATAAAGGTCTTCATCCACGCATTTAAACATATCTTCTTTAAATTTTGGAAGCTGCCCTGTTCCTGTCATAGCGTTTGAATTAACTAAAACAGGGGGAAGAATTTCTTCATAACCGTGTTCTTGCGTGTGAATATCTAAGAAAAAGTTAATAATAGCTCTTTCTAGCCTTGCACCTTTGCCTCTATACAAAGTAAACCTTGTGTGAGCAAGTTTAACACCACGTTCAAAATCTAATAAGCCAAGGTTTGTTGCAAGCTCCCAATGGGGTTTTAGTTCAAAATCTTTTTTAGTAGGTTCGCCCCAAGTTTTTATAACAGGGTTATGAGAATCATCTTCGCCTGTTGGAACATCTTCACTGGGGCAGTTTGGAATATTTAATAATAATTCTTTTTGCTTATTATCAAGTTCTGTTTGTTTTTCTTCTAATTCTTTTACTTCATCACCGAGTTTTTTAACTTCTGCTTGAATAGAATCTGTGTTTTCACCGTTTTTTTTCATAGCGCCAATTTGGTTAGACATTGTTTTTCTTTTTTGTCTTAATTCATCTGCTTGAAACTGAATTTGGCGCCTTTCTTTGTCAATTTCAATAACAGAATCTATTGATAAATTTGGGTTTCTTCTTTTTAAAAGTTCATTTACTTTTTCAGGGTTTTCTCTAATAATTTTAATGTCCAACATATCTAATTTTCCTTAATTTTTTCCAAATAACTTTTTAATTCTCTAATTTGCTTCGGCTTCAATGGTTTATATTGACCACGTTTTAAGCCTATCACATCAACGGTTGCATGTCTAATTCTTTTAAGATTAATAACTCTATGCCCCAAATATTCAAACATTCTTCTAATTTGGCGGTTCATGCCTTGATATAAAGTGATTTCAAGAAGGGTTGAATTAGAATCTTGTTCTAATATTTCAGAATCACAATATGCAATTTTTCCTTTTTCAAGTTCAATTCCTTTTGCTAAAATTTCCAATTCTTCATATTTAATTTTAGCATCCGCTTTAACTCTATAAACCTTTGAAACCTTAATTGAAGGGTGGGTTAATTCAAAAATTAAATCACCGTCATTTGTTAAAATTAAAAGCCCCGATGAATCTTTATCCAGCCTGCCAACGGGTTTTAAACTTTGCAATTCGGGCGGCAGGTAATCATAAATGGTTTTTCTGCCTTTTTCATCGTCTTTTGTAGTAATGCAGCCTGTTGGTTTATAGAATTTATAATACAAGAAGTTATTCGCACGAATTGGCTTATTGTCAACGGTTACTTTGTCTTTGGTTCTAATTTCAAAACCTAACATTGTAACAACTTCGCCATTCACTTTAACTCTGCCTGATAAAACAAGTTCATCGGCTTTTCTTCTTGAAGCTATTCCTGATTGAGCTATATATTTATTAATTCTCATAGAAAAATTTTAACATAAAGAATTTATAAACATAATATTATTGCGTGGTAAAATATAGATTAACGAGGGATTAGAATAAGGGAGAAATTTATGATACCTATCATTGATTCAAAAAGACAATACGCAACAATAGCAGAAAAAGCCGAAAAAGAAGTTTTAGAGGTTATGCGCTCCGGCCAATATATTTTAGGCAAACACAACAAAGCTTTTGAAGAAGAAATTGCAAAATATATAGGCGTAAACCATGCAGTTTGTTTAAATTCAGGAACAGACGCTCTTCATTTAGCCTTAAGAGCTTTAAATATCGGTAAAGGCGATGAAGTTATAACGGTTGCCTTCACTTTTGTTGCAACAACAGAAGCCATAGGTATCGTTGGCGCAACACCCGTTTTTGTTGATATTGACGAAAACACATTTAATATGGACCCTGATAAAATTGAAGAAAAAATAACCCCAAAAACAAAGGCAATTCTTCCTGTTCACTTATATGGCCAGCCTTGCGATATGGATAAAATTATGGCAATAGCCAAAAAACACAATTTATACGTTATTGAAGATTGCTGCCAAGCAATCGGTGCAGAATATAAAGGCAAAAAAGTCGGTACATTTGGCAACATCGGCTGTTACAGTTTCTACCCAACCAAAAACTTGGGCACAATGGGCGATGGCGGCTTAGCAATTACAAACGATGAAAACCTTAAGAATAGAATTATAGCTTTAAGAAACCATGGCGGCGCAATTCGCTATCACCATGATGAAATTGGCGTAAATTCAAGATTAGATGAAATTCAAGCAGCAATATTAAGAGTTAAATTACCCTATATTGATGAATGGAACAAAGCAAGAAGAGCCCATGCCGCTTATTACAACGAACTTTTTAAAGGAGTTGAAGGTATTGAAACACCAAAAGAATTAGACAATACATATTGTGTTTATCACCAATACACAATTAAAATTGAAAATAGGGACGAAATTCATAAAATGCTTCAAGAAAATGGTGTTGGCGCTATGATTTACTACCCGATTCCATTGCATTTACAAAAAGTTCACGAATATTTAGGCTTCAAAGAAGGCTATCTTCCAAAAACAGAAAAGAATACAAAACTTGTACTTTCGCTTCCTATGTTTGCGGAAATTACAAAAGAAGAACAAGAAACAGTTGCAAAAACTGTTATTGAATGCGTTAAAAAATGCTTAGTTAAAGCATAAATAACTAAAAAACATTAAATGCACCCTTAAAAACAAAGGGTGCATTTATTTTTTAAAAAAATTCGCAAAAAAAACCGGCGAACCGGTTAAATTTACCACATATTAGAGAGAGGAATTAGAGAGAGAAACTTTTTATATAATCTAATTTGATTAATTATCTTAATTACACTTATAATGTTCCCCGAATTGTAAATTTTATAACAATTTTTTTTCATTTTTTTAACATTTCTTAAAATTTGCCTCAATAATTGTTATCGGGGTATGTTTGATATAAAATTTTTTTGCTATGTTACAAGAATTTTTATACGCAAAAATCCATAGAGCAACAGTAACAGATGCCAACCTTAACTATGTAGGTTCAATTACAATTGACAAGGCATTATTAAAGGCTTCAGGCATTAAAGAAAACCAAAGAGTCGACATCTTAAATATAAATAACGGCGAAAGGTTTAACACCTATGTTATTGAAGGTGAAGAAAACTCTGGCTGCATTTGCCTAAACGGCGCCGCTGCAAGAAAAGCCGAAAAAGGCGATTTGGTTATAATTGTTGCATATGCCCTTTTGAATGAAGAAGAGCAGAAAACCTTTGTTCCAAAAGTAATCCACGTTGATAAAGACAATAAAATCACCAATCAAAATTAAAAAATTACAAACTTTTGTAAAAAATAGCTTATTAAATAGCAACTTTGAATGTTTAGGGCTCTTTAAAACAATGTCAAATTTTGTAAGCTTACATTCGGAAGGTTTATGAAGGTTAACAACATACAAAATTATTACATTAATAATACATCTCAAGCTAAAAGTGCAAAACAAAACATACAAAAAAATGGTTCTGCTCCTTCTTTTGGCGGCGCTTTAGCTATTAATTTTTGGGATGCAGTTGCGAGAGGAGGCTTTGCAGCTTCTTTTACCCTTCAAGATATGACAGGAACAAACTTCCCGAGAACTTGGCAAGCGCTACAAAGAAACAAAGAAATAACGGGCGAAAACAACTATAAAGCAGCTGCAGAAGTTGCAATAAGAGAATTTGTGACAGGCCCATCCATGACATTAATTCCAATGGCAGTTTTAGCAATAGCCAAAAAAGCAGGCGGAAGCGCAAATGAAGTTCCCATGGAAAACATAGCCCCATTTGCAGACCAAATGAAATCAATTTTAGAAAAAACGGAATTTCACAGAACAGACTTAGATTTTGTTAAAAACTTCCCGCAAGAATATTCTCAAAGGATAAAAGGCAACTTCTACCAAAGAATGTTTGCACTTGCTTTGGGCGAAGATATTGGCGAAAACGGCAAAAACATTTCAGATCATGCCAAAGAACTTGCTAAAATGCTTGAACAATACGATGATGCGCCCAAAAGAGGCTTTATGAAGCAGCTCTTAAATCAAGATTTGAGAGAAAAAGTTGATAAAACGGGAACAGAGGCAAAAGGCGCTGTTATTGAAGCAAAAGACCAAATATTCGGAAAAATTATAACAAAATTTACAGATGTTAGAAAACAAAGCGCAACAGACTATTCAGACCTTTTAAAAACCAATATGAATGGCTTGCTGGATAAAGAAAATTCAATTACAACGCTTGTTAAAGATTTCTCAAACTTTGGTTGCGATGTTCAAAATGTTATGAAAAAACAAACGGCAAAAAATGGCGCTATCACAGATGTTAGCGTGAGAAAAGGTTCATTTATGGATCATTTCAAAGCACAAAGAACCGGCTCTAAATTCATAACAAACATTTTGATGGTTGTTGCAACAGGTTTATTTATGATGAATATTCCAAAGCTTTACACATTATATAAAACAAACCCTGAAACAGACGCATTTAGAAATAAAGAAGGCGAGGTAATACGTGCAAATAAATAGTGTTAAATCCGCCATCTCTAAAGGCGCAACAAAATTAGGTAATGCAATTTTAGATAACAAGCCCGAAGGTGCAAAATTAAGCAACGGCCTTAGAAAAGTTAACGATTTTATTCAAGGCGAAAGCTTTAACCCCGGCAGAGGCGCATATTATTTCTTAATGGGCGGCTGTGTTATAGCGCCAAGGCTTATTCAAGCAAGAGAGCCTGATGAATTCAGAGAAATTTTAACAAGGGATATAGTAACCGTTTTAACAATTCTTTTTGCAATGAAAGGGTTGAAATCCGGCATGTGCACAGCTGCACAGAAAAAAGCAGGCATTCCTTTGGTTGAAGATTTAGTTGGCAAAAATGCCTCAAAATTGAAACGTTTAAAAGGCTATCTAAACCCAAACGGCGGCATCACCGCATTAGATTCGCATGAAATAAATTCAAGATATTCAAGAATTTTTACAAAAGATGAATTGGTAAACACCTTAAAAACCGTAGATAAAAAAGGCGGAAAAATTGCAGATATGTTTTCCGTTGAAACAAAAGGCGGTTTTATATCTAAATTATTAGGCAAAGAAAAGAAAACACCGCTTTTAGACGCCGCTAAACAAATGCTTGGCGAAGATTTTGCCACAAAATCAAATCAAGAATTAATCGAAATTGTTCAAAATATCACCCCTGAAAACAAAACAGCAATGGCAGGCTTAGAAGCCATTGTAGGTTCAAAACCTTTTGGAGAACAAGCTTTCTGCGAAAAATTAGCAAAAGATGCAGATGAATTTTACAGAAGTATCTTCCAAAAATCAATCGGCACGCAAATAGTTGATATCAAAGCAAATGCTGCAAGCGCAATAGGCAAGTTAAAAAAACAGCCGCACTCGGATGACACTTTCATAAAAGCTCAAAAAACCGCAAAAGAAGCAACTGATAAGTTCAGACAAGAAAGGATGAGCTCATTAAAAGAAGGTATTTTAAACGGCGAAAACAACCCTATTACATATTATGCAAGAAATATTGCAGCAAACTTTGAAACACTGTCTCTTGCCTTAACTGCAGGCTTCCTTGGTTTTGGGCTTCCAAAATTCAATGAACAATTTACTATGAAAAAACACTTAAATAAGCCGGGCACAAACCCGACAAGAGAACCAATTCCAACAACAGCTTGCCCTGTTGAAAACAAAGGCGTTATCTATGGCAGCATCAAAAAAAGAAACAATGATGCATTCAACGCTTTTATGGGCAATAAATAATTTTACTTAGCCAAATAAAGCGGGCAATCATTTCTTTCTTTAACAACCGATAAAATATCAATAACTCTCGAAGCAATTGATTTTGTTGTTTCGTTATTTGGGTTTGCTGCAATGTATTTTTTATAAAACCTAACAGCTTGAGTATATTTTTCTGTTTTATCAAAACAAATTCCAAGCCCTAAATATGCTCTTGAATATGTATCATCAATTCTTAGAATATCAAAAAATATTCTTGCAGCTTCTTCAAAATTGCCCAGGCTCATTAATAAACCGGCTTTATGGTTATGAGCAATAATAAAATCAGGTTTTTCTTCAATAATTTTTTCATAAATTTTATAAGCCATTTCAGGCTCATCCATTAGCTCATGAGAAATTGCAAGCTGAATTTGTGCACTTAAAAAATCGGGGTTTAACTTAATTGTCTTTCTGAAATTCTTGGTAGCAGCTTCAAATTCCGTATTTAAAAGGTGGTTTAGCCCAAGTTCATAATAAATTTCATAATCAAAAGTATCAATGGTTTTTGCTTTTTCTAAGTGCTTAATAGCTTTATCATATTGCTGCAATTCTTTATAAGCACGTGAAGCGCCAAGATATGTTTTAATATTTCTGTTTTCTTTCATGATTGATTTTAGATATTCACTAACTGCTTCTCTTGGCATGGATTTTTCCATATATTCATCGCCCTTTTTAAGAGAAGCGTTAACATTTTTACTATTATTTAATTTCTCAATCAACCTCATAAACTAATCCTCAATCTACATAAATAGTTTATAAAGATTTAGAGTTTTTTTTATTAATCCAAAGGTTGAAAAAAGAATTATCTTCAGATTTATATTTAGATGGTATAATTGAAAAACAAAAGGGGGAAAGATGGTAACAATAAACGATTTCACAAGTTTTGAAGCATTCATGAGCAAGGTTGATTTAGGGCTTATTACAAAACTTTGTTTGGAAGTAATATTTTATTTTGTCGTTCTTTTCTTAGTAAAAAAGCTTATAGGGATATTTTTTACAAAAATTGTTACCAAAATTAAAGACCACGAAATTAAAAGGCAATACGCCACAATTCAATATTTATGCATTTCAATTGCAAATGTAGTTGTTTTCCTTTTCTTTGCAACAAATATTTTAGGCGACCTTGGAGTTGATATGAAGCCAATTTTGGCAACAGCAGGCGTGTTTGGTGTTGCAATAGGTTTTGGCGGCAAAAGGTTTGTAGAAGATATAATTTCAGGGCTTATGATTTTATTATCGGGCCAATTAAGAGCCGGTGATTACATTACAATAGATAATTCAACAGGAACGGTTGAATCCATTAACCTTGTTATGATTAAATTAAGAGCCTACAATGGCGATGTGCATTTTGTCAGAAACGGACTTGTTGAAAAAGTTATTAACCATACAAGAGATTTTTCGCACCCCATTGTAGATATTCCCGTCGCCTACAACACAAATATTCCTTATGTAATTGAAGTTTTAAAAGAATTAGGTAAAGAAATTAGAAATAACCCCGATTTTTCACAATATATTTTAGATGAGCCTGAAATTGTTGCTATTGATAAATTTGACGATTCTGCAATTTTATTAAGAGTAAGATTTAAAACAAGAGCCCTTCAACAATGGGCAGTTCAAAGATATTTTAGAATTATGGTAAAAGAAAAATTTGATAAATTAAATATAACAATTCCATTCAATCAAATGGAAGTTACAATTAAAGATAAAGCGTAATTGTTTAAATTTGTTTATCAAAAACTTTAATTCTTGTCGGTGTTAACCTGAGCGGTAGTTCTTGGAGTGCGGCTATTGCCACCTTTATGCGTATTAACTTCAGATGTTGTTCTGCTCAAGGCAGGTCTGCGTTTTTTCTCTGTCATAGTCATATGAGATTTGTCTTCAGCTGCTTCATCTAAAATATTTTCTTTTGGAATAGCGCCAGCTACAGAATCAGCTTCTTCTGTTGAATTGGGAAGCGTTTTTGGTTCATTAGCAGTTTGATTTTTTATAGAATCAGGGTTCAGTTTTCTTGTTGCTACTTCTTTAATTGCACAAGCACCAATTGCACCCAACAAAACTGCTGCAGAAACAGCCAGAATGTTTTGCAATTTATTTACGTTTTTAAATGATTTAAAAATATCTTTTGAAAGATATTTATTTGAAAGCTCGGAAACTCCTTTTTTAAGGCTTTCACCTTCTAATGTTGTGCCAATTTTTCTTGCAGCTTTATTTCTATAACCATCAATTAAATCTGAACTTGATTTTTTAACGGTATCTGCAATTTCATCTGGATTAGATAAACCCTTTAGAGATTTATTAATTTTTCCAAAAAAACCTTTTTTAGCTTCAACTGCACGAGTTAGAAATTCATTATTCTTTTTAACAAATTGGTCGCATTCAGTTGGAGTTGAATTAAAAGCTTTAACTGTTTTATCTGCCAAATTTTTTAATTTTAAATGGTTAGCACCTGCAACCGAAGCGCCTGAAACAACGGCACCTGCTGCAGCTGTTAAATAAGAATCTGTTGAAATTTTATTATTTGTTGAATTTACAGACATTTTTATACAATAATACTTTCTAACTTCACAAGATAATAAAAAAGCGCAAACGGTAAAAATTGCCATTTGCGCTTTATAATTGTTAAATTATGTTAATATTACTTGGTTAAATATTTAACAAGGCTTCTGACCATAACACCTGTTGCTCCTTTTTGAAGCTCTGAATATGGTTTATCAATATATGCTGTTCCTGCAATATCAATATGAAGCCATTTTTTAGATTTAGTGAAGTTTTCTAAAAATCTGCCTGCAACAGATGAACCTGCGTATCTTGGGCCTGTGTTTTTCATATCTGCAATATCTGATTTTAGATTATCTTGCATATCATCAAAAATAGGCAATTGCCAAACAGGTTCGCCTGTTAATTTGCAAGTTTCAATAAATTCATCAATCATTTCTTGGTTATTTCCCATAATGCCTGTTATGTTATTTCCAAGCGCCACAATAACAGCACCTGTTAGGGTTGCAATATCAATAACTTCATCAGGGTTAATTGAATCAGCATATGTTAAAACATCTGCTAAAGTTAACCTTCCTTCAGCGTCTGTATTATCAACTTCAATTGTTTTACCTGATTTTGAAATTAAAACATCGCCAACTTTATAACTTGAACCTGACGGCATATTTTCACATAATGCAGACATCACGTGGAGTTCAATTTCAGGTTTTAATTCGCAAATTGCCTTCATAACCCCTAAAACAGTGGCACAGCCTGTCATATCTGTTTTCATGGTAAGCATTGAGCTTGGGGGTTTAATATCTAAGCCGCCTGAATCAAAAGTGATACCCTTGCCAATGAGGGCAACTTTTTTCTTCGGGTTTTCGCTTTTATATGTCAGGTGAATAAATTTAGGTTCTTGCACGCTTCCTTGCCCAACTGCAAGAAAGGCATTAAAGCCCATTTCTTTTAATTTATTTTTATTATAAACCTTAATTTCAATACCGTAGTTTTTAGCTAAATCTGTTGCAATTTCTGAAACTTTATTTGGTGTCATAATTTCAGCAGATTCAAAAACTAAATCTTTAGTAAAATTCATTGAATTTGAAATAATTTCTGCCATATTAATAGCTTCATCCAAATCAGAATCATCAGTTAAGGTTAAAAGTTCAATATTTTCAACTTTTTTATCTTGTTTTTTGGTTTTGTATTTGTCAAATTTGTAATTTCCAAGGTTAATTCCTAATGGAACTGATGAAATAAGGCATTTTTTGCAAACGTTATCATTTAAAATGTGTTCAAATGAAATAACCCCATCAGCTGCCAATTTTTGAATAGAAGAATAATTTTTAACAATTAATTCTCTTAATTTTTTAGATGTAAATTCATTGTATTTACCTAACCCTAAAGCAACAATTTTAACGCCGTTTTCTAATGGAAAGGTTAAAATTTCATTGAATTTACCGGTAAAATTTTTTAAAATGTTGGATGAAATAACGCCTAAGAACTTTTTATCAAGTTCTGTTTGAATTTCGCTTAATTCTTTCTTGTCTTCATAAAACCCTAAAACAATAAGCTTTGAATTTGTTTCAAGGGGCTTAATTTTAACTGTTTTCATAAAGCTAAAAACTCCTTTTTATTATTTATAAATTGAGTTATAGCACATTTTTTAATTCTTGAATACAACTAATTGAGCGATTTGCAAGAATTGAATTTTTCAATTTTTTATCTTTCCTTATTTTTTTATCAAGTTCAATTGGAGCTACAATTCCCCAATTTGAATTAACAGGCTGCAAATTTTTATGCCCAACAAATGTTATATAATCAATTAAAGCGCCAAGCATTGTTTTATTATCAAGTTCAATTAAAGGTTTATTTTTGATTAAACGGTATACATTAATTGCAGCAAAAAGCCCCGTTGCAATTGATTCATTATACCCTTCAACACCTGTAATTTGCCCTGCAAAAAATAAATTGGGGTTAAATTTAGCTTGAAGAGTTTTATTTAAAAGTTTTGGGCTGTTTATAAAGCAATTAGCATGCATAACGCCATAGCGAACAATTTCAGCATTTTCCAGCCCCGGGATTGCTTGAATCATTTTCTTTTGTTCGCCCCATTTTAAATTGGTTTGAAAACCAACTAAATTGTATAGTTCAGCTTCTTTATCATCTTGCCTTAGTTGAACAACCGCATAGAATTGCTGTTTTTTAAATTGAGTAGGTATTCTTTTATCAAACAAGCCAACAGGCTTCATTGGCCCAAACCTTAGGGTGTCTATTCCTCTTTTTGCCATAACTTCAACAGGCATGCACCCTTCAAAAAATTTGGCTTCAAAATTTTTAAGTTCAATTGTTTCAGCTGTTGTTAAAATTTCATAAAAATTTTCATATTCTTCTTTTGTCATGGGGCAATTAATAAAATCGGCATCCCCCTTATCCCACCTTGAAGCATAAAAAGCTTTATCAAAATTAATTGAACTTTTTTTCACAATTGGGGCAATGGCATCATAAAAGCTGAAATTATTTGAACCTGTTTTTTTAATAATATCATCTGCTAAATTTTTACTTGTTAGGGGCCCCGTTGCAATAATATTAATGCCTTCATCAGGCAATTTTGTAATTTCATCTTCAATAAAATTAATGTTGGGGTGATTTTTTATAATATCTGTTATTTTTTTAGAAAACCCGAACCTGTCTATTGACAAGCTGCTGCCTGATGGAACGGAATTTAAAAATGCTTCTTTTATTAAAGTGGAACCCAAAAGTTTCATTTCTTCTTTTAATAAGCCTGAAGCACTTGTTATATCAACTGCACCCAAAGAATTTGAACAAACAAATTCTGCACAATAGCCTGTTTTATGCGCACCTGTTGTTTTATTTGGGCGCATTTCAATTAAATCTACTTTAATTCCTTTATCTGCAAGATATATTGCAGATTCTGAGCCTGCAAGCCCCGCACCAATTATTGTAACTTTTTCCATAAAAATATTTTATGTTAAAATCACAAGATATGGAAGAAAAAATTGTTTTAGCAAAATTAAATAAAGAAGAACTTATGAATTTTTTGTTATCACTTGATGACAAAAAGTTTAGAGCAGAACAAATTATAAATTGGATTTATAATAAATCAGCATCAACTTTTGATGAAATGACTGATGTTAAAAAAGAATTAAGAGAAAAATTAAATGAAATTGCCAAAATAACGGATGTTAAAATTAAAACAAAACAAATAAGCAAAGATGGCACCATTAAATATCTTCTTGAATATACTGACGGAAACGTTGCAGAATGTGTTTTAATGAGGTTTGATAACAGAGGCAATTTAACCGCTTGTGTTAGCTCTCAAATAGGCTGCCCTATGGGCTGTATTTTCTGTGCAACAGGAAAAAGAGGGTTTATAAGGAATATGGCGCCTTATGAAATTATAGAACAAATTTTAACCATTCAAAGAGACACAAAATTAAAAGTTACAAACGTTGTTTTTATGGGGCAAGGCGAACCCTTTTTAAATTTTGAAAACGTTAATAAAGCAATTAAAATTTTAAATGATAAATTGCAAATCGGAATTAGAAGAATAACCGTTTCAACTTGCGGCATAGTTCCAAAAATAAAAGAAATTGCGCAAAAAGAATTAATTCCAACCCTTGCAATTTCTCTCCATGCGCCAAACAGCTTATTAAGGCAAAAGATCATGCCTGTTGAAAAAAAATATAATTTAGAAGAACTAAAAAATGCTCTTAAATTTTATATTGAAAAAACAGGCAAAAGGGTTACCTTGGAATACATTTTAATTGGCAAAATGACAGATACAAAAGAATGCGCTTTGGAACTTTCAAAATATATAAAAGATATTAAATGCAATATAAATTTAATTCCCTATAACCCTGTTGAAAACTTGGGGGCGGAATATAAAAAATCAACCAAAAAAGATATGATGCTATTTAAGTATATTTTGGAAGCCTCCGGCAAAAAGGTGACAATTCGCCTTGAAAGGGGAGCAGATATAGACGCTGCCTGCGGGCAATTGGCAGGAAAAAACAAAAATTAAAGGGGGTTTAATTAACCCCCCTTTTTAATTTTATCTATTTAAAAGTTTTTTGAATAAATCAACATATTCTTTAGCAGAATCATCCCAAGTGAATTTTGAATTTATCGCATTTTTTCTTAATAGTTCAAAATCATCTTTTCTGTCGTAATATGTCCAAACGCCGTTTTTAATTTCATCCACCATAGATTTTGCATCATAAGTTAAGAATTTAAAGCCGTTCGCTTTTTCATTTGGATATGAAATAACAGTATCATCAAGTCCGCCTGTTGCACGAACAATTGGAATTGAACCATATTTCATTGCAATCATTTGGCTGATTCCGCAAGGTTCAAATAAAGAAGGCATTAAGAATAAATCTGACCCTTTATAAATTGTATCAGATAATTCAGGTTTAAAATCAATCCATGCTCTCATATTGCTTGAATTATTCGAACACCAAATAAGCATATTTTGATACCCGTCTTCGCCTGTTCCTAAGAAAACAAAATCAGCGGGGATATTCATTAAATCAAACTTTGCAAAATCAATTAAATCAAGCCCTTTTTGATAAACAAGCCTTGATATAAAGGCAACCAAAGGCCTATCAGGGTTATTTGGCAAACCAAAAAGTTTTTGAACTTCTTTTTTATATTTTGCCTTATCTTTTAAATTGAATTTTTTATCATAATAAGTGCCATTTAAAATGCCTTTTATTTTATGAGTTTGCCCCCTTAGGGTATAATCCATTCCTTCACCCATTTCAGACCCCAGAATTTCATTTGCATATCTTGGGGAAACCGTTGTAATAAAATCGGAACAATAAATTGCGCCTTTTACCCAGTTCACTTTACCATAATGTTCAATACAATTATCATACCAAACATTGTCCCATCTCATATTTGCAAAATCTATTATGGCTTTATCGCATGAGCCTTGATAAGCTAAATTATGGATTGTAAAAACGGATTTTGTATTTTTATAAAATTCATCATATTTATAATTTGTTTTAAGATAAACGGGAATCATGGCTGTGTGCCAATCGTTTGCTTGAATGATATCGGGCTTAAAGTTTAAAAGTTTTGCATACTCTAAAATTGCAAGCGAAAATGAAACATACCTTTGTTGTTCATACATTTCATCCACCCACATAGGGTAAACCACATTAAAGCAAGAAAAATATTTGGGGTTATCAACAAAGAAAATGTTTATATTTTTTGATTTCGGGTGTTTTGCCATTTTTAATTTAAAAATGTGTTCTGTATGCCCCATTGAAATTTTTAATTCAGAATTTGGAAGCTCAACTATCCCCCATTTTTCTTGGTCAATGCATCCATATAAAGGAGTGAAAACTGCAACCTCACACCCTTCTTTTTCTAAAAAGGGAGGTAATTCCCCAACAACATCGGCTAAACCCCCAACTTTTGAAAAAGGCGCGACTTCGCTTGATGCCATTAAAACTTTAATTTTTGAATTTTTCTTATCTTCTTTTACAATTGTTTTTTTAACAGAAGTTTTTTTAACAGGTTCTTTTTTTACATCAGCTTTTTTAGTTGTTGCCTTTTTAACTGTTTTCTTTTCGCTTTCTTTTTCTTTTTTAATGGTGGCTGCCATAGTTCCTCCTTATATATTTGATAACATTGATAATGCTTCCTTTAATATATCTTCTGATGTTTTGGCATTTTTATTTTTTAGTGCAAATTCAATTGCTTTTGTATATTCATTGGGGTTATAACCCAGTGATTGAAGAATTGTTTGAACATCTTCAATAATATCAGGGGCTATATCTTGAGCATTAATTTTGCCCCTTACAATTTCAGATACCGTTTGTTTTTGGGTTAATTTACCTTTTAATTCTAAAATTATTTTCTGTGCTAATTTCGGCCCGACGCCTTTTGCTCTTGAAATGGATTTATAATCTTCACTTATTACATAATCAACAAGTTCAGAACCAGAAAATTCATCTAATAAAGTTAAGGCAACCTTTGTGCCGATGCCTGAAACTGAAGTTAGAATATCAAAAATGGTTCTATCTTCTTTTTGTTTAAAACCGGCTAAAAGCATAACATCTTCTTTGTGGATTAATTTTGTATAAATTGTAACTTTAGCGCCAATTTCACCAAAAAGAGAGATTGTTCTTTTATTTGTTAAAATGGAATAACCAATGCCGTTATTTTCAACAACAATTGTGTTTTCCCCCGTATAAACCAATTCGCCTTTAATATAATCAAACATAAAATGATTATAATATAAAATTTACAACTAAGGTAAAAAAGAATAAAATTAAATTAACAAATTTTGGAGAACATTATGAAAGTTTATAATAATTTATTGGAATTAATTGGAAATACACCCCTTGTTGAATTACATAATTTTGAAAAAAGTTTTAACTTAAATTCTAAAATAATTGCAAAAATTGAAAAATTTAACCCCGCAGGGTCTTCTAAAGATAGAGTTGCGCTCAAAATGGTAGAAGAAGCAGAAAAAGAAGGCTTAATTAAAAAAGGCGGCACAATAATTGAACCCACAAGCGGAAACACAGGAATAGGCCTTGCTATGGTTGCTGCAATTAAAGGATATAAGGTTATTTTAACCATGCCGGATACCATGAGCGAAGAAAGAAGAAAACTTTTAAAAGCTTATGGAGCAGAACTTATTTTAACGGATGGCAAACTTGGAATGCAAGGGGCGGTTGAAAAAGCAAATGAACTTCTAAAAACAACGGAAAACGCTTTTATTCCATCTCAATTTACAAACCAAGATAACCCAAAAAGCCACTTTGAAACAACGGGCCCCGAAATTTGGCAAGATATGGATGGCAAAATTGATATTTTTATAGCAAGTATAGGAACAGGCGGCACGCTTTCAGGAGTTGGCAAATTTTTAAAATCAAAAAACCCTGAAATTAAAATTATAGGCGTTGAACCATATTCATCCCCCCTATTAACCAAAAATATTGCAGGCCCTCATAAAATTCAAGGAATAGGGGCAAATTTTATTCCTAAAACCCTAGATAAAACAATTTACGATGAAATTGTTGATATAAAAGATGAAGATGCAATTAAAACGGGAAATTTTATTGCAAAAAACGAAGGGCTTCTTGTTGGTATTTCAAGCGGGGCAGTTTTAGCTGCTTCAATTGAAATTGCAAAAAAATATGAAAATAAAAACATTGTAATTCTTTTGCCCGATACAGGCGAAAGATATTTAACAAGCGAGATGTTCAGCTAAATTTTTCCTAAAATTTTAAGTTCAAATTCAGGTGCAATTTCATCAAAGCTAATAGTTGGAATATCCATATAAAGTTGAGAAACAAGCGCAAAAACAACCGCTCTTAAATGGCTTGGCACAACCAAAACAACAGGTTTTTCATAAGATAATTCGGCTATTTTTTTCACCATTTCTTCAAATTGAAGCCCGTCAATTTTTACAATGGAATCACCTTCATCGGGTTCAACTGCGTTTTCTTCCAATGCTGAAATTAATTCATCTGAAAGTTCATAAGCTTCAATTTCTTTGTCTTTATTGCTAATAGACCAGCAAATTTGGCGAGAAAGTGAAATTCTTAATTTTTCAAGTAAATCTGCTTTTGAATTATCATCAGCAAAATCGTTTATTTTTTCAAAAACATAGATAACATCTTTAACGCTTATTCTTTCTCTTATTAAAGAACAAAAGATGTATTTTAATTCACTGATTGAAATAAAATCACCCAAAATTGTATCTATTATTAAAGGGTTATTATCTGAAACTATTTCAATATAGCGGTTCATATCGGAATAATTGAAAATTTCATTAACATGCTTAATTGAAAAATATTTCAAACATTTTGCAATGTATTCATTAGGATCCAGCCCTTGTGTCCAATAATCTTTTGTATATTCATCTTTTATCCAAATAATTGGCCTTGTTGTTGCGGGGTCAACATCTGTTATAGATTCAGGGGGAAATTCATCCATATTTAAGTCATCTTCATAAAATGCTTTGTAATTTGGATATGCAAAACCCGATACAACAGGAACGCCATGGACATTAATTGTAAAAACATTATCTTCAAGATCAGAATTTTCAACAAATTGAACTTTTGGAATAATATAACCTAATTCTTTTGTTAATTCCTGCCTTGTTTTAATCGTTTGGGATAAAAGATTTTTTTCACGGTACGGGTCATTTAGTGAATAGTTTTCTTCGCTTAATGAAATAGAAAGCCTTTCTTCACCCAAATTAGAGGCCATTTTAGATGGCGACAACAAGCTTTTTAATTGCTTTTTAAGAGAATTAAGCCTGTCTACTTCTTTTGCAATTTCTTCGTTTAAAACGGCGCGTTCATCTTCTTTTGCGCCATCTAAGAAATTTTTAATTTCGTCAATTTTTTCTCTTTTTTCTTTAATTTTCTTTTGAAAATTTAGGCAAAGCTCATAAGGCTCTTCTTTTGATGAAAACATTTTTTCCATCATTGTTTTGTAGCCTTGAATGTCAACATCATCATTATCTTCAATTTCAATTTCACGAGTAAAAATGATGTTATAAACAACTTTGTTGTTTAATTCGCTTTCATAAATAGAATATAAATCCCACCCGTCTTTAGACATTGAATTCAAAACAGCTTCAACCGAAGGAATGTCATCTGTGGGCGCTGATTTAATACAAAATTCTTGTCGTTGTCCTCTAATCATATTCTAATTTTAACATATAAATTATATTTTTTTATAATTTTATGATAGAATTTTTTTATGTTTGAAGTCAGAATTGAAACAAGTTTTTCATCAGCACACCACCTTTTAAATTACAAAGGCAAATGCGAAAATATGCATGGCCACAACTGGAAAGTTGAAGTAACTTTAAGAGGTAATGAACTTGATAAATCAAACATTTTAGTTGATTTTAAGGTTCTGAAAAAATGTGTTAATGAAATAATAGATTACCTAGACCACAAAGATATAAACGAGCTTGAAGAATTTAGAGGGGTTTCACCAAGTTCTGAAATTATTGCAAAATATATTTTTGAAGAAGTTGAAAAAAAACTCCCCATAGTTTCAAGAGTAAACGTTTATGAAACACCAACATCTTGTGCAAGCTATTTTAAGGAATAAAAAATGCAAACTTTGCAAGCGGTTATTATGGGGGCAGTTCAAGGCTTAACGGAATTTTTGCCCGTTTCAAGCTCAGGCCATATTGTTTTATCTTCAGCTTTTTATAAAATGTTTACAGGGGCTGAAATTGTTGTTACCAATGAAGAAATATTTTTTGATATTTTAATTCACTTATCAACGCTTTTTGCGGTTATAATTTATTTTTTAGGTGATATTAAAAATATTCTGTCAAATTTTTATACAGCCGCAAAAGAAAAAAATTATAAAAGCGACAATTTTTTATTTGTAATCTACATTTTAGTTGCAACTTTTGTAACAGCTTTATTTGGCTTAGTTACAAAAGAAGCTGCGCATAACTTAACCGAAAACCCCTTTGTTGTAAGCATTTTCATTATTATGACAGGGTGTGTTCTTTTAATATCAGAAAAAATTAAAAAAGACGAAATTAAAAAAGACGAAAATAAAAAAATAGATATAAAAACTGCGCTTGTTGTAGGGCTTTTTCAAGGCTTTGCCGTTATGCCGGGGTTATCAAGATCGGGCATGACAATTTCATCAGCTATGTTTATGGGGCTAAAAAGGTTTGATGCAGCGAAGTTTTCATTCATTTTAAGCATTCCGATTATTTTGCTTGCATCTTTTGTTTACCCTATATTAACATTTGACCTTAAAGATGTTAGCAATTTTAATTTTTTAGCGCTTATTTCAGGCATGGTAACATCTTTTATAACAGGGTATCTTTGTATTAAATATTTTATGAACTTTTTGAAAAATAACAATTTAAGATGCTTTGCATATTATTGTTTCATTATGGGGGCTATTAGCGCCACATTTTTTTATATAACAGGAGTTTAATTATTCTGATATAACTTCATAAAGGCTATCTGCTTCATTAACAGAAACATTCCCTGTTGGAATTTTTAAAACTTTTACAACCAAAGTTTTAACTTTATATTCAATTGTTATTATATCGCCAACTTTCAATTGTTTTGCAGGTTTACTGGGGTTAGAATTAACAAACACCCTTGCCATATCACAAACTTCATTTGCAACGGTTCTTCTTTTTATAATTCTTGAAACTTTTAAAAATTTATCTAGGCGCATATAATTTCAACCTTATAATCAGGGTTCATTTTCAATTTTTCTTCAATTAAAGGAAAAGGAATTAACCCTTCTTGGGCACCAAAAACTTCAACACAAGAGGCAGAATTAACCGAAGCCATTTTAATCGATTTTTCAATATCGCCATCAGTTTTTTCCATTGAAGCTACAAAAGTGGATGAAAAAGCATCTCCTGCGCCCAATGTACTTCTAACTTCAGCAGGAAATTCGGGAGCCTTATAAAATTTATTGCCGTCATAAGCAATAGCGCCATTTTTGCCATCTGTAATTATAATAATGGAATCATTGTTGTTTCTTAATTTTTTAAACATTGAAACCATATCGGGGTGAATTTTTTCTTTTGAGAAAAATTCTGTTTTTGTATCAGGGCGAACTTGAATTTTGGTGAGCATAGAAGCTTCTTCTTTATTTAAAATTAAAATATCGCAAGCATCTATAATTTTTGCAAAATATTTTTCGCCTTTTTTAATCGCTGTTGTGCCTGCGTTAATTGCAAGTTTTATTTTGTTTTCTTTTGCAAATTCTGCAATTTTATCCATAAGTTTGTTTGAACCGCCTGCAAGTGGCGCCATATAAATCCATTTTGTGTTTTTAAGCTTTTCAAAATCTATGTCGCTTTCATTTATACAAGCGTTTTCACCCCTGTGGGCAAGAACGGTTCTATCACCTTGGAAGCTTACCAAAATTATTGAAAAACCTGTTAAGCCTTTATTGGAATGAATTATATTTGATGTATCAATTTTATGAGATTTAATTTTATCTTCAACAACAGGGGCAGTTTCATCGCAGCCAAGTTTCACGACAACTGATGTTTTTAGGCCTAAATTTTGAAAATTTATTGCGCTGTTAACAGCACCCCCGCCAAAATTTCTTGAAAAATCAGTTATTTCAATTTTAGAGCCATATGGAAATGACATAAACTCACTGCATTTATTCTTGGATATAACAGAAACAATATTTGCATCATCCGATTCAATAAAAACGTCTAAAGTTGCAGAGCCGATTGTTATAACATCAAACATAATATTTACCTTTTAATGTATCAAATTTTATTATAATATAAATTTAGCAAACAGGGTTAAATTATGTTTTTGAAAAAAATTCAATTAAAAAATTTCAGAAATTATTCTTCTCTTGAATTCGAATTCAAGAAAAATAAAACCTTGTTCACGGGCAAAAACGCCCAAGGAAAAACAAACCTTTTAGAAGCTGTTTATTATTTATCTGCGCTTGATTCAACAAGAATTAAAAAGGATTCCGAATTAATTAAATTTGGCGAAAGTATAACAAATATTAAAGGAACAGTTAACAAATCAGATTTAGACATAGATTTAGAAGTTTTAATAAACCCGCCAAAAAACAAAATTATTAAAGTTAACGGCATTAAAAAAAACAAACATAAAGAATTTATAAGAGTTTTATCTGTTGTAAGCTTTAGTTCGCAGGATTTATCGCTTTTAAGAGGCGAACCAAGTGATAGAAGAAAATGGCTTGATTTAGCAATATCTCAAGTTTACCCTCAATATTTTGAAAAGCTTGCAAAATTTAACAAAATTAGGCTTCAAAAGGCAAACTACCTTTCAAATTTCAATATTTCAAAAGAAATGTTAGATGTTTTTAACGAACAATTTGCAATTGCAAATTCCAACATAGTTTATTTAAGAATGAAATATATAAATGAAATTAAAGAAATAGCAAAAGAAAAACACAAAAATATATCTGAAAACGAACTTTTAGATATTAAATATGAATCTGAAACAATAAAAGAATTAACCCCGATTAATGAAATGACGGAAATTTTCAAAAAAGCATTATATGAAAACAAAGAAAAAGAAATGCAAAGAGGAACTTGCTTAATTGGTGCTCATAGAGATGATATTTGTTTCACAATTAATAATAACGACGCAAGAAAATTTGCATCTCAAGGCCAGCAAAGAACGTTAATTTTAGCGCTAAAACTTGCGGAATTAGACATAATTTCAAATAAAACCGGTGAAAACCCGCTTCTTTTATTGGATGATGTTTTGGCAGAATTGGATGATAAAAGGCAAAATTACCTTTTAAAAGCAATTAAAGAAGATATTCAAACAATTATAACAAGTGTTGATACTTTCTTTTTTGACGAAGAATTTTTAAAAGATGTTGATATTGTAAATATTAAAAATGGTGAAATAATTTAAAACCCCCTTCTTTTTATAAAAGGGGGTTTTAAAATTTTATGACTGCCTATTTTTTATTTTATTCTTCTTCTTCTTTCTTTTTGGCTTCTTCAGTAGCTTTTATGTCAGCTTCTTCTTTGCCTTTGGTATCATTGATGTGTTCATCCCAATATTCATTAACTGCATCTTCAGCAGCATCTGAAGCCGCAAAGTCATCGTTCATGTTTCTTTCAGCAGCTTTCCTTGCAGCATCTCTAATGCCTGTTAAGTATGCAAGGCCTGTAATTTCGTGGATGTCATCTGCATCAATAACAACGTCGCCATATTCATAATCATCGGTTGGTTTGTTTTGTTCTTGAATTTCTTCCAATCTGTCTTTAACGTTTTCGATAACATCAGATTTAGGAGCATTTGCATAAGCATCTTCAACATCTTCATCGGTTGCATGGATTAACGCTTGTCCTGCGTTGTCATCTTTTGCAATTTGTCCATAGAAGGTTTCAAGGTTATCTGCGGTATTCAAGGTTTCTTTACCTGTTATTTCTTTGCCGCCTTTATTTACGGTGAAGGTGTTAATAACACTTGAACCATTGATATCATCATAAGCTTCTTGGAAGTTATCGCCTCTTGTTGAATCAGCGATGTCATCACCTTGGCCTGTGCCCATCATGCCGCTGACATCAATTGATGTAATGCCTGCATCTCTGGCGCTTGAGTATGAAACTTTAAAATCAACAGAGTTTGTATAGCTTGGGCCTTTTTTGTAAGCATCAACATCTGCTTTTGAACCAACGGATTCATCTTGATTATTTGCCATAAGCATTAAGTTATCAAGAGCTTTGTTGCCGTCTGCATCAACGTCATTATCGTCAATTACACCATCGCCGTTGTAGTCATAGGCAAGAAGTTCTTCAGCGCCTTTTTCTGAGCCCAACAAGTCATTTTCTTTGCCGTTAGCATAATCAAATGAGCCGTCTTCCATTTTTTCTGCATTTAAGAAGGTATATGTTGTATTGCCGTCTTGGAAGGTCATTGGGTCAAATCTGTCAACTTCGCCTGAGGTTGAATCATCGCCTTCTGTTGCAGCAGAGCCGCCAACATTCCAGTAATTGAGAATTTGTTCGCCAATTGTTTTATACAATGTGCCGCTTGCTTCGTTATCGGCAACTTTTGAATAAGTTCTTGTGCCGTTTTGTGCACTCAAATCATATTGAACGCCTGCATCAGGGAACAATTGAGTAAAGGTGTACATTGCTTCTTTAAATGTGAAGCCTGCTTCATACATTTTAGTTAAAATGCCGTCTTCTTCAACAGCTTTTTTCATTTCAGCCATTTGTGTTTGGTTAACAGAATCTGCAGTTACACTCTTTTGTGATTTTGTAATTAATTCAGACAATGCTGCATAAGCAGGTTCTTTAACCCAAGCGTCTGATGAGTGGCCGTATGGAATTTTCCAGTTGTCGCCGCTTTTTGAAAGGCCGACAGCCCAGTTAGATTGAACAAATGTCATAATTTCATCTACATTCATGCCGGAAGCTTGAAGGTCTTCAATCATGCCATTTGCAACAAGGTTTCTTAGGTTCATTAATTCAGGGTTTTGTTGTGCTGAATATCTATCGCCTGATTTATAAACGCCTTGTTTTTGGCCAAGCCATTCTGTTTTTGTAGCTTCAATGTTTTCAGCGTTTGCACCTGCATTTTGTACTGCAGCCAAATCGCCTTCTGCCGTATATCTTGATTGATATTGAGATAATAAAGAGTTTGCAACTTCTGCTTTTGCGCCTGAGAAAATAGGAACTTCCGTGTTTGTATCAATGTTTTTGTAAGCATCTTCAATTGTGCTTTGTTCCATAATATTTTTCGTTCTTGTAAGCAAGCTTATTGTTGCATTAACGTTTTGTAATTGAGCTTCTAAGCCCGAAACTTTATCCAAAGCATTTTGAATTTCATCTGCGATTGAATTAATTCCTGCTTTGTTTGCATCATATATTTCATATAATCTTTGAATTTCAGCTTGGTTAGCTTGCAAGCCGCCTAAACGTTTTGTGAAAGCTTGGTTGAAGCATTCAGCAAAGCTTGCATCACCTTTGCCGCGTTTATAACTTAAAATAGCGTCTTTTGCAGCCAATCTGGCAGCTTCAACTGTTGCATCCTGAAATTCAGAAGTTGCATCAGTTAAATTAGCAGCTGAATCAGCAAGAGCATCGCTTTTTTTGTTAACATCTTCGTTGCTTTCTTCAATGTCGGCTAAGATTTTTTGAGCTTCGTCTTCCAAATCTTTAATTTTGCCTTGAAGAGTTGCAATTTGTTTGTCTAATTTTTTTGCACCTTCTTCACCTTCATTGTAGGTTTGCATGTCGGTAAACAAGGTTTCAATTTGGTCTTTAACTTGAGCTGCACCGGCTTCGCTTGCACCTGTCATGTTAAGCTTGTTAATGTTTTCAAGCAAGGTGTCAACATTTTGTTTGTTAATGGCAGTCATACTTTTTCCTTTCCGCTGTTAAGCTTATTATATGTACATTAAATTCGTCATTAAATAGCAAAAACTTTAGTTAAATAAATGTAAAATTAACATTTATTAACAAAAGTTTAAACTCCGTTTGAATCTCTTGCAGATTCTTTGTATAAAATCAAAAAGTCATCCATGTTGTTAAATGCTTTGCTTACCGCATCTGCCGCATTGTCTGACCAAGAATCATCAAAACAATTCAAATTTTTTTCCTCATGCGGTAGTTCGTTTTCTTTTGAAACACCTAAATTTTGGGGAGAGCGGTTGTTGAAATTAACAAGGTTGTCCACTTTTATAAGTTCTCCTTTTATTTTCCTAAAAATAGTATCGGAGATTTTAATTTTATCTTTAGTTAATAAAAGGAAGTATTAATAAAATGTTACAAAGAATTAATATCTTTTATATATATAAAAGGTTTTATCTTCATCATTTCCGGTTTTTTTCAAAAAATTGTCTGCTTCATAAAAAGCTTTTTTAAAAGGAAGAAAGCCTGAATTAATAAAATAGTTTTCATTAATCAAACAAACTTTTCCGGTTTCTCTATTCATATAGTTTGTAATTTTGCAATCATTTGTTTCAATAAAATCTTTCACTGTTGAAATTGATTGAATAAAACCATCTAAAACAATGTAGTCATAGTTTATAAGGTTTGGTTTTTTATCATAGGTTAAAAAATCAATATGCAATTGGTTTTTAAAATCTAAATATTTAATAGGATAAGCCATAAAACTTTCGCTCACAAATAGGGCTACTTTGCTATTTTTTGGCAATTTTTGAATTTCATTTTTTAAGAAAATGTGGCTTTTGCTTATAAAATATGTTTTCAAATTAACATCTCTAATATTGTTCATAAGATAAGCCAAATTCGGCTTCTTTAAAAATTCTGAAAAAATAGCAGCAAAAGGCCTTTGAACCATAAACAAAGGAACAAATAAAAGGTATAAAAAAGCAATTATGCTAACAAAACTTTTATAATGGCCTTTTTTATAAAAAATTGAAAAAATTGGAATTAAAAATGTTAAAAAGGCAACAAAAAACCTGATAGATGTTGGAAAATAAACAATTGCAAATGAAAGAAGAACCGTTTGAAAAACAAAAATAATTACAAAAGGCCTTAATTTTTTATTGAATAAAGCAACAATTGAAGAAGGCAAAACATGAAGAAAACTTAAAAGCCCTAACCCCATAGTGTGTTCAAAAAGTGCTGCGTTTAATTTTGGAATTTCACCGTTTGAATTAAATAATGGGTTTATATTCAATAAATTAAAAATAAAATGCACTAAATTATCATAAATTGGGCTGAATAAATAAAATATGGCAACGCCTGAAAAATCAAAAATAGAAAAAATGTATCTGATTAAATTTGAAACCCCGCCCATAATAAACGTTTGAAAACTGTTAAAATAAAGCGAATGCTCATTTATGGCACTTTTAGCACTAATGGGCGAAGAATAATTAATTAAATTTAAAATATAGTTATAGCTTGAAAAAATTGAAAAGTTTAGAATTAAAAAAAGAAAATACTTAATAAATTCCTTTCTTAAAATAAAAATATACCAAATTAAAAGGGGAATTGAAGCTATAACGCCTGTTGATTTAACGCCAAAGCTTATTGCCATAGAAAGTGAAGCAAAATATAGAAAGCTTAGTTTGTTTTGTTTTTTAAATTCTAAAATTAAATAAAAAGATGTTGCTAAAAGTGAACCAACTAAAAGGTCTGTTTGTGTGCTTGAAATTTGAGATATAACCCCTGCAAGAGATGAAAAAATTAAGATAGACCAAATTCTTTTATTAAAATCTATTTCATAAAATTCCATTATTTTAAAAGAAGATATTATTAAAAGAAAATATGAAAAAAATTGCAATAAGCCAAAGCCAAGGTCGTTTTTAGATAAAGATAAAATCCAAACGTAAAAAAGTTCAGAATTAATTGGCATTGAATGGCACCTGATATCTGCAACTTCAAAGTGAGATATAAACCCGTCAGATGCCCAAAATAAGGAACGAAGACAATGATAACTTGAAGCATCTGCTTCATTTGGCGGCATAAAAGAAAGAAGAAAACTTATAAAAAGCATAAATATGAGTGCAAGGGTTAAAAGCAATAAGCTTTTATCACTTTTAAAAGCATTTTTTAATTCAAGCAAAAACCCTTTGAATTTTAAAACAGATGGAAGGTTTTTCTTTTTTAACCAGATAAAAGAAATAATTAAAAGCTCAACAAATGTTAAAATTAAAATGTTTTGCCCTGAAATTACTTTAAATAAAGATAAAATTTCAATGTTTAATATAACAAAAGAAAAAAATGAAATGAAAAATAAAACTGACAAATTAAAAATTGAAGCTAAAAAGAAACTTATTAAACTTTGAAAAACTACCCCTAAAAAAAGCATTATTTTTTACTCCAAATTAAAAAATCTTTAACTGTTTCATCTTCTCTATCTTGTAAATATTTTGGAAGCTTAGCTTCAATTTCCCCGGAAACATTAAAGCCAATTTCAGCTAAAAATTCATCATTAATTTTGCAGCTTGCGCTAAGCGCTTTATCTAATTCATTAAAATTCAAAAGCCTTGGCCTTCTTTGATAATCAAACCCTTCATAATAACAAATAGCTTTATTTGAAGGGGTTAAAGGGTTTTTAATGTCGTTTGCATTAATCACTTCAACATGCTGCGGCAAGTTTTTTTGCGTGATTATGTAATCATATTTTGATAAATCATATTCTCTTATGTGCAAAATATTTAAAGTATCAATTTTGCAATTGTTGTTAAATTCTAAAAACTTTGTGCTATATAGCATATAACCGTTTGAAGCAAAAATTGCAATTTTAGAATTATTTTTGCAAATTGACTGAACAGCACTTTTCATTGTGTATGCTTCATTAAAGCTTGGGTAAAATTTATAGTTTAAATCTCTCATTTTGTTTTGAATTAATTTAATATCAGGTGTTTTTTGAAATTCTTTTTTCAAGTGATACATTGGCCTTTGAGAAAGAAAAAGTGAAGCATACCCCAAATAAAAAATTGCAAATAAAATTATTAAAAATTTATAGGGGTTCATTTTTTTAAAATATGTAAGAGAAATTAATGGAATAGAAAACGCAACAAAAGTTACAATAAATCGAATGCTATATATCATATAAGCAATTGAAAAGCTTAAACAAAAAATCATTGCCCAAAAAATAATTGAAAAAATTCTAAGTTTTTTATTAAAAAAGCCAACAATACTTGCGGGCAAGAAAACTAAAAACCCTAAAATTCCAAAGCCTAAAACTTGTTCTGTCATGCTTATATTTGTAAAATTAAGCCCGACATTTTCGCCTAAATCTCTTTCAATTCCTAAAAATTCAATAGCACCCGCTTGAGCAGAAAGCAAGAATTTATTAATATAAAACCCAATAGTAAACCCTGAAAAATCAAAAAATTGGAAAATATATCTTATGAAATTTGCTATTATTGCGCCAAAACCACCCCAAAACCCATGACCTAAAAGCGCACTTTTAGCACCAAGGGGCGAAGAATAATTAATTAAATTTAAAATATAGTTATAGCTTGAAAAAATTGAAAAGTTTAGAATTAAAAAAAGAAAATACTTAATAAATTCCTTTCTTAAAATAAAAATATACCAAATTAAAAGGGGAATTGAAGCTATAACGCCTGTTGATTTAACGCCAAAGCTTATTGCCATAGAAAGTGAAGCAAAATATAGAAAGCTTAGTTTGTTTTGTTTTTTAAATTCTAAAATTAAATAAAAAGATGTTGCTAAAAGTGAACCAACTAAAAGGTCTGTTTGTGTGCTTGAAATTTGAGATATAACCCCTGCAAGAGATGAAAAAATTAAGATAGACCAAATTCTTTTATTAAAATCTATTTCATAAAATTCCATTATTTTAAAAGAAGATATTATTAAAAGAAAATATGAAAAAAATTGCAATAAGCCAAAGCCAAGGTCGTTTTTAGATAAAGATAAAATCCAAACGTAAAAAAGTTCAGAATTAATTGGCATTGAATGGCACCTGATATCTGCAACTTCAAAGTGAGATATAAACCCGTCAGATGCCCAAAATAAGGAACGAAGACAATGATAACTTGAAGCATCTGCTTCATTTGGCGGCATAAAAGAAAGAAGAAAACTTATAAAAAGCATAAATATGAGTGCAAGGGTTAAAAGCAATAAGCTTTTATCACTTTTAAAAGCATTTTTTAATTCAAGCAAAAACCCTTTGAATTTTAAAACAGATGGAAGGTTTTTCTTTTTTAACCAGATAAAAGAAATAATTAAAAGCTCAACAAATGTTAAAATTAAAATGTTTTGCCCTGAAATTACTTTAAATAAAGATAAAATTTCAATGTTTAATATAACAAAAGAAAAAAATGAAATGAAAAATAAAACTGACAAATTAAAAATTGAAGCTAAAAAGAAACTTATTAAACTTTGAAAAACTACCCCTAAAAAAAGCATTATTTTCTCTCCAATACTATAAATTTAGCCAAATTCCCCGCATCATGCAATTTTATTTCAAATTGTTTAAGATATGAAAAATTATTTTCAAAAAAATGTTGAGGGCGAATTTTACAAAGCGCCATATCGGCATTTTTTAAATTGTTTGTTGAAAAAGAATAGCTTCTGCCTTCTTTATTTGCAAAAATGCAGGCTGCATTTTTAATTTTTCCCTCTTTTTTAATGTCGGATAAATTAATTGTATCAGCAGAATTCATAAAATCTAAAGGCAAAATAAAATAATCATAGTAAGAAGGTTCAACATCATCAAAATGCAAAATTGTTAGAACATCAATTTTACAATTATTTTCATATTCTAAATATTTTGTATTGTAAATTTCCACCCCTTTTGCTTGAATTAAACCAATTTTAGAAGAATTTTTACAATAAGGCTCAATATTATTTTTTAATTGAACCTCAGGCGAAATTTTATTTTTAAAATAATAAGTTTTATTTCTTAAATTATCTTGAAAAGCTTTTAAATTCTTAGTTTTCAAAAATTCATCAAAATAAAATTTTCTCTCGTTTACATTAAATGGAAAATAAAGAAAAGAAATAAAAACAATAAATGCAACAATATATTTAAAAATTTTATTATATGAAAGCGAAAATAAAGGTGCAGCAATTAAAACAGCTGTTAAAAGGAACCTTATATTATACATCATATAAGCAATAGAAAAACTTAAAATTAAAATAAAAGAAAAAAGAAAAATTGAAAAAAGCCTCAATTTTTTATCAAAAAAGCCTTTTATAAAACAAGGAATAAAAACAAAAAAACCTAAAATTCCAAACCCTGAAATTTGTTCCGTTAATAAAACAGGGTAATTAATTCTTTTAATGTTAACCCCCAAATCAGGCGAAATTCCAAGAAACGAAATAAAGGCGTTTTCAAAACGAATTATTCTATCTTGAACAGAATATAAGAATTTAAACCCCGAAAAATCAAAAAATAAAAAAAAGTGCCTTATAACATTTGAAAAATATCCTTTAATTCCGCCCCAAAAGCCGTTTTCAGAAAAAGAAGCATAATTTCCCAAAAAATTGGCATAGTTTATAAAATTTGAAATATATACACTGCTTGAAAAAATTAAAAAGTTTAAAATAAAAAAGGCAAAAAATTTAAAAATATCTTTTTTCAGGTAAAAAAGAAGCCATACAAAAATTGGGGTAAAAACAAAAAATGCTGTTGTTTTCACACCAAACATTAAAGCAAAAGCAAGGGATGAAAAATAAATTGAATTGATTTTACCTTCTTTTTTAAATTCAAGAACCATATAAATTGCAAAAGAAGCCAAAGAAGCAACCAAAAGGTCTGATTGCAGGCTTGAAATTTCACAAACAAGCAAAGGCAAAGAAGAAGCAAGAAAAATTGCCCAAATTCTTTTTTTAAAATCAATGTTTAAAAATTCCATAATTTTATAAATGGAACCTATATAAAAGAAAAAAGAAAAAAACTGCAAAAGCCCAAAACCAATGTCTTTTTTTGTAAGCGCCAAAACCCAAGTATAAAAAATTTCAGAATTCATTGGCATTATATGGCATCTTATATCCGCTATATCAAAATTAAAAATTTTACCTTCAGATAACCAAAATAAAGACCTTAGGCCATGGTAGCTTATGGCATCACCTTCTGTTGGCGGGTAAAATGCAGCCAATAAAAAAGAAGCAAAAATAAAAACCAAAAAACCAATTGAAAGAAAAATAAAAAGCTTATCTTCAAAAAATAGTTTTTTGAATTGCTCAAATATTTCTTTATAGTTAAAAATTAAAAATTTAGAGTTATTTTTTTTAAAAAAAATAAAAAATAAAATACATTCAATAAATATAATAAATAAAATGCTTAAAGAATTTATTGATGAAAACATTGATAAAAAAGTAATATTTAAAACAACAGAAGCAAAAAATATAATGAAAAATAAAAGCGGCTTTTTAAAATAAGAAGCAACTAAAAATGAGAAAAAAGAATGAAAAATTACTCCCAAAAACATAGACATTACTTGGAATAAACCTCCAATGCTCTAACTTCAATTTCATCTTCCACTTTATCTAAAAAGGGAAATTCAGCCCTGATTTTAAAATCAAAATTTTTCAAATAATCTTTATTCATAGAACATGAAACATACATTGCAGCTTCCGGCCCATTGCTTTTTTTGTTTGTTCTATCTGAAACAAAAAATGCACAAATTGCCTTATCGGGCGAATTTATCGGGTTTTTTACGTCTTCTTTTGTGATAACATTTAACTGTTGCATATTGTCTTTTAATAAAACAATAGAATCATATTCATCTAAATTATATTTTTCAATATGCAATAAATTTAAAACATCAATTCTGCAATCGTTTTCAATTTCTAAATATTTTGCACTGTAATAAACATGGGTATATGGAGCAAAAACACCAATTTTTGCGCCATTTTTGCAATATGGTTCAATTGCATTTTTATACGCAGAACTTTGCGAAAAAATAGCAGGGCCAAAAAATTTATATCCCAAATTGCGCATTGTATCTTGAACAACAGAAAAAGAAGAAGCCTTTAATACATTTGGAATTAAATATGCAATAGGCCTTGCGGTTACAAACAAAGAGGCGTAGCAAAAATAAAAAACCGCATATAAAATAGAAATTACTTTTATAATATGAATCTTTTCAAAATAACTAAAACAAAGAACAGGAAAAGAAAGTGCAACAAATGCCACAATATACCTTATTCCATAAACAGTATAAAGCATTGAGCCGGATAAAATTAAAAAAGGAACAAAAAAGAATAATGAAAATATTCTAAATTTTTTCTTGAATAAAGAAATGAATAAACAAGGAAGATAAATTAAAAACCCCAAAATTCCAAAAGCCCCAACTTGCTCATCCATTCCAAAATTCACCCTTTTTATAGGGTCAATTTCAACATTTGTATCAGGTATTGAAAACAAATTAAATAAGAAATCTTTAAATTGCAGAATATATTCATTCAAACATTTTCCCAAATTAAGGCCGCTAAAATCAATAAATTGAATAAAATAGTTAATTATATTTGCGATATAAGTCTTCATTCCGCCAAAAAATTTGTTATACAAAA
This sequence comes from Candidatus Gastranaerophilales bacterium, assembly GCA_944325145.1. GTDB lineage: Bacteria > Cyanobacteriota > Vampirovibrionia > Gastranaerophilales > Gastranaerophilaceae > Galligastranaerophilus_A. The sequence goes on from CALYDL010000001.1 coordinate 116,223, forward strand.
TAAAAGCATTATTTGAAAGAAAAGAACCGTAATCTATAAAATTTAAAATATAGTTATAGCTGGAAAAAATTAAGAAATTCAAAACAAAAAACGCAAAGAATTTGAAAAAATTTCTGCCTAAAAGCTTAATAAACCAAACAAAAAGCAAAGGAGCAATAAAAAATGCCGTTGTTTTAACACCAAAAGAAAGCGCCAAAGCTAAAGATGAGAAAAATAAAGAAGAAATAGTTTTTTCTTTTGTAAAATTTAAGATAAGAAAAATAGAATATGAAAATAATGCAGCAACAATTAAATCTGTTTGCGTGCTTGAAATTTGAATTACTATTGCAGGCAAAGATGTAAAAATTAAAATTGCCCAAATAATTCTTTTAACATCAATTTCATAAAATTCCATTATTTTAAAACTTGAAAAAATTAAAAGAAAATATGAAAAAAATTCTAAAAGCCCAAAACCAATGTCTTTTTTAGATAATGCCAAAATCCAAGTATAAAAAAGTTCTGAATTAATAGGCATACAAAGCGCTCTCATATCGGTTGCTTCAAAATGAGAAATAAAGCCGTCTTTTAGCCAAAATAAAACCCTCAAACAATGGTAGCTTTGAGCATCAGGTTCCGTTGGGGGAACTAGAAGCGCCAAAAAAAATGTGGTCAAAATAAAAATGCCCCAAGCTAAAAGAGGCAAAATTAAAAGCCCGTCAGCTTTTAGCGCCATTTTTATTTTTTCAAAATAATTTAAAATGTTTGAAATCGGGTTTAATATGGGTTTATTTTTCTTAAGCCAAACCAAAAAAACAAAAACTAAAAATAAAAAAGAAAAAATTAAAATATTTTGTCCGTTTATTGCCCTAAACAAAGATAAAATTTCAAGGTTTAAAACAATAAAAGCAAAAAAGATGACAGGGAAATAAAAAAGCCTTCCAAAAATTGAAGATAGAAAATAGCTTATAAAGGCATTTAAAACTACGCCCGTTAATAACAATTTATTCTTCTCCTAAGCTTAATACAGCCATAAACGCTTCTTGTGGAATATCCACCCTTCCCACAGATTTCATGCGTTTTTTACCCTTCTTTTGTTTTTCCAAAAGTTTTCTTTTACGGGAAATATCGCCCCCGTAACATTTATCTAAAACGTTTTTCCTCATTGCCTTAATTGTAGTTCTTGCAATAACTCTGCCGCCGATTGCAGCTTGAATTGCAACTTCAAACATTTGTTTCGGAATAATTTCTTTTAATTTTGTTGTCAATTTTTGCCCGATGCCATAAGCTGAATCTCTGTGGCAAATTACAGATAAAGCATCGACTGCTTCGCCTGAAAGTAAAATATCCATTTTAACCAAATCAGACCTTTTATATGAATGAAATTCATAATCTAAGCTTGCATACCCTTTGGTTCTTGATTTTAGTTGGTCATAAAAATCAGTAATAACTTCTGATAACGGGATATGATATTCTAAATTAACGCGCTTTTTATCAATATATTGCATATTAATAAAATCGCCCCTTTTAGATTCGCACAAATCCATTAAAGCGCCCACATAATCGTTTGGGGTAAACAAATTAACTTTTACATAAGGTTCTTCAATGTAATCTCTATATTGGGCATCCGGCAAATTAGCGGGGTTATCAATTTCAACCATTGTGCCGTCTGTTTTATAAACCTTATAAATAACGCTTGGTGCAGTTGTAATTAAATTTAGGTTATATTCCCTCTCAAGCCTTTCTTGCGCAATTTCCATATGAAGCATGCCAAGAAAACCGCATCTGAAACCAAACCCAAGGGCAGATGAAGTTTCAGGTTCAAATGTTATGGATGAATCATTTAATTTTAACTTTTCAAGCGCTTCTTTTAAGTCATGGTATTGATCATTATCAACGGGATACAACCCTGAAAATACCATTGGTTTTGCTTCTTTATAACCTTCCAAAGGTTCGTCGGCCGGGGCATTTGCATTTGTTATGGTGTCGCCTACAAATCTTGTAATTTCTTTAATAGAACATGCCATATACCCTACTTCGCCTGTTTTAAGTTCACCAACAGGGTTTCTTAAAGGGTTTAAAAAGCCCAATTCTACAACTTCAAACTTTTTGCCTGTTGCCATAAATTGAATGGTATCGCCAAGCTTAATTGAGCCGTCCATAACCTTAAAAAAGCAGATTGTACCCAAATATTGGTCATATGCACTGTCAAAAACAAGTGCTCTTAAAGGTTTATCGGATGTATCAACAGGCGGCGGAATAAATTTAACAACAGCCTCTAATACATCTTCAATTCCGGTTCCTTCTTTAGCGCTTACAGGAATTGCATAGCTTGAATCTATCCCTAAAACTTCTTCAATTTCTTGCTTAACTCTTTCAACATCGGCAGATGGAAGGTCAATTTTATTGATAACGGGAATAATTTCCAAATTTTGTTCCATTGCAAGGTAAACATTAGCTAATGTTTGCGCTTCAACGCCTTGGGTGGCATCAACAATTAATAAAGCCCCTTCACAAGCAGCCAAAGACCTTGAAACTTCATAAGAAAAATCCACATGCCCCGGGGTATCAATTAAATTTAAAATGTAATCTTTGCCATCTTGAGCTTTATAGTTCATTTTGGCAGCATTTAATTTAATTGTAATGCCGCGTTCACGTTCAATATCCATGGTATCTAAAAGCTGGTCTTGCATGTCACGTTTATCAATGGTTCCTGTTTTTTCAAGAAGCCTGTCTGCAAGCGTTGATTTGCCATGGTCTATATGCGCAATAATACTAAAGTTTCTTATGTTCTCAATTCTTTGCATAAGAAAAGTATAGTATAAAAATGAAAATATTTATTATATTTTCAAAAACAAAAAGCAGTAGCAAACTTTAAAACAAAATTAATATTTGTTTTGGTTTAATCTGTTGTTGAGTTCTACTTTTTGATTGTAAGAATTCAATTTTGTTACTGCACTGCTTTTGTTTAGCGCAAAGCCTGCCATAGCGCTATAATAAACAGCTTTGTTTAAATTGTTGCTTAAAACTGCAGATTGGTTAGCTGTTGAAACATAGCCTTGAAGTGCAGTTTCATTAGCGCCTGTTGTTTGGCTTTCTTTGATTGGTGAAGAAACGTGTAATTGTTCCCCTGCTCTTGCTGTGTAATAGTAGCTTCCTACTTGGTTACTGCTCATTTTAATCCTCGTTTAGTTTTTCTATATTTTATCTCTCTTGTATATATAAAAACGATATACTTTTAAAAAGTGCTTTTTTATTTTTAAATTATTAAGTTTTGTTAACAATGTAAAAACAAATTTAAAAAAAAGTAAAAAAATTGCTTTAGACAAATATTCTTTGTATAATCAGACAAAGTTTAACTTTTTTTTAAAAGGAAGTTTTGGTGGGCGAATTCAATAAAATATCAGAAATTTTAGATGAACAGGTTTTTAACAAAAATGCCTGCCTTGCTTCGGTTAAAAAAGCTGTTGCATTTGGCTTTTGGAAAAATATAACAGGGCCTAAATTTGCAAAATTTTCAAAGCCTTATGATATTAAAGGGAAAACTCTTTTAGTTGCGGTTAAAAACCCTGCCGTTATGCAGGAATTGATATTTTATAAAGCAACGCTTCTTGAAAAAATTAAAAACTATTTCTCGCCAATAAACATTGAAATTGAAGAAATAAGGTATGATTATAAAAATTGGCAGCAAGTTTCAGTTGGAACATCTTACCTCAAAGGCGATGAAAGTTTAGAATATTATTCAAAAGAAGAAATTGAAGAAGTTAAGCTCGGCAAATATGAAGAAGAAGAACTTCAAAAAGTTACAAATACAATTTCAAATTTAACTTTCTTAGATGAAAAATTAAGAAATTCTATGAAAAAAAATATAATTAATTCGGCAAAAGCAAAGAAAATAAGAAATTAAAGGTAAAAAAAAGTGACAGAAAAAGAACACAAAGTTTTATCATTTGGAAAAAAACAAAAATCAGAAAAAAAAGAAGTTAAAAATATTGAATATTGCAGCTTCTGCAAACGCCCCAACACGGAAGTGCCAAAAATGGTAAAAGGCCCCGATGTTAATATTTGCTCGGAATGCACATTAATTGCCGTTCAATATTTAATCTTGCAAGATGGTGTTTTATCTAAAGAAGCTCAAAAAATTCTTGATTTATTCTGGGGAGCAAAAAACTAAATGCCGTTGAATAAACTTCAAATAAAGGCCAAGGTTTTTGAAATAATAAACCCCTTAAGAGATTTAGACGCAATTGATGATAAAATTATTTCAAAAGCAATAAAAGAAATTAAAGCAATTAAAGAGGCTGATTTTGAATTTATTGCAAGAATTTTAATTAAAGAAGCCGATGTAAAAACAACAAAAAGCGCAGGTGCTTTTTTGTATATGGCAGAAAACTTAGCGCCTGAATCTTTTATTGAATTAATTTTAAAAGAATTAAATTCCAACAAAATTCCCGATTCAAGAAAAATGTTTTTCTTAAACATTTTATCAGGGCTTGGAATTAAATTTAATGCAGATGATATAAACAGCTACTTAAAAAACCCCGATGAAGCAATTAACAAAGAAACTTCAAGGTTTTTGGAATGCGCCAAAATAGACCCTGAAGCGCAAATAGACTTTTTAGATTTTTATTTTTCATCTGACGCCTTGGATAAAAAAGAACTTATAAATTCCGTTATAAAAGATTTCGAAGGCGACAGGCTTATTAACATTTTATCGCCCCTTGCGCTTAGTGCCGATGACAAAGAAGCCATTGAATTATGCCTGAATATTATGGAAAAACAAAAATCTTTAATTTCAATAAAACCTCTTAAGTATTTATCAAATTTAAAAACAAGCGCAAAAATTCAAAACAAAGCTTTTAAAATTTTGCAAAAAATGAAAATGTCGGGCTTTTACAGTGAAAGCAAACTCTATAATTTTTATAAAACCCTTTTAAGAGATTTTGAAGAGCCAAAAGCGGCAATAACAACACCTGATGGCAACTCAAACTTTTCTGTTTTAATTTCAAGAAAAACCCGCCAAGGAAGCTGTTTTTTATTTTTTGTTGCAATAAACATTGAACTTGGCCCTTTTTCTTGTTTCGGGTTTTCTTCTTTAACAGAAAACGACCACGACACAATTATAAAAAGGTTTTTTAATTCAAGAGAAAGGTTTTTTATACCAATAGAAGAAGCAAAAGCCATTTTAAATACATTAACCCTAAGAAGAATTTCTTTGAATAAAATAATTCCTTATGAATATTTTTGCTGGGAAAGGCTTTTAGATGATGTTGAGCCCAAAGATGGCGAGCTTTTTCAAATTTTAGAAAAAAACCTTACAAAAAAAGAATTGACAAGTGAAGTTCAAAATCTTACAGATAATTCGCCATATTTTGAAAATTGGTTTTTCAGGTACTCAAAAAATATACCTTGGTTTTCAAAAATGATGGATAAAATTTTAGAATTAAAAGATGAAGAACTTTATAAAATAAACGGTTTAATTGAAGAATATTCAAAAAATGAAGACCTTAAAGAAGCAATTAAAAAAAGGTTAAAGTTTTTGGCATATTGCCTTAATAAAAACAACAAAAAAGAACTTGCAGATACATATTATTCTTTAATTTTTAATGAAAAAGAACTAAAAACATTTTTAGAAAACATTTTAAAAAGAAGCGTATATGAATTTGCACTAACACTAAACCTTCCAAGAAAAGAAGAAGCAGGCCTATTTAAAAAACCTGAGAACAAAAAAGACAACAAAAAAGCAAAACTAATTATAGATTTTGTTGAAAAAGAATGGATAGATAAAAATGGAAATTAAAGAAAGAGTTTTAGCGCTTGATGTTGGCGATAAAAGAATAGGAGTTGCCGTTTCAGACCCTTTCTTTCTTTTTGCGACAGGCTTGAAGGTTATAATTCGTGAAAATGACAACAAGGCACTTGAAGAAATTAAAGAAATCTGTCAAACTTATAAAATAAAAAAAATCATTGTAGGGCTTCCTTATAATATGGATGGTTCTATTGGCGCTCAAGCCAAAAAAACCGTTAAATTTACGGAAAAACTTGAAAGTGATTTTGAAATAATATATAGAGATGAAAGGCTAACTTCTTTTGAAGCGGAAGAAATGCTAAAAAAAGAAAACAAAAAATACACAAAAAATAAAGGCCTTGTTGATATTAAAGCAGCGTGTATCATTTTACAATCATATATAGGAGAACAAAATGGATAACAATACAGAAGAATTGCAAGTTATTAAAACAGTCGGCGAAAACGGCGAAGAAGTTGAATTAAAACTTTTAGACATAGTAACGGTAGATGACACTGATTATGCACTTTTATTGCCCGTTGATGAAGAAGCAAATGAAGATAGCGAAGTTGTTTTAATGAGATTAAAAAAAGAAGGCGATGAATATCTTTTTGAAACAATTGAAGATGACGATGAATTTAATGAAGTTGCAAAACTGTTGGCAGAAGATGACGAATGCGACTGCGATTGTGACGAAGGCTGCAATTGCGGCTGCCATAACCATTAATTTTAAAAAAATTTAAGGGGGCTTAATTGCCCCCTATTTTTTTATGCTTCACATTTTTCTAAAAGTTCAGGATACAAAGGAAAATCATCGCAAAGTTTTTGAGTTCTTTTTCTTAAATTTTCCTTTTCATCTCTTTTTAAAATGCAATCTGCAATAATTTTGCCGATTTCAATCATTTCTTTTTCCTTAAACCCTCTTGTGGTTACAGCAGGAACGCCTATTCTGACACCGGATGTTACAAAGGGCGATTTAGGGTCATTTGGAACGGTGTTTTTATTTGCAGTTATGCCGATTTCTTCCAATTCATTTGCAACGTCTTTGCCTGTTTTATCAAGTTTTATAAGGTTAACTGTCATAAGGTGGTTTTCTGTGCCGTTTCCAACAATATCAATGCCTTCATTCATTAAAGTTTCGGCTAAAACTTTTGCATTTTTTATAATTTGGTTTGCATAATCAATAAATTCCGGTTTAAGAGCTTCTAATAATGCAACTGCTTTTGCTGCAATCACATGTTCTAAAGGCCCGCCTTGAATTCCCGGGAAAACCGCTTTGTCTATTCCTTGGGCGTGTTCTTCTTTGCACATAATAATGCCGCCTCTTGGGCCTCTTAAAGTTTTATGGGTTGTTGTTGTAATAAAATCTGCATAAGGAACAGGGCTTGGGTGAACTCCGCCTGCAACAAGCGCTGCAATGTGGGCAATATCTGCCATTAAATATGCACCAACTTTATCTGCAATTTCTCTAAATCTTCTAAAATCAATAATTTTAGAATAGTTGCTTGCACCTGCAATAATTAATTTCGGTTTGCATTCAAGAGCAGTTTTTTCAAGCTCATCATAATCAATTTCACCGTTTTCATTAACGCCATAGCTTACAATGTTAAAATAAAGCCCTGAAAAATTAACGGGTGAACCGTGGGTTAAGTGGCCGCCATTTGATAAATCCATTCCCATAACGGTATCGCCATATTTAAGAGCGTATAAAAAAACAGCCATATTAGCTTGTGCACCTGAATGAGGCTGAACATTAGCGTGGTCGCAGCCAAAAAGTTTTTTACACCTTTCAACAGCTAATTCTTCAATTTTATCTACATTTTCGCAACCGTTATAAAACCTTTTATAAGGCTTTCCTTCAGCATATTTATTTGTTAAAACGCTTCCTTGAGCTGCCATAACGGCGGTTGATGTAAAGTTTTCAGATGCTATTAATTCAATTGTGTTTTGCTGCCTTTTTAATTCAGCTTCAATTAAATTGGCAACTTCGATATCTTCTTTTCTTATAACGTCAAGTTCCATTAAAACTTACCCCCCTTAAAAATAACAATTTATTAAATTTTACTTTCAAATAGAATAATAGTAAAGTTAAGTTTTTTTGTTATAAAATAATTTAGTAAACAATAACTATCAGGATTAACAACATATGAAAAAGAAAAATATCAGAAATATTGCAATTATTGCCCATGTTGACCATGGCAAAACAACACTTGTAGATTGCATTTTGCAGCAAACAGGTGTTTTTAAAGAACACCAAGAAGCAGGTGTTTGTGTTTTAGACAATAACGACATTGAACGTGAACGCGGCATTACTATTTTATCAAAGAATGTTTCAGTTAATTATAAGGGTGTAAAAATTAATGTTGTAGACACCCCCGGCCACGCAGATTTTGGCGGCGAAGTTGAAAGGGTTCTTGGTATGGTAGATGGCGCCCTTTTAATCGTAGATGCTCAAGAAGGCCCAATGCCGCAAACAAGGTTTGTTCTATCAAAAGCACTTGAAATGGGCTTAAAAATAATTCTTGTTGTAAATAAAATCGACAAACAAGGGGCAGACCCAAACGGCACAATAGATAAAGTTTTTGACCTTTTTACGGAATTAACCGACAACGAAGAATTAATTGATTTTCCAATCATCTATGCAAGTTCTCTTCATAAATTTGCAAAAAAAGAATTAGAAGATGAATCAGACAATATAATTCCATTGTTAGATTGCATTTTAGAAAACATTAAACCCCCAAAAGGCGATGAAGAAGCCACCTTGCAATTCCAAGCAACAACATTGGATTACAATGAATATGTTGGAAGAATTGCAATCGGAAGAATTATAAACGGCAAGATTAAATCACAAGATACGGTAACTTTAATTAAATCGGATGGAACTTTCCAAAAAGGCAAAATTACCAAACTGTTTGGTTTTAAAGACCTTGGCAGAGTTGAAATTCAAGAAGCGGAAGCAGGCGACATTGTTGGTGTTGCAGGCTTTCCTGAAATTCAAATCGGCGAAACCTTATCAAGCGTTGTAAACCCGATTGCACTCCCTTTAATTCATATCGATGAACCAACTTTGCAGATGAATTTTTCCGTTAACGATTCACCTTTTGCAGGGCAAGAGGGCAAATTTGTAACAAGCCGTCAATTAAGAAAAAGACTTTATTTGGAACTTGAAAAAAACGTATCTTTGAGGGTTGAAGACACGGATTCCACAGATGTTTTCAGAGTATCAGGCAGGGGCGAGCTTCATTTATCAATTTTAATTGAACAAATGAGAAGAGAAGGTTATGAATTTCAAGTTTCAAAGCCCGAAGTTATCTTTAAAAAGGATGAAGAAGGCGAAATTTTAGAACCTTATGAAAATTTAATTATAGATGTTCCCGATGAATATACAGGCTCTGTTATTGAAAGAATTTCAAACAGAAAAGGCCAAATGTTAAATATGGAAACGGGTCTAAAAAGAACAAACATTGATTTTTCAATTCCCGCAAGAGGGTTAATCGGCTTTAGGTCTGAATTTATAAGAATGACCAAAGGCGAAGGCATTATGTATCATACATTTGAAAAATATGCACCATACGCCGGCGATATGCAACGCCACAGAAATGGTTCTCTGATTGCTTTTGAAGATGGCGAAGCAATTCCTTATGCACTTCACCAATTTGAAGATAGGGGCGTATTTTTTGTAACTCCAAAAACAAAGGTTTACAAAGGAATGATTATAGGCGAATGCAACAGGCCTCAAGATATTGCGGTTAACATTTGCAAAACCAAAAAATTAACCAATATGAGATCAGCAACGGCAGATGTTATGGTAACTTTGCAATCTCCAAGAATCATGAGCTTGGAAGATTCGCTTGAATATATAGCAGATGATGAATTGGTTGAAGTAACTCCTGAAAATATAAGAATAAGAAAAGCAAACTTAACTAAAATAAGATAAATAGCTAAACCATAATAAATGCGCCTTAAAAATAGGGCGCATTTATTTTTCAAAAAATTCTTTTAAATTTATATTAAATACATGCGCGAGTTTTAAAAGCAGCCTTAGGCTTAGTTTTTCTTTATTATTTTCTAATCTGCTTATAAACTCTCTTGAACAATCAAGTTTTTCTGCAAATTTTTCCTGAGATAACTTATTAGCTTTTCTTATTTCCCGAATTTTTTTTGAAAAAAATTTGTGATACATTACTTCATAATTTTGCATACTAACAATTCTCATAGTTTATAATGTAATTACTATGAAGTGTTACATCACATTTTGGAGCAAATATGAAAAATAATTTGAAAGTTAATTTGAAAAAACTTTCAATAAGAAAAATAAATTGTACTCAAAATAGTGTTAAATACAAGCACAGGTTTAATAGATAAAAATTCATAAAACAAGCTCAAAATAGTGCATAGTACATATTTTTCATTTTATGCACCCTTGCGGGTGCTTATTTTTAAGTCAATAAGACACAGGATTTTAATAGTAAAAACTTGCAGCATGACTCACATAAAACGCGGTGCGCTTCTTTTAAGGATTTTTGCGAGAGGATAAAAGCGAAGCGATTGCATCCTGACAGGAACTTAGTGGGGCTAAATATATTAATGGTGAAAATTCGCGCCTTGGAGACTCTGCCGACTGAAAAAGTGACTAAATGTCACTTTTGAAGGAGAGGGCAAGTTGAAAACTTGCACAAGGGCAGGAACTTAATGAGGTTAAATATATTAATGGTGAAAATTCGCGCCTGGAGGGATTCGAACCCCCGACCTTTTGGTTCGTAGCCAAACACTCTATCCAACTGAGCTACAGGCGCAAATATTAAATTTTCAAACTTCCCATGTCAGTTGGATAGAGTTTAATTTTTCCTAATGTTTGAATTTTGTTTTCAACAAAATATCAAACGGCCAACTGAGCTACAGGCGCAAATATTAAATTTTCAAACTTCCCATGCCAGTTATTATAGAGTTTAATTTTTCCTAATGTTTGAATTTTGTTTTCAACAAAATATCAAACGGCCAACTGAGCAAGAGAGCGCAAATATTAAATTTTCAAACTTCCCATGCCAGTTATTATAGAGTTTAATTTTTCCTAATGTTTGAATTTTGTTTTCAATAAAATATCAAACGGCCAACTGAGCAAGAGAGCGCAAATATTAAATTTTCAAACTTTTTGCCAAATGCAACAAAATAACATAACTATTCTACCCAAAAAAGCTAAATAATCAACTAAAACCTTTTATTGTTTTTAATTATTTTCTCGCTGCCCCTTACAATTGAATTCCAAAACTCAGACTCGTGGATATTTCCCGATTTTTCTGCAATATCTGCAGCAAACTTTTTATAGTTAAGGTCATTTGGGTCAATTTCAACTGCTTCTTTAATATAAAGCATTGCATCGTTATAAAAGCCAAGCCCAAGGTTGCTAACAGCAGCTTGAAAATAATATTTTGCAGGCTGCGGGTTCAGTTCAAGCGCAGTTACAATAAAATTAAGTGCTTTTTTGTATTCTTCTTTTTTATTTAAAATTAACCCTTTGAAATAATAACTTTCAGCATTATTTTTATCATATTCAATTAATTTATCCAAAGAATTAATTGCATTGTCATATTCTTTTTTTCTGTAATAAATTCTTGCTCTTGAATTTAAAAAGCTTGCAATTTCACCATAGGAAGAATATTTTTCAATCAATTCTTCCGCTTTTTCATACATTTCATTATCAATTAATAAATCAACATATTCTGAAACCGTATGAATTGAATTGGGAAATTGTTCAAGGTGCTTTTCATAAAATTCAATTGCTTTTTTATCAAGTTTTAAATCTTTATAAATTGAACCTAAAGTATCAAGCAAAGTTAAATCATCTTGAACTTTTGGATTTTGATTATAAATTAGTTCAAGCTTTTCTTTGGCGCTAACAATGTTGCCTTTTTTATATTCAATTACATATTTTAAAATGTCTGCTTGCAATTTATAAGGCGAATTAGGGTCTATTAAAGTTAAATTAAAAAGTGCATTATCATAATCTTTTTGCTTTTCAAAAACCCATGCCAATAAAAGATATCTCTTATCAATAACATTTTTAGGTTCATTTTGTTGAATGCAAAGTGTTATAGATTTTTTCAAGGTAGCAATGGCTTCATCAAACCAATTTACATCCATATAAGCTTTTGCAAGTTCTAAATAAAACTCTTGAAAAATTCCTTTGCTTAATTTAATTGCAAGGTGAAAATTATCAATGGCCGCAAAGAAATCTTTTCTTTTAACCTGCATTAAGGCCTTGTAGTAATAACTCATAGGGTCTTTTTTAATTTTTAAAATTTCATCTGTTAATTTTTCAGAGCTTTTATAGTCTTCTTCATTAAAATATATTAATGCAAGGTCAAATTTTGCTTCACAAAATGTGGGCGATAATTCAACCACTTTTTTCAAAATTTCTTTTTTGTTTTTTTCATCTAAAAGCGAAATTATATATAAAATATCAGGGTCACCCTTTAATTCTTCATCAAGCCCTTCATAAATTTTTAAAATTTCATTTGCTCTTCCTAATTTTAAAAGCACACTGAAATATTTAACAAAATCTAAAGGTTTTCTTGAATTTTCACAAATTTTTTGAATTAAATTAAGCGCTTTTTCATATTCTTTTAAAAGAAAATGAATTTCATAGAGCTTGTTTTGGCTGTGTTCATGGTTTTTATCAATTTCTAAAACTTTTTCATATTGTTCAATTGCTCTATCATAATTTTTTAATAAAAAATGCAAATCAGCGATAGATGAAATAACCTCAACAGTTGTTTTTTCATCAACATCATCGCTCAAAACTTTGTATAAAACCTCAATTGCTTCTTTGTAGAGTTTTTGGTTTTTCAATTCAAAAGATTGTTTTATATATTTTAAGTAATTATTTTCTTCCATAAATAAATTATATGTTCTTTTTTATTATTTGTAAAAAAATTAATATTCTTGCAAAAAAAAGTTCTAAAGATTAATATATTTACTGAAATAAGAGGAATTTACAAATGATAGATAATGAAAAAGCACGCATAGCAAGAGAAGTTAGCATTCAAAATTTAAAAAAGAAACCGAAATTATCCAAAAAAACAGCAAATAGCTTCAACTTAGCAGCTTTTGTATTCCCTGTTATTTACAACTTTATTTATAAAAGAAAAGGCCTTGCAATCACATTTTTAATTTTAACTTGGATACCACATTTTATTAATCATTTTGTATCATCAGGTTTTTATTTAACGCTTGTTATTACAATTTCAATTTTTACACTGCTTCTTGCTTTTATTTCAGGTTTAACAGGCAATAAAGATGCCTACGATGCAAGAAATTATGATGATGAAATAGACTTTTTAAAAAGCCAAAAATGCTGGCTTCCTTTTTCGCTTGCAGCAATTATTGTTCACATTTTAATATTGCCTATGCAAATTACAGGCCACACAAACACAATTCAAATGATGAAACTTGCTGAAACCAAAGATATTTTAAAACAAGCAGTTGTAAAAGGTTTAAATGAAGGCAACATTCTTGGTGTTAACACGGTTGAAAACAATATTCCCGCATATTTTGCAAAATATTTGGCTAAAGGCAAATTTAACGGCACAGACACAATAACAATGCCAAACGGAACAACTTTCAAAATAGAAGGCTATTTATACGAATGCGGCTCTAAAAAAGAAAATACATATTATGAACAAAAAACTTCATGTGCAACCGTAACAATAGATTTAAACGGCCAAGAAGCACCAAATGAAGCTACAACAATGGATGAACTGGACAAAATAAGAAGCCTTGTAAACCGCTCAACCCGCCTTAAAGATATTTATACCTTATATGTATACAATGACGACTTAGCGGCAAAAGCAGGCACTGTTGAACAGTTTGCGCTTGAAAGGTTTGAAAAATAATAAAAAGTTTTATTTCATGACAATGGAAAATTTTTGTACTATTATGTCATAAAGATGGTTTTGCCGATGTAGCTCAGTTGGTAGAGCAACCGATTCGTAATCGGTAGGTCGTGCGTTCAAGTCGCATCATCGGCAAATTAAAGAATTAAAAGTGTAATGAAAAAGAAATTTGAATTCAGTCTATCAACACAAAATAAGCTTATAATTGCGGGGTTAATTGTTTCAACCGCCATAATTATGGCCGTTTCATATTTTGCAATAGATAAAATAAGAGAAAAACTTTATGAAAACTATGCAAATTCAGGCCAGCTTTTGGGAAGAACAATTGCCATTCAAAGTTACGAATTAATGAAAAAAACAGATTTTCAATCTAAGAAAAATTTGTTTAGACAACACGCAAAGCTTGTTTTAGAGGGCAATTCCGACATTTCATTTGTAACCCATAAAGATGCAAATAACAGAATAATTTATTCAACAACAGAAGAATATCCCCAAAGAGAAAAAGACACAAAAACGGCCCTTACAACGCCTGTTTTAAATGAAAAAGGGAACGTTGTAGGCTATGTTGAAATTGGGCTTAATGCAAACCTTGCAAAATCAATTTCAAACACTACAAAAAATTCAATGCTTGTTGTATTTGCCATGATGTGGCTTATTTATACAATCGTAATTGTCTTAAACACCATTTTAATAAGGCGCGAGCTTGGAATTTTAAGGCTTGGCGTTAAAGAAATTTCGAGCGGAAATTTTGGAACAATTTTAGAAAACGAACAAACAACAGGCGAAATCAAGGAATTATTCACGGCCTTTAACGATATGAGCCAAAGGCTTCATTTATACGAAGAACAAAACATTGACCAATTAACATTTGAAAGAAACAAATTTGAATCTGTTTTAATGGGCATTGCAAACGGCGTTGTCGTGTGCGATAAATTCGACAAAGTTGTTCTTGTGAACCCTTCTGCCCAAAAACTCTTAAATAAAACTATTTTGAATTCATCAATATTAGATTTTATTGATTCAAAAGGAACAAAATGCTTTAAAACAGGCATAGAAAAATTCAAACAAACCCCTATCGAAGAAGCTGAAAACAAGCCGCAATCTTTCACAATAACAATAGAAAAAAAAGTTATTAAAGCAGTTGTTTCATCAATGTATTCAAATGTTCATGATTATTTAGGCTACATTATAATTTTAATCGACATTACAAAAGATGCAGAAATTGACAAATTAAAAAGCGATTTCATATCAAATGTTTCCCATGAATTAAGAACACCTGTTACAATTTTAAGAAGCTATGCAGATACTCTTTATAATTATGGTGAAGATTTCAGCTTTAAAGAACAAAAAGAATTTATAGGCATTATAAATGATGAAATTATTCACCTGAATAGAATGGTGAACGATATTCTTGATTTTTCAAAACTGGAAGCAGACACAAAGCTTGAAAAACAATATTTAGACATTTCAAATACACTTGAAAAAACTCTAGTCGGGCTTAAAGTTTTAGCCGATGAAAAGAAAATGAAAATATTTTTAACAAAACAAGATGGGCTTCCTTTAATTCCATACAATGAAGAAACCATTGAAAGAGTTATAAATAACCTTGTTACAAACGCAATTAAATATTCGCCCGAAAAATCAAAAATAGAAATAACGGTTGGATTAACAACAGAACATGATTATGTAAAAGTTAGCGTTAAAGACGAAGGAATTGGAATTGCGCCTGAACTTTTAGATAGAATTTTTGACCGCTTTTATAGAGTTGAAAACACAACCCATACAATAAAAGGAACGGGTTTAGGGCTCCATTTGGTAAAAACAGCAATAGAAAAACAGCACAACGGAAAAGTTTTTGTAGAATCTAAAGTAAATGAAGGGTCTGTTTTCAGCTTCATTTTACCATTAGAAGAAGATTACATTCCGCAAAATATAAATAAAAAAGCAGACTATAAGCCGGATTCTGTTTAAGGTAATCATCTGTCTAATGCGTTTTTTCCTGCAATCTTAAAATTAAGCGAAAAGTACAATTCTTCTTGCAGATTCAAACTTGCACCCGATTGGGGTTTACCATGACCTTGGTTTTCACAAACCAAGCGGTGGGCTTTTACCCCGCCGTTGCACCTGTACAAAATCAATTTTGTAGTCTGCTTTTCTGTGGCACTTTCCTCACGCTCACGCGCACTTGGCTTTCCCAAGCAATCTTGTACTTTGGGTGTCCGGACTTTCCTCATTGCATAAAAATGCAACGCAATTACCCGTCTGCTTTAATTTCAAATATATTTTAAATAACAAATTATTGCAAATTATTTATTGTTCAATTTATAAATACAAGCTGCTGTTTCTTTATATGGAACAATTCCTTTTTTTCTTAATTTAAACTCAGAAACATTTTCAAAACCAAAATTTGCTATTTTTCTTTTAATTTTTTCTTGAACCGACCTTTGTATTCCCATTGAAATTGCATATCTCGGGTTAGTTAATTTGCTTTCAACAGAACCTGTTACAACATAAACATCTTTGTTTCTGCCTTTGTTTTCATCTGCAATTTTTTGAAATATATTAATATATTCATCAGGGTTAGAAACTGCAATATAGGCGGCAGAATTTGCAATTACATAAACTTCCTGTTCAACACCATCTGTTGAATTAAGATAATCTCTCATATCGCCTGCTTCAAAAGTTATTTCAGGAAGCCCTTCTTGATTTACTTCATACCATTCAAGGCCATGACCTATATTTTTACCCACAACAGGGTCGTTTTCCATATAAACTAAAAAAGGATATTTTTGAACCAGCTTGCAGAAATTATCGGGCCTTTGTGATTTTTTAAGATATTTTCCCCAATTTGCACCCGAAACAGGGCTTATTCCCATATCTTTTTCAAAATTGTTTGCATAATATCTTTCAATATCAGAACACACAATTCTTCCCGTTTTTGCTAATTCAATTAATGGTTCTTTAATATCAACGCCTGTGATTTTAAAGTTTTCTTTTGCTTTATCTCCCATTGCTTCTTTTAAAGTAATTCCATACGCAAAAGCCTCAGAGCCATCCGAAACCCCCAATACTTTAATTTGTGTTTTTTTATTTGGGTCTAAAAGTTTAGAAATTGCAAGTTCACTTGGCAATTCTCTAAAAATTCTTGTAGAACTTGCCTTTAGAGTTGAAAAATTTGGGTGCGTTAATGTATAAATTGCATAAGCTCTTTCTGTTTCAGGTTTTGCATCTGCAAAAATACTTGTAAAAGTCGGTTGCTTGTTTTCTTTAGGCTTGCAATTTTCACTGTTTTGAAGAGCCAAATTAAAGGCAATTGGGGAAATTTTCATATTAATTCCTAAATTTTTAAAAAGTATGCAAAAGAATTAAAACCCCAAAAGAAAAAATTTTGCAAAAAAATTGTTAAGTTATAAGAAAGAAAAGGCTTGTTTTTTACACCTGATTGTTTTTTGTGCTAATATATCGAATGAAAGTAATTTGATATAGGAGTTAGAAAATTGGGTTACAAAATTTTATATAAAAACGAAGTTTGCAAAAACCAGTTTGAAATAAGGGTAAAAGCACCTTACATTACAAAAAATGCTAAAGCAGGGCAATTTATTATTTTAAGAGTTGATAAAAACTCTGAAAGAATTCCCTTAACAATTGCAGACTACGACAGAGAAAAAGAAGAATTAACCATTGTTTATATGGCAGTTGGCTACACTACAAAAAAACTTGCCCAATTAAACGTTGGTGATGAAATTGAAGATATTGTTGGCCCATTAGGAAAACCCACACACATTGAAAAATATGGCACGGTTGTTTGTGTTGCAGGCGGCTATGGCGCAGCACCTTGCTATTTAATTTCAAAAGCATTTAAAGATGCCGGCAACAAAGTTTATATGATTATGGGCGCAAGAAACAAAGATTTAATCTTCTGGCAAGATAAGATGAAAGACGCCTGCACAGAACTTATTATCACAACAGATGACGGTTCACTTGGTATAAAAGGCTTTACAACAAATGTTATGGCAGACATTATGAAAAAAGAAACCGTAAATTATGCAATAGCAGTTGGTCCAATGCCGATGATGAAAGCCGTTGCCGACCTTACAAGAGGAACAGGCATTAAAACAGAAGCTTCAATGAATCCTATTATGGTTGACGGCACAGGCATGTGCGGTGCTTGCAGGGTTACAGTCGGTTCTGAAGTTAAATTTGCATGCGTTGACGGGCCCGATTTTGACGCTCATTTAATTGATTTCGACGAAGTTATTAACAGATGCAAAATTTATAAAGATTACGAAAAAAGATGCGATGAAACAAATTGCAACCTTCAAAGACAAGCAAGAGAACTTGAAGCATCATTAAAATAGGAGAAAATTATGGCAAATGCTCAAATTCCCGTATGCCCTTTAATGTCTGCGGGCAATGAAATTCCCATAATATGCGTTCAAGAAAGATGCGCATGGTATATTTCAAACCTCAAAAAATGCTCTATGTATGTTATGGGCCACAATGGCATGCTTGATTTAAAAAAGAAACTGGAAAATAAAAACGATTAAGAAGGAAGAAAAAATATGTCTAGACCGATGACCATTACAGAAAAAATATTTGCAGCACATTCAGGCAAAGAAAGTGTTAAAGCAGGCGATTTAATTACCGCAAAAGTTGATATTACACTTGCAAACGACATTACAGCTCCCGTTGCAATTAAAGAATTTAATAAAATCGGGGTAGACAATGTTTTTGATGTCACAAGAACAGTTTTTGTTCCTGACCATTTTGTTCCGAATAAAGACATAAAATCAGCAGAACAAGTTAATTTAATAAGACAATTCTGCAAAGAAAAAGGCATAGTTAATTTCTTTGAAGTTGGCAGAATGGGAATTGAACATGCGCTTTTGCCGGATTCAGGTTTGGTTACTGCAGGCGACCTTATAATTGGTGCAGATTCTCATACCTGCACATATGGTGCCTTAGGTGCATTTTCAACAGGCGTTGGCTCAACAGACCTTGCTTGTGCTATGGCATCAGGTGAAACTTGGTTTAAAGTGCCATCAGCTATTAAAGTTGAATTTAACGGCACATTAAACAAATGGGTTTCAGCTAAAGATTTAATTTTGCACCTTATAGGCGACATTGGAGTAGATGGCGCTTTATATAAAACTCTTGAAATCACAGGTTCGGCCATTTCAAATATGGAAATGGACGGCAGGTTTACTATCTGCAATATGGCAATTGAAGCAGGTGCTAAAAACGGTATAATTCCACCGGATGAAATTACAAGAAAATACTTGGAAGGAAGATCAAAAAGACCTTTCAAATTCTACAATTCAGACCCCGATGCAGAATATGAAAGAATTATTAAATACGATGTAAAAGACATTGAACCGACAGTTGCCTTCCCGCATTTGCCTGAAAACACAAGGCCTATTTCAAAAGTTGGCGATGTTAAAATTAATCAGGTTGTAATCGGAAGCTGCACAAACGGCAGATTGTCTGACCTAAAAATTGCGGCAGACATTTTAAAAGGCAAAAAAGTTCACCCTGATGTAAGATTAATTGTGTTCCCCGGAACCCAAGATATTTACTTAAAAGCAATTGAGCTTGGTTATGTTCAAACAATAGTTGAAGCTCAAGGCGCCGTTTCAACACCAACTTGCGGCCCTTGCTTGGGCGGCCACGCAGGCATTTTAGCCAAAGGTGAAAGGGCAATTTCAACTACAAACAGAAACTTTGTAGGCAGAATGGGACACCCTGAATCGGAAGTTTATCTTGCTTCTCCTGCAATTGCAGCAGCAAGTGCAATTAAAGGCAAAATTTGTTCGCCTGATGAACTATAAAAACTTTTTTTCTTGTGAGGTAAAAAATTGAAAAAGAATATTCTTGCAATTCAAATGAATTCAATTTTGGGTGATACAAGGGCAAACTATGCCAAAATTGATTCAATGATTGAGAAATATTATTCTTCAATACAAGACAATTCAGAACTTCCTGATATAATTGTTCTGCCTGAAGTTTGGACATCGGGCTGGGATTGTTCAATTTTTCAAAATTGTATAGATTCTTTTAATGAAACAGAAGATTTTTTATCAAAAATTGCAAGAAAACATTATGTAAATATTATTGGCGGCTCATATTTAAGAGGAGTTGAAGGGCTTGTTAAAAATTCATGCCCAATTTTTAACAGAGAGGGAAAGCTTCTTCAAAGGTATGATAAAATTCACCTCTACGCTCCTGATGGTGAAGCAGAAACGGTAACATCGGGCGATAAGCCGGTTATTGTTCAATTAGACGGGCTAAAAATCGGGCTTTCAATTTGCTACGATATAAGGTTCCCTGAACTTTTCAGAAGCTATATAAATTCACCTTTTACACCCGAACTTTTAATAAATATGTCTGCTTGGCCACTATCAAGAAAAGAACAATATCAAGTAATGGCGCAGGCTCGCGCAATTGAAAACCAATGTTACTTTTTAGCACTTTCTCAAACAGGGCACATAAAAGGAAATATTAATAATGCAGGCAATTCCCTTATGGTGGAACCTATGGGAAATATTGTTGAAAAATTAAGCGAAAAAGAAGGCTATTTAACGGCCAAAATAAATACAGATATTGTTTATGAAACAAGAAAAAAATTCCCCAACCTTTTAAACAGGAAAATTCACAACTTTGGTTTTATACCGGAATTTTCAGGGGAAATGCAAAATGTTTAAAAAATTAACGGTATTATTTTTAACTGCATTTTTTGTTCAACTGGGCGCTTTTGCTGCAAATTTTTCAGGCCCTGTTAATAACATAATATCATCATACGACTTTGACCATGATTCCGTTATTTCAATTGCAGTTAAAGACAAAAACAAAGATGATATCGTATATTCAAAAAACCAATACAAATATCTAAACCCGGCTTCTGCCCTAAAGCTATTCACAATGGCTGCAAGCTTAAACACTCTTGGCAACGATTATAAATTCAAAACAGCCTTTTATAAAGATAAAAACAACAACTTATACCTCAAATTATCCGGCGACCCGCTTTTAAAAACATCGGATATGGAAGAACTTACAAAAGATTTAAAAAAGAATTATAAAGGCAGAATTAATAAAATTTATATAGATGATGCAATTATAGACTTGGTGCCATACCCAAACGGCTGGATGAGCGATGATATTTGGCCGAATTCCCCCAAAATTTCACCCTATATGGTAGATTTTAACACCGTTAAAGTTGATTTTTTGTTGTCGGAAGATAAAAAAGATTTAAGAATTATTCAAAAAAGCCCGTATAAGTTTTCGTTTGTAAACAAACTTGAAATAGGCGAAACAACAGATTTTACATTCATTGAAGATGACAACCATAATACAATTGATATAGTTGGCACAATTTCAAACAGCGTTGCAGATAAAGTAATTCCTGTAACAAACCCAAGATATTTCTTTTGCCAAAAAATGAATTCTGCAATAAATAAAGCAGGAATAAAATTCAGCGATAAATTTTTGTTTGCAAAAATGCCAAAAGATGCAGTATTGGTTGCAAAATTTGAAAGGCCGATAGATGAAGTTGTTAAATACATTCTTCAAACAAGCAACAATATTGGCGCTGAAATGCTCTTTAAGGTTGCAGGCGGCAAATTTATTGAAAATAAAATTTTACAAAAAAATACTTCTCTTGCCCTTGGCACAACACAAAACGGCATAGCAATGTTTTTAGAATATTACCAAAACTTGGGGCTTGACCCAAAACAGGTAAGAATAACAGATGGCAGCGGCGTTTCAAGATATAACGCAATGAATGTTAATTGGATGGCAGAAGCATTATCCAAAATAAGTTTTGACTTTGAAAAATATCTGCCGACAGGGGGCGTTGGCACCCTCGATAAAAGGCTAAGAGAACTTAAAGGCTCGGTTTATTTAAAAACAGGAACTCTTTTTGGTTCAAGCTCACTTGTCGGCATTATAAAAACAAAAGATAATATTTATTACTATGCTTCAAATATTATGAGCTACAACAGAAATAAATCTTTAGTAAAAGCAGCGGAAGATGAAATTATTTTTGAAATATACAGGAGAAGTGAAGAAAATGAAAATGAAAATTAAATTTTTAATATCTTTATTTGTTTTAACATGCTTTCTAAACCCTGTATCAGCGGATGATTTCAGCTGGAACAATAATTTAAGAACATTGTTTGTAGAAAATGGTGCCAATATTTACACAATAAATATAAGAACCTTTGGCGCCAAAGATTACAACAAAAACGATATAATTGAAACCAATTTGGGCGAAGCCAAAGGCACATTTACAAACGCAATTCCAAGGCTTAAAGAATTAAGAGAAATAGGCATTAATACAATTTATCTTTTACCGATAACAAAAACAGGCAAATTAAAGGCGTTAGGAACTGCAGGCTCATTATATGCGCTTGATTCTTTTGATAAGATAGACCCAAATCTTTTAGATGAAACAGATTTTACTCCAAATGTTAAAGAACAGGCAAAAAAATTTATAAAAGAAGCACACAGGCTTCAAATGCACGTTATTGTTGACCTTCCAAGCTGCGGCTCATATGATATGAGCTTAGAAAAACCTGAATTATTCTTAAAAGACAAAGATAATTCTGCAATAATTCCGTCAGATTGGACAGATGTAAGATTATTCAGGGTTTATGACAAAGAAGGCAACTTAAATAAAGCTTTAGTTGAAGAATATAAAAGTTTTGTAGACTTAGTTCAATACATTGGAGCAGACGGCATAAGAGCAGATGTTGCAGCCATTAAACCAAAAGAATTTTGGATGGAAATTATTAACTATGCAAGAAAAAATGACCCTCAATTTTTATTCTTGGCAGAAGCTTCACCCAAATGGCAAAACCCTGCAAAAGGCTACGTTTCATACACTTCTGTTGAAGACTTATTGAAAGCAGGCTTTGACGGATATTATTCAGATTGGTCTGATTTAAAAGATATTAAAACAAAAAGCGATTTTTATTCCAAAGTTCAAGAGGATTTAAAGCTGATTGAAAAATTTGAAAATAAAAAATCCGTTATTGCAAATTTTGCAACCCATGACCAAGTAAGCCCTGCAACATTGGGGTATCCTTATTGGCAGATGGTAAATTGGCTTAATATGACACTTCCTATAAACCCATATACCCTAGATGGCTTCCCTGCTGCAGATACTTATGCTTATAAATTCCAAAACAAAAAAGCGGAAAAAAGCTACACGGATGATGACACATATTTTGTTCATAAAAATAAATTTGATATTTTTAATTTTTCAAGAGCGCCATACAGCATAAAAAAAGAAGACTTAGAGGAAAGCGAATATCTAAATGCAGCAAGATTAAGATATGTTATGGCGCCATTTATAGCATCAAAAAATTGCGAATTTTTAAAAACAAACAACAATTCGGTTTTTGCATTTAAAAAAGAAATAGGCTCTGAATTTGTAATTGTGATTGGCAATCTTGATTATATTAACTCTCAAGATGCAACCGTTAAAGTGCCAAAAATGAAAAAAGATGATTTTGCAATGCCATTTAAAATGCAAGAAGCACCAATTGCAAAAAACGGCGCATTTGAAGTTAGTTTAAAGCCTTTTGAAATTCAGGTTTTAGCAATTAAGAAAATGCCAAAACAAAACAAAAAATCAAAATAAAACTAGCCTAAAATGGGCTTAATTGCCCTTTTTAAAATTCCTGTGCACTTTGCAATAATAATGCCGTAGTTTGTAATTGAAACTTTGTTTTCTTTTGCAATATTTATTCTGTTTAAAACTTCTCTTCTAGTTGTCATGCAAGCGCCGCAGTGAACAATTAAAGAATATTCTTTAATTGAAGTCGGGAAATCATGGCCTGAATAATGTTCAAAAATTAAATTTTTACCCGTAAATTTTTTAATTAAATTCGGAATTTTCACTCTTCCGATATCATCTTCAACAGGGTGATGAGTGCAAGATTCCAAAATTAAAATTTTATCTCCATCATTTAACTCATCAATTTTATTTGCGCCTTCATAAAGCGCAGCAATATCTCCTTTAAGCCTTGCAAAAAGAATTGAAAAAGAAGTTAGCATAATATCAACTGGAACAATTTCTGCCACTTCTTTAAATGCTTGAGAATCACACACCACAATTTTTGGCGGAGTTTTTAAATTTGAAATAGCTTCTTTTAAATTATTAGGTGTTGTAACAATAGAAACAGAATTATTATCTAACATTTCCCTGATTGCATTCACCTGCGGCAAAATAAGCCTTCCTTTGGGGGCTTCTTTATCAATCGGAATAACAAAAACAACCGTTTCATTTTCTTTTACAATGTCAGATAAAATAACATTAGAATTAACAAATTCATCCGGCAAAACTTTAATTAAGGCAGAAATAAATTCTTGAACAAAATTATCTTTTTTAATTACAGATGTTTTTAAAACAACGTTTGAATTATTTAATAAAAATTGAAAATCTGAAGAATTTATTTCATATAAATCCGTTTTATTCACAACTGTAATAACAGGAAGGTCATTCTTTTTTACATCAAGCAAAAAGTTTTTTTCAATATCGGATAAAGTTTCAAAATCAACGGCAAAAACAACAACATCACACCTTAAAAGCGCTTTTTTTGTTTTTCCAACTCTTAAACTGCCAATCTCTCCAATGTCATCAATTCCTGCAGTATCAAGAAAAGTAACAGGGCCAACAGGCAAAAGTTCCATAGATTTTTCAACTACATCTGTTGTTGTGCCTTTTACATTTGAAACAACGGAAATTTCTTGGCCCGTTATTTTGTTCATAAGGCTTGATTTGCCCGCATTTCTTTTACCAAAAAAACCAATATGAAGTCTTAAACCTTTTGTTGTTGAAAGCATTTTCATTTTTTCCTCAATATTGTATAATTAAACAATAAAAAAAGGAGTTTTTAAATGGCTAAAATTTTGATTTCAATGCCCGACAAATTTTTAGAATCAATTGATAAACTTGCTCTTGACGAACAAAGAACAAGAAGCGAGCTTATAAGAGAAGCTTTAAGAAGCTATTTAAAAACATCTAATATTGTAAACTCTAAACGCGCACTTAAAAATGCTGAAATTTTAGACGGCCTTTTAGATTAAAGATTTTTAATTTCGTTTGTTATAAGTTTTAATTCGTCTGAAATCGGCGGGTTTTTGTCTTGGTGCAGATATTCCCTTATAATTTTTGCAAAATCCGCCTTTTTAAATTCACCCCAGCCGTTATTTTTAAAGCAATCATGCAATTCAACAACGGCATGCCCGTTTTCTTCAAATTCGCTTTCACCATTTAACATATTTTGTGCAAAATGAAAATTAAGCGCATTTTTAATTAATTTACCTGTTAAAATATCCTCAAATTCGCCTGTTTTTATTAAGTGAATTTTATCTTTATTTCTTAATTTTGGGGCAATTAAACTTGCAATTTCTTTGGCATCAGAATCAAGAAGAATAAAAATTGGGATTTTAATTTCTTCAATTAATTTGTAATATTTCCTTGCCACTTGGTTTTTGCCGCCTGCGCCAAGAACAAAAATTCCTTCTTTTTTAAAATCAAGCCCCAAAATTTTTGCAAATTCTATTAATAAAATTTCTTCGGTTATTCCTTCGACCAAAACAACCTTTGAAACAGGAAATAATGTGGAATATTTTTCTCTTGTTTTTTTGGAAGTTAAAGCCCCTTGAAGCTTTAACCTTTTTAAATTCAAAGGCAGTTCTTCTTCTTTAAATAAATTAATTAAAGAATAAAAATCTATTTTAGAATTTAAAAATTTTTCATCATCTTTAGTTAAATAAAAAATTTCTTTCTCATCATTTTTAATTGTTTCATTTAAGGAAAAATCAGAAAATTCATTTAATGGAGAATTTAAAATTTTAGCTGCCAATTCTATTTTTTCATCAAGCAAAAAATCTGAAACTTTAATTTCGCTTTGTATTAAACATTTAGACAAAACATCATCAAAAACTCTTTCATACCTTTCAATTACAGGCTTAAAGCGCGTAAGCCTGTCAAGGCAAATTTTTATATATTCAATTTCAGGAATCTTAAATTTCATTTGCAAACTAAAAAAACCTTTTTTATAATTGTAAAAACAAAAGGCCCAAAAAGGCAATTTTTTAAATTCCCATGTTTTAAAAAATATAAGGGCGAAGTTAAATGATAAACAATATAGGGCTTTATAATAATAACATTCAAAACTTGCAAGCACAAAATGCCGCATTCGGCAGTTCAACAAGTGCTGCAACAAACAGTGTGAGAAAGCCTTTAGTTTCTTTATTTCCGCTTAAAAAAGAAAATGTATCAGCAATTAATGCCCCGAAAACTAAATTAACCACAAAAGAAGAACTTGATTCATATAACGCCCTTTTATATGCTTTTTCAACATCGGATACTGAAAAAACAAGCCCTTTAGACAACGTTTCAAGGCAAACAAAACTTGATGCACTATTAAAAAACGGTGTTCTTTTGAATAAAAATTCAAACGATAAATCAACCGTTCTTCAAAATTTGGCAAAAACAATAGAAAACCCTCGTGCTGCCAATATAGACAGCCTTAAAATAGCAGGGCAAATAATAGATGTTCTATATAACCCCGCAGTAATAACTCAAAGGTTTGGCGATATTCCGAAAGAAGCACAAGCTTTTGTTATGAATAAAGATAACCAAGGCAATTTTGTTCAAGGTGAAAACGGCTCAATTAACCTTCAAGGTTCAGGCACATGTGTTGCTGCAAGTGTTGAATTTCATATGGCAAATAAACACCCTGCAGAATTTGCACGCTGGGCGGAATCTTTAACAAGCCCAAAAGTTAGTGTTGAAAAAGAAATAAATTTATCGGCACTTTCTAAAAACCCCATGAATGCTATTTGGCTTTTAAGAGAATTTGGTGTTAAACCTGAAAATATGAACTTCTACAAAGCCAAATTAAACTTAAAACCTGATAACAATGCAATTGTAAGAGCGCAAATTCAAGACAACTATTGGGATATGGGCGAAAGAAGCATTCTGGACGTTTTATTCCAATCAACCTTAATGCAATTGGGTTCACAGCAAAGCTATGATTCTCTTACAGACACAAGAGCGGGCAAATTTAATTCTAACCCGCAAGGTTTAATTGAATTTGAAAAAACATTCATTGAATCAATTGTTGAAAATCAGGAAAGAACGTCAATTGTTTATCAAAATGTAGATAACGATCAAAATTTATTAGGCTGGAACTGTGATTTATCTATTATTCAAAAACACATAACGGATTCGATTGATTCAGGCGAAGATGTTATTGCAGGCTACGTTTTAACCGCAAAAGAATGCAATGAACCTGCAGATAACCCGAATAAAATTGTAAACGGCCATGAAATTACAATTGTTGGCTACAAAAAAGGGTTAGATGGCAAATTAACATTTATTTGCAACGATACTGACGATGATAAAAACAAATTTGTTGAATATTCGGCAGACTATCTGCTTCCAAAAATTCACCACGCAGGCTACCCTGTTGAAATTGTTGAGCAAGACACAAACTACAACATCCAAGCTGCTTAAAAGCCTTTATTTTTTATATAAAATTGCATTAAACACACCAAAAAAGAGTCCTTTTAATATAAATGAAAATACAATTAACAGATAAAAACTATTTTTGCAAAAATTCTTTTGCAAAAGAACATAAAAAACCTGCGCCCAAAAATGCGCAGAACTGCATTTGTAATTGCGAACAAGACTCTTTTTTAAAAACAAACAAAATAAAACTCGATAATAAAAATTTTATTCAAAATCTTTCAAATAAATTTTTAAACCGCTTTAATTCAAGCCAAAATAAAGCCATAGCTTTTACAGGTTCAAGAGAAGAATCTCATAAAATAAGCAAAGAAGCACTAATGGCAGGAACTACATTTTTATCGGAACCAAAAAGTGCCGAATACGAAGCAATGGTAAAACTTGTAGATGAAGCTTTTGTATATATTAAAGATAAAGAAGCGGCCTTATCGATATTCAAAAATTATTATGAAAGCCATAATTTTGATAAAGATACTGCAATTTTTGTTCTAAACCCGCAAAGCAGCAAAAATGCAGCAAAAAAAATCGGAACAAGCAACACCTATATGACAGAATGGTATGCACAGGCAAACGGCCTTGAAGATAGAATTATAACCAATGAAAATATTAATAAATTACAAGAAAAAATAAAAGACGGCAAAAAAGTTGCAATTATAGTTCCGGATGATTGTGCAATAACAGGAAGAAGCTTGATTGTAGAAACCGCAAGGAGCTTAAATCAGGTAAATTTCCCTGAAAACAAACCCCTTGAAATAATATTTTCACCAATGATTGATTCAAAATGTGCAAAACAAGCCTTTCTTGCAGCTGCAGATTTTAATATGCAGGCACTTATTGAAACGGGAATTTTAAACCAAAACGATTATTCAATAATGCAAGAATTTTTCGAAAAATACGGCAAAAATACAAAAATAAGCTTGCCAAAAGAAGTTATAGAAGCAAAAAGATATCAAGACACAGATTATTTTATTAATTTAACAAAAGAAAACCCCGAGCTGGCACAAGCCATTGAAGCCATTCTTACAAGTAACGGCACAAGAAACGGTTTTGGCCGCCCCGGAACATCGGGCGTTATGATTGCAACCCCATCTTCAGATGGAATAAGCCTAAAATGCCCAAACAACAACGTATTTGGCGCAGCGCCATACGCTTTGGCACTTGGCGCCAAACCGACAACAATTAAAAGACCAAGTCAAAAAGTAGGTGTTAAAAAATGGCAGTCGCAGCTTGAAAAAATGCTCGATATGCTGAAAAGTTATTTAAAATGAGGTAAAATGAAGCTATGATAGTAAATAACATAGGAATAAACAGAACATTTATGGGAAATTTTCCGCAAAAACAAACTGATAAAGACATGCAAAATTTGGAAGAAGTTATGTCTTATTTTGATGATGAAGACAGCCTTATAGAAATTTTGAAAAAAATGAATTCAAATTCAAATCTAAAGCAAGAAAGCCCATATATGTACAGGCTGGGCAAATATGAGCTATATGTAGGCTCGGCTTTCAATATAGGCGCAACGGAAGAAAACCTTCGTCTTTTAAATAAACATAACGTAGAAAGTGCGCCGAAACTTGTTGCCTCAAAACAAAGCAAAAACAAAAAATACCAAATGATTGCAATTGAATCTCAAGGCGAATCAAAGGATTATACAAAAAATAAAAACAACATTCCGGCAGGCGAAAGAAGAAATTTTTATGAACAAATAAGAAGCTTTTCAATGAAAACAGGGTTGTATAATCCCCTTTTAATAGAAGATTCAAGAAATTGGTTAATTAATGGTAACGGAATAATTTACATTGACGATTGGTCTGACCTTGAAGAGTTCAGTACAAAAGAAGAAATGCAAGCATACCTTGATAAGCTTGGCAAAATGTGTGAACTCACATTTGGTTAATCATTTTCATCTCTAATTTTCAATAAGATTTCTATAAATTCTTTACTTGTAATAACGGTGTCGTTTATATCGTCTTTCCCCTTGTTATGAGAAAGGTTTATCCCCTTTGTAGAATTCAGCGCATTTCTAAAAGTTACGTTTTGTTCATAACAAGTTTTAAAAGCTCTATATAAAAGTTCTTTATATTCTTTTGAATTTCTTTCGTATTCTTTACCTTGCCAATAAAGCTTTTTATCAATAGTCCAGCTTAAATATTTTTTAGATTTTTTTCTTGCGGAACCGCCATATAAAATGCAAACTTTTCTTTGTTCTTCGGGGTCTTTTATTTTTAAACTTTGCAAAAACCCTTCAATGGAAGAACATTCAACATCATCAAAAACAAACGGTTTGAAAGCTAAATTACTAAGCACATTTGCAGGGTATAAACCGCTTGAATAAATATCAAGAGTGTTTGTTTTCGGGTCAAAAGTGTCTTTTAGCAAATGTCCGTTTCTTGTTCTTGCAAAATAATCTTCTTTCATGCGAATAGCAGGCTTCTCTTTTAGCTGTACACCATTACCATCATACAGCTTTTTTGAAGCCAGAAAAGAAATATTACTATGTGGAGTAAAAAAATTTAACATAAACGAACAACTTCTTTGTGCTTGTACGTTAAAAAACACAAGAAAAAAATAAATTGCTCAAAAGTAAAATAAAAAAGGCGACACCCGGATTCGAACCGGGGGTAAAAGCTTTGCAGGCTTCTGCCTTACCACTTGGCCATGTCGCCACAACATTTAACTTTTAATAATATAAAAAAGACATACTCTAAAGTCAAGTTCTAAAGATTACCCCTTGAAAATTATTATTCAGCTCATATAATTTATAATAGACAAAAAACTGTAAAGGAATAACGATATGAAAGAAGGAATACACCCTGATTACAAAAAAACCACAATCAAGTGCGTTTGTGGCAATGAAATTGAAACAGGTTCTGTTGAAGATAACATCACCGTTGAAATTTGCAACGCTTGCCATCCTTTCTTCACAGGCAACCAAAAAATCTTAGACTCTGAAGGTAGAGTTGAAAGATTCAAAAAACGTTACGAAACAAAATAACTTTGTAATTTTTAAAATGCGGATGTATATTAGTATATATCCGCATTTTTTTATAGCAACAAGGATGAGTGAAAATGGCAAAACAAAAGTTGAGTGTTGAATTAATTTCTATTCCAAACAACATAATTAAAACTATTTATACGGCATGCAAAACTTGTTACAGTGCAAAGTTGCCTTATGAAAACTATTTAAATGCACCTGATGATGAAAAAATGTTATCCTTAATTAAAAGGGTAATAGGTTCAGGCCATTATTCCACAATAGAACACATTCAACTCACCTTTGCCATTCAAAATGTTTCTCGCGCATGCACTCACCAATTGGTTAGGCACCGCCACATGAGCTTTTCTCAAAAAAGCCAAAGATATGTTAAAGAAAAAGGCGAATTTGATTACATAATGCCAAAATCAATTGAAAACAACTCTGAGCTTGCCAAAAAATTCGAAGAATTTATACAAAATACATCAAACCTTTATCAAGAATTCATTGAAGCAGGCATTTTAGCTGAAGATGCAAGAAGCATTCTGCCAAATGCGGCAGCAAGCTCTTTAGTGGCATCTTTAAATTTAAGAGAATTAATTCACCTTTCAAATTTAAGGCTATGTACAAGAGCGCAGGCTGAAATCAGAAGTTTGGTAAAAGCTATGGTAGATGAAGTTATTAAAAAAGAACCTTGGCTAAAACCGTATCTTGTTCCAAAATGCGAAAGATTAGGCTACTGCGACGAAGATAAATCTTGCGGAAGAATGAAAACAAAAGAAGAATTATTAAATATAAACAACTGTTCAATACCTGTTTAAAAGGACTAAAACAAAATGAACGATATGCTCGATAAAATTAAACAAATTGAAGAAAAATATATTGAATTAGGGTTAAAATTGTCAGACCCAAACACGGTTAACGATTATGAAAAATTTAAAGAACTTTCAAAGCAAAGAAAAGCAATGGAAGAAACCGTTAACACATATACAGCTTATAAAGAAACAGTTGATGCCATAAAAGAAGCAAAAGAAATGCTCCATGGCGAAAAAGACCCTTCCATGAGGGAATATTTAAACAATGAAATTGCAAACAACGAAGCAAAAATTCCCGTTTATGAAGAAAAAATGAAAGTTCTTTTACTTCCGAAAGACCCAATGGACGATAAAGACATTATGCTTGAAATAAGAGGTTCTGCAGGCGGCGATGAAGCAAACATTTTTGCAGGCGATCTTATGAGAATGTATCTTAAATTTGCAAACACAAAAGGCTGGCAGACAAAAATTTTATCAATCAACGAATGCGAAGCAGGCGGGGTTTCAGAAGTTGTAATTTCAGTTAAAGGCGAAAATGTTTATTCGCAATTAAAATATGAATCAGGCGTTCATAGGGTTCAAAGGGTTCCTCAAACAGAATCTCAAGGCAGGGTTCACACATCCACTGCAACCGTTGCAGTTATGCCTGAAGTTGATGATGTTGAAGTTGAACTTAATATGAACGATATTGAAATTACAACGGCTCGTTCAGGCGGTGCAGGCGGCCAAAACGTAAACAAAGTTGAAACGGCAGCAAGAGTTTTCCACAAACCAACAGGAATTATGATTTTCTGCACGGAAGAAAGGTCACAATTGCAAAACAAAGAAAGAGCACTTCAAATCTTAAAAGCAAAATTATATGATATGGAAGTGCAAAAGCAAATGAAAGAAGTAACAGACCTTCGCCGTTCTCAAGTTGGAACAGGGGATAGATCCGAACGTATCAGAACCTATAACTTCCCTCAAGGAAGATTAACAGACCACAGAATTAACCACAACTTAAACGTTTGGACTGTTATTGAAGGCGATTTGGATGAATTAATTAAACTTTTAATTGAATATGACCAAAAATTAAAACTTGAAAAATTGGCTCAAATTCAATAAAAATAGGTTTAGTGGGAGTATAAAATGTTTCAATATATTTTAGTTGCAACAACTGCATTTTTAATTGGCGGCTTAATTGCAGGCTTTGTATTGAATAAAAAACTTGAGCTTGAAAAAAACAAAAACCTTGAATTAAACAATGAAAATATAAGTTTAAAAGCCGAATTAAAGGTTTATGAAGAAAATAAAGCAAACGAAGAAAACCTGAAAAACCTTATAAAAGAAGAATTTACAAATACGGCGGCAAAAGTTTTAATTGAAAAGCAGCAATTTTTAAATGAACAAAATAAAACAAGCTTGGAAACTTTTTTAAACCCCTTAAAAGAAAAAATAAAAGAATTTCAACAAAAAGTAGAAAAAGCGGATGAAACAGGCAAAATAAATGCAGCCACTTTGAAAGAAAAAATTGAAGAACTTGTTAAACAAAACCAAATAACATGCAGCCAAACAGAAAAATTATCTAATGCAATTTCCCAAAATTCAAAATTCAGAGGCTCTATGGGCGAGATGATTTTAGAAAAACTTTTAAGGTCATCAGGCTTAATTGATAAAAAAGAAAACCCAATGGGAAATTATGAAACACAAAAAGGGTTCAGGTCAAATGACGGCGAAACGGGAACAAAAATTGTAGATGCCGTTATTTACTTATCAGAAGGCAGAAAATCCGTTGTTGTTGATTCAAAAGCTTCTTTAGTTGAATTTATTAATTTCACAGAAACAAATAATGAAGAAGAAAAACAAAAACACCTAAATGCCTTTTTATCTGATGTAAAAGACAGAATTAAAGAATTAACAGGCAAATATAACAACTTAGAAGGGCTTATGACGCCTGATTTTACAATTATGTTCATTCCTTTTGAATATCCCTTAACATACATTTATTCAAACCCCGATTTAATTGAATATGCCCTTAAAAATAACATTATAATTTCAGGCCCCTCAACCTTAATTGCCACTTTAAGAACAATTAACTATTCTTGGGCGCAAAAAAACCAATACGAAAATATTCAAAATATTACAAATTTAGCTAAAAACATTTATGAAAAAATGACCGTTTTAATTCAAAGAATCGAAGGAGTGCAAACTTCCTTTGAAACAGTCAAGAAAAAATTTGAAGATTTATTCTCTACAATAAAAGGCAGAGGCGGCCTTATCGGCCAAGTGGAAAAACTTAAAGAATACGGGCTCACGCCATCAAAACAAATTGATGAAAAATATTTAGAATCAGAGCCCACACTTGCGGTTATAGGGCAAAATCAGGAATAAAATTTTTTGAAAAAAGAATTTTTATGTGGTAAACTATCAAGGCAGAACAAATAGAAGGGTTAAATATGGCAGTTTCAAAACCCAAATGTGCAAAAGAAAGAATAATTTTAGCGCTGGATGTAGATACGATTGAAGAAGCAGAAAAGCTTGTTGTTGAACTTAAAGATTACGTAGGCTTTTTTAAAATTGGGCTTCAACTTCAAAGCTTTGGCTTTGAAGCCAGCGAAATGATTAAAAGCTATGGTTCAAAAGTTTTTTATGATATGAAATTTCACGATATTCCAAACACCGTAGCAAGAGCAAGTGCCAATTTGGTTAAAAGAGGAATAGATTTCTTTGACCTTCACATTAAAGGCGGCTCTAAAATGATGAGTGCAACCGTAAAACTGGCAAATGAAACTGCCAAAAGGTACGGAATGCCAATGCCTACCATTTTAGGTGTTACCTTATTATCAAGCTTTGGCCAAAGAACCTTAACTCAAGAATTAAATGTTAATATGAGCATAGATGAATACGTTTCAAGGTTAGCCAGAACTGCCTATGATTCAGGTTTAACAGGCGTTGTAGCATCAGCATCCGAGGCTCCTATTATAAGAGAAGAATGCGGGGAAGATTTTATAATTGTATGCCCCGCAGTAAGGCCGACTTGGAGTGTGGTTAACGACCAAGTAAGGGTTGTAACTCCATCTAATGCCGTAAAATCGGGCGTAGATTATATGGTAGTAGGCCGCCCTGTTACAAATTCAGAAAACAGGGTTGAAGCGCTTCAATTAATAACACAAGAAATTGAAGATGCAATGACAATTGAAGCCGGCATTTTATAAAAGGAAATTTGTTTATGAAAATGAAATCCGTATTCGGCATTACAAAAGAATTAAAAAAAGATGAAAACAGAGTTGCGCTAACTCCTGATTCCGTTAAACTTTTAGTTGAAAACGGGCTTGAAATATATATTGAAAAAGACGCAGGAATTTTAAGCGGCTTTTCAAATGAAATGTACATTGAAGCAGGCGCAAAAATTGCAAATACAAAAGAAGAACTTTGGGATAAGGCAAACGTTATTATTAAAGTAAAAGAGCCGCAAAAAGAAGAGTATTCTTTATTTAAAGAAGACCAAATTATTTTTTCATATATGCACCTTGCAGTTGAGCCTGAACTTACAAAAAAACTTTTAGAAAGGAAGGTTTGTGCAATTTGTGCAGAATCCGTTCAAGACAAAAACGGAGATTTTCCTCTTCTTCGCCCAATGTCAGAAGTTGCAGGCAGATTAAGCATACAATTGGGCGCGCATTACCTTGAAAAACAAAATGGCGGCCAAGGCATTTTATTGGGCGGAGTCCCCGGCGTTAAGCCTTCAAAAGTCGTTATAATTGGCGGCGGCGTTGTTGGTTCAAATGCTGCAAAAGTGGCACTTGGCATGGGGGCAGATGTTTCTGTTATAGATACAAATTCAGAAAAACTTGCAATGCTTGATTTTCTTTTTAACGGCAACATAAAAACTCACTATTCAAACCCCACAACAATTTTAGAAGAAGCTAAAAAGGCTGATATTTTGGTAACTGCGGTTTTAAAACCAAACCAAAAAGCGCCTGTTATTGTTCGTGAAGAAGTAGTTAAACAGATGAAAAAAGGCTCTTTTTTAATTGATGTTGCAATTGATCAGGGCGGAAACACAGAAACAATAGACAGAATAACCACAATAAGCGAGCCTGTTTATGAAAAATACGGGGTAATTCATTGTGCAATTTCAAACCTTCCTTCACTAACGCCAAAAACTTCATCTTATGCTTATTCTTATGCAATTTTGCCATACATTCAACAAATAGGCGAGCTTGGCGGCTTTATGGCAATAAAAGAAGTAGATGCACTGTCTAAAGGCGTGAATACTTTTAGAGGCGAAGTTACCAATTATGAATTAGCCAAAACATTCGGCTATGAACACACAGAATTATCACTCCTTGTAGGTTTTAGGGTGAACAATGGATAAAAATCAAGTAAAAAGAATTGTTTTCAAATTCGGAACAAACATTTTAAAAAATGAAGACGGCGACATTTGCCTATCAAGGCTTTATTCTTTCATTGAAGATATTGCAAAATTATACAAAGAAGGAAAAGAAGTTTTAATCGTAACCTCAGGCGCCGTTGGTTTGGGCGTTAAAAAACTTGGCTTAAAAACCCCTGAAACTACCGTTGATAAACAAGCAGCAGCATCAATAGGCCAACCTATGCTTATTGAAATTTGGCAAGATGGCTTTGACAGATTCGGAATAAATATCTCGCAAATTCTTTTAATTGAAGATGATTTTTCCGTGAGAAAAAGATATTTGAGCCTAAGAAGCACTCTGTCAAGGCTTTTAGAAGCAGGAATTATTCCTGTTATTAACCAAAACGATGTTATTCTGCCATCTGAACTTGAACATGTAAGCTTTTCGGATAACGACAAATTATCCGCCCTTGTTGCAAGCA
This sequence comes from Candidatus Gastranaerophilales bacterium, assembly GCA_944325145.1. Taxonomy (GTDB): domain Bacteria; phylum Cyanobacteriota; class Vampirovibrionia; order Gastranaerophilales; family Gastranaerophilaceae; genus Galligastranaerophilus_A. Next base: position 152,042 of record CALYDL010000001.1, read on the forward strand.
AACTGGATGCAGACTTACTTGTTATGGTATCAGATATTGACGGGCTTTTTGATAAAAACCCGAAAGAATACGACGATGCAAAGTTAATTCCTGTTGTAAATAAAGTAACTCCCAAAATTGAAAAATTGGCAACAGGCGCATCTCTTGGCGGCAGAGGCGGCATGATAACAAAATTAAATGCAGCTAAAGTTGTTGCAAATTCAGGCGCTATGGCAATGATTGTAAACGGCTTAACACCGAATATAATAAGAAAAATTTTCACTGAAGAAAACACAGGCACCCTGTTTTTATCAAATAATAAATTATCCTCTAAACAACGCTGGATAGCATACGCCACAAACGTTAGAGGCGAAATTATAGTAAATAAAGGCGCAAAAGAAGCCTTAATCGAAAAGCAAAAAAGTTTGCTTTCAGTTGGCGTTTTAGACATTAAAGGCAAATTTGACGCAGGCGAAGTTGTTTGTATTTTAGATGAAAACAAAGAAGAATTTGCAAGGGGCGTTGCAAACTACAATTCAGTGGAATGCGAAAAAATTGCAGGCAAACATAGCTATGAAATTAAAGAAATTCTAGGCTATATGCAAAGTGACGATTTAATAAACAAAGATAATTTGGTGATTTTATGATTCAAGCTGATAACATTTTAGAAACCGTAAAAAAAGCATCTATTGCAAAAGCAAGGCTTTTCAGCTTAACGGAAGAAAAAAAAGATGAAGCCTTAATGCTTATTTCTCAAGGCGTTGAAAGAAACAAAGAAAGAATTTTTGAAGAAAACAAAAAAGACCTTGAAAATGCAAAAAAAATGCTTGATGCGGACGAAATAACAAAAGCTACTTTTGACAGGCTAAAACTTGATGAAAACAAAATGCGCGATATGATAAAAGGTGTGCATGATGTTATCAGGCTTGAAGACCCTTCAAATAAAGTTATATGGGCAAAAGAATTGGATGAAGGGCTTGTTTTAAAGAAAGTAACATGCCCAATAGGTCTTATTGGCATTATTTTTGAAGCAAGGCCGGATGTTTTAATTCAAATAACATCTCTTGCAATCAAATCAGGAAATGCCGTTATTTTAAAAGGCGGCAAAGAATCAAATAATACAAATAAAATTTTCTTTGAAATTGTGCAAGAAGCTTTATCTAATGTGGAAGGTTTCCCGGTTGAAGCGGTTAATCTTGTTTTTTCACATCAAGATATAAATGAACTTTTAAAATTAGATGAATATATTGATTTAATTATTCCAAGAGGTTCAAATAAACTTGTTAATTACATTAAAGAAAACACAAAAATTCCTGTTTTAGGGCATGCTTCAGGCATCTGCCACATTTTTGTAAATAAAGATGCAGAACTTGAGATGGCAAAAAAAATTATTTATGATGCAAAAACCCAATACCCATCAGCTTGCAACAGCGTTGAAACGGTTTTGGTTCACAAAAGTTTTGAAAAAACAGAAGAATTAAAAGAATTTTTAACATCAAACGGCATAAAAGTTATAGAAAACCCTGAAAGGTTTGATATTGAATATTCAGATAAAATTTTAACTTTAAAACCAATTGAAAGTTTAAATGCTGCAATTGACCATATCAATAAATTTGGCTCACACCACACAGATTGCATAATAACAGAAAACAAAAAAGAAGCCGAAGAATTCTTATCCAAAGTTGATTCAGCAGGCGTTTACCATAATGTCTCAACAAGGTTTGCAGACGGTTTTAGATATGGCTTTGGTGCAGAAGTCGGCATATCAACAAATAAAACTTTGGCAAGAGGCCCCGTTGGTTTAGATGGCTTATGCGCCTATAAATACAAATTATACGGGCATGGAGAAATTGTTGATGATTATGCAAAAGGCAGAAAACAATTTCACCACAAGTTTATTCAACAATAAAACTATATAAAAATTTTTTTTGTTTTATAATATTATTCATGGGGCATTAATAATTCTAAGGTTACCACATTGTTAGAGAATGAAATCGTAGAAAAAATTAATAAATTAAAAAAAGAGAAGAATGCAGTAATTCTTGCTCACTGCTACCAAAACCCTGAAATTGATTTGGTGGCGGATTATGTTGGTGATTCTTTAGGGTTATCAAAACTTGCAAGCAAAACAAATGCAGATATTATTGTCTTTGCAGGCGTTTATTTTATGGCAGAAACCGCCAAAATTTTATCACCCGATAAAAAAGTTTTGCTTCCAAACAAAAAATCAGGCTGCAACATGGCAGATATGATTGACCTTAGAATGGTTAGAGAATTCAGAGCAAAATACCCAAACATTCCGCTTGTGTGCTATGTAAATTCAACCGCAGAAGTTAAAGCTGAATGCGACGTTTGCTGCACAAGTGCAAATGCAATTGAAGTTGTAAGGTCAATGAACGTAGAAAAAGTTCTTTTTGCGCCCGATTGCTACCTTGGAAGCTGGGTGCAAAAGAATTTACCAAATGTTGAAGTTATATCATACCCCGGCTATTGCCCCACACACCTTAGAATTTCGGCAGATGATATAATTCAGGCAAAAGCAAAACACCCTGATGGTGTTGTTCTTGTTCACCCTGAATGCAGGCAAGAAGTTGTTGAATTATCTGATTTTACAGGCTCTACAACCCAAATTTTTGATTATGTAAAAAGAACAAACCACAAAACATACATTATTTGCACAGAAAAAGGCGTTGTTGACAGGCTTAAAAGAGATTACAAAGATAAAAACTTTGTTCTTGTTAACGACAAATTAATTTGCCACAACATGAAGCAAAATACTCTTGAAGATATTTACAATGCTTTATTGAACGAAGAATTTGAAGTAAATGTTGATGAAAAAATAAGAACTCTTGCCTTAAAATCAATCAACGCAATGATTTCAATTAAATCCGGCAAAGAAACCGTTGCCAAATAAAGGTGTAAAATGAATGAAGAAATAAAAAAAACTTCTGAAGATGCTTTAGCAGATATTGATTTTGAAGACGAAAAAGAAGACAAAGAACTCAAAGATATTAGTTTTTTAAAAGTTGATGCCAAAACCTGCAAACTAAAAGAAGAAGATGATTCTTTAGTTTCAGAATTTTATAGTAACGATGAAAAACTTGTCGGAAGCAAAATTATTCACAAAAAATCAGGTCATATTATTGAAATAACATATAATTTCATTGGCGGGAAAGAAACCGTTTCAGAATATGACAAAGAAAAAAACCTGATTAAATCGGTTGATTATTACGAAAACGGCCAAGTTAAACTTTCAACCGAATATGGCAAAAACGGTTCTTATAAATCAATGATGTATAACGTTGACGGTTCAAGGCTATCTTTTGTTGAAAAATATATTGACGGCACCGCTGATGCAATTTATTTTGATGCCGATAACAAAGGCACAAGAGTTGAAGTAAAAATGGATAAAGACAAAAACGTTATTGAAAAGAAAATTATAAAATAGCACAAAAGCTTTTCATATTAAGAAAAGTTAAACTAAAACCCGCCAAATAATGTAAAATTTTTGAAAAATTTTCGATAATATGCAATTCTATTTATAGGGAGCAAGAAGTATTGAAAAATGTATAAAATGTTATCATCAGAAGTTACGGATAAACAAAATTCAAAAGCGCTTGCCTTATCTTCAAAATTAATGGAGCCAAGGCAAAGAAAGCGTGCTTATGCAGATTTTTTAGGTGTAATGTATGCGGTTGATTATCTTCAAAATTCAGGTTACAGAGTAAATATTCAAAGAAGCATTTTTAATTCCACAAAACTATATTCAGATTTTGAAATTTGCGATATTTATTCAAACTCGCACAGGCTTTATGTTGTAACCGCTTATGGAACAGAAATCGTTAAAATTCCATATTTGCATAAAGAATTTGACATTCTGCCTGAAGCATACATTGTTGTTGAACTTCAAATCGGAATGAAAGAGGCAAATATCAAAGGCATTATTAAACCCGAAGATTTTGAAAATGCAGAAGTCAGCAATGATTATTTTAAATTCAACACAAATGAATTAAGAAACATTGAAGAACTTTTTGAAGTTATAAAAAACTATTCAGGCATTAAGCCCTCGATTGGCAAACACTTGGAATGCATGGATTTATTTATTCCATACACAGAAAACAAGCTTTCATACGAAGAAAAGAAAAAATTCATAGAACACATTTTAACTTGCGAAACTTGCAAAAAAAGATTAATGGATACGCTTGAATTTGATTCTGCTTCAAAAAACATGGTAAGACACAATAACATTCTATCCAATGAAGACTTTTCAAAAGAAGAAAATTTTATTAGAAAATTACAATCAACAAACAAAAAAGAAGTTGGCCTGCAAGGAGCAATAGACACAATATATAAAGAAAACAGCCTTGATGAATTAAAAAATTCAACTCTTAGATATGGTGCAGAAATTCCGCCAAAAACCAAAAAAATTATTTTAACCGGCTTTTTTGTTGTGGCATTTTTGCTTGTTATAATCTCGTTTGCATCTAATATGCCAAACAACATAACTAATTCCAAAAACAAAAATGTTCAAGGCGAAGTTGCAAACGGCCCTGTTATTGAATTTTCTAACAGCGAAACCTCTGATTATGATATTAATATACCAAAAATTGACAAAAACAAAGGCTATTTAACAATTTCCAAAGTATCTTGGGAAGTTTCAAAAAATGTTAACGATGAAGAACAGAAGAAATTTCTTCAACAAGCAGGCAAAAGCATCAGGCTAAACCTTCAAAACGATTTACTTTTATCAAACAACACAACAGTGAACAACAAAGTAAAATTTGATATAAGGTTTTATAGAGATGGCAGCTTAGAAAGCATCGAAATTGCACAAAGTTCGGGCAATTCCGCCGTTGATAGAGTAATTCAGCAAAGCTTGCAAAACACTCTTTATTATATGCGCCCGCCAAAAGGTTCTTTTGTCGGAAAGAAAAACGGCCTAACGCTCGTAATTGATTTTTAGATTATAAAAAAAAGCCTGAAAATTTCAGGCTTTTTTATTTTGAATTAAATTCCAAAAATTTTAAATATACCGCTTCCCCTTGGCTTAACCGGCTCAAAAGTGCAATAAGCGCTTTTATCATTCAAATGCGGATATTTTTGGCTGTCGCCGCTATCAAAGTTGCAAGCGGGCAAAATTGTGTAACCATCGCAAACTTCGCCTTGAAAATATCTTTTGAATAGTTCAGGATTGGTTGTGCAAATTGCTTCTTTTAATGAAACTTTTTCTCTAAAAGGAAGTTCATCTGAAATTTCATCCGGCGTTCTTGCGTCAACAACTTCAATTACTCTTGAATTTGGATTATCTTCATTTAATGCTTTATTTAAAAGAATTCTATATGCAAAAAATTCTTCATCATCTCTTGCATCAAAATTATTATAAAAATCGACTGAAGGAACAACAGCCCCGTTTTTAAAAATACGAATAGGAAAAATGTCTGTGCCAAGAACATTATCGCCATTATTTGCGCCGTTTATATCTATATAAACATCTAAATAATAATTTATATCTCGCCCGTCAAATCTGACGATATCCCAGCCGTCACGAGGTGATAAACCATAAAAAGAGCTGCCGTTTGCAAGCCTTAAATTTTGGCCTTTGCCATAAGCGCTTATCGATGCATCGCCGCCTGTAGAACAGTTGACGGCACCTGTTGTAACCAAATTATTTGCAAGCCTTTCACAATATTCATTAACATTATCGGGCAATTCCGTATAATTTGAACAAAAGCCTTCTTCATAGCATTCTTGCATAATCACTTTGTTTACATTCGGCAAATTTTTAAGAACAGAATATATATACGGCGTTTTTGAAACATCGTTTGATTTAAACATATAAATTGAAATGCCAAGAAGTATGCCGCATAAAAAAAATGCAAATATAACTTCCCCTAGTATCATTCCGTTTTTAAAATTAGCTTTGAGTTTCATACTATCCCTTTAATAAAGCCTGAAGGCATTCATCGTAATTATTATATTCCATTATACCATTCAGCCCCATATCATCGCAACAAATTAAACCATGCGTTTTATTTTTAACTGTCATAATCTTAATATTGTTATTGTAAGCGCCTATAACAGCAGCACTTCCAAGCGCATTATAAGGAACAATTAATGCCTCAATGTCTTTATTTTGAAGAAAATTTCTTTCTTTTTTGTTAATTAAAGGCGCCCTGTTAAGCCCCATTAAAACGCAAGGAAGATAGGTTGAAGATATATTTTCAGATGAAACTTTTGAATTGCACACGGTTTCATAAATATCAATCGAAGAAAATGCAGGCGCATGAGCAGTTGGCACCATAAATTCTTTTGCAATTAAATGCGAAATAACCGCTTCAACGCCGCCAATCGGGTCTATTCCAATTCCTTGTTCATAGTTTATATCATCCGCATCATCATTAAAATAGCAAACAACAGCAATTGCGCTTGCACCTTTTTCTATTAATTTTTTTGCAGCCCTTAAAATTGTATTTTCATTATTTATTACACCGGTTGAAAGGTTGTTTTTTATAAAAAATTCAACGCCAACAGGCTCATCGGTTATTTCAACAAAAGGAATATTAAGCCCCTGAACTTCTTTTAGAGCTGAAATTGTATTTATATGCACATTTAAAATATTCTTTGGAATTGAAGCGTCAAAAATAACACCAATGACATTTTCTTCATATTTATCCAAAGGGTTTATAAAAATATTTCCCTTAAAAAATTCATCAAAGAAATATCCTTCCAAATATAAAATATCGTCTGTTATGGCACTTAAAATGCCGCCGTTTACAACATTTGGGTGGGTTAAAACATTAAAATGTTTTGCAAATTTCCTTGCTATTTTTCCCCCATCGCCTGCAAAGCCGCCAATTTCAGCGCCAATTCCCGTTGGGATAGAAATTGCAACAGTTTTTTTATGGTTCATAAGTGCCTTCCTTCAGCTGAAATTGAAATAAACAAATTTTCAAAAACATTACTTGGGCTAATTGTTGCCATCAATTGTTTTTTTGCCATTTGAACTTTTTCAATATCTGAATTAATTAAACCAAAAAAAGCAGGGTTGGAATAATTTGTTTTTAAAACATTTATAAAATATTCTTCAATCAAATCTAAAATATCAATAAAACCTATATTGTTATTTTCTGCAAAATCAATAATAGCATTAACTTTTTCAATTCCTTCTTTAATTGAAATATTGGGGTAATTTTTAAAGAAAGAAGAAATATCTGTTGTTGATTTTTCAATGCTTACAGGAGTTTTAAACACCAAAGACCTTGAAACAATTGTAGATATAATATCTTCCCTGTTATTGCAAAGAAAAACAAAAGTAACCTTATTTGGCGCTTCTTCTGTTGATTTTAAAAGTGCATTAGATGCTTCTTCTTGTAATATTTTTTTATTAATGGAGGCAGGCAGCCATTCTTCTTTGTTAAGTTCAAAGCCAGCGTTTGAATATTTTAAAAGTTTGTTTTTGTCTTTTTCTTGAACTTCGCCTAATTTTGCGTTTGAAAAAATGAAAAACCTGTGATAGTTTGAAGTTTCAACAATAGATGAAGTTACTTTTTCAATTTGCTTAACTGAAATTACTGTTTTTGCAGCGTCATCTTTAAAATCAACAGGGGTAACATTAATAAGAGCAGGGTGCCTGTTTTCTTTTGTCCAATTGCAATTTGTGCAGCTGCAATTTTGGGTTTTGTCACCTGTGCAATTTAAAATTCTAAAAAGCTCAAGTGCGAAAAAATATTGCATTATTGTATCAAAGCCTTCAAAAACAATGCTTTGAGGAAACCTTTTATTTGATTTTAAAAATGTTTCAAAATAATTATATACAAAAGTATTTTCAAAAACTGAATTTATCATTTGATAAACCCTTCTAAAAGTGCAACTTCAGGTGTTTTTAAGCCTGTTTTAATTTCAAATTCCGCATTTACTAAATTTTTCTTCAATTTTAAAAGCTTAGATAAAGGGAAATTTTTAATTTTGTTTAATGTCATTTTAACGGCATATTCATTTTGTTTGGTTATTGTTGCAATTTCATAGCTTGATTTTGTTTCAGACAAAATTTTTGTTAAAAGAAGCTTTGAAAACCCTGATTGTAAAAAAGCAAGAATTTCTAAATAGTGCGATTTTTGGAGCATTTTTGAAATTTCAAACATGGTTTTTGAATAATCTGAAGCTAAAATTAAATCAATAAGCTGAAAAATGTTTTGGCTTTGAGGATAAAGGTTTTCAACAATTTCTTTATTAAAAGTGGTTTCAGGGTATATAAAAAGCGAAATTTTATCAAGAGCGCTGTTTAAATCTCTTAAATAGGGGCCAATTGTTCTTATTAACATTTCAAGAGCAGAATCTGGCGCTTTAAGATTGGCTGCTTTTACCATATTTTTTAAAACAGGCAAAATTTTATATTCTTCATAGGCCTTAAAAGCTTGAAATTCTTTTATTGCACCTTTTTTTTGAACAGCTTTATACAACTTCTTTCTTGAATCAGGTTTTTTTCTCTCTCCCCTTGGAATTTGGCAAGTTAGAATTATATGAACCTTGTCTGAAATCATATCAATAGCTTCAATTAATTCTTCAATTTGTTTATCATCAAGTTTTGCTTTTTTGCCATCTAAAAAATATTTATCCGCTTTAATTTGAACAACAATATCGCCAAACATCATTGGCTGCGACCTTAAAAGATAAACAAATTCGGAAAAATCAGGGTTATCAGATGTTCTAAAATTAAGCTCAGAGATATTTTCCCCCAGAACTTTATTTTTTATCTCATCAATTTCTTTTTCTATTAAAAAATCTTCTTCGCCCCAAAAAAAGGATAACGGCATATTGTTACTTTCAAACTAATTACAAAAAGATTGTAACTTAAAAGGTTATTTTTTTAAATAGAAGTATAGTTTTCTTCTTTAGAATTATTTTTATTTTGTTTCTTTTTTAATTCCGGAACTTCAATTTTCTTTTTGGCTTCAAGAGAAGTTGAAATAAAAGAATGCATTTTTTCATAATCAAAAGCATTTTCCCATTTTGCAACAACAGCAGTTGCAACACAGTTGCCGATTAAATTAACAGTTGTTCTTCCCATATCTAAAATTTGGTCTATTCCAAGCAAAATTGCAACACCAATAACAGGAATGTGGAAACCTGCCAAGGTGCCTGTCAAAACAACAAGTGCAACTCTTGGAACGCCTGCAATGCCCTTTGATGTCAGCATTAAGGTTAACATTATTGCAAGCTGCTGGCTTATATTTAATTCAACGCCTGCAATTTGAGCGCAAAATAGTGCCGTTAGTGCAAGATACAATGTTGAACCATCCAAATTAAAAGTGTAACCTGTCGGCATAACAAAACTTACAATGTTTTTTGGAACTCCAAATTTTTCCATAACATCCATTGCTTTTGGAAGTGCTGCTTCAGAGCTTGCTGTTGTAAAAGCTAAAAGCGCAGGTTCTTTAAGTGCAACAAGCAAAGATTTGAAAGGAACATTAATAATTTTACAAGCAATAAACAAAACAAAAACAACAAATAAAATTAAAGAAGCGTATGTTATAACAATTAATTTTGCATAACTTGATAAAATGCCAATGCCGTTTTGCCCGATTGTAGCTGAAATTGCGCCAAAAACACCCAATGGAGCAAAAAACATAACATATTCCGTGAATTTAAACATAATTTCACATGTTGAATGCAAGAAATCTAAAACAGGCCTTGCTTTTTGGCCCACAGCACAAATTGCAAGTGCAAAAAATATAGCAAAAACAACAATTTGCAACAAATTCCCCTCTGCCATCGCTTTAAAAACAGAAGTTGGAATCATATCTAAAATTAAATGTGACAGAGAATGGTCAATATGAACATTTTGCATTTTTTGAACAGCTGCCATTGAAACATTGGATAAATCTATATTAAAATCTACCCCCGGTTTAAAAACGTTTGCCATAACAAGGCCCAAAATAAGAGCAAATGTTGTAATAATTTCAAAATAAACAATTGTTTTAAGGCCAATTTTACCCAAATTTTTAACATCACCATGGCCTGCTATGCCAACCACAAGCGTTGCAAAAATTAAGGGAGCAATAATCATTTTAACCATTTTTAAAAACGCATCAGCCACAGGCTGCATTTTTGAAGCATGAGTTGGGTCTAACCAACCAAAAAGAACGCCTGCAACAAGCGCCAGAAATATAAAAAGTGTCAGTTTTGAACTTTTAGACAAAAATACCTCTCAATTTATGCTTCAATTTGTATGCGTTGAGCATTACAATTGTAATATAAAAATTTTATTTTGGCTATTTTTCAATACTTTCAAGTAACCAATTGTAAACATCTATTGTTGTTTTACATATATACAGCCTTCTTTCAGCTAAACTTTTAACTGTTTCAACAAAACACATGAATAAAGCCATATTTAAGCCTAATTCGCCTTTGTTTTCATCTAAAATTTTTATAATTTGGTTTCTATATTCAATATCTCTTGTATTTTTTTCTATTTTATCCGCCAAAAATACAATTTTTTCTAATGTCGTCATATTAACTCTGCCCAAAGTATGCCACCTTATTGCAGAAATTATTTCAGGGTCTGAAATTTTAAACTTTTCTTTTGCAAAATAGGCACCAACCGGCGCATGGAGCGTTTTATAATTTTTTAATTCATTTTTATCCATATCAGGCAAATGGTTATCTATAAATTTTCTTAAATCTTCTTTTGTCATACATTTTGCATTGTCGTGCAAAAGGCCTGCTATTTCTGCTTTTTTAATGTCTATATTATACCTTTTTGCAAGCTCAACCGCTTCTTCCATAACGCCTAATGTATGAAAATATCTTTCAGAAGACAGATTTTCTTTTAAATAATTTTTAATTTCACCTATAGAGTTCATTTTCTTTTATATACCTTTTAACTTTTTCATCCACAAGCCCTGAAATATCAGCGCCCTTTTTAACTTTTTCCCTAATTTCGGTTGATGATATATCAATTGTATTAATGGAATCTGTTATTTCAAAATCAAAACCTTTTTCTTTTAATTTTTCAATTTCTTTTCTATCTTCGCCTGTTCTTTTTAAGACGATAAAATGAACATTGTTTTTTAAATATTCAGAATTTTTCCAGCTTTCAATTTTCTTAAAAGCGTCAAACCCAATTATATAGTTAACTTTTTCGCCTTGTTTTTTATTTTTTAAAATTTCTTGAACTGTTCTATATGAATAAGAAGGCTTTGGAAGTTTAAATTCAATGTCAGAAACTTCAATATCATTATCAGCCACAAGTTTTAGCATATTAAGCCTGTCAAATGAATTAATTGAAACCTCCTTGTGGCAAGGAATGTATGCAGGAACGAAAACAACCTTACTGAACCCCAATTTAGATAAAACATCTTTTGCGGTTTTAATATGCCCTGAATGAACAGGGTTAAATGTTCCAAAATAATAGCATTCCATAACTTTTATAATACAATAAAAATATGCAAAACCTAGATTCTCTTACTTTAAAATTCTTTTTTGAAGAAAATGCAAATTTCTTTATAGGTGGTGTTATTCAAAAAATTCAAATGCCGTCAAGAAAAGAAATTATTTTTTATATAAGAAATTTAGGCGAAAACAGAAAGCTTTATATCAATATTGACCCAAAATACCCCCACATTTGTTTTATTGAAGATAAAAACGACTATTTGGTAAAAATTCCAAATAAACCCCCAATGTTTTGCATGCAATTAAGAAAACATTTAGAAGGTGCAAAAATAATTGATGCTCAAATTGTTCCATATGAAAGAATAATCGAATTTCATTTCAATGTTTATGATGAATTTGGCATTTTAGCAAGTTCCATTTTGGCCGTTGAATTAATGGGCAAATATTCAAATATAATTTTATACAATAAAAAAACAGGGCTTATTATTGGTTCTTGCCACAATGTTTCATCAGACAAAAGTTCAGTTAGAGAAATTTACGGCGGAATAAAATATATAATGCCGCCCAAACAAAATAAACTTGATATTTTAAAAACAAGCTATTCAACTTTTTTAGAAAATAAAAATGATATTAATAAAAACTTTTATTATTTTACAAAACCTTTTGTTGAATTTTTAACAAACAAAACAAAAAACGATGTTGAACTTTTTGAAATCCTTCAAAATGCAGTTTTTAGCCCAAATTTAATAAAGGAATTTTGGGGGCATAAAGAAGAAAATTTCAATTCAATAATTTATAATTATTATTCAAAAATAGTAACTAATGACATCATAGAAAACAAAAAGCTTGAATTAACCAAAATTTTGAATTCTAAAATAAAAAAAGAAAATAAAATTTTAGAAGAAAAAATAAACGATGAAAAATTTGAACGCTACAAAAAAACGGGCGATCTTATTTTGCAATATATTTATCTTATTAAAGAAGGCGACACAAAAATTGCTTTAGAAAATTTGGAAATTGAACTTGACCCAAAATTAAAACCAAGCGAAAATGCCCAAAAATATTATAAACTTTATTCAAAATTAAAATCTGCAAAAATGGTTTATGAAAAAAGAAAAGAAGATGCAAAAAACAAAAAGGAATATTTAGAAAACATTTTATTTACCGTTGAAAATGCAGATAAAATTGTTGAACTTAATGAAATTGAAGATGAAATTGATGAATTTATTCTTTTAAAACCAAAAAAAGAAAAGAAGAAAGAAAAAATTCAAGTTCAATCAATTGAATATAAAGGCTATAAAATGCTTTTAGGCAAAAACAACAAGCAAAACGATTATTTAATAAGAAAACTTTCAAACCCTGAAGATATTTGGCTTCATGCTTATAATTCGCCATCTTCGCATTTAATTATTAAACAAGATGAAAAAGAAATAACAAACGAAATTCTTTTATACGCAGCAAAAATTGTAAAAGAAAATTCGCCGATGAAAAATTCAAACAAAGCAAGCATTATTTACACAAAAAGAAAGTTCTTAAAAAGGCCGCCAAATACGCCAAACGGGTATGTGACATATAGAGAAGAAAAAGAAATTGTAATTTAGAGAGTAAACTGTTTGCAAGAGTAGAGTTTTACAAAAATTTACAAAAAAAATTATTTAATTTTAAGAAAAAAAGCAACTTTTTTTATTCAGGCTATTTAATTATTTAAAAGAGTATGATATAATCATGAAAATGGTGTTGTTCATATATTAAATTAAAGTGCTGTGTGTTAAAGGAAGGGGGCATTCATGGTTGCTTTAGCAGAAAAACTGAAAGTTAAGTCACCCATTAAATCGAAATTCAACGATGAATTTCAAAACTATCTTAAACAACAATGTTTAAAAACAACATTTAATGGTGTAGAACTTGAAGCATTTAGTTGGTACAAAAAAGTCTTGGGGCTTATGTAAGAGTTAGGGGTGTTTTAAAAGATTTTACTTAAAACCGAGGTATTTTCCTCGGTTTTTGTAAGAATTTTTTACTAAAAAGGGTGCCATTTTTAAATGACACCCTTTTTGTCAAGAAAGGGGAAATATATAATACGAAAAGGTAAAACTATTTTCCAAATGTAGTTAAATGTTCGCTTGCAAGGTGTGCCAAATAAGATTTTTTAAATTCGTCACTGCCGCAAAATTCCACAATTGTAGGCGCAACTACAAGGCAAAAATACATAACACCTGCAAATATAACCAAACTGATTGCTTCAAACATTATAAGCGCCTCGCTTTCTAAATAAACCAAATTGTCTTCCTTACATAAAAAATATCGGCACTATAAATTAAAACTTTAATAGAAAATCTAATTTGTAATAAAAATTAATATTAAAAAAGCCCTTAATTAAAAGGGCCTTTAAAGTTATATTATTCAGCTTTTTTTCTGTATTCTTCAGGGGCATCTTCTCTTTCTTGGTTCCATCTGTCAAGTCCCATTTGCTTTCTGACTAAACCAATGCCCACATGCACTCTCCATTCATCCATTTTAAGTTGTGCAGCCAAAATTTTGTGGCAGCCAATGGGGGGCAGGGGCAATAATGGCTCATATAAATTCTTAATAGCCATTAATTGATCCGGCGTTAAGGCTAATTTTCTTTTTGGCATGGTTATTTTTGGCAGCATTAATTTTTGCCTTACTAAATTAATGCCAAAGAATACTTTTTTAGGCTCTATACCAATTGCTTGTGCAATAACTTCATGGGCATCAGGGTTTGGAAGAGGAAGCATTTTCTTGTACATTTCTTCAATTTGAGCCAATTGTTCTCTGTTTACAAGAAGTGCTTTTTGCTTTTGCGACGGCCTTTTTTTATTGAAACCGCCTTTGTTAAATCCGCCTTGGTGTGGCCTGTTATTGTTGAATGAGCGTCTTTGTCCATCGTTATTTCTTTGGAAACCGCCGCCTTGGTAGCTTCTTCTGTTGTCATTTCTTTGATATGAACCGCCTTGGTTGTTATATGGGCGTTTATTATATCTTTGCTGCATTGGCTGAGGGTTATCGTTGCCAAAACTGTAACTTCTTAAAGTTTCGGTTGCCGGGGCAGCAGCGCTTGTGCCTGCTACTGCTTGAGCTTTATCGGGGTACAAACAATCGGGGCAAATTACCCTTTTTGGGTTTTTGGTTTCAAATTCCTTCCCGCATTTGATACATTTATTTGTATACATTTTAAAAAATTTCCTTTGGCCTCTGGCCTTTTCTCCATCGAATCGTAAATAGCAAATAATTAATAATCCCTGTGATAAATCCCTTTCAGACAAATAAAAATTAAATCTTCGGATTATGTGGATATAGTTTATTTTATACTTAAACTCAAAATTATACAAGTATCTTGTTTAAGTTTTGTAAACTTATTTATTTTCCTTCCAAAACTCACTTTTTGTTTGCTTGATAATTTCAGGGTGGCTTGAATTTGAAAGAACGATTTCTCTGTATTCGTTTTTATCAATGTTTACACCCATATTTTTAATATCAAGCGTGAATTTTTTCTTTTTTTTCTGCATTATTATTCCAAAATTAAATCATATACATCAAACAATTTTGCCAAATTTTTAAGGCTGATTGCTTCATCAATTTTTTCTTTAATTAGTTTTATATCATCTTCAGAAAAAGGTTTTAAACAAGTTGGAAGCTTAATATCTTCTGTTGTTTTAACGTTTTTAAACCCTTCATTCAATTTCAAAAATTCATTGTATGTTTTTAAAACTTTAATAAACCTTTCGTCTGTTTGATAGGTTGCATTTATGTAATATTTTGCATCTTTATTAAATTTTTCTTGAATAAAATCAATTAAAAAGTTTGTGTCATTATATGCGGTTTCTTCGTCAAATTCATTCTCAAGACAAGGGTTATATTCAAAAACTCCGTCTTTTACGCTTTTTAAATAAACCGCCCATAAAAGGCAGCCCAAATAAAAAGAAACGTTTTGTTCCGTCATTTTTTTTAATTTGGGAAAAAGAACCGAAAATTGAAATTTCTTTTGCTTTAATGGCATGCTGCTTTGAACAAAAGCGCTATACATAAATTCCACGTTATCAGAAACGCCTAAAATACAATCGGAATATCCAGGGTCAAATAATACAGTTTGCATAAGTTAAATTCCATAAACCTTTTTAATTTGATTTAATCAAAAAAAATGTTTTTGGGCAATATTTTATTTAATAACACCATCCGGCCTTAATTTTGCAATGTCGCAATTAAGAAGCAAAACATCATTTAAAACACGGTCAAGTTCTTGATAATCGGCGCTTGAAAAATACCCTGCCATTTTAGAGCACATTTTTTCATTGCTCATAGTTTTATTGGATAAAATGTTTGAATATTTTGCCCTAAGTTCTGCTCTTTCTTCTTTTATACTATATTTTTTTGTTTCTTCTTTTGAAGGTTCTTGTTTTTCTTCTTTTTGAGCATTTGAAGCAGGAGCCTGCCCTGTGCCGTAATAATTATAGGTGTTATTTTGAACGTTTATTTCTTGCTTTTCATCTTTTGGATATGACCAGCCGTATGTATATAAAGCAGGCAAATACTTTTGTGTCGGCCTGTATGTTGGGTCTGCAGGTTTTATTGGAACAGCGGGAATTGAGGTTGGTTTGTCAACGGTATTTGTTAAAGTTGTTGGCTTTGTTAAACCTGTTGAATTTTGCGATTTCATTATTTGGTAATTGCCCTTAATACCTTCGTTGGTGTGCAAAATAGATTTATAATAGCTGTTGCCCTTTGGGGCATAAACACCTTTTGGCGCATTTTGAACACTTTTAGAAACACCCGCTGCATAAGAAGCAGCCGCAAAAATTGCAAAAACCAATAAAACAACAATCTTTTTCATAAAAGTATTATAAAGTATTTTATTGTAAAATAAAATATATGGTAAACAAAAGTAAAACTGTTGAATTGCTTGCGCCCGCTCAAAATTTGATTTGCGCAAAAGCAGCAATAAATTGTGGGGCAGATGCCGTTTATATAGGCGCTTCAAGTTTTGGTGCAAGAAAAAATGCAGGAAACAATTTAGAAGATATAAAAGAATTAATTGAATACGCCCACAAATTTAATGTAAAAATTTATGTAACGGTAAATACAATTTTAAGCGACAGCGAGCTGAAAGAAGCGGTTGAGTTAATATATAAATTAAACGAAATTGGGGTTGATGCAATTATTATTCAAGATATGGGGCTTTTAAATTCAAATTTGCCCGATATTGAACTCCATGCAAGCACTCAATGCAACATAAGAACAAAAGAAAAAGTACAATTTTTTGAAAATTTGGGAATAAAAAGGGCAATTTTAGCAAGAGAATTAAGCATTGAGCAAATAAAAGAAATTAGAAAAAATACAAACATTGAACTTGAATGCTTCATCCATGGCGCCCTTTGTGTTTCATATTCCGGCCAATGTTATATGAGCGCATTTATTGGCGGCCGTTCCGCCAACAGGGGCGAATGCGCTCAAGCTTGCAGAAAAAAATATTCTCTTATAAATAAAAGTGGCAAAATAATCGCAAAAGATAAATATTTGCTTTCTCTAAAAGATTTCTGCGCCAAAGATTATATAAAAGAATTAATTGATATAGGCGTTACGTCTTTTAAAATTGAAGGCAGATTAAAAGATGAAACTTACGTTAAAAACGTTGTTTTATTTTACAGAAATTTAATTGATGAAATTTGCAAAAATAAAGCTTCTGATGGCAAAATTTATTCAGATTTCACGCCAAATATAAATAAAACCTTTAACAGAGGCTATACAAGCTATTTTTTAGATAAAACAGAAGATATCACTTCAATTGAAACTCCAAAATCCAAAGGGGAATATTTGGGAAAAATTAATTTTTCGGATAAGAAATTTTTTACAATTAATTTTTTAAACAAAACAAAAATAAACCCTCAAGACGGGCTTTGCTATTTAACAGAAGAAGGTTTAAAAGGTTTTTTGGTAAATAAAGTTGAAGGTAATAAAATTTTTCCGAATGTTTTTCAACCCAATTTAAAAAAAGGAATTGAAATTTTTAGAAACCAAGATGTTGAATTTGAAAATAAAGTTAAAAATTCAAAAACAAAAAGGTTAATTTCAGCCGTCTTTAGAATTAATGAAAATGAAATCATTCTAACAGATAATAAAAACAAAGTTTCATATAAATTTGAAAATTTTGAACAAGCAAAAGATATAGAAAAAATGAAGAAAAATATAGAAAAATGCTTTAAAAAAACAGGAGCTAGCATTTTTAGAGCAGAAGAAATTATTTTTGAAAGTGAAAAAGTTCCTTTTATGCCGCTTTCAGCATTAAATGAAATCAGGCGCAATTTATTTTTAGAGCTTGAAAATTTAAGATTAAAAAATTATAAAAAACCCCCAAAAACAAAAATAACCCCTGCAAAATATACTGAAAAACCAACAGATTACAGGCTAAACATCCACAACAAAAAAGCCTTTGAATTTTATAAAATGTCAGGAATTAAGCCAAAAGAATTTTCTTTGGAAAAAACAGGCGAATTTAAAGACAGGGAAATTATGAGGTGCAAACACTGCATAAGAAGAACCTTAAATTTGTGCCTTAAAAATAACCCCAAAGAAAAGGGGGAATTATTTTTGCTGGATGAAAAAAACAAAAAATACTCTCTTGTCTTTGATTGCAAAAACTGCGAAATGGCAATTATTGCGCCTTAAGCTTTTTTGTTTCCTTCAAATGAAAATTTTTGTTCATATTGCTTTGTTAACTGTGCAATTGCAGGGTTAGTATTATCACCGTTATTTAACTTTTTCCTTAAATAAAGGTTTAATTTAGGCTGCAAATAACCCATCAACACTGCGCTTATTCCAATGTTTGCAATAATTGCAGCACCTTTCAAGATTTTGGTTTGTTTTAAATATTTAGTGACATCACCGCTTTTTGCAGCATTTTCAACAATATCAACAGCACTTTTAGCGGTTGTTTTAAGCTTATTAGAATCAATGCTTGTAAGCAAGCTTAATTGTTCAACACCTTCTTTTGTTTTAAATGTTGCAATATCGCCTGTTTTTTTGAATACATCCATTAAAGGCGAATCTTGATTATCGAATACAAAATCAATTGCTTTTTTAGAAGCTTCATTTGCTTTTTCATTGAATTTAGCGCCTTTGATAAAGCCTTTAGCTTTTTCAATAAAGCTTTCTTTTGGATTGTTTTCAGAATTTGCAGCAATATTCAAAAGTGCTTTTGCATCTTGAACAAGCTTTGATGAACCCTTTGAGGTTTTTTCAGCTTCTGCTGCCATTTTTATTACATCTGAATCCAGGGCTGAATAATCAAGGTTAATTGGCCTTTTGAAAACATTTTTGCCGATTAATTCCATGCCTTTTTGTAAAGGAGCTGCGAGCCCATATATAAATGCAATTTCGCAAGCTTCTTTTAAGCCGACTTCAAACCTTTCACCTTTTCTTGCCCCTGTAAGCCTTGTTCCTGTAATTACACAATCTACAAGAGAAGTGTTTGCAATGGGGTTAGACATAATAAATGTGCCAAGCCCCTTAAATGAAGGCTTATTTTGCTTTTTATTACCTTTAAAGGTTTGGTAAACTTCACTATCTGAAATGCTGTCTTTTAAAACCTGTTCTTTTGCAAGTTTTTCTTTAACTTGTTTTTCAATAGCTTTTTCTGTTTGTTTTTGTTTATAGGTAATAATTCCGTATAAACCAAGGCCCGTTAGCGCCGTTGCAACGCCGAATTTTGCAAGTGCAAGATTTTTTGCCTTAGCTTTATTTTTAACGGTATCAGCCAAAATATCAGCCTGTTCTTTAAATTTTTCACCCAATGAAGCCGCTTTTTTTTGAGCAAATTCAACAGAATCTACCGATTTTTCACCATAAGAATCAAAAAGCCTTTTAGCGTCAATTTCAGGGTTTATTCCTGATTTCTTATAAACCGTTTTATCAAAAATTTTCTTTATAAAAGGAATTCCGCCAAGCCAAACGACGCCTGTTCCGAATTCTTCGAAAGTTTTTTCTACTCCGTCTCTGTTGCCGCCCTCTTTAAAATATGTAAATGATGTAAGCGTGTCGGATGTAACATCTTTTGCATACATCGGAACAAGAGAGCCTGTATTATCGCCTAATTTTGTAAAAATTTTAGAAATTGTTGATACTTTGGATACTTCTGCCATTTGTTGTTTCCTTTACCTTAAAATTACAAACCCCAAATAAGGTTCAATAATCTTTGAACCGTGGCATTTTTTCGTTTTGTATCAATTAATTTATTAAACATAGTTTTGAAGTCCTTCGTTTGTTTTAAGTTGTTTGAATAAAATTTATTGCTTGTTTTTCGCTTAAATTTAATTTTTGTAAATAAAAAGCCTTCTTTATTTTTTAAGAAGGCTTTTAGTTATGATTTTAGAAATTATTCTTCAATATAAATCTTACAGAAAGCCATCTCTTCTTTCCATAAAAGGCGTCGTACTAAATTAATCAATGTTTCAATCATTTCTGTTTTCTCCATCTCTCAAGTTTAGCCATATTATTTTACAACTAAACAGTTTTTTAATCAAGCATTTTTATCTATTCTTAATATCTAAATAATAACTTGTAGCAACAAACATTGTAAAATAATAAACAAACCAACCTGAAATTAAACCTATGGCAGAACTTCCTATTTTTGCAGCTTCAAGACCATAAATAAAACCTGTTGGAATTAAAATTACAAAATAAAAAACCGCAGGAATAATTGAAGTTAAAATTAAAAACAAAACAAAAACAGAAAAAATATTCTTAATTGAAAATGAAAGAGCATTTTTTATAACAGAAACATTATCGTCTTTGTTTTCATAAGCCCAAAAAATGTATGAAAATAAAAGCCCGAAAACAACAACCGCTAAAAAGAAAAGGCCAAGAAGCAAAACCACAGCGGCAGCAAGAAAAGGTGCGTGTATTAAAATTGAAAAAGCGGTAGTTAAAGAAATTATAACCACAAAAGCCAATGAATAGAGAATGCTAAAAAACATAACCCAAAGGTTGAATTTTAAATATTGATAAGAATATTCTTCAACGTATGAAAAATAATCTGAAGGGTTTTGTATGGGTTTATTTTCATATATATCTTTCGCTAAATATGAGATTGCAACAAGCCCCAAAAGAGATTTCCAAAATGTTACAAGAAACATTATAAAACCTGCAATAAAAAGAACACCGGCTAAAATAAAATTAAAAAAGCCAAAACTTGTTTTTAATATAAAGGCAGGTGATACCATTAAAGTCATGGAAATAATATTTAAAATGGGAAAATAACACATTGATAAAAATGAAGATAAATTATTAAATAAAGCTGAAAGACCTTTACTTAAAGAAGAAAAAACAGATACCTGTTTAGCCGAATTAATATTGAATGTCTCGTTTGACATAAACAAACTCCTTTTTTAGTATATAATTTATAAAGCAAAATAATTATAGCATTTTTTCATGAAAAATATATTTAGACAATTTACCAAAGATGATTTTTTTAAAAACGTTAACCTGCACATTCATTCCACTTATTCTGATGGCAGGGTAGAATTTAATGAGCTTATAAAACAAGCAAAAGAATTAAATTTAAAATACTATTCAATTACAGACCATAATTCAATTGAAGGCTATAAGCACCTTGAAAAAATGCCCGATGGGCTTATAGTTGGTGTTGAATTTGATTGTTTTTTTGACCTCAATTTGCCCCACATTTTAGGCTACAATGTAGATATTAATAACCCAGAATTAAACGCCTTAACCGCAGAATTTGAAAAAGGGATTATGGAAGTTCCAAAAAGAATTTTAACTTCAAGACACCCCAAAAAAGTTATAGAAGCAATACATTCAGCAGGCGGCATTGCGGTTTTGGCACACCCTTGCTGCTATTGGTGTTTAAGCTTGGATAGGTTTATTCAAAAACTTGTTAAAATGGGGCTGGATGGCGTTGAAGTTTATTACCCGTACGATAGAATTACAAGAATAGTTAAATTTCATTCAAGAAAAACTGTTAAAAAACTGGCCGAAAAATACAACCTTTTATTAACAGGCGGCGAAGACCAGCATTATTCACTTTTTAATATGGAGAAAAATATAAATTGGGATCGTATTCTATAAAATTAGACCCAAATTTATGGGTACATTATAAAGAGGTTTTAACAAGCGAAGAGTGCGAGTTTAAAGTTCCCGATTACACATTTTTTCAAGCCAAAAATAAAAACTGGCAGTTTACTTTTTATAAAACAGGCAAAGTTTTAGTTCAAGGCAAAGACATTGATTATATAGTTAAAAAATATTTAGATAACAATTTTGAATGCGAATTAAAACCGCAAACAGAAGGCGACATTGCACCATTCCCGCACATTGGGGTTGATGAATCCGGCAAAGGAGATTTTTTTGGGCCGCTTATTATTGCAGGCTGTTATTTAGATGAAAAACAGGCAAATTTCTTAAAAGAAAAAGGGATTAAAGATTCAAAAAAACTTGATGATAAAAAGATTTTAACTTTAGCTGATATTATAAAAGAAAATTCGATTTTTGAAATTGTTATTATAGGCAATAAAAAATATAACGAACTTTATTCAAAATTTAAAAACTTAAACAGCCTTCTTGCATGGGGGCATTCAACAGTTATTGAAAATTTATTAAATAAAACAAATGCAAAAATTGCAATTTCAGATAAATTTGCAGATGAAAGAGTTATTTT
>CALYDL010000002.1 GCA_944325145.1 Candidatus Gastranaerophilales bacterium
GGACAAAAGAAACCCTGCAATCATAAATATAAAACTAGGTGTAAGTGATATTGATAACATACTTCCTAAAATTGATAGTAACAGAAAAATATAATAAAACAATTCATCAAGTTAAAAAAAATTAATATAAAATTTTGAATTTTTTTTACATTATGTTAACATGGGCTTGTTAAAGTAATTTTAGGCACGGATTGATTGAATGAACCTGTTTTCACTGTTTAATAAGCCAAAAAAAGAAGATATATTTGAAATTTTCCCTGACGGTATTTTAGTTGTGTCAATGGACGGCAAGATATTGGATATAAACAACAAAGCCGTTAAAATATTAGGTTTTAATAAGCTTGAAATCATAGGTTCTTATTTTTCACAATTCATTCAAGGCGGTTCCGTTCTTTTAAATAAACTCGTTCAAACAGGAACAGCTTCGATTACAAAAGCTGCAACAAACAAAAAAGAAGACATTTTTGTTGAAGTAACGGCAGCCAAAAACGAAGAATTTGAAAAAGTTTACGTTTCAATTAGAGATATAACCGCAAATTATAAAATGCAAAATATGATAAACGGCGAATATGAAATAGCTAAAAAAATCATAGATGAAAAAAATGCATTTTTAACAAACGCATCGGGGGAAATTTTTTCTCTTATAAATTCCGTGACAAACTTTTCAAAAGCTTTAAATGATGGCGTTGGTGGCGAATTAAACGATAAAGCAAGCAAATATGTAAGCATTATAAATAAAAATTCAAATGATTTATCTTACGATTTAACATTGTTATTTAAATATTTTGAAGTTGAATCAAACCTATATGAATATGAATACAGGAATTTTGACTTAGCAGACCTTTTAACTTCAATTGCCAAAAATTACGAAATATTGTTTGCAAAGAAAAAATTAAACTTTACTTATGATTTTTCTTCTTTCTTAACAAGAAGTTCATCTCTTGACCCAACGGCTATTGAAGCATTTGTTAAAGCAATTCTTGATATTTCCCTTAAATCAACAGATATAGGGACAATTTCAATGAATGTCGGAAACCCGCCAATTGAATTTTTGCAAAATAAAAACATTGAAGCAGAAGATGAAAATGTTAAAAAACAATACGCCCTTTTTGAAATAAAAGATTCAGGGCTTGTTATGCCGCAAACAGCCATTGAAAACATTTTTAACCCATATTTTATGGATTCTTCTACAAATAAAAAAGTTTTAAACGCCAAATTGGCTTATTCATATTGCTATAAACACGTGAAAAATTTAAAAGGCGATATGTGGGTTTATTCTAAGCCTTCTCAAGGCACAATGGCTTGTATTTTATTACCGATGGAAAAAATTTAGCTTATGGCAAAATTATGCCTTAAAAATATTTATAAAAGTTTTGAATCTGAAAAGGTTAAAAAACAGGTTTTGTCTGATATTAATTTAGAAATTGAAGACAAATCCTTCTGCATTTTGTTGGGGCCTTCAGGCTGCGGAAAATCAACGCTTTTAAGGCTAATTGCAGGCTTAGAACAACCTGATTCAGGTGAAATTTTTATTGATGACAAAAAAGTAAACGATGTTCACCCCAAAGATAGAGATATAGCCTTTGTTTTTCAAAGTTATGCGCTATACCCCCATTTAACGGTATATGAAAATATGGCGTTTCCCCTAAAAATAAGGAATGAGGACAAAAAAACAATTGAAAACAAAGTAAAAGAAGCAGCTTCAATTTTAGGTTTAGAGGAACTTTTAAAAAGAAAACCAAAAGAATTATCGGGCGGCCAAAGACAAAGAGTAGCTTTAGGCAGGGCAATTGTTCGAGATGCCAAAATTTTTCTTATGGATGAACCCTTATCTAACTTAGATGCAAAATTAAGAGCTAATATGAGGGTTGAAATTAAAAAGCTGCATCAAAAATTAAACACAACCTTTATTTATGTAACCCATGACCAAACAGAAGCACTTACTATGGGAGATGCCATTGTAATTTTAAATGAAGGTAAAATTTTTCAAAAAGATGCGCCTGAAAACATTTTTAAAAGCCCGAAAAATGTTTTTGTAGCTTCGTTTTCAGGAACATACCCAATGAATTTAATTGAAGGAGATGTTATTGAAAATAAAATTAAAACAAAAGATATTGAGTTTTTAATTCCGAATAATTATATAGAAAAATTAAAAGATAAAACAAAAGTTATAATAGGCATTCGCCCTGAAAATATAAGGTTAGAAAAAAAAGAAAACGATATTGAAAAAACCTTTAATATAGATTTTGTTGAAAACACGGGCGCTATTAAAGTTGTTTACTTTAAAGAAAACAACATAAAAGCAGTTATAAATTCAAAAGAAACAATTGAAGGCAAAAAAACGTTTTTCTTTAGTCCGAATGACATTATGTTTTTTGACATTCAGACTAAAGAATTAATTAATTAATTTTTTATACTTCTTGAAGTATTTCTTTATCGACACTTCTAAATTGCATATCATACAAGGCTTTATATTGACCGTTTGGAATTTGCATTAATTCTTCATGGGTGCCAACTTCAGCTAATTCGCCATCATTTACAACCATAATTCTGTCTGCATTTTTAATTGTAGATAATCTGTGTGCAATAACAAAAACTGTTCTGTTTTGCATTAAGTTTTCTAATGCTTTTTGAACAATCGCTTCCGATTTGTTATCCAAAGCAGATGTTGCTTCATCTAAAACAATAATCGGCGCATTTTTTAATATTGCTCTTGCAATTGCAACCCTTTGCCTTTGGCCGCCCGATAAACTTGCACCACGTTCGCCAATAACGGTATCAATGCCGTTTTCCAAATGTTCTAAAAATTCATCCAAATGAGCAAGTTTTACTGCATTTTGAATTTCTTCTTCAGTTGCATCAAATTTACCCATCAAAATATTATCTCTAATGGTTCCTGAAAATAAGAAATTATCTTGGAAAACTTCCGAAATATTTTGCCTTAAAGAAGATAAGGTGAATTCACGAATATCGACGCCATCTATTTGAATTGAACCGGATTTCACATCATAGAACCTTGGCAAAAGGTTTACTATTGTAGATTTGCCGCCACCTGAGTTACCTACAAGCGCAACAGTTTCAAACTTTTTAACTTCAAAATTGATATTTTTTAATACAGGAACATTTTCAACATATTCAAAGTTAACATTTTTAAACTCAATTTTATTGTTAATTCCTTTTAATTCAACAGCGTTTTCCTTATCTTGAATTTCAGGAACCAAATCAAATAGTTCAAACACCCTTGATGCTGCAACAAAAACACCTTGAAGGCCTGTTAATGTGCCGCCTAAACCTTTAACCGGTTTATATAAAAGCAACAGTGAAGTTATAAAACTTGCAAAACTGCCTGTTGTCATTTCACCCGTTATTATAAGGTGGTTTCCAAAGAACATAACAATTGCAATACCAACGCTTGCAATACAATACATAATTGGGCTCATCCAGCCTGCACGTTTCGATAAAGACATTGTAAGGTCGAATGATTTTCTTATTTGCTTTTCAAATTTATGGAAAAGTTTTTCTTGCAGGCCGTAACCTGTCATAATTTTATTGCCATGGTAAGTTTCATTAAAGTTTGTTGTAATTCCGCCGCCTAAAACCGCAGATTCATTAGAAACTTTTTTAATTCTTTTTCTTAAAAGCGCCATTGGCAAAAACGCAACAGTTAAAACAATAACGCCCACAAAAGCCAATTTCCAGCTTGTCCACAATAAAACTGCAATTAAACCAATAGCTTCCGTTGCGCAGGTAATTAAATTTTTAATTGAATCAACAATTGTTCTTGAAGCTGTATCAGGGTCGCCTAAAAACCTTGTTAAAACAATGCCTGATGAGTTTTCATCAAAAAATTTGGAATCCATTTTAATTAATTTTTTAAATAAATCAATTTTAACGGAGTTTGAAATTTTATTGCTGAGCCAATCTGATAAATAAGAATTCAAATATCTTAAAACACCTTGCAGGGTAGCAAAAGCCACAATTAAGAAAGGAATAAAGTTTGCAAGTAAATCTCTTGTAAGTTCAAAGCCCCTAACCACCATTGTATTACCGTTTACAACAACATCTATATAAGGTTTAAGTGCAAACGCAGTAGCACCATCCAATAACCCCAATGGTATTGCAAGAGAAAATGCAATAAAAATTCTAAATAAATGCGGTTTTAAATACGGAAACAATCTTGATAACAAATATTTATAATTAAATGCAGTATTTGCCGTTGAAAATGCTAATTTCATTTTTTATTCCTCTAAATAATAAAGTGCTGCTAACATTTGAGAACTTATTGCAAAGCCCTCGTTTTCTTTTTGTTTTATAAAGTTTTTTATTTCACTTTTTTCAACTAAAACCCTATCAACAATAACTCCGCCATCTGAAATTGGTTTTGAAACTATTTCAGAGTTTGAAATTTTAGCTGTTGCAATTGTTGAAGTTTCACTTGTTAAGCCGCCTGAAGTTGAAACAAGCTTATTTAAAATTTTAAATTCATCTGCAACAAGGCCCGTTTCTTCCAAAAGTTCTTTTTTAAAGGCTTCTTCTATTGTTTCAAATTCATTTTCATCGCCAACAAGCCCGCTTGGAAGCTCTAAACAAAATTCAGCTTTATTTTCTGCAATTAAAGGCGGGCGCTTTGTGATTAAAAATAAAATATATTCCTTATCTTCTTTTTTTATAACAGGCAAAATAACAACAACATTTTTAGCATTATCACGTGAAACATAAACCCAATCAGGCTTATTTTCTCTTTTATATGCTTTTAGAGTTAAATATTTTGTCTTATATAAAATCAATCTCTTTTCAAACTCCATTTATTATTGATATTATACTATCAAAAAAATTATTTTTTTAATTTATATATTTCAAAAATTAAATCATTCCCTTTTTGAATATTTCCTAAATATAAATAACTTTCTTTTTCAAAATTGCAAATTTTCTGCCCGAAATCATTGCAAAATTTTGGTGTTGAATATATTGAATAATCAAGGTTTGTATTAATAATGTAATCAGGCGGATTAATTTTTAAATTAGAAACAATAATATCTTCCCCCAATGTTTCAATGTGGTTTGGCAACAATTGGTAATATTTAAGGTTTGTTTTAAGCCCTGAAAAATAATTAAAAATAGCACCGTCTGGCAAGATTAAAACTGTTTCATTTTTATTTAAGCTTTTTAAAAAATTCATAAATTCATTAATTGAAGCTGCTTGGTTTTTGTTATCTGAATATATAAGCCCCTTATTTGTTTTAATCGGGAAATTTGCAAAAAGATTTTGTGCCGTTGTGAAATATAAGAAATTAATTACAGATAAAAAAAGCATAAACAATAAAAAAGTTTTTTTAAAATTTTCAAATTTTATAATTTCCGCAAAAAATAACAAATTAACTAAAAGCCCAACAGGCATTAAAAAGGCAGCATAACCTGATGAATAAATAAAATTAATTCTGATTAAAAGAAAAAACTGAACCAAAGTTAAAAATAAAAGCGGAAAATTTTTATTTTTATATGAAAAATAAAGAATATAAAGGCTTGTTAAAGATAAAAAAGGAAAAATTGAAACAAAATTAAACTCTTTTATATGAATTGCAGCAACCAAAAGAAAAATAAAAAGAAGAAAAGATAAAATTTTCACTAATACTTTTTTATTTTTTTTAATCGGAAAATATAAAATAAAAAAGAAAGGTAAAAAAAGCGAAATAAACTTTAAAGCGCCATTTGCCATTTTTAAAGCCCAGCTAACGGGGTTTTTATCAAATACAATATAGTTATAATTTGCAAGAATTTTTGAAGATAAAAAACTTTTCATAAAAGAAAAATAATTGATTAAATCTGAAAAATTAAACCCTTGAATAAAAAGAATTAAAAAACTTAAAATCAAAGGAAGAAAAAATAAAAAGTTTGAAATTAAAATTTGTTTTAAACCTGTTTTTTTATATAAAAGCATTAAAAAATACGGAACAAAAAGAAAAACAAACTCTGCTTTAAGGGCAAAACAAACACCCAAAAAGAAATATGAAAGGTATAAAAATTTGTTTTCTTTAATATATTTAAGCGCAAAAAATAAAGAAATGAACAAAAACAAAACCGCATAAATAAAGGCGTATGAATAGCTTAAAATGTAGTTATAAAGGTGAGAAACATTGAACATTAAAGAAAAACTAATAATTAAAGAAAACAAAAAGCTTTTCTTTTTTGAAACAAAAAACCTTGAAGTTAAATAAATAAAAACGTTAATTAATAAAGCTGAAATAAGCCCTAAAATTCTTAAAAGGTCTAAGCTTGAGCCAAAAATTTTAAAAAATAGGGCATTTATTTGGTAAGACAGTGGAAAATAAGATAAAAAAACATCTTTAATTAAAACTTTTCCATCCAAAATAGCCAAAGAAACTAAAAATTCTCTGCCTGTATCATATAAAATATTTCCGAATTTAAAATAGTTTATAAAAAAAGCAAACGCTAAAATTAAAACAAGCGGAAAAATATATTTTAGTTCTTTTTTAAAATCTAACTCCATAAAAAAATTTTACCTTCAATTAAAAAAATGGCAATTTTTTAAGAAAAAATTACTTTAATAAATTAAGAGGAATTAATTTTAAAGAGGATATAAATGTCTGAATATTATTTAGGTTCGCTTGTATCAGAGGCAAGTTTTTTATCAAACCCCCAAGATTCGCTAAAAAACGTTACTGAAGATAATACATCTATTTTTGGCAGTTTTGATTCCAGCTTTTTAGCGGGAATTAATGTCATGCATTCAACAGAAAATATTAACACGCCATTTTCTTATGATAACGTTATAAATAACATTTTTACAGATAAAAATATAAGCGAAAATGATGTTTATGATGGCTACTATGATGAAGAAGTGCCATCTGCCTTAGGTTTTGAATGCTGATAACCGCCATAATTTTCAAAACTATCAGTAAACTTTTGAAGATTGTCATCTGCTTCCATTTGCAATCTTTCAATGGTTTTGTCTATATTTACATTTGAAAATTTCTTTTGAATTTCAGCTTTTCTTTTATATAAATCTTGCAATTTAGCATCGTAATCAACTTTTGAAGTCAACTTTGAAATTTCTGAGTCAATAACTCTTTTTCTAAATTCAAGCTCGGCAATTTCATCTTTTGTTTTGTAGAAATGCGCAACAGGGCTTTTAAGCACATTTGCCAATTGTTTTTGAATAGCAGCCTTAGCTTCAACAACAATAAAATCAGGGCTAATTGAGCTTTGATTATCAGCAAAAAGCTTTCTAAATGTTTCCATATCCATTGAATTAAGCATATTCATTTTTGCTTGCAATTCGAAATATCTTGATGCAACTTTTTTAGATTTTGGCGAATCAAAATCAAATGTTTGTTCTCTTTTGGCGTTTGCCGCTTTCTTTTGTTCAATTAGTCTTTCTAATTCTAAACTTGAACTATTTAGTGCAGAAAGTTGAACATCTTTGCTTAAAGAATCAGCTGTATCTAATGATGTTTGCTGCTCGCTTTCTGCTTTTTGCTGTTTTGTTTTATGAATTTCCGCAATTATTTCTTCAGGTGTTGTAATAAGTTTTTTTATTTCGTCTCTTTGCGCTAAAAGTGAAGAATATCTTTGAGATTCAGCCACATAGTCGCCTTTTGCGGCATCCATATTTCCTTTTGAATTTTGAACCCTGTTTTGCAATTCTCTTATTTTTTCAACAGATTCTCCATCATTTTTGGCTTTTTTAAGCTCACTTTTTGCTTTTTTAAAAGAAGACGCGGCACTCATAAAGCTTCTGTGCAAAACTTTTCTTGTTTGTTTTGAAGAATTAACCCTATCTTGCATTTGCAAAAATTGAAGAATGTTTAAAAATTCTTCATCTGCGTATAATTCATCTCGCAAGGTGTGTAAATCGGAAATTTGGGCAGTTAATGTTTCATATTTGGACATCCAAATTTCTCTTTGTTCTTCAATTGTTTTTGGCGGAACAATAACAGCTTCAACTTCAGGCTGTTTTTCTTCCATCTGCACTTCTTCTGGCCTTTTAAGCTTAAGTTTACCGTTGGTTTCTCTGTAAACTGCTTTTATAACATCGTCAACGTATGTGTCATAAAATTCCCAACCGTCAAAACCTTTATTTTGAATTATATCCGAAATTTGATAAATATATTCTTGAAGATTTTGAGGCATTTCAGGGCGAATTTTGAACCATTCGTTATATGGTGTATTCCCCCTTCTTGAGTTGCAATCGCCGCAAAGAGGAATATAATTATCTGTGCTGTTTTTGCCGCTTTTAGATTGGGGCCTTATGTGTTCCGTTGTAACCATTGCAGGCAATACAAGCCTTCTTGCAATGTCTTCGTTTGTTCTTCTTTGATATTTTACAAAAAACGCATCTTTACTTGTGCCGGAAGCTGGCATGGTTTGCGCCAATGCAGAAATTTCACCTGCAATTTCCAAGTCTTTTTGGCCGCATTGCGAATGGAAGTATCCAATTTTATCCACAAAGTTTTTACGCTTAAAGTGAACGTAATCATCGGAATTATCAATCAAACTTTCTTCTTCATCTAAAATTTCAGAAAGTCTTTCTCTTTTTTTGGGAGTTAAGCCTTCCGATAAAGTTCTCATTTGACCGATAATATTTTTTTGCTCGCTTTCAAGTTGCGCAATGCTTTCTTTCGCTTCAAGCGCAACCAGCTGAGAAAGGTTTAAATCGGGGTTTTGTTTGCTGTCTTCAATTAAAATATCGGCAATTTGCAGTTCATTTTTTCTAAAATAGGAAGATTCTTTTTCAAGTTCTTTTTGAAGGTCTGCGCCTGTTTTATCGCTAATTCTTGCAACAAAAGCGTTTGATTGTTTTTTTGTAAGCATAACTTGCCCGCAGCAAGGGCACTCAACACCATAAGCAGTTTTTATTTTAAAATTCCCGGGGGAGCATTCAACGCCTTTAAATGAAATATTTGAATTAGCAACAAAGAAATTCTTTGGAATATATGTTGAACAAAGAGAATTATTTTGAGCGCAAAAAGGATTAACCGCATTATTTTCAACATTTTTATTTGCGGCGAATAAAGATTTAATTGTTAAGCTAGAGTTCGGATATAAACCGAGCGCCCCTATTTTCATGAAATCTGCTCTGCGCTCCCAAATAGAAGTTCTACAACATATTAAAATACATAAATGCAATTTTTTGCACTTATAAAAGAAAAATCTTAACTAAAATTTACTTTATTTATCAGCAATAACAACTCTGTTTCTGCCGCTTTCTTTTGCAATATAAAGCCCTTTGTCTGCAAGTTTATAAAGGTCTTCAGAATCCTTCATTAAATTTGGATTATACAAGCTGACACCAATTGAAATAGTAACCGAAATTTCTTTTATACCGTCAATTTTCAATTCTTCTATATTAATTTTTTTCTTTTCTACTTGTTTTCTAAGCCTTTCTGCAACTTTTCCGGCTTCATCCAAAGTAGTATTTGGCAATAAAATTGCAAATTCTTCGCCGCCATATCTTGAAGCTATATCATATTCTCTTAGTTCTTTTTTAATAGTTTTTGCAACCGTTTTTAGTGCTAAATCGCCTGCAGAATGGCCATATGTATCATTAACGGATTTAAAGAAATCAATATCTGTCATAATGCAGCATAGGCTTGTTTTTTGTCTTTTAGCGTTTGATGTTGTTTCAGATAACCTTTGATAGAACATGTGGCGGTTATTAAGCCCTGTTAGAGCATCTAATGTGGCATTTTCAAGCGTTTTCATATATTCTTTAGCTTTATTTACGGTAATTGAAGCTTGAAGGGTTAATTGTTCCATATATTTAATTTCATTCTTATTCAAAGTATCAACAGGGTTATATGCAACAACAGCACCTGTAATTTTACCCTTTGAAATCAAAGGAAAAATGCAGGTTTTGCCTTCATCAAAAATAAGGCAGTTTGAATCTTTTATTTTAGACAGATATTCTGAAATATTATTAATTAAGCATTTATTTGGCCAAATTAATTTATATTCATTTTTATTAGAAGATTTTAAGAAAATGTATATTAAATGTTCTTTAATAAAACCGTCTATAATTTCACCCATAATGGGCAAAATATAGCTTAAGTCATATTGTGTTTCTGTTATTTTAGCTATATTTCTTATTGTTTCATAAAATTTTGCACTGTTTATAACAGTTTCAAAATATTTAAGGTGAACAACAGCTAAAGAAACCTGCCTTGATAATAAAGGAAGATAAGAGAAAAATTCTTGGTTCTGAATATTTCCGATTAATTTTACAACACCTGAAATTTTTCCTTGAGTATAAAGTGGGAAATAAACTTCATTGTTTCTTTTAATGAAATTAGAATTTTGATTTTTGAATTCTGAAAAAGAAGATATTAAAAAAGAATTATCTTCGCTTTCAGGCAAATTTTCCCAAGGCTTAATGAAATTTTTAAGAAGATTTGAATTCTCATCAAGAGAAAAAATTTCAATCTCACTAACTTCAAAAAACCTTTTAAAAACCTGTTTTAAGCCCAAAACAAGCTCGTTTGGGGTTTTGGAACATTCAAAAACAGCAGTCAGCTCATACATAATTTTGTATAGAACGTCATAGTTAACAATTTTTTCTTCCATTAAATTTCAAGATCCTCTTCAGACTCAAAAAGCTCTTTATTTGCGCAAGTTTTAAAGTTTTTAAACATTGCTTTATCAAATTCTTCGGAAATTACAAGTTTACCGTGGATATATGTAACTTTACCGTTTCCGAATTCTTCTTCATCAAGTTTTTGCCTTAAAGATGCATACTCAGGATCAAGCGCTAAGCGAGCATTTACTTCATTTAAAACATCGTAAACATACCTTGTTTTATTGGTATCACCTTTTGAATCAAGTAAAAGGCCTGCTTTAACAAATTCTTCCGCAGAATCACCATATTTTTTCATTGATTTTAAAAGAATTGCTAAATTGTAATGCGCTTCATAATTCATTGGTTCAATTTCAATTGCCTTGCAATAGCTTCTTCCTGCAGCATAATTTCTTTTTAAAAGCTGGTTTGCAATTCCTAAATTGTAATAAACATCATAGCCTTTTATCGATTTTAGGGCCTTTTCATAAGATTCAACGGCATTTTCTAAAAATCTTCTTGCCTTGTATCTGTCTTGACCAAAAATTAAAGATTTCCCGCGCCATGCAAGCCCTTGGTTATAATAAGCAACACCTTTATTAAATTTATAAGTTTTTTTGTTATCAATAATAAATGGAATATACATCCATTTTGGCGCATTTTTAATTGCAATGTCATATTCATTAATTGCTTTATCATAGTTAAAAGTAGCTTCCGATAAAACAATTGCATAATCAATTCTTGCAATCATAAAATCGGGCTTCAATTCAAGCGCTTTTTGGTAGTTTTCAAGCGCAGAATAATAATCTTCATAGGCTACATAAAGGTTTGCCAAATTATACCTTGCTCTGACATGCTTTGGGTGTAGTTCAAGAGCTTTTGTATAGTTATTAATGGCATCTTGGGGTTTATGTTTTTTATAGGCTTTATCGCCTTTATAAACATAATAAAAACTTTGAATCTTATGCCATTGCAGTTTATAAAATTCAGGAAAAACAAAATAACCCGCAATTAAACAGAAAACCAGTAAGAATGAAATTATTCTTACTGTGGTATTCTGTGCAAAATATAGAATTTTTTTTATTATTTTATTCATGCTCTAAACAGTTCAAAAAGTTTGTCTTGGATAATTTCTTCATCAATTTCATTTGTCATTTTATTCAAATCAATTGCACGCTGAAATTCGTTAGCGGCATCAATTTTTCTGTTTAATAATGCATAACATCTTCCTAAATTAAAGTGCGCAAGCGTGTAATTTTGGTTTAAATCAACAGCATTTTTGAAAAATGTCATTGCACGACCGACATCATTTAAAGTATCAAGATAAATTACGCCCAAATTGTTTTGTGCAATGTCGTAATTTGGGTCTGTTTCTATTGCTAAATTGTAGCAATCAATTGAATCTTGAACGGAATTATTTTCCCAATATGCCATAGCAAGGCGAGTGTATATTTTAACGTCTTTAACACCTTCAAGTAATGCCATATTGTAATATTTAATAGACATATCAATGTTGTTATCATCAAAATAAATATCGCCAAATAAAGTATAAATAGGGCCTTTTTCTTTTGTTAAAGTAAGCGCATATTCTAAAACAGTTATGGCAGATGTGTAATCATTGTTAATTTTATAATAAATAGCAGCCAAAGCTTGCGCAACAACGGATGTCCATTCATTATCAGGGTTTTTTTCAATTGCTTTTTTATAAAGTTCAATTGCTGTTGTATATTGTTCCAATTGAACGTATGTAAAAGCCAAAGAATTTATATAGAAGGGGTTTTCTTTATCATAATCAAGCGCCATTCTAAAAGCGTTAGAGGCATTAATGTAATCTTCTTTTTTAAGATATAAATGCCCAAGTTCATAATAAGGCCTTGAAAATTCAGGAAGTTTCAAAACAAGCATATTGTAATAATCAATTAATTCATCAATTTTTTCAGGATACGCCTGTTGCATAAATTCAATTGTATTAATTAATTTTTCAGGATGGTTGTTTGACAATTTGCTTGCATTTTCAAGACATTGAAGCGCCACTGTGGGGCGTTTTTTCTTAATGGCAATTTTTGCCATTTTTTCATAAAATTCAGGTGCATTTTTTGTATTATCCAATGCATCCATATAAATTTGGTAAGCATCTTTATCAAATTTGAATTTTTCTAAAATTTTGCCGAATGTATTGTATTTAAAATAGTTAAAATCTGTTAAAAGATTTTTTGCAAACATTTTAATTGCTGCTTTATCAAAAATTGTGGTAAAAGAAGCTTCAGCTATATAAAAAATTCCTTTTAATTTATCTTTTAAGCTTTTTGTTTCATCTTTGCTTAAAAGTTCAAGCGCCATAATAAATTTTGCTCTAGATGAGCCTTTTGGGCTTAATTTAACAGCTTTTTTTAATTCTGTTTTTGCTTCTTCTTTATCGCCTTTAATTGAAAGAAAATACCCAAGATACATTCTTGCATCAGGGTTTAAACCATCTATCTCAACTGCCCTTTGGCATTGTTCAATAGCAGCATCAATACCTATTTGTTTATTTTCATACATTAAAACCGCTAACCTGTAATAAGCGCTTGCTTCATTTGGGTTTTCTTTAATCGAATCAATGTAATAACTAATAGCATTTGCAAGGTCTTCGCCGGAGGCTTTTAATAAAAATTCCTGATGGTACCTTGTTGCAATTTCCAGACTGCTTTCTTTCTTTTCTTCATTAATTTGGGGTTCAATTAACATTTCTTCTACCATTTTAACAACCAATAAAAAATAAATAAGTATTCCTTATTTTATTATCGCAAAAAATTTAATATTTACCCCTTGGAAAATGAAAAATCGACTGTTTATAGTATTAGGCCTAAAAAGCCTTGTTTTTGGCCTTTATAGTTTTATGGAAGATATGAATTTTTTTGTTGTGGCGGAATCATAATCGCTTTGAATTTTGGTTGATAAAACAAGTTTGGATGTTATGTTATCTGAATTTTGAATTTGTTCTTTAACTTTATTTACCAAATTTTCCCTGTTTTTTGTTTCATAAACGGCAATTGTTCCGTTTAATTTTAAAAAGGGAATATATTTAAAATCTGCTTCAAAATTTGCGTATGGAACATATTTTGAACCTGCCAAAATTTTGCCTTGTTCCGTTAATTCAATGTTAGACAAAGGCAAAACAGGCGAATTAAAAAATTTATTTGAAAGTTTTTCAAATTTTTCTTCAATTTTGCCGTTTGAAAAATCTTTTTCATTTAATACATCTTTTGAATTTAGGTCAAAAACAGATATTTTAATATTTTTTGGAATATAAACTGCATTTAATTTTCTGTAGCCAAAAAAGTTTAGAGACCTTGTTAAAATGTAATCGGCAGAAACATTTTTTAAATCGCCAAAATCTTTTTCTTCACGGATTAAAATGCTTCTTTCAGGCTTTGTGTAGCTGTCATATTTATTTTTTACAAATGTATAACCGCCATATGCGAAAAATGCAAATAAAAGTGCAATAAATATAACCATTTTTGTTAATTTTTTAAGACAGCCCATAATAAAAACTCCTTGTCATAAGAGATAACTTTATTTTATTATTAACATTATGGAATTTCAAAACTTTTTAAAATTTGAAGAAATTAAAAAAGAAGAGCTTTCTTTTGCCTTTCGCCAATATTACGATTTTAAGGAACAATATGAAGATTTTATTTTGTTTTTTAGAATAGGCGAATTTTATGAAACATATTTTAAAGATGCTTTTATTTTATCAGACATTTTAGGTGTAAATTTAACAAAAAGAAAGTTTAACCATCAAGGGTTTGC
The DNA here is from genome assembly GCA_944325145.1 of Candidatus Gastranaerophilales bacterium. Taxonomy (GTDB): domain Bacteria; phylum Cyanobacteriota; class Vampirovibrionia; order Gastranaerophilales; family Gastranaerophilaceae; genus Galligastranaerophilus_A. The sequence continues at coordinate 14,363 of CALYDL010000002.1, forward strand.
GCCAATGGCAGGAATTCCATACAGAAGCCTTAATTCTGCCATTCAAAAGTTATTAAAAAGCAATTTAAAAATTGCTGTTGTAAATCAAACCGACGAAAAAGACGAAAACGGCAAATGTATAAGAAAAATTGAAAGAATTTACACAAAAGGAACGGTTTTTGAAAATCAATTTTTAAATGCAAAAGAAAATAATTATCTGGCTTCAATTTATAATTTAAAAAACGGGCTTGAACTTTGCTATGCAGACATTTCAACAGGAGATGCTTATATTACTAAAGGAACGGTTAATGAAATTCAAAACGAACTTGCAAGAATTAACCCTTCTGAACTTTTAATTTTAAATGACGGTTCAATTAACCCTGAAATTTATTCAATTTATAAATACGAACTTTTGGATGAAAAATTTTTAACCCAATCAAATTTAGCTGAAAGCAAAGCCTTTAGCTTAGTTTATAACTATTCAAACCACATTTTAGATAAATTTAAAATAGAATTTGGCGAAATAAAATTTTATGATGTTAAAAATTTAGTTTCTATTGATTTTTACACAAGAAAAAATTTGGAAATAACCAAAAACATTTTGAATAATTCGGAATTTGGTTCTCTTGTTTGGGCAATTGACAAATGCAAAACCAAAATGGGCAAAAGAAAGCTTTTATCTATGATAACAAGCCCCCTATTTAACAAAAATGAAATTGAAAAAAGACAAAACGCCATTCAAACATTAATTGAAAACAAAAATGAATGTGAAAAATTAGCAGAATTAATTTCAACAACAGGCGATATTTTAAGGCTTACATCAAAAATTTCAAACGGAACAATAAAAGAAGAAGATTTTATAGTTTTGAAAGAATGTTTTTTAAATGTTAATTCAACAAACAATATTTTAAAAAAATTAAAAATTGAACTTTTAGAAAAATTTGAATTTAACTGCACAAATTTAGAAGACTTTGCGGAAATTTTAGATAAAACTTTTGATACAAATGAAAAAGGCACATTTATTAAAAATGGCGCAAATGCTGAACTTGACCTTTTATTAAGCCAAAAAGAAGAAATTTTAAATAAAATTAAACTTTATGAAAAAGAATTAAAAGAAAAAACAAAAATTAATTCCATAAAAATTTTAGAAAAAAAGGGCTCATTATTAATTGAACTTCCAACAACCGCAACAAACCCGATTGGTGCAGATTTCAGGCTTGTTAAAAAAACAAAAACCGTTCAAAAATTCACAACAGATGAATTAATTGAGCTTGAAGAATTTTTGGCTTCAACAAATTATAAAATTGAGCAGGTAAAAGAAAATCTTCTTTTAAATTTGATTAATTTTACAAAAGAATTAAACAATGACATTAGAAACTATGCTAAAAAAATTGCGCTTTTAGATTGTTTTATTTCAAATGTTGAATTAACAAAAGAATTTAACCTAAAAAAACCAAAAATAACAAATAATGAGTTTAAAATTGAAAAAGGAAGCCACATTGTTTTAAATAATTTAATAAAAAATTATGAAAAATTAAACCTTGATTTTGATTTTTCAAATTTAATTTTATTAACAGGCAAAAACGGAAGCGGCAAATCAACACTTTTAAAACAAATTGCAACAACGGTTATTTTAGCACAAGCAGGGTTCTTTGTTCCTTGCAAAAATTTTGAATTTCCTTTGTTTGATAAGCTTTTTGCCGTTTCAAACGTTACGGATGATTTTATAAATAAAAAATCTACTCACCAAATGCAAATAAAACAGGTTGCATATTGTATAGAAAATATGACAAACAAAAGCCTTGTTTTATTTGATGAAATTGGCAAAAACACATCTTACAAAGATGGAATTTCAATTTTATTCGGCATAATTAAATATTTAATTCAAAATAAATGTGCCAAAACAATTATTTCAACGCATTTTCTAGGCATTTTTGAGCTTTTAGATGAATATGAAAATAAAATTAACTTCTTACAAATTTTAAATGAAAATAAAAGAGAGGTTATTAAAGGTGTTTCAAATGAAAGCAAAGGAATTGAAACCTTAAAAGAAGAAAATATTCCAAATGAAATTATAAAATATTCTATGGAAGCTTACAGTTTATAATTTTTCAAAAAATTAATTGCTTCTTCTTTATTGTTAATTTTCCCTTCCAATTGCAATTCTTTAATTTCATCTATAATTTCTTTTAATTTAGGCGATGGTTTTAAATTTAAAATTTGCATAATTTCATTGCCATCAACTAATTTTGGCATTTCTTTTAATTTGGGCGAAATTTCAAAATATTTTTCTTTTAATTTTTCTAAATTCGACAAATTAACCTCTATCATTTCATCAGAAACCGCAGGGCCCCTTGCACTTAATCTGTCTGCCCTTGCAAGTTCCAATAAATCAAGAGTATCATCGCCTATTTTTCTTATAAACCTTATAATTGCCCTTTCTGTAACGTTTTCATCTTTCATAAGAGCTGATGGGTATATGTGGAATTGAACCATTTTTGAAATATATTCAATCTCTTTATTTGAAAATTTTAATTTTTTTAAAAATGGAACAACTTTTTTTGCGCCAAGCTCATCATGGCCTATAAACCTGTGGCGGCCCGTTTCGGGTTCTATTGTCCAGCAATCGGGCTTTGCAAGGTCATGGATAAAAGCGGCAAGCTTTAATTCAGGTTTATTTATTCTTATATTTTTAGTTGTTTCTATTAAATGGTGAAACAAATCTAAGTGGTGGTGAGAATTAGAAGGAATTTTTTTAATATCTTTAAAAAATGGAAAAATAACATCTAATAGCCCTGTTTCATCCATTGAAAATAAAGCATTTATTAAAAATTTTCCTTCAAAAGTTTTCATTAACTCTTGATGAACCCTTTCTGGCGCAACATTTAAAATTAAAGAATTATTTTCTTTTATAAAATTAACTATTTCATCATCTATTCTAAACCCGAATTTTGCCTGAAACCTTATTGCCCTAAGGGTTCTTAGGGGGTCATCAGAAAGGTTTGAAATTTTATATGTTCTTATAATTTTTTCTTCAAAATCTTTTTTGCCGCCTGTTATATCAACAAATTTTTCATTATTAATATCGTACATAATGGCATTAATTGTAAAATCTCGCCTTTTAATGTCATCATCTAAATTATTATTTAGTAATTTTGCAAAATCTATGTAATCTTCCCCAAAAACAACCCTGTAAATCTCATTAACAGGGTCTAATTCAACAAAGCTTCCATTTAATTCATCTGCAATTTTTTTTGTTAATTTGGCTAAGTTATCGCATTTTATTGCAATATCTCTATCAGGGGAAATTTCGCCTGATAATAAATCTCTTAAATAGCCGCCAACTAAATAAGCATCGTAATTTTTAATATATGGTTTTATTTTTTCTATTAAACTATCCTGCATTTTCAATAATTCCAAATAAGCCTGCCGTTATTGCATTTGGCGCCTTTAAAATTAATTTTCCCAAAGTTACAAGTTTTAAGTTTTCTTTTTTAAAAAATTCAAATTCACTTTCAGAAAAACCCCCTTCAGGCCCAAAAACAGCAAGGATTTTTTCAGGCTTTTTATAATTTAAAAGTGCTTTTTGAATGTTCATTTCATCATATTTTTCAGCAAAAATTAAAATGTTTTCTTTTTTAAATTTTGAAAAAATTTCACTAAATGTTGAAATGTCATAAACCTTTGGAATATCTGCTCTTTCACATTGTTTAAAACTTTCTAAACCAATTTTTTGCCACTTTTCAGCCTTATTTTTAACAGTTTCAAGTTTTGGAGCAGAATTATTTGAATATACCGTATAAATTTCTTTTGCCCCCAATTGAACCGCATTTTGAATTGCAAGGTTCATAGCATCCGGTTTTAAGATGCAAATAAGGGTGCAAAGTTCAAAATCAAGCTTTCTTTCTGATTTATAAGAAGTTAAAATTTCAGCTTGAATTTCTTTTTTTGTAAAATCAAGAATTTTTGTTTTATAAACGGTTTCAAATTCATCTATAAATTTAATTTCTTCACCTTTTTTAATTCTTAGGGCGGAAACAAGGTGCAAAACAACCTCTGGGTCAACAACCCTTATTAAATTTTCATTTATATTTTCTTTTTTTATTAAAAAATGCGGCATAGAATTATTTTATCATGTTAATATTAGAATAAAGTTTTTTTATTGGAGGCAGATTTAGATGATTATTGTAATGCGCCATGGCGCAAGCGAAGAAAATATTCAAAAAGTTGTTGAATTTATAAGAAAAAAAGGAAGAGAAGCGCACGTTTCAAAGGGTGAATCCCATGTGGTAATTGGGGCGGTTGGAGAAACTGCAGTTGACCCAAGAGATTTTGAACTTTTGGATAACGTGAAAGAAGTAATTAAAATTTCATCAAGCTACAAGCTTGTTTCAAGAATCTTTAAAAATGAAGATACGGTTATTGAAGTAAACGGCGAAAAATTTGGCGGTAATTACGTTGGCATGATAGCTGGGCCTTGCACAATTGAAAACGAAGAACAAATAAATGAATGCGCAAGATTAATGGCAGAAGCGGGCGTCAAAATTATAAGAGGCGGCGCTTATAAGCCAAGAACATCGCCCTATGCCTTTCAGGGTTTGGGCGAAGAAGGGCTTAAAATGATAAGGCGTGCTGCAGATAAATACAATTTGGCAGTAACATCGGAAGTTATGGAAATAAGCCAAATTCCGCAGTTTTTAAGATATGTTGACATTTTGCAAGTGGGTGCAAGAAATATGCAAAATTTCAACCTGTTAAAAGAATTAAGCAAGGTTGATAAACCGGTTATGCTAAAAAGGGGTTTATCTGCCACAATTAATGAATGGCTGATGGCAGCAGAATATATTTTATCAGGGGGAAACAGGGAAGTTATTTTATGCGAAAGAGGCATTAGAACCTTTGAAGTTGCAACAAGAAACACGCTTGATTTGTGTGCAATTCCCGTTGTTAAAAAATTAAGCCACTTGCCCATTATTGTAGACCCCTCCCATGGGACAGGTTTAAGAGATAAAGTTGCCCCAATGTCATTGGCTTCAGTTGCTGCAGGCTGCGACGGGCTTATGATAGAAGTTCATAATAAACCGGAATGCGCTCTTTGTGATGGCGCACAATCTTTATATCCTGAACAATTCAGCGAGCTATACCAAAAATTGAAAAAGCTTGCCCCTGTAGTTGATAAAATTATGTAATATTAAGCCCTCTTAATTTAAAGAGGGTTTAGTTTTGTCTTATTTATAGACAAAATGAAAGGATAAATTTATTTCCCGCCTGTCAAATCAGTAAAAATAGAGCTTATGCGACAAAGTCGCACCGCTTCTTATTTTTACCAAGATTTGTTCATTCCTTCGTTCGCATTCGCTCGCTTCGTCATAACTGCGGCTTGGAACGGTTTCATTTTTAAAGTGCTCATCACACTTTAAAAACTTCACACACCTATTATTTCTTTGCTTGAGCCTGATACATCGCTCTTTGCGCCGCAACGCCATATGGAATTGCTTGTTTGTCTGTAATCATAATGGTAAACAAATCTGTTAATTTTACCCCTAATGGATCAGAATATTTATACCTGTTATCTTTACCGCATTCACTGTTGTGACAATTTATATTAGATGGATTCGGTTTTCTATCACCATTAACATCAACCGTAAGAAGGCAAGGGGGTTTAGTTGTATTATCAATATTGTTTTTTAAACCAAAACTGCCACATCCTTTACACCCAACACCTGCTTCAGATACCGCATTATCTGCAAATTCGCCAACAGTGCTTGCTGTGCACAAATATACATTGCTTTCGTGCAGTTTATGATAATTTCTTTGCCAGCCGCTTCTAAATTCAAATCTCATGCCATCAGTAGTATAAAATGCAGAATTTACAAGAACATCAGAAGTTTCACTAGGATTAACCCAAAATTCATTATTCATTCTTGTAACAGTTTTCATTACAGACATATGACGCATTAAATAACCGTATAAATTAGCATTATCATAAGGAGTTTCGCCATCTATTGCCATATTCATGGTTATTGCAGAATTTAGCACGCTGACGGCTTTTCTTAGGCCTGTTTTAAATTCTTGCTGCTGAGTGTTACTTATAACACTTGGTATTGAAATTGCAGCAACTACGCCAATGATTGCTAAAGTTATTAAAACTTCTGCTAATGTAAAACCCTTCTTTAATCTTTTCATTAATACTATCCTTTCATTGTTATTCTTTTTCTTTTGTTTTTTGTTTTTAACTTTTAACTTTTTTCTGCCAACCAGCCTTTTAAAATCATCTGTCTTTACCGAAAGGTGAAGTGGAGGGGTGGGAGTGACCTTTTTTTGGTTTAACATATCACTTTTAAAATTAATCTTCTTAATTAGTAACGCAGCCTTTGACTCTGAACAACTTAGGGGACAGATGATTTTAAAAGAAAAGATTAAACTTATTCACTAAGCCGACGTTTCTTTCTTTTCCTGCCTATTTTCTTTCTTTGCGTGCGGCGTTTGAGCCAAAGAAAGAAAATAGGCAAAAGGTAAAAGATTAAAAATACCTTTCAATAAAAATTTGATTTTAAAAGTACAAGTTTTCACTAAACGCAACAAAATGTTCAATTTGTTGTATTTAGGTGGAATGGGGCAATATTATTGAATAAAGGGGAATGAAAAATTATAAAAAAGATGAAATTTTAAGTATTGAACAAAGGCAAAAATAATGATAATATAAGGTTATAGAACTTGAATGCAACATAATGAACATTATGGGGCATTTTTTATTGTTAAATTCTTATAAAATTTTACCTTGTTTGCGCAATTTTATTTCTTGCAACAATTGTTTGAAGCGTTTTAACTGCAAAATTTAATTGGCTGTCTGTATTTGAAACTTGGTCTTCTTTTGTAATTTGAACCAAATAATCAGGCTTAATTCCTTTTTTATTTATATCAATATCTAATGGCGTTAAATATCTTGCAATTGTAAGGTTTAGGCCTGTATTATTCGGCATGGGAAAAACTTTTTGAACTAAACCTTTGCCAAATGTTCTTGTTCCGATAATTAAAGCTCTTTTATTATCCTTCAAGGCACCGGATACAATTTCAGACGCAGAAGCAGATTCAGAATCAACCAAAACTACCATTGGTTTTTCATAAACATAGCCTTTATCATGGGTTTTATAAACGTTTCTCTTGCCGCCGCGGCCTAAGACAGAAACTATATTTTTATCTTTTAAAAATAAATCTGCAACAAAAACGGCATTTTGGAATAAGCCCCCTGTATTTCCCCTTAAATCAAGAATAAGAGCCTCTGAATCTTTAACTTTATCAAGTGCTTCAATAAATTCAACGGGGGTATCATTTGAAATAAAGCTTGTAATTTTAATATAACCGATTTTTTTATCAATAATTTCAGATTTAACCGTTTTAATTTTTATTTCTGTTTTTTTAACCTGTTTAATAAACTTTTTATTACCCCTCATAATTTCCATATTAACTGTTTCCATATCAGGGTTTTTAATGTATGTTGCAATTTGAACCAAGCTTTTACCTTGAACATTGTTGCCGTTCACTTTTGTTATCATATCGCCCGATTTTAGCCCTGCAAAATCTGCAGGAGTGCCTTTAATAACATTTATTATTATAATTTTTCCGGCGCTCGATGCTATATTTATGCCAATTCCATAAATTTTTGAATTAATTGATGTGTTTTGTTCTTCAAATTCTTTTTCATCCAAAAATTTTGAATAAGGGTCATCTAAACTTGCAAGCATTGTGTTGATTGCAACTTTGGCATCTTCCTCGTCTTTTATTTTTCCTGCATAACGGGCTTTAAAACGGTAAAGCCCGTCATCAACCGAATTTTTATCCCAATAATTTTTCTTAATCACTCTGTATGAATCATTAAAAAGCTCAACAGGGCTAACTTCTTCATTTTTAACAGTTTTATCAAGGTTGACTTCTGTTTTTTCTTCTTTTATAAAAAACGGATTATTCAGCACCAAAAATAGAAAAAATGAAGCCGAAATAAGCAAAATATACTGTTTTTTAGCGTGTTTTGAAAGCATTTTCTTGTTCGTTACCAATTATTTTGTGTTATTAACATTAACCCCGTTTGGCATTAAACGGTATCCGCCACCGTATATTGTTTCAATATATTTATTTTTATATTCTGAAATTTTATCAACTTTTGCTCTCAAGTGTCTAATATGCACTCTGATAGTATCAACATCTTCATTATCATTGTATCCCCAAACTTCTTTTAAAAGAGTTTTGGATGAAACCATGGTTGAATTGTGCTGCATTAAAACACTTAAAATTTCAAATTCAATGGGTGTTAGTTTTGTTTCTTTGTCTAAAATTCTAACAGTGTAACTTTCAGGAATTAATGTAATGTCGCCTGCCGTTAACAATTCTTTTACTCTTGTTGATTCAGGTGCTTTTTTAACCCTGTTTAAAAGGGCAAGCACCCTTGCTTTTAATTCTTCAATTTCAAAAGGCTTTGTTAAGTAATCATCAACGCCTGAATTAAACCCTTTTAATTTATCATCCAAAGCACCAAGCGCTGTTAGCATAATAATCGGAATATCTTTTGTTTCTTTATTTTGCCTTATTTTCATAGCCAAAGAATACCCGTCAACTTCAGGCATCATGACATCCAAAATAATTAAGGTTATATCTTCCTGCTTTAAAATTGCATACCCCCTATAAGGGTCAGATGCAGTTATGCAAGTGTAACCTGATAATTCAAGGTTTACCTTAATTAATTCCAAAATTGCTTCATCATCATCAATTGCAAGAATTTTTACCATAGATAAATTTTATAACAAAATAGTTAATTAGTATTATACTTTTTTTGTTAAATAATGTTAAAATTATTCAGGCAAAAACAAATTTTTGACATGTTTTTGTTTTTTGCATATATTGTAAAATGTCGAAAAATTTCGGCAAAGTTTATAACAAAAAACTTTTTAGGAGGAATATGAATTGGCAGTAACAACACCTATGGGCTTTAATGATTGCAAAAACCAAACTTACCTTGGAAGACACGTATTAGCAGAATTTTTTGAATGCGACCCCAATATATTAAATAACCCCCGGTTAATAGAAAAATTTATGACAGATGCCGCCTTAGAGTGTGGTGCAACAATTGTGGAAAAATGCTTCCATATGTTCAACCCTTATGGTGTTTCGGGCGTCATCATTATATCAGAAAGTCACTTAGCAATTCATACTTGGCCTGAATTAGGTTACGCTGCAGTAGACCTTTTCACTTGCGGTGAAAAATGCGACCCTAAAGTTGCATATGAATTTCTTAAAAAATGTTTTGGTTCTAAAAATGCTTCCTATTCACAATTAAATAGGGGTGTATTAGACGGTAAAAACTTGTCAGTTGAACACACACCTTTTTATATCAGTGCTCAAAACTAAAACATCTTAATAAATTGTATGTAATAAACTTTTTATGATACCATTTATTTAAAAATGGAAAATTTTTACGTCGAAAAAATGAATTTAGGGCATCTTGACGATGTAATGGAAGTTGAGGCCAAATGTTACGGCAAACACCATTGGAGCCGCGCTTCCTTTGTGTCTGAAATAGACAACCCCTGCGCAAACTACCTGACAGTTGTAAATGAAGCAAACAAATGTGTCGGGTATATGGGCGTTTGGCGAATAATAGATGAGGCCCATGTTACAAACCTTGCAATTCACCCCGATTTTCAAGGCAACTATTTAGCACATTTTTTAATTTTATCTTCACTTAAAGAATGCTATGAAGATAAAATTAAATATATGACACTGGAAGTTAGAAAATCTAACGAAAGAGCAAAGCATATATATGAAAAATTTGGGTTTAAATCTTTAGGTATAAGAAAAAAATACTATCAAGATAACAACGAAGATGCTATTATAATGTGGACGGAAAATATATTTTCCGAAAAATATAAAGAAATATACAACAGAAATAAAGAATATCTTTTGGAAAAGAATTTTAAACTATGAACAAAAGGCTTGTTGGAGAATACAAAGAGTTTATATTCAGAGGCGAAAAAACACCTTTTAGTTTGGGCACTCTTTCTGTTGTTATTTTCTGTACAGTTCTTTTAATAGTTGCAACATTCACAAAACTGGATATTACATATCTGTGGCCCGCAATTGGTGAAGACGGGCTTAGCCTTGTTACGAAAAAATATCAGCTTGTTCCTCAAATTCCCGTTATTATGGCAACGGCTGCAATTTTAGGTGCAAGGTTTGGCACACTTGTTATGCTTTTATACCTTTTAACAGGCTTTTTCTTGTGGCCGGTTTTTGGCTTTGGCGGCGGCGTTGGGTATGTTAAAAGCTATTTCTTCGGCTATATTTTAGGCTTTTTCACGGCAAACATATTTGCAGGAAGAATTTTATCTCATAAATATAATTTAATGAATATGTTATATGCAAGCATTATTGGCGTTCTTTCAATTCATATGTGCGGCATTTTATATTCTTTTATTTTGGAGCTTTTTAAATTTTCAGGGGTTGCGCCAAATTTTCAAACCCTTGTAAGCCACATTGTTTATGACACAATATTTTCATTTGTCGCAATTGTTCTTGCAAAGCCTGTTAAATATATTTTATGGGTTTCAATGAAAAACGAACCAAAAAGACAAAAAATTTTAAAAGAACCCATTATTCAAAATGAAGGCTAAAATCTGCCATCCAATTCAACCAAAACTTTTTCAATAACAGAATCCCAATCTGCTTCTTTGTTTTGCCTGAAGATTTCAACGGAATCATACCAAATAGATTTTTTATCATCAATAAACCAGCGCCATTCGTTTGAATATGGAAGCATTACATATGTTGGAACGTTAAGAGCGCCTGCCATATGAACGGGGGAAGAATCTATTGAAATTAAAAGATCACAATTTTTTAAAATTGCAGCAGTATCTTCAAACGTTTTAATTTGGTTATACATATCAACCACAAAAGGGTATTTTTCAATTTCTTTATGAGACTCATCTTTTTGAATTGAATAAAACATTATTCTATCTTTATATTTTTCAAAAATGGGTTCAAATTTATTAATGGGCATAGACCTATTAAAAAATGTTCTTGTTCCTTCACGGTTCCCATGCCAGTTAATCGCAACTTTTGGGCATTTTACATCGAAAAATTTTAACTTAAATTTATTAACAAGTTCATCACTAACTTCTAAATACCCTTTTTGCCCCGGCACAAACTTTGTAAAATCGAGATTGAAAAATTTTAAAATATGCATAGGAGTTATTGCATAATCAAAATTTGTAAAAACAATGTCTGAATCAATTACTTCAACAAATGGGTAGTTTGCTTTTATTATTGAATGCAGAGTTTTTGGCAAAAGAACATATATTTTCTTAAAATTGCCGATTAAATAATCAAAATATCTTGCAAACATAATCATATCCCCTAAACCCCCTGTCGCAAAAATGCAAAGAGTAGAATCAGGGCGGGCATTTCCATCCCATTCATTTTTATAAAAATAGGGCATTATTTTTGTCATATGGTTTGCATATAAAGGATACCCCTTTTCAAAATCTTTCATCATTAAATAGCTCATGGCTAATGAATACCTTGGCTGGGGCGAATTTGGGTTTTGCAAAACCGCTTTTTTTAAATATTTTACTGAATCACTAAACAAATGAAGCTTTCTTGACATTATTCCCAAATTAAAATTAGGCGAAAAGAAATCTTTCAATTTTAATGATTTTTTGTAACAATCATATGCTTCATCCCATCTGTTCAATTCTTCTAAAACAAGGCCGAAATTGTTCCAAGCAACGTAATCATCGGGGCATAATTCAAGCAAAATTTCAAAAAATTCTATCGCAATGTCAAACTTTTTTAATTTTTGAGCTATGTTTGTTATATCTCTTAAAATGTATATATCTTTCGGGTTATTTTCATACATTAAAAGTTTTAGCCCAAGCATGGCGTCATCATTATGTTTTGACAAAAGCGCTTTTTCAAGCGTTCTTGCAAAATAATCATCATATTTTTCAACAACAGATTGAATTAAATGAATTTGCGCTTTGTCATACTGCTTTAACAAATAATGGCAAACTCCAAGTTCACCTTCATATTCAGGCGTTTTATTTAATTCATAAGCTTTTTCAAAATAAGGTAATGCTTTTTCATATTGGCACATTTCAACAAAAATTTTGCCTTTTTGTCTTAGCGCTGAAAAATCATTTTCATCTTTTTCAAGAATTTCATCCAATATAAAAAGGGCTGCATCATATTTTCTTTTATTAAAAAGCTCAATAGCTTCTTGAAGTTTATCCATTCTTTTATTTTATCAAAATTTAGCGGAATTTTCTAAAATTTCATAAAAGTTCATGAGCTGTTTTAACAACATTTTCAACAGTAAAGCCGAATTCTTTGAATAAAATATCCCCAGGGGCTGATTTTCCAAAAGTATCCATTGTAATAGATTTTCCTTCAAAGCCCATATATCTGCCCCAGCCAAATTTGCTTAAAGCTTCAATTATAAGGCGTTTTTTATTGTTTGAAGGAAGAACACTTTCTTTATATTCTTCGGTTTGTTCTTCAAAAAGTTCCATAGAAGGCATTGAAACAACCCTTGCATCAATGTTTTCTTTTAAAAGTTCTTCTCTTGCTCTAACTGCAAGGTTTAATTCAGAACCGGTTGCAATTAAAATTAAATCTGGTTCTTTCTTTGTTTCTTTTTCAACAATGTATGCCCCTTTAAGCGCATTATCACCGGTATTTTTTAACTGCGGCAAATTTTGCCTTGATAAAATTAGGGCAACAGGGGTTTTTTGGTGAGTTAAAATATATTTCCAAGCTGCAAGAGTTTCTTTAAAATCTGCAGGGCGGAAAGTTACAAAATTTGGCATTGAACGGAACATTGCAATATGCTCAACAGGTTCATGCGTTGGGCCATCTTCGCCAACACCAATTGAATCGTGAGTAAAAATGTATGTAACAGGCAATTGCATTAAGGCAGATAACCTTGCCATTGGTTTTAGATAATCGCTGAAAACAAAAAATGTTGAAACAAAAACTTTTAGCCCGCCATATAAAGCTAAACCGTTTGCAATTCCTGCCATTGCAATTTCACGAACCCCAAAGTGAATGTTTTGCCCTTTGTAATTATCGGCTGAAAAATCGCCAAGGCCTTTCATTTCTGTTTTATTTGAAGGTGCAAGGTCAGCTGAACCCCCAAATAAATTTTTAACTTTATCTTTTAATTTAGATAAAATTTCACCGGATGATGTTCTTGTTGCATTTGGCTTATCTTCAAATAAGGCTAAATCTTTATCTTCAACAAGTTTTGCATAATCAGGGTTAAAATATTCTTCCCATAAAGCTTTCATTTCAGGGAATTTTACAAAATATTCTTCTTTTAATTTCTTATATTCTTCTTGTTTTTTAATTTTGTTTTCTAAAAATTGAGCACAATTTTCATATACATCATCAGGAATAACAAATGGGTCATATTCCCAACCTAAATTTTTTCTTAAATCGCAAACATTGTCTTCCCCTAAAGGTTCGCCATGGCATTTTGAAGTTCCTTCTTTAGCTTTGCAGCCAAAGCCGATTTTAGTGTTAATTTTAATGAAAGATGGTTTTTCTTTTTGGTTTTTGGCATTTTCAATTGCTTTATTAATAGCATCTATATCGTTGCCATCTTCAACTTCTTGAACATAAAAACCAAAGGCTTCCAATTTTTTATTAACATCTTCCATAAATGCAAGGCTTGTTGAACCTTCGATTGTAATGTTGTTTGAATCATAAAGAACTATTAATTTATTTAATTTTAAAGTGCCTGCCAAAGATAAAGCTTCATTTGAAACGCCTTCCATAAGGCACCCGTCGCCAACAAGAACGTATGTGTAGTTATCTATAACTTTATAATTTTCTTTATTAAAAATTGAAGCCAAATGAGCTTCTGCCATTGCCATGCCGACTGCCATAGAAACGCCTGCGCCTAATGGCCCTGTTGTTGCTTCAACCCCTGGGGTTTGCCTGTATTCAGGGTGCCCCGGTGTTATTGAATCTAATTGCCTAAAATTTTTAATATCAGACATCTTTATATCATAGCCAAAAAGGTGATTAATTGAATATAAAAGCATTGAACCATGGCCTGCGGATAATATAAACCTGTCTCTATTTGGCATTTTGGGGTTATTGGGATTAAAATTCAGATGATATGCATAAAGAGAAAAAACAATGGGTGAAGCCCCGAGTGGCATTCCTGGGTGCCCCGATTTTGCCTTTTGAATAGCATCAGCGGATAAAACTCTCATTGCATTAACTGTTTTTTGATCAATTTTTCTCATCTTTAAATTAAAAACCCTTCATAAACTCTAATTATAAGCTTTTTCTACTATAACACTTAATGGCTAAAAAATCTTGTCGTTTTAAGAAAAATAACAGAATTTAATTATTTATCTTTTTGTGGTATTTTAAATTTTATGGAAAATGTTGTTTTTAAAAAGTGTATTAAGAAAAAAGAAATAAAAGTTTCAGTTATCATCCCCGTTTATAATGTTGAAAAATATATTGAAAGATGCTTAGAAAGCGTTATTCACCAAACATTAAAAGAAATTGAAATAATAATTATAAATGACGGTTCGAAAGATAATTCATCTAAAAAAATTGAAAAATTTTTAGGCGATGATAGAGTTATATATGTTAAAACCGAAAATAAGGGGTTGAGCGCCGCAAGAAACAAGGGCTTAAAAATTGCAAAAGGTGAATATATCGGTTTTGTTGATTCAGATGATTATATTGACCTTGATTTTTATGAAAAACTTTATAAAAGAATTAAAGAAACAAATTCAGATATTGCAGCTGCAAGCATTGTGAGGCACCATGGGACATTTGAAAAGTGGCGAGTTAATTATGACTTAAACAAAACCACAACTGATAAAAACGAAATGTTTAAATTGGTTAAATATCCAAACCAATCTTACGTTTGGAACAAAATATACAAAAAAGAATTTTTAGATTCAATTAATTTTGAATTTATGGAAGGCGTTTATTATGAGGATGTTTTAGCGCAATCAAAACTTTTGGTTGAATGTAAAAAACTTGCAACGGTTACGGGTACAAATTATTACTATATGGTAAACGACGGAGCTTCGATAGTTAAAAGCAAGCAAACAAAGAAAAAACTTTCAGACTCTTATAATAATAAAAAACATGCGCTTGAGGTAATAATTAAAAATAATATTAAAATTCCTTCACGTGAGTATTTTATTAAAAAAAGCGAATTTAGTTTGTTTAATTTTCCGATATTAAAAATAAAAGAAAATTTAAAAACAAAAAAAGAACTTTTTCTTTTATTTAACATATTGCCCATTCTTTATATAAAACAAACAAATTTGACTTTAATTAAAATATTTTTTAAAAGGCTTTTTTCAATAAGCAACATTGATTCTCACGTTTTAATTTATTTCCTTTTTTTAAGGTTAAATGTCAAATATAAATCAAAAGTTTCGGCTCCAACAATTAATGAATCCGGCTTAAATTGCACACAAAGAAATGTTAAATTAATAGCATCTTTAACAACTTTTCCTGATAGAATTAACTCGGTTGCAATCACAATAAAAACCATAATGAATCAAACTGTTAAAGCAGATGAAATAAACCTTTATTTAGCCATTGAGCAATTCCCAAACAAAGAAAACGACCTTCCAAGCGAACTTTTAAAATTGAAGGATTTCGGACTTCAGATTAAATTTTGCAACGATACAAAATCTTATAAAAAAATTATTCCTGCACTTAAGGAATATAAAAACGACATCATTATAACTTTTGATGATGACATTTACTATGAAAAAGACACAATTGAAACTCTTTATAATTCATACCTTAAAAACCCGAAAGCTATTCAAGCAAACAGAATTTGGCATGTTAAACTTGATGATAACAAAGTGATACCTTTAGATAAAAGTTTTTTATATTGGAATGAAGAAAATTACAGAACTCCAAGCTTTTTTAATACAATTATAGGCTGCGGCGGGGTTTTGTATCCTCCTAATTCTCTTGATGAAAGAGTTTTGGATGAAGATATTTTTACAAAAATTATTCC
This sequence comes from Candidatus Gastranaerophilales bacterium, assembly GCA_944325145.1. Classification (GTDB taxonomy): domain Bacteria; phylum Cyanobacteriota; class Vampirovibrionia; order Gastranaerophilales; family Gastranaerophilaceae; genus Galligastranaerophilus_A. The sequence continues at coordinate 30,402 of CALYDL010000002.1, forward strand.
CACTCAAGACGACATTTGGCTTTGGGCAATGGCGGTTTTAAATGGTACTAAAATTAAATTAAATAAAGGTTATACAAGCAATCTTGTAGCCGTTGAAAATACTCAAAATTCAGGTCTTTGCAAGTTAAATAACAGAAAAAATAAAGGATTATCAGGCAAAGACGGCTTTAATATAATGGTTCAAAATTACCCCGAAATCTTAGAAATTTTGAAAAAAGAAATATAAAAAAAACGGCAATCTGTTTAGATTAGCCGTGATGGATAGAATTAGTATTACGGAGTTTATAGAGGAGTTTACATCATTTATAATAACCCTCAAAAACTATTTTTGCGTCATGGGGCAAGTTTTTTAATAAAATTTTTACAAATGTTTACAAATAAGAAGCATAGCCATTATAAATCGAATTATTTTCGCATTTTAAAAAGAACTAAAAAATAAATAAAATGAATTACTTAGGCTTAAATTAAAATAAAAGAACTAAAAAAGGTGGGTAAAAAATACCCACCTTTGAAATATTGATTTTTTGCTTATTTGCACATTGAAAGCAAAATACCTGCAGCAACCGCTGAACCGATAACGCCTGATACGTTTGGCCCCATAGCGTGCATTAATAAGTAGTTTTGGCTGTTTGCTTCTAAACCTACTTTGTTTGCAACCCTTGCTGCCATTGGAACTGCAGAAACACCTGCTGCACCGATAAGGGGGTTAATCGGATTTTTAGAGAATTTATTTAAAATTTTACCGAATATAACACCCATAGCTGTTGCCAAACCAAACGCAACGATACCTAAAATAAGAATGAATAATGTTTGAACGGTTAAGAATTGTTGTGCTGAAAGTTTTGAACCTACAGATAAACCTAAGAAAATGGTTATAATGTTGATAAGTTCATTTTGCATTGTTTTGGATAATCTTTCAACAACGCCGCATTCTCTGCATAAGTTACCAAAGCCAAATGCACCAACAAGAGGACATGCATCAGGCAAGAACAAAATGCAAAGGCCTAAAACAACGAGAGGAAAAACAATTTTTTCTCTTTGAGAAACTTCTCTTAATTGAACCATTTCAATTTTACGTTCTTCTTCCGTTGTTAAAAGTTTCATAATTGGCGGTTGAATTACAGGAACAAGCGCCATATATGAATAAGCGGCAACTGCAATTGCACCCAACAATTCAGGAGCTAATTTACTTGTAACATAAATTGATGTAGGGCCGTCCGCACCGCCTATGATACCAATTGATGCAGCTTGCGGCATTGTGAAACCAAATACACATAACGCTAAAAGCAATGCGCCAAAAATACCAAATTGTGCAGCACCGCCCAATAATGCAGTAATAGGGTTTGCAATCAATGGGCCAAAGTCTGTCATAGCGCCAACACCCATAAAGATGATTAACGGGAACAAACCTTTATGAATACCTGCTTCATAAACAATTCCTAAAAAACCTGTGGGTTCAGCAATTCCTGCTAACGGAATGTTTGATAATAAACCGCCAAATGCGATTGGCACTAAAAGCAACGGTTCAAATTGTTTTTTAATACCAAGCCACAATAAAAAGCAGCAAATAACAAGCATAATAGGATGCCCGAATTGGTGCAAAAATTGCTCAAACCCATTTAAAGAAGGGTCTGCGGGCAAAATCATATTGGCAATACCGGTTGACTGCCAAAGAGCTTTTAAACTTTCTACAAAATTCATAGCTTGGCCTCCTTATCCGATAACAACCAATGTTTGAGAGTTTTTAACCTGTTCGCCTACTGAAACTTCAACTGATTTAACCGTGCCTGATTTAGGTGATTTAATTTCGGTTTCCATTTTCATAGCTTCAAGAACTAAAAGCACGTCGCCTTCATCAATGTAATCGCCTTCCGAAACATTAATTTTAAGAACAGCGCCTGGAAGTGCCGCTTTAATAGGTGTGCCTTCAGATGGTGCTACGCCTTGTTTAGCTTCAATGCCTTCTTTAACGGTAATATCATAAGATTTTCCGTTAACAACAGCTTTTTGGCCTTCAATTCTAACAGAGAATTTTTTATTGTTAACTGAAACTGTGTAGCCTTCAGGTTTTTCGCCTGCATCACAGGCTTCTTTTTTAACATCTGCATTTTTTCTAACGCCGATTTGGCCTTTACCTTGAAGGAATAAAATACCTTTTTCTTTGCAAGTTGCAGCAATAAAGATATTTTCATCATTAACGGGCAATCCCGCATCTTCAAGCATTTTTGTTGCAGGAGCAATACCTTTGTTCGGGTCTTTTTCGTTAATTTCAAGAACTGTTTCTGTTGTAGGTTCAAGTTCTAATTGTTTGCTTGCTTCTGCGATAATTTCTTTATCCGGTTCGCAAGGTGTTTTACCAAAGTAACCAAGAACCATTTTGCCGTAGCCTTCAGTAATTTTAGCCCATTTACCAAACATAACGTTTGAGTATGCTTGTTGGAAATAGAATTGTGAAACAGGAGTTACGCTTGTTGCAAAACCGCCTTTTTCAACAACTTCTTTCATAGCGGCAACAACTTCGGGGAATCTATCCATTGTGCCGTTATCTCTCATCATTTGAGTGTTAGCAGTTAGCGCACCCCCTGGGAGCGGAGATGAAATAATCATCGGGTTAACTGCCATTGCTTCAGGAGGCAGGAAGTAATCTTTCATGCAATCTTTAAAGATTTCTTCTGTTTCTATGATTTTTTCAACGTCAATGCCCAAGTCATAATCTGTTCCTTTAAGAGCATGCCACATTGAAACGATATCAGGTTGGCTTGTTCCGCCTGAAACCGGTTTCATAGCAAGGTCAATGCCATCAGCACCGCCATCTAATGCTGCAATATAAGCTTGTAAGCCGGTTCCTGCAGTTTCGTGGCTATGGAATCTGATATGAGCATCTGCGCCTAAAATTTCACGTGTTCTTTTAATTGTTTCATAAACTTTTTTAGGAGCTGATGTACCTGAAGCATCTTTAAATGCTAATGATGTGAATGGAATGCCTGCATCTAAAATGCTTCTTAAAACTCTAATGTAGAATTCAACGTCATGTGCACCTGTGCAGCCAATAGGAAGTTCCATCATTGTAATTGTAACTTCGTGGTTTAAGCCGTTGTCTACAATACATTGGCCTGAATAAATTAAGTTATTAACATCGTTTAGAGCGTCAAAGTTTCTGATTGTTGTCATGCCGTGTTTTTTGAACATTTTTGCATGAAGGTTAATAATATCTTTTGGTTGAGAATCAAGACCAACAACGTTAACGCCTCTTGCTAAAGTTTGAAGGTTAATATCATCGCCAACAGTTTTTCTTATTGTGTCCATCATATCAAATGCATTTTCGTTGCAATAGAAGATGGGAGATTGGAACCTTGCACCGCCGCCAACTTCAAAGTGGCGAATGCCTGCAGCAACTGCAGATTCTAAGGCAGGCAAGAAATCTTTAGTGAAAACTCTTGCGCCGTATACGGATTGGAAACCGTCACGAAATGAGGTGTCCATAACTTTAATTTGTTTTTTTGTCATATTTTCCTCTTTTCTCCTTATTAAGATTTAGTGAAAACAAATAAATTTATTTAATGTATGTAAGTTCCTGTTCTAAGCCAAATTCAAGAAACTTATCATAACAATTTTCAAAATGTTCCATAAAAGAAATTAAAAATTCATCTTTTTGAACATTTTTCTTGGTTTCATTAAATATTGAAGTTGCAGGAACATCAATATTTGAAAGTTCTTCTTCATCTAAGTTTAAATTTATGCCAATACCAACAATAACGCCCTTAAATTCAGACCCCAAAAAAACGGATTCCGCTAAAATTCCGCATATTTTTTTGCCGTTTATTAAAATATCGTTCGGGAATTTAAAATTAGATTTTATTCCATATTCAGCTAAAACATCAGATGCAATTTGGGCTGAATATCTTGTTAATTCGTTTAAATGTTCAATGTTTTTTGGTTTTAGAACAATTGAAATATAAACGTTTCCGCCATTGTTTGAAGATGAAAACCATTTTCTTTCAAATTGCCCGTGGCCATTAAATTGTATATCGGCTGAAACAACATCAAAGTCATTAAGTTCGGCAAGGTGTTTTCTTGCCCAAAGGTTTGTTGATTCAACGCTTTCTAATTTAATAATATTTGCATGCATACTAAGTTAATTATATTGCAAACAAATTTTTTTGTACAAGAAAGCTTAAAAAGTTTTTCCAAAAGGAAGAATGATGTTGTTTTTAATGTGTCCTATATTTTTGTTTATTTCATAGGGAACATTTAAAAAAGAAGCAAATTCAAATTGAATTTCATCTAAATATTTGCCGGAACCTGTAAAATCACCAAATATAATTCCTTTAACTTTATTTGACAGCGCTTTATTTCTTAAAATTTGGTGAAACATTTTATCTATTTTATAATCAGGTTCATTTATGTCTTCTAAAAATAAAATAATATCAGAATCCGGAATATAATCTTCATTCATTGAACCAAACAATGAAACAATTGATGCCAAATTGCCGCCCCAAAGAATACCGCCTTTTAATTTTGTTTTAAAAGAATTATTTTCTATTTCATTTTTATAATTTTCAAATTCAAAATCATTCATATTAATAACGCCATTTACTGCCATTGGCGCATGGAATGAAGTTAAATTTGCACGTTTTAAAAAAGAAATTAAAAGAATTGTAATATCTGAAAAACCTATGAAAGGTTTTTTATTGTTTTCTATAATTTTATAGTCAATTTTATCAATTAACCTGATAGCTCCAAAACCGCCACGAGCGCAAATTATTGTGTCAATTGTTTTATCTGAAAATGCATTATGAATATCTTGAACTCTTGAATTGTCATCTCCTGCCATATACCTGAAACTTGAATGGCAAGAAGGAAAAATAACCGCTTCAATATTTTTATTTTCAAAAAATGTTATAACTTTTTTATCGTCAAAATTTTCTATTGAGCCTGAGGGCGCTATTATTGCAACTTTTTTCATAAATTAATTTTAACAAAAAAGTTTTTATAATATAATAGTTCTATGGATTTAGAAACAAAAAATGAGTATTTGCCTTTATTCAGAAAATATCGCCCTCAATCTTTTAAAGATGTGATAGGGCAAGATTTCACCGTTAAAGCTTTATCAAACGCAATTAAATTAAATAAAATTGCAAATGCTTATCTTTTCTGCGGGCCAAGAGGAACAGGCAAAACTTCAAGTGCAAGAATTTTTGCAAAATCTCTAAATTGCATAAATGGCCCAACGGTTGAACCCTGCCAAAAATGCCAAAGCTGCTTGGATGTTACAAACGCTTCAGGCTTAGATGTTATTGAAATAGACGCAGCTACAAATAGGGGTATTGATGATGCAAAAGAACTTATAAATAAAGTTCAATATGCACCAATGAACGGAAAATATAAAATTTTTATTATAGATGAAGTTCATATGCTGTCAAAAGAAGCATTTAACGCGCTTTTAAAAACTTTTGAGGAACCGCCTAAAAATGTAATTTTTATTTTGGCAACAACAGAACCTCATAAAGTTATAGAAACTATTGTAAGCAGGTGTCAAAGGTTTGATTTCAGGCGAATTACAATAGATGACATTGTTAAAAGATTAAGAGAAATTTCAGACATTGAAAAAATTAACATAACAGATGATGCCCTTTATTCAATTGCAAAAAATGTTTCAGGCGGCATGAGAGATTCTCTTGCGCTTTTGGACCAAGCTTCAATTTTAGGAATTGAAAAACAAATTACAAAAGAAACAATTGAAGATTTAATCGGCAAGTTGACTTTCGATGTTTTATTTAATTTAACAGATACAATTTTAAAAGGCGATATTGAAACATCAATTAAAGAAGTTGAAAAAATTTATGAAAAAGGGTCTGACCCAAGAAATTTTGTTGAAAATTACATTGAATTTTTAAGGAATATAATTTTAATTTTAAGCTCAAAAAATGAAGATGAAGTTTCAAATTTAACTTTAATTTCAAAGGAAAATATTCAAAAAATTAAAGAAAATGCGCTTTTTGAACAAAAGAAACTAATTAAAATTTTAGATAAAGTTATTGATTTTTATAAAGAAATTAAAACCGCCACAAACCCTTATATTTGGGCGGAATTAATGATTATAAACATTTCAAACATTGATATTTTATCAGTTGTAGCACAAGTTCAAATTCCCAAAAACTTTGAAGTGGCGCAAAAACCCCAAACGACAACAGCTCAAGCCAAAGTTGAAATTAACAAAGAAGAAATAAAACAACCTGAAATCAAAAAAGAGGTTGAAATTACGCCAAAACCCGTTATTGAAGAAAAGGTTGAACCTGAAACAAGAATTGAAAAAGAACCTGAACAACTTCAGCCTAAACCAATTGAACCGGAACCAATTCAAACAGAACAACCATCAGCTCAAATTTCAGGTGACCCATCTAAAATTTGGACTGAAATTTTAAATAAAGTTGAATCAATTCCTGCAAAATTCTTTTATTCAGGAGTTGGCAAATTAATAAACATTGAAAATAATAAAATTACATTGGGGTTTGTAAACCAAAATGCTTTAGCTCAAGCTAAAAGCGACAATAAATATAACCCCTTAATAAAGGCAATTAAATTAATTTTAGGGGAAAATGGAGCAATAGAATTTGTAACAATAACAGATAAAACAAAAATTATTGATACAAAAATAAATGTTAAAATTTCAAACCCCCAGCCAAAGCCTGAATACCAAGCGCCAAAAATGGCAGCAACAAATGCGGTTGAAGAAAAACCCGCGGTTCAAAATAAAGAAAATTTCCAAACAGAACCAAAAGAAGAAAAAGAACCTGAAACCCCAAAACAAGATTTAAGCCACTATACAAGAACAACAAAAGAAATGCTTGAAGTATATAATGGCAGAGTTATTGAATAAAAAATAATTCTTTTGTTTATTTTTTGGCGGATGACTTTTTTCATATTTTTTTAAAATAATATGAAAAAGGAGGAAAATTATGTTCTACAATGTTTTAAACGCCAACAACGAAATTAATTTAGACGGAAAAGAATTTAAAAAAGAAACATTACTTGAAGGGGAAAATTCATCTGTCAATTTAATTGTAATTAAAAAAGAAGGAATAATTGACACGCATACATCAAATAAAGATGCTATGGTTTATTTAATTGAAGGGGAAATTGAACTTCATTTTGATGCAGAAAAATTTAACCTAAAAGAAAAAGACTTTTTAATGTTCAAAAAAGATAAAGAGCATAAAGTTTTAGCTAAAAAAGATTCAAAATTTTTATTAATTAAAATTTAAAAATGGGGCAAAATGCCCCATTTATTTATATATCTGCAACAACAGAATGTTTTTCAACCCTGTCTAATGTAATTGAATAAGCAGATTTAGCATAATTAATTGCTTCATCAAGCCTTTCTTTAGATACATTGTTGAAATATAAAGTTGCTAAAGTTTCATTGTGCTTAACAAGATCGCCTTCTTTTTTGTTTAAAACACACCCTGCGCCAAAATCAATTTTATCTGATTTTTTATCTCTGCCTGCACCTAATAATTTGCAAGAATGTGCAATATCAAGCGCATTTAACCTTGAAATATAGCCGCCCATCTCAGCTTTAATTTCATAAGTATTGTGGCCAATTTCAAAGAGAGAATAATCATTAATAACATTTTTGTCGCCGCCTTGCGCTTCAATAATTTCAGAAAGTTTATTCAAAGCACGGCCCGACATTATGGCATCATCAATATAATTTTTTGCCATATCATAATCTGTTACCAAATTTGCAAGCATTAAAGTTCTTGCAGCAATTTCAACCGTTATTTCATATAAATCAGGCGCCATTTTGCCTTTTAAGAATTCAATTGCTTCCATAACTTCTAAAGAATTGCCCACGCAATTTCCCAAAGGCTGTTCCATAGCAGAAATTACGGCATCTATTTTTTTATTTAATCTTGCACCTGTTTCAATCATTAAATCAGCTAAAATTCTTGCTTCTTCTTTAGTTTTAATAAATGCACCTGAGCCGTATTTAACATCCAGAACAATAATATCGGCACCTGAAGCAATTTTTTTACTTACAACAGAAGCGCAAATTAAAGACATATTATCAACAGTTGCGGTTACATCTCGAAGCGCATAAATTTTGCCATCTGCAGGAACCAAATTTGGCGTTTGAGATGAAATTGCAGCATTAATTTTTCTGATTTGGTTTTTAAAATCGTCTTCTGATAAAGCACAATTAAAACCTTTAATAGATTCTAATTTATCAATCGTGCCGCCTGTCATACCAAGGCCCCTGCCTGATAATTTTGCACAAGCAACCCCTAAAGAAGCAAGAAGGGGAATTAAAACAAGCGTAACCTTATCGCCAACACCGCCTGTTGAATGTTTATCTGCAATATGAACGTTAAAATCCGAAAAATCAAGCTTATCGCCTGAATTTATAAAGCATTCGGTTAAATAAGCCGTTTCATCGAAACTAAGGCCCTGAAAACAAACTGCCATAAGCCAAGCAGACATTTGGTAATCTTCAATAAAGCCTTCCATATAACCGTTTATAAAAAATTCAATTTCTTCTTTTGTAAGAGTATATCCTTGTTTCTTTTTTTCGATAATATCAACTGCTCGCATATAATAATCCTTTATTTATGGTATGGTTCGTTTTTTAAAATTTTAAATGCTCTATAAATTTGTTCAATTAAGATTAAACAGGCCTCTTGGTGCAAAAAAGTTAACTTAGACATTGAAAACTTAAAATCGGATTTTTGTTTCACATAATCTGATAAACCTTCGCTTCCGCCTATTAAAAAAAGAATTTTATTATAAAAACCATCCGTTTCAATTTGTCTTATTTTATCTGCAAATTCAGGGCTTGTAAGCATTTTGCCTTCAATTTCAAGAGTTATAATAAAATCTTGTTTTTTTGTTGTTTCAATAAATTGGTTCATATCCGAAACTTCAACAAGTTTAAGGTCTATATAGCCTGTTAACCTCTTTTTAAATTCGTCAAAGCCCGTTTTAAAACAGCTTTCTTTTAATTTGCCTTCCAGAATAATTTCTATATTCATCTAAATTATTTCTTTTTGAAGTTCAGGATTATTAAATAATTCATAGTTAATTTCATTTGCATTGTCTGCAATAATTGCAGCAACAACAGTATCTGAAACAACGTTTGCAGTTGTTCTCATCATATCTGTAAATCTATCCAATGCAAAGAGGAATGAAAAACCGACAATCATCTGTTCAGGTGTTAAGCCAATTCCGTTTAACACAAGCGCAATTGTAATTAAACCTGCCCCAGGGATACCCGCACAAGTTGAAGATGCGATTGCAGCTAATATTGCAATTTGGAAAATTACCAAACCTGAAAGTTCAATGCCATATGCTTGTGTTAAAAAGAGAACTGCAATTGTTTGAACAAGGGCAGTGCCATCCATATTTAATGTTGCGCCCAAAGGAAGAACAAACGAACAAATTTTGCTTGAAATGCCTCTTTTTTCGCAACAAGTTATTGTTAAAGGCAATGTTGCAGAGCTTGAAGCCGTTCCAAATGCAACCATAGCGGCTTCTGTTACTGCACCATATAGTTTCACAACAGAAACTTTTGAAAATATTTTTAACATTAAAGGGTAAACAACCGCAAATTGAATTAATAAACCAATTGCAATTGCAAGGAAATATTTTCCAACACCTTGGAAAATTGAAATTCCAAAGCTTGAAATTGAAGCTGCAACAAGGGCAAAAATACCGGGGGCAGCTAAATACATAATCCAATCCGTTACTTTCATTGTTGCAGCAAAAATGCTTTCAAAGAATGAAACAACAGGGCGGTTAATTTCGCCAATTTTAGATAATGCAATTGAGAATATCAAAACAAAAATTATAATCGGAATCATATCGCCCATGTTTAATGAATAGAATGGGTTTTTGGGAATTAAATTTAAAAGAATTTGAGAAAAATTAGAATGATTGTCTGCAACCATATTTGCAACAACACCTTGAAGTTCTTGGGCAATATCAGGGTTAATAAATTCCCTTGCTCCTTCACCGGGGCGCATAAACACGCCCAAAAGAGCGCCTATTGTAACAGCGGCAAGCGTTATAACAGCATAATATAAAATCATTTTTTTGCCGAATTTAGCAAGCTGTTTGTTGTCACCAACACTTGAAATCCCTATAACAATTGCGCTTATTACAAGCGGAATAACAATCATTTGGATTATATTAATGAATGCTTGGCCAACAAATGAAAATACTTTGTGTGCAATCGGATATTGTGCTTGCGGAAAAACTATACCGCAAATAATACCCAACAAAAGCCCTGCTATTATATGCCAGTTTCTCTTAAATGCAAGTAAAACTGCTATTAATATCTGCATATGTATTCCCATTGTTTCTTCCTTTTAATTCTTGTAAAATGACTTTTAGTTTATAATACAACTATTTACCCTTGTTGGCAATATTTGAAAACTGCCTTACACCATACAAAGTAGCTTATTTTATGTCTTTTCAAAAACATAAATTCTCCAGCTTTCATGTTGAACAACATTAGACAAGCTCAACAAAAGTTCAGATTCGTTAACTATATAATTTCTGATATATGAAAATACAAGATACAAAAAAGGCGTTTCTTCATACTTTTTTTCTGATGCTACTTTCTTTAAAAGCATTTGAGGGGTAAAAATTGTAACAGGTGAAAAATCTACAAGAAAAAATTTATCGCCCTTTTTAATTGTTGAATAAACATTTTTGTTTAAGAAATTTTCAAGAGGGCTGTTTTTAAGCGATAAAAAAACATTTTTATAGGTTTCTTTACCATCTTTGTATGTTTCTTTCATGGTTTCATCTTCGTCTTTAATGAAGGTGAAATCATATTTTGAAATATCTGTTGTGTTTTTGTTTCCTGAAATTTCTTTTGAATATTTTTCAAACCTTGTTTTTGGGTAATAAAGAAAAACAACCTTGTCTGTATCTTTATATTCAAGCACTTTTAGCATAACAACAGGAATATTTTGCCCTTCGCTTCTTACCAATTTAACGGGCGAATATTCTGAAACAACAATAAAAAATACAGAAACAACAAGATAAATTGTTCCTAAAATTACTTTAATTCCCTTTTCCTTAAAGCTCATAAGGCCGTATATTGCAAGCAAAATTAAAAGCGGGTAAATTTCTATCATATATTTTGTTAAAAATAAAATTTTACCAAATAATGAAGCCGCAAAAACAGTTAAATAAACACCAATTGAAGTTAAAAGAATATATTTAACTTTGTTATCCATAATAAAAATAGCTTTCACCACTGAGATAACAGCAATTGTTAAAGGAATAAAGGCAAATAAAGTAAAACCCCAATTAACGGTTTTTCCGTCATAAACCATAGATAAAAAGCTTGGCGGCGCATTTGTAATATTTACAAGATAGGGCGAAAATAAATCCGTAAAGAAAAAGGCCAATTTCGCCCAGCTGAATGGCGCCCACCATTGGCTGAAATATTGCTGGTTAAACATTACATTGTATAAAAATATTGCAACGGGAATAAAAATAATAAACCCAATTAAAAGAGAGGTTAAAAAGAACATTTTAAATTTTGCTTTTTTTGTAGCAAATAAAATAACGGAAATAGAAGAAAAGAAGACAAAAACAAACCCTATTGTATGTTCAAGCATAACTAAAAGTGCCGTTAAAACAAAAAATGTGCAATGTTTTTTTGTTGGGTTATCAAGAGTTTTTATTGCGCAAATTAAATGCAAGCTTGATAAAAGAAAAAGAAGCGAATAAATTCTAACCTCTTGAGAAAAATATATTAAAAAAGAACTTATGGCACAAAATGTTGCTGCAACAAGGCCTGCTGAATCAGAGGCTTTTTTCCCGAGTTCTCTTCCTGCAAAATACATTGAAATAACTGATATTACCCCAGGCACCAAAGATGACATTCTAAGCGAATAATCAGAATCAGAGAAGAAATACATCCAAGCTTTTAAATATAAATAATGCAAAGGCGCATGGCAATTTCTCATAATTGCTTCAAAAAATTCCTTTGGAAAAGCAGCTTTTGCAATTTCCCAAGTTAAATATTCATCATTCCACATGCCTTCTTGTTTATCTAAATTTATTAATCTTAAAAGAATTGAAAAAACAACAATTCCCAATAATATTAAAAAAACTTTTTTCTTATCCATAAACTATCCAACTAAAACTACCTTAAAAATTAATATAAAATAATTTTTAAGAATTTACAAATAAGTTACCATTGCTTATAAAAACTTTAAAAATTTGCCATAATTCAAAATATATTGTATCTTTTGAATATATTTAAAGGATTAATAAATGGGTTACAATAACACTGTTGCAATAGTTTCAAACAATGAATTCACTCTTAACGAAATAAAAAACATGCTTGTTTTGTTAAGAGATATAGATAAAGTTGAATGTTTTGATTATTACGATGCAGATGAATATATTAAAAAAATTTCCCCAAATGTAATTATTCTTCATGCAACAGAAAGCGATAAAAACTGTTTAAGGCTTTTGAAAAAAATTAGAAACAGCGAAAAAACAAAAAATATTCCGGTTATTTTATACCCCGAATTTTCAAACACGGATTATATTGTAGAAGCTTTTGATAACGGCATAAGCGATATTTTAACGTTTCCTCTTAAAGATTATGAGCTTGTTATAAGGGTTATTTGGGCAATTCAAAAAAACGAAGAAGCCCAAATTATGGAAACAAAAGACAATTTCCTTGCAAAATTGGGCATAATTGATTCTAAAACAGGCTTTTATAAGGAAGATTTCAGCTTAAGATATTTAGAAAGCGTTGTTTCAAAATCAAAGACAAATAAACAAAAATCTTGCCTTGTGCTTATAAAAATTCTTCCTGCAATTGATGTTGATTTTGACAAAAATGTTTTAAAAGAAGCACTAAAAACTTCAATCAGAATAAATGACACAATTGCAATGAAAGATGAAAACACATATTATCTTTTCTTGTCAAAAGCCAAATTAAACGGGGTATATTCCGTTTATGAAAGAATTTTATCCAAATTAGGGCCAATGACAGCAATAACGACAAGTGTGGTTGAAATTCAAGACGAAATTTTTGATGACATTATAAATGTTCTTGAATATTCAATTGAAAAAGCGCCCAAAAATGGCGAAATGGCAATTGTTTCAAAGCAAGATTTTCTTGATATGTACAAAAAAGAAGAAAAAGAAGAATTAAATATATCAAAACTTTTAAAAGATGAACCCGAAATTAAAGAAGAAGAACAAAAAGAACAAATGCCCGAAACCTCTAATAATGAAGAAGACAAGGTTTCCTTGGGCATCAAAATAATGCAGGAAAAAATCAGCGAAATTGAAAACAAGGGTGAAAAAGTTCTTGTTCACAACAAAAAAACAGAAGCCGAAAAAGAAGCCGAAATTAAAGAAATAGATGAAAGAAATGCAACATTATACAAACAAGCTTACGCTAAAAAATTAAGAATGATAGTTGAACCCTTGCTTGAAAAATACGCTGCAAAAATGCAGGGTGAATACCCATTATTAGATGCAAACGTTAATGTTTCAACACATTCAACATTTATGGTTCTTGATAAAGATGATGTTAAATTAAACTTTGAAATGGCTTATGATGGTATAAAAACCTTAAAATTTAACCTGAAAATTTCAGCGCTCAATACAGAACTTGAAGCAGATTCCTTTGAATTGGATGTTATGGAATTTAACCATCAAGCACTGGATGTTATTTTAAAAACATTAATTGATGAATATAAAAATTATCTCTCTGAAAATTAATTGTTGCTAACAAGCATTTTAAAAGCAACAAGCCCTCTTGCTGAAATTTCGCCGGTGATTGCTTTTTGGCTTTCAGTTATATTAAAAATGCGTACAATTCTTTGAACTTCTGCTAATTGTTTTTTATCTTTAATATCGTATGCGTTTTTAATGGGGTCTGAAACTAAGTTAAATAATGTGTTAATAGTTCTTTCATTCATTTTAGTCATTGTCTTTATTGCTCCTCACACATTAATAAAGAAAATGAGCTAAAAATAATTGCCCTTATTTTTTTAATTGTTAAGAAATCTTAAGCACATTTTAAATATTTTTTATATAATAAGTATATCTATTTTGAAAAAATGGCGGCACACCTTTTTTGGTATTGCCGCCAAATTTATTTTAACCAACCAATAAATTATTCTTCATATTTTCTGTGCCAAATATCGGCATATTCTCTTTCTTCGCCGTCTATTTTAAATGTTGCGCCCTCTTGATACATAATTTGGTTGCCCATATCATCGAAGTTATCTACAAGAGTGGTTTCATCTGTATTTGCAAGGTTAATTTCCGTTATACCAATATCAAGCAAAGATTGCGCTTCAGAATTATACCCTTCTGTTTTAATTTTTAGGCCATATTGTTCTTCTAATAATTTAATATCATCAGAATCAATCACCATATCATCAGCGCCATTTATAACACCTGCTTCGGTTGCAAGTGCCTTTAGGGCTTCAAAGCCGTCTTTATATCCATCTTTAACACCGTCACCATCAAGGTCGGTATTATCACCAAAGCATTCAGAGCCATCTGCGCCGGATATGCCGTCACCATCTTTGTCAAAAACAAGAACAGCATCTGCAGAGTTGTTGATTTTATCCATAATACCATCGCCATCTATATCAAAATCAACTACATCGTCAGTTGTTGTAATGCCGTTTCCGTCTATATCAAATGAAAGCGGTGAGCTTGTTGTATAACAAGCATTAAAGCTGCCTGCAGTGCCACAATCTCCGATATAATAAACTGTTTCGCCGCCTTCTGAACAATCACCGAGTTTTTCAAAGTTATTTATATAGCCGTTGCCGCTTTCTACAATATCAAACCCTTGGCCATCTGCATATAACCTTGCCAAAGTTGCCCCCTGTTGAAGGTCGTAAATATGGAATTTGCCGTCTGATTTACCTTTTGCAAAAACGTATCTGGGGCTGCCATCTTCCATTTTTTCTTTTAAATCGATATTATTTGCTTCAACAAGTGCCATTTCTTCTTCTGAAATGCTGTTTGTAATAGCTTCCAAAATTTTATTTCTTACTGTTTGTATTGAAGTTTCGCAAACACTTACAGTGTCTTGCAGTGATTGAATATCAGCAGAAACGCTATCTACAATTGCTTTAGAAGCGTTCATCATAAGTTTTTGGCTGTTTGCTTGAATTTGAAGTCTGCCTAAATCACCTGCAACAGACTTTGAACTTCCGCTTAAATCAGAAATTAATGTTTGATATGCAGAATCACCAACAACGCCTTTTAACTCTTTTTGAAGATAGCTGTTCCAATCTCCATCTTCTTGTTCGTTATATTCAGCCATTGCTTTATAAATAACCTGCTGGCGATTATTAGCTTCGCTTTCCTCATAATCTTTTGTTGCATTTTCAATTGCAGCTTGAATATCATCATATTCATCCTGCTTTTCATTCATTTCTTCCAAGGTTTCATTATATTTTGCGCTCTGTTCGTCATAAATCGCTTGTTCACTTTCTAAAAGCGCTTTTCTTTCTTCCAGTTCTTCAAGAGCTTTATTGCCTGTTTCTATAAGCCTTTCAAGCTCAGCATTAAGCTCATCAATATTTTCAAGTGTAAAATCACCCTCTGATATGTTCGCTTCAATTCCTGCTTCATCAGCCAATTCTTGTGCTTCTTTAGCATTTTCGGTTGCATCATAAAGCATTTCCATATCTTCTGTGGTTAAATCTTTAACTGTCACACCGGTTTCATCATCAAACAGACCTTGAACTTCACCTTCGTTTTGCACATTTTGAGCAGCTTGATTTACTGTTGCTTGATTGTAGATTTGTTTGTTGTCAATACCGATAGTCATCAATTTTCCTCGCATTCTTTTATATACCAACATTTGTCGGCATACAATTTGCGAAACTTTAGAAATATTAACAACTGTTAATTAAAATTTGAAGTTAAACTATCATACGTAACATTATTAGAGCGAAGAATAAAATCGCAAAATTCACGAACAGCGCCCTTTCCGCCGCCATAAGAAGAAACAAATGAAACAGATTTTTTCACTTCATCTATTGCATCATTTGGGGAAGAAGAAAGCCCAACTTCATTAATAACGCACAAATCGGGGTAATCATCCCCCATATAGGCAACTTGTTCTTTTGTTAAATGAAATTCTTCCAAAAGTTCTAAGAGCGCTTTTTTCTTATTTTTTTGGTTCATAAATAATTTTGTAATGCCCAAAGTTCTTGCTCTTTCAATAACAGCACCCGATTCTTTAGCAGTTATTATAGCGGTTAAAAAGCCTGCTTTATTTAACATTACAACCCCTTGGCCGTCTTTTGCGTTAAATGTTTTAATTTGAGAGCCATCAGGAAGATAAGTTAGGGAACCATCTGTCATAACGCCATCAACATCAAATGCAACAAGTTTTATATTTTTTGCTTTTAATTTTAAATTAAGGTCTGTAATCATTTATGCAACTTTCGCTTTCAATAAATCGTGAATGTGAATTAAACCGATTGGCAAATTATTATCATCAACAATTGCAAGAGATGTAATTGAATGTTTTTCCATTAAAGCAAGAGCTGATGCAGCCAATTCATCTTTTTTAATTGTTCTTGGCGTTTTTGTCATAACATCTGATACTATAAGGCTTTCTGTAACTTTATGATTTAAAATTGTTCTTCTGATGTCACCATCTGTTAAAATACCTGCTAAACGCCCTTCGTTATTTATAACAAGCGTGCAACCAAGTTTCATATCAGATATAAACCTAACGGCATCTTCAAATTTTTCATCTTCTTTTACAATAGGCAACTTTTCACCTTTTATCATTAATTCTTCAACTTTATATAAAACACCCTTTCCTAAAGCGCCGCCGGGGTGGAACATAAGGAAGTCTTCTGCCGAAAAACCTCTTTTTTTAAGCAAGCAAACAGCAATGGCATCTCCCATAGCTAAAGTCACCGTTGTGCTTGCAGTTGGAGCTTTATTTAATGGGCAAGCTTCTTTTTCAACCGATATATCCAAAACAACATCGGATTTATCGGCTAATGTGGAATGATCTCCACCGGTTAAACCCACAATCGGCACTCCAAACCTTTTAATTAAAGGTAAAAGATTTAAGAGTTCGCTTGTTTCGCCGCTGTTTGAAATTGCAATAACTGCATCTTGTTTTGTAATAATGCCTGAATCTCCATGGGTTGATTCAGCGGGGTGAAGAAAAACAGCAGGAGTGCCAGTTGAACACAAAGTGGCTGCAATTTTTCTGCCTATAAGGCCTGATTTTCCCATGCCAGTAACCACAACTTTTCCTTTGCAAGAATATAAAATTTCAATAGCTTTTATAAAATTATCGCCAATTCTTTTTTTAAGTTCTAAAACAGCATTTCCTTCAATTTCAAAAACACTTTCAGCTGTTTTTATTAATTCATCTTGCTTAATTAAACTTTCCTGCATAAATTTTCTCTCCAACAACAAGAAAATTATACAATAAAAAGTGTATTTTTAAAATTTATAATTAAACCAAAATAAATTTATACCGAAAAATAAAACGTCACAGGTAAAAAAATAAGGTTTAATTTAATGGCCCTAAACGATATAAATTTTCAAGAGGAAAAAGTTACAAAAAAGATTGCAAGTTTTTTATGTTCGGCACAAAATGAACTTACAATAAATATAAGCAAATTAAATTTTATTGATGCTTCAAGGTGCGCTCTTTTAAATTCCACAAAATGCTACGTTCAAAACCCTTATAAAAAAATTAATTGGATTGTGGCAGATGAAAATATAAAAAGAACAATAATGCCTTTCAAGCTTAGCAATATGGAAATTTTGACAAACAGTTAGGTAATAAAAATGAACGTTATAAGAGAAATTAAAGAAAACAAACTTGTTGGAATAATAAGAGAAACAAACCAAGATAAAGCAATTGAAATTGCAAACGCTTACATTGAAGGCGGCATAAAAATTATTGAAATGACAGCGCCCATTGAAGCCATTCAAGAAGTTGCAAAAAATGAAAATGTTATTGTTGCAAGGGGCGGCATTATTACAAGAGAACAGGCCATAGATGCCATTAAATCCAATGCAAAATTTCTTGTATCCCCAATTTTACAAATGAATTTGGTTAAATTATCAAGCGCATTTAAAACACCCTTAATTTTAACTGCCACAACTCCAAATGAAGCTTATCAGGCTTGGAAAGCAAGAGTTCCTTTAATTAAAATTTACCCCATTAAAGATTTAGGCGGCCCAAATTATATAGAAGAACTTTTAAGGCCTATGAATTTTTTAAACGTTATGCCAACAGGTTCAATCAAAAAAGAAGACATTAAAGCCTACCTTGAAGCAGGTGCTATGGCAGTTGGTTTAGGCAGAGAGCTTTATTTAAATAAAACCTATAATGAAATAAAAGAAACCGCAAAAGAAACTGTTGATATTGTTAAAAATTTAAAATAATTATTTATTATATAATTATTAAATGAAAGTTTTTTTCTTAAAAAAAGAAGAATTTTTGCCTTATGATAAAAAGTTTCTTTACGGCAATTTATATAAAAGCGAAAAAAGAAACATTGAATTTGCGCTTTCAAGGTTCCTTTTAGATTACGTTTTAAAAAATGTTTATAATATAGAAAAATATGAAATTGAAACCGTTAATAATAAGCCCAAATTGAAAAATAATTCTCTTTGCTTTAATATATCTCATTCAAAAGAAATTATTTTAATAGGCTTTTCAAATTCTGAAATCGGTGTTGATGTTGAATTAATTAAAGAAAAAAATTTAGAAAAATTTTCAAAATATTTTAATAAAGAATTTTCAACACTAAATGATTTTTATAATTTTTGGACAAAATATGAGGCTGAAATTAAGCTTCAAAACAAGGTAAAATGTTTTAAATCTTTAATTTTAGAAGATAATTATTATTTAACATTAGCTTCAGTTAAAGAAATTAAAAAAGTTGAATTTTATAAATTAATAAAAAATAATGGTGGTGTAGTTATAAAGGAGATGAAAATTGAAAATTAAATTTTTATCAGGGCTTTTTATTGCCTTCTTAATCTGCCTTTTTGTTCAAAATGAATCAAAGGCATTTTGGTTTTTTAAAAAAGAACCCGTTCAAAATCAGGCGGTTTTTGCACCTGTTAACGAAGTATCGGGCAATAAAATTTGGATTGGGACATTTCAACTTGTTTGGAACGATTTAGTAAATGAAATTGTTAAAAAACCGGTTAAATTTAAAGGCGAAAAAAATTTGTTGGCTGAAAACTTAAATAAACAAGGCTTTTCAACAAAAGATTTGGATGAAACTTCATATTATAAAAAATATGGTTTAATGACGCCAAATTTAAAAGAAGAAATGGAAAAAGCAATAGAAGAAAAATTCAACACAACAAGCGATATTTTAAACACGCTTGATTGGAATTCAAACCAACTTTTAATTTATGCAATGTTGAAAAAAGATTTTGAATATCTAAAAGAATTCAGAGAACTTGGTTTTATGCCTTTTTCAGACAATAAAAACGTAAAATTCTTTGGTGCTAAAGGCTCAAAAGATTCAGAAACTTTTAATAATATAGAAATTCTTTTCTACAACAATGAAAACGATTATGCACTTAAATTAATTACAAAAGGAAACGATGAAGTTATTTTATATAGAACAGAAAATAACAATTCATTAGAAAATTGCTACACCGAATTAAACAAAAAAACAGCTGAATTTAAAGGAAATAAAAAATTTAATGAAAGCGATTCTTTAATTGTTCCATATATTAAATTTAAAGAAAACTTTGAATATAAAGAATTAACAAATAAAGCCATTAAAGGTTCAGATTATGTAATTTCAGGCGCAATTCAAACAGCAGAATTTAACCTTGATAATAAAGGGGGCTCCCTAAAAAGCGAAGCTGCTTTAATTATGAAAATGTCTATGCCGATTATTCAAAATGAAAGAAAATTCCGCTTTGATAAACCCTTTGTTTTATTCTTAAAAGAAAAAGACAAACAAACTCCATATTTTATTATGGATGTTAAAAATTCAGAGCTTCTTGTAAAAGAATAAAATAAAATAAAATAAAATAAAAAAATAAAACCAAACAGGGGCAAAACAAAATGCCCCTGTTTTTATTTGTTAAGAAATGTTAACAGAAAAGTTTAGACCATGCAATTTTTAAGGAAAAAAATACTTTATTACATTGTAAGGTTAATATGAAGGTTTAGATTAAGAATTTAAAGGTTAGTTTAAATCTTCAAAAAATGGAAGAAGTTAGTTTAAATTTAGGTTAGGAGGCAAACAAAATGACTTGGATTATGCTATCCATGAGAAAGATGCAACTCAAGCAAGAAGTTTCTGATTTGCAATACCAAGACGTAAAAATTTCTCAACAAATTCAAGATTTGGCAAATTACACAAATAATATTGCCGATGGTACAATCACATTTTCAGAAATGGCAAGCTGTCCATCTTCACTTTTTGGCACTCAGTTAGATTTTATGTCAAATTCTGCAAGTGCTGCTTATCAATCAGCAACCGTTAAAACAAACGCTTATCTTCAACAATTAGCACAAACAAACGGTATGACAGGCAACCAATACGGTTATGCAATGGGCACAATTGACGGCACAAACTATGATGCAACAACAATTTTCAATGAAATTTACAAAGAAGAACTTCAACAGTATTCAGAACAAATGCAGCAATACATAAATGAATACGAAAAAGAATTACAGGCTGAACAAACAAGAATTGAAACTCAATTACAAGCAAAAGAAGCTGAACTTCAATCTTATGATCAAAGAATCAGCCAAAACATTCAATCAGACGCTATTAAATTAGCATAACAAATTTAAACTCCTATAATCCTAAATAAACTTGTAACCTTATGCCGGCTTAAAACCGGCTTTTCTTTTTTTTAAATTTTTTAGAGATTTTTTAAAAAAACTGCTTTTAAAATTTATTAAGGTATGTTAATATTGTTTAAGAAATTAGTTTTTAGTTACAAAAAGGGTAGTTAGTGTATGACCGATGATATTCAAAATGAAACTTCCGACAATAAGCAAAGAATTTTAGTTGCCGATGATGAAGCCAGTATCAGAAGAATTCTTGAAACCCGTTTAAAAATGCAAGGGTATGATGTTGTTACGGCAGAAGACGGCGAAGAAGCAGTTGAAGTTTACAATAAAACCAATCCCGATTTGGTTATTTTAGACGTTATGATGCCGAAAATGGATGGCTATGGCGTTACAAGAGAAATAAGAAGAACCTCTGATGTTCCTATTATTATTTTAACAGCACTTGGTGATGTTTCAGAAAGAATTACAGGTTTAGAACTTGGTGCCGATGATTATGTTATTAAACCATTCAGCCCAAAAGAACTTGAAGCAAGGGTTAAAGCAGTTTTAAGAAGAACAAACACAAAAGAATCTGCTGCACCTATGGGTAAAACCGCTAAAAACGTTATTACAACAGGCAGCATAAAAATTGACACTGCAAGACGCCAAGTGTATAGGAAAAACGAAAGAATCAGATTAACAGGCATGGAATTTTCACTGCTTGAACTTCTTGTAAATAATTCAGGCCAAGCTTATTCAAGAAATGAAATTTTGCAGCACGTTTGGGCATATCCGCCGGATCACAGAATTGACACACGTGTAGTTGATGTTCACATTTCAAGATTAAGAAGCAAACTTGAAGCAGACCCGACAAACCCCGAATTAATCTTAACAGCAAGAGGTATCGGGTATATGTTCCAAAGGATAACCTAAAAATTGGAAATTAAACTTTATAAATTTTTAAACAACGCCAATAATAAAACGCCAAAAAACGTTCTTGTTGTTGGCGTTATTCATGGTGATGAACCTGTTGGCGAGTTTTTAATTGAAGAATTTTTAAAAAATCAAACAAGGACAATTAAAAACAATTTGTTCTATATTCCAAGGCTGAATTTTTCAAATAAAAGAAAAAACAGTTCAGGAGTTGATATAAATAGAAATTTTCCCTCTAAAAACTGGGAATTAACAAAAAAAGAAGATAATTATTTTGGGGGGTTTGAACCAAACTCTGAAATTGAAACAAATTTTTTGGTCAATTTAACAAATGAAATTAAGTTTGATGCCATTATAACAATCCATACTCCATACAAAATAATAAATTATGACGGAATAAATAATCCCATAACACTACCTTTAGCAAAAAAAATATCAGAATTTTTAAATTACCCGATAGAAGCTGATATTGGATATGCAACCCCCGGGAGCATGGGAACATATTTTGGAGTTGAGAGGAATATTCCGATTATTACAATTGAATGCGATGAAGAAATTAAAAAAGAAGAACTTTATAAAAATTTTGAGAAACTTTTTAACTACTTAGAAAAAGAATTTTAAAACAATGTCAATAATTTACTATATTTTGTTTTGATTTGTTTGTGCTAGAATATAATTTGCTATGAAAATCACCAATAATTCAAATAGTGCCTTTAAAAGCTTTCATAATCAAAGGCAAGAAATTAAAGATAAAACCGAAGCTAAAATAAAATTAAAAGAAAGCAAAACAGCAACAGCTGTTGCAGTTGCTTCGCTTGCAGGCGCCATTGTTCCGCTTGCAATTTATAATGCAAAAAACGGCAAATTAGATAACTTAAAAGATGTTTTTCAAAAAGAAGGTTCAAAATTAAAAGAAAAAGCAAATGCCATAACCGGTTTTGTGGAAGTTAAAGATATTAAACAAATAGGGCTTTCTGTTACTGGTTCAATTTTAGCAGGCTTAGGTGCAGGCTTTGCCGTTGATAAAAACAAAGAAAACAGAACAAAAAAAGTTAAAGAAGGTATATATGGCTTTTTAAACTGCATGATTCCAATGGGAATTATTGCAGGGGCAGAACACATTGCAGAAAAAAACAATATCAAAACAAACATTTTGGGAAAAGCTGCAATTGTTGCAGGCGGAATAATTTCAGGCATGTTTATTTCAAATAAACTTTCAAACGGCATTAACAAAACAATTTTTAAAAACGACAAAGAAAATTTCGAACAAAGAGAAATGAAATTATCAGACACAATTGTTCATGCAGATGATATTATAGGCGTTATTGCAATGAGCAAGGTTCCTTTTGCAAAACAAATGGGAAAAGTTATTCCGATAATTTATTCTCACGTTGGCTATGAAACAGGCACACAAGAACACAAAACAACAATTTAATTTTAGCTTAATTTTTCAATCAAAATGTCTGCTATTCTTCTAGATGCCAAACCATCTCCATATGGGTTTCTTGCTTGTGCCATTTTTTGATATTCATTATCATCTGTTAATAAAATATCAACATTTTTGGTAATTTTTTCAATGTTGGAACCAACAAGCTTAACACCGCCTGAAATGACAGCTTCAGGGCGTTCTGTTTCATCTCTTAAAACAAGAACGGGAACCCCCAACGATGGCGCTTCTTCTTGAACACCGCCTGAATCCGTTAAAATGATTTTGCTCATTTTCATCAAAGAACAAAATGGCGCATAATCCAAGGGTTCAATTAATTTAATTCTTTCTACATTTGATAAATATTTATAAACCGTATTTTTAACATTCGGGTTAGGATGCACAGGATAAACAATTTCAACATCTTTATGGTTATTAACAATTTCAATTGCCGCTTTGCAAATGTTTTCCAATGGTTCGCCAAAGTTTTCTCTTCTATGAGATGTTAAAAGAATGGTTTTTAAATTTTTATCCAAATTCAAATAAGAAAGGTCAACAGGGTTGTTTTCAATTGTATGTAAAAGCGCATCTATAACAGTATTTCCTGTTTCATAAAGCCCATCTTTAACATTTGAATTAATTAAATTTTCAATAGAGCCATATGTGGGGCAAAAATGAAAATCTGAAACCGAATCTGCTAAAACCCTGTTTATTTCTTCAGGAAAAGGGTAATTCTTATCAAACGTTCTAAGCCCCGCTTCAACATGGGCAACGGGAATTCTTGCATAAAAAGCAGATAATGAACTTGCAAAAGCAGTTGTTGTGTCACCGTGGATTAAAACAACATCGGGCTTTGTTTCTTCTAAAACTGTTTTGATTCCAAGTAAAATATCTGATGTTAAATTCCACAAATTTTGATTTTCCCTCATTAAATTAAGGTCAAAATCGGGCTTAATTTTAAATAAATTTAAAACAGAATCTAACATTTGCCTGTGCTGTGCCGTTACAATTACAACAGGTTCAATTTCTTCTCTTTTTTGAAATTCCAAAACAACAGGCGCCATTTTAATAGCTTCGGGCCTTGTTCCAAAAATTAATGCTGCTTTTATTTTCTTATCCATAACCAAAATTTTATAACAAAAAAATGTTAGTACAATTAATTTAGCAATATTTTTTTGTTCTTTTTGTTTATTAAACTATGGAAATAAGCAAACTTCAAAATATTTGTAACTTAAGGCCGGCTTTGGCATTTGGAAACATTAAAAAAGCGAGCAAAAAGAATTAAAAACAGATAATTCGTGTCTTAATTGCCTTGAATCAGAAGGCAGAATGATTGCGTCCAATGAACCAAAAAATATGGCAAGAAGGGCAGAGGAATTTATTCAAAAAACGCTTACCCAAAATGAAACAATTAAAAAAAGAACCCACGTTGACACAAGAAAAGGAAAAAACATAGTATATATACAAATTGGCGACCCCATAGAAGGCTTTGAAGGCCTATATGATGATAAAAAACGTGCAGCTTGCTATTTTGATGAAAAAGGAAAATTAACACAAGGGTTTGTATTAAATAAAAATACAAATGAGGTTGATGTTTATGATTCAAACGGCAAAAAAACTCACCACTATAATAAAGATGAAATGGATGCACTTTATTACTATAAATATCACCCTGATGAAATACACAGAAATTTAAGAGAAGAAAGAAAGCTTTTTTCAGGTTCTTTTGAAGATGAAGCTAAAAAAACCATACAAACATTAACAGATATATATAGTGACGAAAGCAAAGTTTTTAGAACAAGCGAAGATAAAACATTATACAGAGCATTGCAACAACGTTTAACCGAAGAAGAAATGAAAACACTGTCAACTCTTGGCAGCATTTACAAAGATAGTTCATTTTGTTCAACAACAACAAATTTAGATGTAGCAAAAGCCTTCAATTCAGGCAACCCGATTTTAGAAATTAATTTTCCAAAAAATTCAAAATATGTTGACATTGAAGGGCTTTTTAATATAGACAGAAGACACTGGATGGAAGATGAATTTTTACTGAACAAAAATTCAAAATTTTTAATAACAGGGTTTGATTCAAAAAACAATATAATAAAATGCGATTATATAGGTGAATAATTATTTTCTTGTTTCAACAATAAGGGCAAAAACAATTGAAACCATTAAGCCAAATATAACATTGTATAGCGTTGCAAAAAGGCAAATTGCAAAAATTATTTTAGAAGAAAATATCTTAATTTTTTGAGCCAAAATATAGTTTTTAATTATTTCATAAGATTTTATAAATAAAATTGAACCAATTGCACAAATTGGAATAAAACTTGAAATTTTTTCAAAAAACATTATAAAAAAGAACAAAACAACGGCTTCAATTAAAGTTAAGAGTTTCTTTTTGCCGTTTTCGTTTCTTATTGCTAATGTTCCCCCAACAGAACCTGTTATTGAAGCAAGGGCATTTGCAAGCCCAAGCAAAAACAAAGGCTTTTTAGGGCTTTTTGTCATACCGTTCATTTTTTTTGAAATTTTTAAATTTAATAAAGTTTCAACAACAATAACAAGAGAAAGCAAAATTCCGGAAAACAAAAGCCTTATAAAA
Organism: Candidatus Gastranaerophilales bacterium; assembly: GCA_944325145.1. Classification (GTDB taxonomy): domain Bacteria; phylum Cyanobacteriota; class Vampirovibrionia; order Gastranaerophilales; family Gastranaerophilaceae; genus Galligastranaerophilus_A. The sequence goes on from CALYDL010000002.1 coordinate 56,184, forward strand.
TGCCCAAAATCTGCGGTTGCAACGGGGGTAAAAGCTTTTATTCCAATATATATATTTTCCAAATTAAAACCATAAAAATAATTAATAAACCCTGTAAAAATAACCGCTAAAAAAGCAGAAGGAAGAATTTTTATTTTACTTTTTGAAAAATAGTAATATATTGCAAAAGTTAAACATGAAAAAACAATTGAAATTTCATTAACATTTGAAAAAAGAGAAACTTTTGAATTTAACATTAAAGGCAAGCTGCTAAACGTTTTTTGACCAAACATTAAAGGAATTGAAAGCATTAAGGCAGAAACAAAACACCCTGTCATAAACCCTGAAATTACAGGCTTTGGAATGGTTAAAAGCGTTTTTTTGTGAACATTTAAAAGCGAAATCAAAATTGTTAATAAAGAAGAAACGAATAAAAGCGCAAATAAAGTTTCGCTTTTTCCGCCCAATGAAACATTTATTGAAGCTGCACTTAAAACGAAAGCAACAGTTGGCGCAAAAATAAAAGAATATTTTTTTCCAAAAATGAGAAAAACAAGCGAAAGAATAAATGCACCAATTAGAGTTGTAAAAGAACCAAAACCAGCAATTATTCCCAAAACAAGGATAATCGGCAAATAATCTAAAACTTCTTTTAAACTCCCTAAAGTTAAATTCTTTTCATAATTGGTTATATTTAGCACTTGCATTTTTCCCAAAAAATCGTTTTCATATTATAATGCGATTATAGCAAAAATTTTGGAGTTTTTGAAAGTATGACAAAAGAAATGTACACAGGCGCAGAAATCTTATTAAAATCGCTTGTTGAAGAAGGCGTTAAAGAAATTTTCGGATACCCCGGAGGCGTTATTCTTACTGTATATGAAGCTTTATATAATCAAGATAAAATTAAACATTATTTAGTAAGGCACGAACAAGCTGCAGTTCATGCAGCAGAAGGCTATGCAAGAGTAACGGGAAAACCGGGTGTTGCACTTGTAACATCAGGCCCCGGAGCTTGCAACACAATAACAGGCATAGCAAATGCTTATTATGACGGCTACCCGATTGTTGTCTTTACAGGCCAAGTCGGCTTATCTCAAATCGGAAACGATGCCTTCCAAGAAGCAGACGTTGTGGGTATTACACGTTCTTGCTGTAAACATAACTATCTTGTAAAAGATGTTAAAGACCTGCAGAGAATAATAAAAGAAGCCTTCCATATTGCAACAACCGGAAAACCGGGGCCTGTTGTGGTTGACCTTCCAAAAGATGTTCTAACTCAAAAAACAACTTTTGATTACCCAAAAACTGTTAAATTAGCTGGCTATAACCCAAACTACAAAGGGCACCCAATTCAAATTTCAAGAGCCTTAAAAATGTTATCTGAAGCCCACAGGCCCGTTATAATTTCAGGCGGCGGCGTTTTAACTTCAGGCGCTCACGAAGAACTTTTAAAAGTTGCAAATATGCTTCAAATTCCTGTTGTCCACACGCTTATGGGAACAGGCACATTCCCTTCAAATTCGCCGCTTGATTTAGGAATGCTTGGCATGCACGGCAACTTCTGGGCAAACCATGCAGTTTCCCATGCTGATGTTATTTTTGCACTTGGCACAAGGTTTAACGATAGAATTACAGGCTGCCTGCAAAGATTTGCAAGAGATGCACACGTCATTCACGTTGATATAGACCCTTGCTCAATTTCAAAAAATGTTAAAGCAGATATTCCAATTGTAGGGGATGTTAAAAATGTTTTAATCGGTTTGATTAAAGATTTTGAAAAAACTAACCCGAATATTTATAAAGAAGACAAAGAAAAATGGCTCAATCAAATTGACGAATGGCGCCAAAAAAGAGCAATTCCTGCGCCCGTTTCAAATAAGCTTTCAGCACTCACTGTTATAAAAAAACTTTATGAATTAACAAAACAATATAACCCTATTGTTTGCACGGAAGTTGGCCAACACCAAATGTGGACAGCACAACTTTTTAAATTTAATGAACCAAGAAAACTTGTGACATCAGGGGGCCTTGGCACAATGGGCTTTGGTTTTCCTGCTGCAATGGGCGCATGCGCAGCACACCCTGAGCAATTGGTTTTGAACATTGCAGGCGACGGTTCAATTCAGATGAATATTCAAGAAATGGCCACTTGCGTTGATTACGGCTTTAAAGTTATAAATTGCATAATAGATAACGGCTACCTTGGTATGGTTCGCCAATGGCAAGAAAAACTTTACCATAAGCACTATTCTGAAACCAAAATTTCTCACCCCGATTTTGTTAAACTGGCAGAAAGCTATGGGGCAGTTGGCATAAAGGTGGAGCATGAAGAAGAAATTGAACCTGCAATCAAAAAAGCACTTGAAGCTAAATCTCCCGTTATTATTGATTTTGTTACAGAATCAATGGAAATGGTTTACCCTTGGGTTTTAGCAGGCGAACCCTTAACAAAAGTGCTTTTATCAAACGATTGCTAATTAAAAGGAAAAAACAAAATGGAAAACTTTCATACAATATCAATATTGGTTACAAACGAATCAGGTGTATTATCAAGAATTGTAGACCTGTTTTCAGGAAGGGGCTATAACATTGAAAGCTTAACCGTTGCCCCAACAATAGACAGGCTTTATTCAAGAGTAACAATTATAACAGGCGGAGATGAAGCCGCAGTTGAACAAATCACAAAACAATTAAACAGGCTCATTCCCGTTATTAAAGTGGCAGACCTGAACATCAACGAAGCCGTTGAAAGAGAAATTGCTTTAATTAAAATTCAAGTCAAAGACGAAGAAAAAAGTGATATTTTAAGAATTGCAGAAGCCACAAATGCAAAAATTATCGATATAACAGATAAAATATACATCTTGCAAGCGGTTGGCGATGAAAAACAAATTCAAGCACTCATTGAACTTGTTCGCCCATATAGCGTAAAAGAATTTGTTCGAAGCGGCAAAATTGCAATTTCAAGAAACAATCAATTTTCAAACATAAAAAATCTTTAATCTAAAAACTTTTTAAAAGTTTGTATTGCAAATAAGCAGCAACACCCAAAAATGCAATTGAAATTAAAAGAGCGTTTGAAAATTTAAAGTTCTTCTGAAGGAAAAAAATTAAAAATAAAAGAAAAACTATTGTTGGAACAACCCCAAAAAGCGCTGCTTTTGAAAAATTCCAAAGAAGGTTAGTATCCTTTTTTTCATAATTTAACCAAATTAAAGAAAGAATAATATTAAAAGGCATCATTGCAACAATTCCGCCAAGCAAAGATGCCTTTTTAGAAATTGTTGTAATTAACAGTATAATTACTCCTGACAACAATGCCTTGATGATAAGAAACATAAATTAGCCCTTACTTTGTTAGGTATTCCTAACATTATTTTATGGACTAAATTGTTTTTGTCAAGAAAAGTTCTATTTCTGCGCCTGATACATTGCCCTTTGAGCAGCAACACCATAGGGGATTGCTTGTTTATCTGTTATCATGATTGAAAAAACATCAGATAGTTTTAAGCCAAGTGCATCGGAGTATTTATACTTATTTTCATTTGCGCAACTGGGGCTTTTGCAGGCAGCATTTGCGGGTGTAGGCTTTCTGTCACCATTAACATCGACAGTAATTAAACAAGGCGGTTTCGTTGTGCCATCCGGATTGTTGTTTAATCCATAAGAACCGCAACCTCCACAAAAACTGTTTGTTGCTTCATTTAATGAACCTGCCATTCCAACAGTACAGAGAGTTCCACCTTCATGAAGTTTTTTATTTAGATTTGATGCACCAAACCTAATTTCATATCTCATTCCATCAGTAGTATAAAATATGGAATTAGCTATTGAAATATTATCATTAAAATAAACATGAAATCTATCAGTCAATCTTGTGTATGATGATATTACACTCATATGCCTCATTAAATAACCATACAAATTTGCATTATCATAAGGGCTTTCGCCATCTATTGCCATATTCATTGTAATGGCTGAATTTAGCACGCTGACAGCTTTTCTTAAACCTGTTTTAAATTCTTGCTGCTGAGAGTTTGAAATAACACTTGGAATAGATATTGCTGCAACAACGCCAATAATAGCTAAAGTTATTAAAACTTCTGCCAGTGTAAAACCTCTTAATCTTTTCATTTTTAATCCTTTCATTAATTTATTGTTTTTGCTTTGTTTTTTTTGTTTTTAACTTTTAACTTTTTTCCGCCAATGATACTTTTAAAATCATCTGTCTTTACCGAAAGGTGAGGCGTCGGGGCGGGAGTGACCTTTTTTAGGTTTAACATATCACTTTTAAAATTAATCTTCTTAATTAATAACGCAGCCCCGACTCTGAACAGCTTAGGGGACAGATGATTTTAAAAGAAAAGACTAAACATATTTAAGCCGCGTTTCTTTCTTTTCCTGCCTATTTTCTTTCTTTGCGTGCGGCGTTTGAGCCAAAGAAAGAAAATAGGCAAAAGGTAAAAGATTAAAAATACCTTTCAATAAAAATTTGATTTTAAAAGTACAATCTTTTCATTCATTGCACCTTTTTGTATTAATTTGTTGCAAGGGGTGAAAAGAAAGATAACAAGGGAATAACAAAAAAGAAAAAATTAAAAAGGGGTAAAATAACACCCGTTGAATAAACTCTAAAACAATGTTATGATAATAAAAAGAACAAAATTGCACCAAGATAATACATTTTGGTGCAATTTTTAATAATTAAAAACCCTGCAAAATCAATTGCAGGGTTTTTAAATTTGGCTTTATTTCAAAATTATAATTTTGAAGCAACCATTAATGTTGTTTCAGCTAATCTTGTTGAATAACCGCATTCGTTATCATACCAAGAAATAACTTTAACCATGTTGTCGCCCATTGTCATTGTAAGAGCAGCGTCAACTGTTGAAGATTGGCTTGAACCAATGTAGTCTGATGAAACAAGTGGTTCTTCAGAGTAGCAAAGAATTTTGCCATCAGCTGCAGCTTTAAGAGCAGCGTTAACTGCTTCAGCTGTAACAGGTTTTTCTGTTTCTACAACGATATCAACAACTGATACGTCAGGAGTAGGAACTCTCATAGCGAAGCCGTTTAATTTACCTTTCAATTGAGGTAATACTAAAGCAACAGCTTTTGCAGCGCCCGTTGTTGTAGGAACGATATTCAAAGCGCCTGCTCTAGCTCTTCTTGGGTCTTTGTGGCCTGCGTCTAAGATTCTTTGGTCGCCTGTGTATGAGTGAACAGTTGTCATTAAACCTTTAACGATACCGAATTCTTTGTCTAAAACTTTAGCAACAGGTGCTAAGCAGTTTGTTGTGCAAGATGCCATTGAAATGATGTTATGAAGCTTAGGATCATATTCATTTTCGTTAACACCTAAAACGATTGTTTTGTCTTCGTTTTTAGCAGGAGCTGAGATGATAACTTTTTTAGCGCCTGCGTCTAAGTGAGCTTTTGCTTTTGTTGCATCTGTGAAGAAACCTGTTGATTCAACAACAACGTCAACATTTAATTCTTTCCAAGGAAGTTGAGCTGGGTCTTTTTCTGAATAGAATTTAATTTTTTTGCCGTTGATGATAAGGCCGTCTTCTGCAACTTCAACTGTGCCTTCGAATTTGCCCATAACTGAGTCATATTTGAAAACATGAGCAGCGTTTGCAGGAGTTAAACCCGGGTCGTTGATTGCAACGTAATTAATTTTGTCATAAATACCTTCTTTGATAGCAGCACGAAGAGTATTTCTGCCGATTCTACCAAAGCCGTTAATTGCTACATTTACCATAATTTGGCTCCTTTTAAAGTAATACTACTACAAGTTTTTTATATTACAAACAAAGAGAATAAGCAATAACTTATTTAGCAAAAATTTTTTTTGATGTTCTTTGTACATTTACAAAATATAAAGGAGAAAAAATGATTAGTCCGATTTCTTTTCAAGGAACATATAAAGTTTACAACAGAGAAAACGAAGGTATTCAAGATTATTTTGAATTATTGAATAAATGTGAAACCTCTGGCATTAAAACAAAAATGGAATTTTCCGATTATGCAAAAGAACCGTCAATTCCAACTATTGACGGCAAGGAAGTAATTTTAACAGCTACAATTGTTACACCTGACGCTTTTGATGAATATATTGAAAGTTTTTGCAAAAACGCAGGAATTAAATTTACAAGGTTAAACGAAACTGAACTTTTAAACCCTGAAAATGTAATTGAAAGAACAACAAAACCAAAAAGAAGCGATGAAAAAACAAAAATTGTTTTAGTTGATGCTCAAAAATTAGACGAACTTGCAAAAAAACAAACACTTGGAAATTTTGACCATGTTGGAAAAGATTACAAAAATTATTTCAAACAAGATGCAGATTTCAGCTTAAAATCAGGCGATGAAATTATTGCCCCAACGCTTGTTTTATCATCTGATATGGCAGGCGGAATAAAAGGCGCTATTGAATATGTTGAAAATTTTGGCGCAGAAAATTTGAACGATGATTCAATTTTTATAGATTTAATTCAAATGACAGATGACCCTGACCACTGCACATATTTTGCAATGAAAAATATAGGGATGAAAAAAATTCCCGTTTGTGTAGATGAAAAAACCTATGAACTGGGCGATAAAATGGGCTTATTTGAATAAAAAAAGAGGGGGTTAAATTTGCCCCCTTTTTTATAAAACTTTTTTAATATCATCTTCTTTTATATTATCAAAAATTTTAACTTCGCCTTTTGAAGTTGGCAAAACAAGCCTTATTTTTGAATTTGAAACCTTTTTATCAGATTTCATTATGTTAATATATTCATCTTTATCGCATTCAATTTTATAAACAGGTGCAAGGTTAAATTTATCTATTAAATTAAAAGCATAATCAAGGTATTCCTTGTTTATAAAATTAAGGTTGTAAGAAAGTTCAAATGCAAGCTTCATGCCCATTGCAACGGCTTCACCATGGGTGAATTTTTTATAGTTTGTAATTGTTTCAATTGAATGAGCGAAAGTGTGCCCAAAGTTTAAAACTGCCCTTAAGCCCGCTTCTTTTTCATCTTTTGAAACAACGGAAGCTTTAAGTGCAACGGATCTATAAATAATTTCCTTAAAATCTAAATTATTAGAGTCTGCTTCATCTAAATATTTTGAAAGGTGAATTTTTTCATCATCACTGCAATTTTTTTCAATAAATGAATATTTAACAACTTCACCTAAGCCTGTTTTAATTTCTCTAACAGGCAAGGTTTTTAGAAAATTTGTGTCTATCAAAACGGATTCAGGCTGATAAAAAGCGCCTATTAAATTTTTTCCGTATTTTGTATTAAAACCTGTTTTGCCGCCAACGGATGAATCTACCTGAGATAACAGGGTTGTTGGAATTTGAACAAAATTTACACCTCTTAAAACGCTTGCAGCCGCAAACCCTGCCAAATCACCCACAACACCCCCGCCAAGGGCTAAAATCAAATCTTTTCTTTCAATTTTTCTTTTCAAAAGCTCATTTATAATAAATTCAAAAGTTTCAAAATTTTTATATTCTTCGCCATCTTTTATAACAATTTTATTTTCAAAACTGCTAACTAAATCAGGGTATAATTTTTCTAAAGTATTATTTGTTATAAGAAATTTTTTCTTATCTTGTTGAAGATAATCTAAAATTTCCGCTATTAAGCCTTCTTTAATAGTAATATCGTAATTTTTTGTTTTAGCATTAACCGTTAATTTTTTCATATATTTCCACTATATTAAAAACTGTTTCGTCTGTTTTTTTATTTGCATCAACAATAAAATCGGCAGATGTTTCATATTGAAGATGCCTTTTTTCATAAAGTTCAAACAAGGCTTTTTTAGGGTTTTCTTTTAATAATAAAGGCCTTGTTTTATCATCTTTTATTCTATCAAAAATAATTTCAGGGCTTGCTTTTAGGTAGAAAATTTTGCCTATATTTTTTAAAAGAAAAACATTTTCCGCTCTTGTGATTGTGCCGCCCCCTAAAGATAGAATATAAGGAGCTTTGTAGGGAAAATTCTTAATTATTTCTGTTTCTTTTTTTCTGAAATATTCTTCGCCATCCATTTCAAAAATTTCGGTTATTTTCCTTTTTTCATTTTCTTCAATTAAAAAATCAAGGTCATAAAAAGTTAAGCCTAATTTTTTTGACAAATTAAGCCCTATTGTTGTTTTGCCGGACCCCGGCATTCCTGTTAATATAAGCGATTTTCTATCTTGCTTCATAATTTCTCTTTGTTTCAATATAGCTATCGCCGCCAAATTTATCAAAGAAAGCGTTTAATAAAACAATTGAAGCCATATTAAGTGCAACAGTAGCGCATGCTTCAACAGCGCAGGTATCTGCCCTTTCAAAGTGTGCTTCAACTTTTGATTTATCTTTAATATCAATGGAAGATAATGCCTTATTCATTGTTGGAATTGGTTTCATGGCGCATGTTAAAACAATTTCTTCACCATTTGTCATGCCGCCTTCAATGCCGCCTGCATTATTTGTGTGGCGGGTGATTTTGCCGTTTTCATAAAAAATTTCATCGTGAATTTTATCGCCCGTAAAATTAGCAACTTCTTTCCCTAAGCCAATTTCAACAGATTTTATTGCAGGAATGCTCATTAAAGCTTGCGCAAAAAGGCCGTCTATTCTTTTATCCCAATGAACAAAACTTCCAAGCCCAACGGGAGCGCCCTTAAATTTTACTCTGACAACCCCGCCAAGACTAACACCAAGCTTTTTTGCTTCATCAATTTTTTCATCAATTTTATTTTCATTTGTTTCATTGCAAATAGAAACCACTTCGCAATTTCCAAAAATTCCAAATTTTTGAAGAATATTTTGGCAAATTGCACCAACTGCCACTCTTGTTGCAGTTTCTCTTGCAGAGGATCTTTCTAAAATATCTCTGATGTCATCTGCCCCAAATTTAATAGCACCTGCTAAATCCGCATGGCCCGGGCGAACATGCGTGATTTTCTTTTCTTCAATTTTTTGTATTATTTCGTTTTTCTCATCTTCGTTTAATTTTTCAAAATCAAATTTTGAAATTGACATTGGAATTTGCCAGTTTGCAAAATCACGGTTATTTATTTCTATACAAATAGGAGAACCCGTTGTTTTATTAAACCTTACCCCCGATTTTATTTCAATTTTATCTGTTTCAATTTTCATTCTGCCGCCGCGGCCTTTACCTTGCTGGCGGTTTTTTAATTCATTATTTATAAAATCAAAATCGAGCTCATACCCATAGCCAATGCCTTCTATTATTGCATTTAAGCATTTTCCGTGAGATTCACCCGATGTTAAAAATCTGATTGTCAAAATTTATCTCCTAAATATAAGTCCAAGGCACATGTTCATTTGCAATTATAACTTCAACGCCCGTTTTTGCAATAAGGCCTTGTAAAATTGGTAAAACGGGAATTTCTGAATCAAAATGCCCGATATCAGCTGCTGCAAAGTTTCTAACCTCAAGCGCTGCGTGAAATTTAATATCACCTGTTAAATAAAGGTCAATATCATATTCTCTTAATTTTTTAATAAAGCTTCCGCCTGCACCTGCTGAAATTGCAATGTTTTTAACTGTTTCGACACCGGAGGGGTTAATTAATTTAATTCTTTCAACCCCAAGCGCTACTTTTGCATTTTCTAAAAATTCATCCAGTGCAATTTCATCTTTAAGGTGTGAAATTTTAATGTAATCATCAACAGTAATTAAATTTTTAAGCCCTAAGACTCCAGCTAGAGCATCTGTTGTTGACCCATAAGTTTTATCAAGGTTTGTATGTGCGCTATAAACTGAAATATTATGCTTAATTGCTTCAATAATAACGGCATCATTAATTGCGTTTAATTTATCAAAAATTAACGGGTGGTGAGTGATAATTAAATCGCAATCGTTTGTAATTGCTTGTTCTAAACTGTCTTTTGTTAAAGAAAGAGCAACCATAACTTTATTTGTATAATCATGGCATAAATCTATCTGCCAGCCTGAATTATCCCAAGGTTCGGCTAAATCAAGAGAAGCGTATTTTTCAATTTTTGAAATAATGTTTTCAGTTTTTATCATAATACAATCTCCAAAATCAATTTCGCAATTTCTTCTTTTCTAGAAGGGCCGATTTTTTTAATATTTTCGTTTTTATCAATAACTAAAACTTCGTTTGTATCTTTGTTTAGTGCAACTTTGGCTTCATTTGCAACAATAAAATCAAGGTTTTTTTCATTTAATTTTCTTTTTGCAATTTCAACTAAATTTTCTGTTGAGAGCGAAAAACCTATAACTTTTTGATTTTCTTTTTTAATTTGGGCTATATTTTTAAGTATATCAGGATTTAAGACAAGTTCAACATTATATGAACCGTTATTAATTTCACTTTTTTCTATTTTTGAATTTTTGTTGTTTTTAACTCTAAAATCTGAAACGGCGGCCGCCATAATTAAATAATCGGCATTTAAAAATTCTTCTTTTGTTTTATTCAGCATATCTTCTGCCGTTTCAACGGGAATTACATTATATGGTTTTTTAACATTAACCGTTGTAATTAAACTAACGTCATAGCCCATATTATAGGCTGCATCTGCAAGGGAAATTCCCATTTTGCCGGATGATGAATTTGAAATAAACCTCACAGGATCAATATATTCTCTTGTGCCGCCTGCTGTTACAACAATTTTTTTATTCTTTTTTTTAATTAGAGAATTTTTAACTTTTTCAAAAATAATTGAAGGGTCTTCCATTTTGCCTGTTCCTTCAGACCCGCAGGCAAGAAAACCATTTATTGGTTCTATTACATTAACCCCTATATTTTTTAATTTTAAAATGTTTTCTTTAATAATGGGGTTGTTCCACATGCCGTCATTCATTGCAGGCGCTATAAAAAGGGGTTTATTTTTCCCTAAATAAGCACAAGAAAGTGAAGTTAAAAGGTTATCTGCAATTCCTGCGGCTATTTTTGAAATGGAATTTGCGCTAATTGGCGCTATAACAAAAACATCTGCCCAATCTGCAAGGCTTATATGTTTTGTTTCTAAATGTTTTTGAAAAGTATCAACGTAAACAGGGTTATTTGATAAGGTTTCAAGAGTTTTTTCGCCCAAAAACAAAAGCCCCGATTCGGTTGAAACAACCTTAACTTCCATTCCTTCTTTTTTAAAAAGTCTGATTAATTCAGCCGTTTTATAAGCGGCAATTGAACCTGTCAAACCTATTAAAACATTTTTAGTCATCATTTCTTTCTTCTTTATCTGAAGTTTCATAATCATATACTGCTTGCAATTTGTTATAAGCAGCTTCAACTTCATCATTTATTATATTATATTTATAATTTTCAATGCAACAAAGTTCCAATTTAACCGCATTTAATCTTTTTTGGATGGAAGCTTCATCTTCCGTGTGCCTGCCCCTTAGCCTGTGTTCCAGTTCTTCTATGCTTGGGGGTGCAAAGAAGATTGAAATACAATCGGGGAATTTTTCCATAACTTTTTTTGCACCTTGGGTTTCAATTTCAAGAATAACATTCACCCCGTTATTCAATTTTTCATAAACAAAGTTTTTGTTTGTTCCGTAATAATTTCCTGAATATTCTGCCCATTCAAGGAATTCATCATTTTTAACGGCTTTTTCAAATTCTTCTTTTGAAACAAAAAAGTAATTTACCCCATCAACTTCAACGGGGCGGGGCTTTCTTGTTGTCATAGAAACGGAATAACAAACGTTTTCTTTGTTATTTTCAAAAAATTTATTCAAAATAGTTCCCTTGCCAACACCCGATGGGCCCGTGACAACGAACAATTTACCTTGTTTTTTTAGACAGTTTTTCATAATTTTTTTAATTATATATTAAAAAAATTTATTTTTTAATACTTTGCAAGGCTTAAAATTTTAACATCTTTTGGAAGTTTTTCTCTTCCTTTAAGATCGGTAAGTTCAATTACAAATGCAAGCCCTACTAAAACCCCTGCTTTTTTTACAAGTTCGCAAGCAGCTGCTGCGGTTCCGCCCGTTGCAAGCAAGTCATCTATTATAAGAACTCTTTTACCTTTTTCAATTGCATCTTTGTGCATTTCAATTTTATCTGTGCCATATTCAAGTTCATATTCAACACTATAGGTTTCAGCCGGCAATTTATTCGGCTTTCTTATCGGAACAAAACCGCAGCCAAGAGAATATGCAACAGGCATGCCAAAAATAAAACCTCTTGATTCAATACCTGCAACGTAGTCAATTTTTTCATCCTTAAACGCATCAACTATTTCATCAATCATTCTTTTCATAACATCTTTATCTTTAATTGCAGTTGTTATATCTCTAAAAAGAATGCCTTTTTTTGGAAAATCGGGAACATCTCTTATTGCGTTTTTAATATAATCCATCTTTTTCAATCCTTAATAAAATAGTTGACCGTTAAATATTTTATCAAAAAAAATTTTATAGTAAAATTTCTGTTATGGAAGAAAAAATTGAAATATTAAAACAAAAAATAAATGAAATTACCCCCCGCTTTAATTCTTATAGGGGGTGTCTTTGACCTTGAAGGTAATAAAAAAAGGCTTTTAGAACTTGAAAATCTAACAAAAAACGAAGATGTTTGGCAAGATTCCAAAAAAGCTGCAGAAATTTTAAAAGAACAAAAAGATATAAAAACAACTTTAGATGATTTTTCATTAAATGAAACAAAATTTGAAGATTGCAAGGTTTCGCTTGAACTAAAAGACCCCGATTTAATGGATGAAGCCATTATTAAGGCAGATGAACTTATTAAATTTTTAGATAAGTTTGACTTAGAAAAAATGCTATCTGATGAATATGACCAAAATGATGCCATTTTAACTGTAAATGCAGGTGCAGGCGGAACAGATGCCCAAGATTGGGCAAGTATGCTTTTAAGAATGTATTTAAGATATTCTGACATTAAAAAATATTCAACAGAATTACTTGATAAATCAGACGGCGAAGAAGCAGGGATAAAATCTGCCACAATAAAAGTTAAAGGAAAATGGGCTTATGGCTACTTAAAGGCTGAAAAAGGCGTGCACAGGCTTGTTAGAATTTCCCCTTTTAATGCAAACGGCAAAAGGCAAACAAGCTTTGCAAGCATTGAAGTTACCCCTGTTATTGAAGATTTTGAAAATAAAATTGAAATTCCCGCAGATGAAATTGAAGTTGAAACAATGCGCTCAGGGGGCGCAGGCGGCCAAAACGTAAATAAAGTTGAAACGGCAGTCAGAATTTATCATAAACCGACAGGAATTGTTGTTAAATGCCAGCAAGAAAGGTCGCAACTTCAAAACAAAGAAACCGCAATGCAAATGCTTGCATCCAAACTTTTATTAATTAAAAAAATGGAGCATGATAAAAAATTATCGGACCTGAAGGGTGAAAACGTTGATATAAACTTTGGCTCACAGATAAGAAGCTATGTTTTTCACCCCTACAAAATGGTAAAAGACCATAGAACGGGTTATGAAACAGGAAATGTAGAATCTGTTATGGATGGCAACATTGAAGGATTTATTGAAAGTTATTTAAAAGGAAAAAGAGAATGATAAAAGCACAAAGAGGAACGAAAGATATATTGCCTGAAGAAATTACAACTTGGCAAGAAATTTATAAAAGAGCAAATGAATTATTTACAAATGCAAACTGCAAAGAAATAAGAACACCTATTTTTGAAGCAACAGAGCTTTTTAAAAGAGGCGTTGGCGATTCAACAGACATTGTTAATAAAGAAATGTACACTTTTAACGTTGGCGGCAATGAAACTTCAATCACTCTTCGCCCCGAAAACACGGCAGGCGTTGTAAGAGCTTTTATTGAACATGGAATGGACAGGCTTTCTCCCCCTGTAAAATTATGGTATATGGGCCCAATGTTTAGATATGAAAGGCCGCAAGCAGGAAGGCAAAGACAATTTCACCAAATAGGCGTTGAAATTTTTGGTGTTAAAGAAGCAACAGCAGACGCTGAAGCAATTATTTTAGCTTCAGAATTTTTGAAAAAAAACGGAATAGATAACCTGACGGTTTCTCTAAATTCTCTTGGCTGCCCAACTTGCAGACAAAAATATAAAGATGAAATTAAAAAAGTTTTATCACCATATTTAGATGAACTTTGTGAAGATTGCAAAGTAAGATACCAAAAAAACCCGCTTCGTATGCTTGATTGCAAAAATGAAAAATGCATTGAAATTTTTAATAAAAATGAAATCAAAAACGTTGTTTTAAAAGATTTTATCTGCGATGAATGCAAGGAACATTTTGAAGAAGTTAAAAAATATCTTGATAAAACAGGCATTAAATATGAAATAGATAAAATGCTTGTTCGAGGCCTTGATTATTACACAAGAACAGTTTTTGAAATAAAAAGCAGCCTTTTAGGCGCTCAAAGTGCAATTTTAGGGGGTGGAAGATACGACGGGCTTGTTGAAATGCTCGGCGGCAAACCAACTCCTGCCGTTGGTTTTGCACTTGGTGTTGAAAGGCTTTATGGGTTAATTGAAAAAATTGAAGAAGAAAAGCTTGATTATTTTGTTGTTTCAAAATTTTCTGATGCTGCAATTAATTTAACCTTAAAATTAAGGCAAAAAGGCTTTAAGGCAGATTTTGACATGCAAGGAAGAAAATTTGCAAAACAATTGGAAAAAGCCTCTAAAATTGCAAAAAAAGCTGTAATTATTGCTGAAGAAGAATTGGAAGGCAATTTCTACACGGTTAAAAATTTAGAAACAGGAGAACAAATTAAAACAACAGAATTATAAATTTTATAATATAATTTAAAAATAAGGATGAGAATAAGGGAAATTTAATGAGGATTATTGCTGAAAATCTTATTAAAATTTACGGGTATCGTTCCGTTGTAAACGATGTTTCATTTGAAGTAAATAAAGGTGAAGTTGTCGGCTTATTGGGGCCAAACGGTGCAGGTAAAACCACAACATTTTATATGATTGTAGGCCTTGTAAAAGCAGATTCGGGGGAAGTTTATTTAGAAAATAAACAAACGGGCGAAAAAACCAACATCACAAAAAAACCAATGAATGAAAGAGCAAAATTAGGGATAGGCTATCTTCCTCAAGAAGCTTCCATTTTTAGAAAATTATCGGTAGAAGACAATATTAAGCTTGTTTTAGAGATGAACGAAAAGCTTGATAAAAACGAAAAGAAAGATATGCTTGAATCTTTATTGGATGAATTCGGCATAAAAAGATTAAGAGATTATAGCGCAATAAGCCTGTCAGGTGGTGAAAGAAGGCGTGTTGAAATTGCAAGGGCATTGGCCGCAACACCGCATTTTATTTTATTGGATGAACCCTTTACAGGTATTGACCCTATTGCAATAGGTGAAATTAAAGAAAACATTTTTAAACTTGCAAAAGAAAAGGGTTTAGGGGTTTTAATTACAGACCACAACCCAAAAGCAACACTTTCTATTACAGATAGAGCCTATGTAATTTTTGACGGAAAAATTAAAATTTCAGGCAAAAGTAAAGATGTTGCGGTTGACCCCGTTGCAAAAGAATTTTATTTGGGTAAAGATTTCACGCTTTAAGGTAAAAATTAATGTTTAAAATTTCTTTGTTTGATAAATACATTTTTAAACAGGTTTTGGTTGCAACTTTAGTTTGCTTGCTATTATTCATTATTGTTTGGATAGCACCCGAAACTTTGGTTAGAATTATCAAAAAATTATTTACAAATGTGATTGACCTAAAACAAGCAGGCATGATGCTTTTATATGAACTTCCAAAGGTTTTGGGAAAAGCTTTGCCCGTTGGTATTTTATTAGGTTCTATTTTTACCTTCGATAAGCTTTCAAAGGATTCTGAATTAAGCATTTTAAGGGGCATCGGGCTTTCTTTTTCAAGAATAATGCTGCCTGTTATTGTTTTAGGGGTGATTTTATCTGTTATGTGCTTTTTTGTGGGCGACAGAATGATTCCCTATGCTTCAAAAGCAGAAGGTGAAAATGCAAGATATAAGTCACATTTTGTATACATCAAAAAAGATGAAAAAGATTTACCAAAACAAGGCGTAATAGTTTCGGATTTTTCGCCTAATATGCTGAAAAACATTATTGTTATTGACTTTTCAAAAAGAGTTTACGATGATGCCATAACATTTCAAAGTATAACTTTTGCAAAATATGCAACCGTTCATGAAAACGAATGGATTTTACATGATACAAAAACCTATCATATAAATACAGACGGCATTTACGACAGAATTTATTACCCCGGAAACATCAAACTTTTAGAAGGGGCAGATTCTAAAAAAGTTTATCAGTTAATGGTGGATTCAACAAAAAGAGACAGAACCTTTACAAATAAAGAATTAAAAAGCTATATGAAGGTTTTAAAAGAGCAAGAATTTTCTGATGAATACAGGTTTATGCTATCAAAATATTACCAAAGGTTTTTACACCCTCTAACTTGCATTTTGTTTGCAATGATTGGCTGTTTATTAGGGTTTGCGCCGCCAAGGTCGCAAAGGCTTGTAGGCTTTACGGTTGCTGTTGGTATAGTTTTTGGTTATTATATAACCTTGCCTTTCTTTGACTTGCTTGCGCAAAAAGGCGTTTTGCCGCCATTTTTGGCTTCATTTTTGCCGATATTACTTTTTGTTGTTGCAATTATACTAATTAAAAAATATAAGGATTTATAATGTTTAAAAAAATATTTTTATTATTAACATTTTTGTTCATTGGTTTTGTTCCTGCAAATGCCCTTGGTATTTTTAATTCAGACATTCAAGTTGAAAAAGACGGGGGAATTTACATTTTCAAGGTTCCCTTAAAAACATTTGCAAAAAAAATTAAGCCTTATGTAGCTGATGAGCTTACAACAGTTTCTGATGTTTATAAAAATAACCCTAATTTCAGGCTTGTTGTAAATGGCGGCTATTTTGACCCCAAAAACGGTGCTCCTGTTTCAAATGTAATTATAGACTCTAAAAAAGAGGAAGATATTTTTGATAACCTTCCTTTGGTAAGGTCACTTCAAAAAGCAGACCGTTTAGAGATGGTTTTAAACAGAGCAGAATTAAGAATTTTGGAAGATACCAAAAATAATTTATCATTTGACATTGTAAACCATTTTTATATTCCGGATAACGAACACACGATAAAACATTCTATTCAGGCAGGGCCAATGATTTTGCCTGATTTGAGGCTGGAAGAAGAAAGTTTTGTTATATATAACGGCGGAAAATCAACCCAGCTTGCAGGGGATGTTTTAAAAAGAAGAGAAAGAACCGTTTTAGGCTTAAAAAGGGGGGCTTTAGGTTTTGGTGATTTATATATTATAATATTTACCGGCAACAATAAAGTAACTTTATTGGAAGCAAGAGATTATTGCCTTAAATTAAAACTTGATAAGGCTTTAAATATGGATGGCGGCGCTTCAACCTCTGTTAATTACGGCGATATTGAAATTTTTTCAGATACAGGCGCGCAAAGAAGAGTTAAGTCATTTTTAGTTATAGAAAAATAAGGGGAGCAAAATAAATGGCAGAAGAAAATAAAAAACGTTTTAAAATAACACCTGTTGAAATATTTGTATTATTTTTAGTGGTTCTTGGTTTTAGCTTTTATTTTGTTCCAAAAGCAATGATTAGTTTAGAACAAAAGCAATATGGCAGGCTTCAAACAAACGCTGCCATGATGACATCAAAAATTTTGGCGGAATTTTCGGATAATTTAAAAAAACAAAAACCATCTGAAATTATAGTAAAATTGACCGATGAAATGAACAAATTGTGCAAAAACCCGATAGATAAAACACAACCTGCTTATTCAATTAATAAAGAATGCTTAGGCTGTGTGGTTTTAAAGGCGGATGACAAAGCTAAAAACGTTATAATAACAGCAAAAGACAAAGAAAATAAACTTGTTGTAAGAACGGTAATTCAACCGCCAAGTTTTGTTACTTTTAATAAGGACCTAAAAGAAAATGACAAAAAGTAGCTTAGAATTTAAGGTTCAATATTCTGATACCGATTCTTATAAAGTTGCATGGCATGGAAGCTACCTTCGCTGGATGGAAGCAGGAAGAGTTGATTGGCTTTATTTAATTGGCATTGATATTAAAAAATTGGATGAAGATTTTAATACAGTCATGCCTGTTGTTGACCTTCAAATTAAATATCATAGGTCTGCAAAACTTTTGGAAGACGTTATTGTTGAAACAACGGTGGATGAAATTACAAACCTTTATATAATTTTTGACCAAAAAGTTATAAATAAAAAAACAAATGAAATTTTAACAAGGGCAAAAGTTAAGGGGGTTGCCGTTAAAGAAGGTAAACTTTTAAGAAACTTAAAAACATTATTAAATAAGGAGTAAAAAATGGAATTTTTACATAATATGGGGCAATTTTTCAGCCAGTTTGGAGTATGGGGATTATCTTTAAATTCTTTTATAGAAAGCTTTTTCCTTGTTCCGCCGCCTGACTTTTTACTAATTGCAATGGATTTAAACGAACCAAATAGGGCTTTATATTTTGCAGCAATGTGCACAATAGCATCTGTCATAGGTGGTGCTGTCGGGTTTGCAATAGGCAAATGGCTTGGCCGCCCCGCATTTGATTGGATTTTTTCAGGATTACAAAAAAAGGGAAACAACAAAGCAAAAGAATATTTTGATAAAGTTGAAGCTTTATACAATCAATATGGCGCATGGGCCGTGTTTTTTGCAGCATTCACGCCAATACCGTATAAAGTTTTTACAATAGCTTCAGGCATATTAAAAATGAACTTTGCAAGTTTTATGCTTGCATCTTTTATTGGAAGAGGCATGAGATTTTATATTGTAAGTATTGTTCTTATGATATTTGGTGAAAAAATTAAAAACAACTTAGAGCTTGTAATATTAGGCGTAACCCTTTTAATTGTTGTATTTTTTGTTATTTTGTATAAAAAAAGGCACTCTTTTACAAAACCAAAAAATGAAACAAATATCCCTGAACTTTGCAAAATGAACAAAAAAGAAGAAGAAAAAGATTTTTGCAAAAATTAGACCGACTAAAAATTTATGCTACCATGGTTATTATGAGGAGAGATTTTCTAAAAATAGCTGCTATGGCTTTATTTTCAACAGTTTCATTGAATGCTTTTGCATTTGATGTGGATACTTCAACTGTACCAAATAAAGTTTCAATCAATAAAGAAGTTAAAGAAATTAAAGGCAGTTTGTTTGTAACAGAGCAAGAAACCGCCCAAATTATAATAAACAAACAACAGGAAAAAGATGTTGAAGACCTGGAAATGATTTGGATGGCAACGGTTAGCAAGAATCCTATTATAAAATTTACGTTGGAAAAGCTTGCAATTCCTGAAGAACAAAGAAGAATTCATTCATCTTTAATGGCAAAAAGCATGAGCGCAATTATATCAGGTGCTTCAATTTTGCCTTCGTTTTTAGGAATGAATTACGGTATTCAATCTGCTTCTTATGCAACAGCAAGGCTTGCAAACAATTTAATAAATAAAAAAAATACAGATATTTTGCAAAATTCACCCTTAACAGACACTGAAGCAATTGAACTTGCAGGCTTAATTGAAGATTTGCAAGATGAAATTGTTATTGCATATTATTGCTATAAAAATTCTCTTATTCGCCTTAAAAATTTAAGAGAACAAATGCTTCTTAAAAATAAAAATTATAATGATGCAATTAAACATAACGATAACTTGGAAATAACTGTTAATTCCGCCGTTTGGCAAAACAAATTAATTGAAGAATATGAACTTAAACAAGAAGCAAAAAGATATTATTTAATGCTTCAACGCTTAGCAGGAACAGAAACAATTGATAAATTAAACCTTGTTGTATATGAACTTAAAACTCAAGGGGTTGAGCAATCAGACCTTAATTTTGAAAAAAGAGAATTTAAGGCAGAATTTGTAAATGAAAAAAAGAAAGGAAGTAAAAAATGAAAAAATTAATTTTATTTGCCCTTCTTTTAGTTTCTGCCCCTTCACATGCAGGCATTACTTATGAAACTTTAAATATTCAAGCGCCCTATGCTACAAGGTTTGGAGTTGGCGAAAAACCCGAAATTCAATATGAAGAAGTTAAGGCAACCACAAAAAATAAAGAAGTTGTTGCAAAAACAATTGAAGATAAAGAGGACAATTTAAGCCTTAAAGATTTGAATGTTAAATATTTGGCAGATGAAATTTCAGCCGAAATGGATATGGATTCGGCGGTTATTTTATCTGATTTAAGTTTGCTTTATAATAGCGCAATTCAAAGAAGCGAAACCATAAGATATGCAATTTATAAGCTTTCAAACCCCGAAGAAAATAAACCGGATGAAGGCGCAATTAAAAAAATTTTAAAACCTATTGCAAGTTTTTCTTCTATCGCAGGAACCGCCCTTTCAAATAACCCCTATATGGCAACAGGCGCTTTAATCGGGGGAAGCTTAATAAACGCAATACAATCAGATGATAAAAAGATAAACTATAAATTTACCAAAGTAAACGATGCCGATATGGTGGTTTTGGTTAGAAAAATAGATGAACTTCAAAAGAAACTTCTTTTTCTTTATATGGATTACCTGACATCTAAAGAACTTTACAAAATGGCTGTTGATAACGTTCAAAAAAGAAAAATTATGTATGACAATGTCCAAAAAGAAGGTACAAGAGAAGAAATTATTGTGGCAGATGTTTTTTATAGAGATGCGCAGGAATATTTGGTAAAAACAAAAGCAAAATTTGACCTTTCAAGAACAATTTTAGAAAATTTAACAGGAAAAGAAGCGCTTTTAGAAATAGAAAAAAGAGACAAAAAATAAAAAGCCGAAAAATTAATTTCGGCTTTTTATTATTCCATATTCTGCTTAAGCGGGTTTTTAAATTTGGTTGTTGCCCCTTGAAACAATAATTCAACTTCGCCTGTAGGGCCGTTTCTTTGTTTTGCAATAATAATTTTTGCTTTGTTTTTAACATTCGGGTTTTCTTTATCGTAATATTCTTCCCTATAAATAAACATTACAATGTCAGCGTCTTGTTCTATTGCGCCCGATTCTCTAAGGTCTGATAACATCGGGCGTTTATCATTTCTTTCTTCAACTTTACGTGAAAGCTGGGATAGCGCAATTATTGGAACATTTAATTCCCTTGCAAGAGATTTTAAACCCCTTGAAATTGCCGAAATTTGTTGAATTCTATCAGATGAACTTTTATCATCAATCAATTGAAGATAATCAATGATAACCATTCCAAGGTCAGGCCTTTGCATTTTTAATCTTCTGCATTTTGCTCTTATATCTGAAACAGAAACTCCTGCGGTGTCATCAATGTATAAGGGGCTAACATGCAATTTATCCATACATTCTGCAATTCTTTGCCAATCGCCGGGAGCAATGTCACCTGTTCTTACTCTTTGTGCGTCAATTTCAGCTTCTGAACATAAAATTCTTTGCACCAATTGAACTTTTGACATTTCAAGAGAAAATATTGCAACGGGAATTTGGTGCTGAATTGCAATGTTTTGACCAATATTAAGAGCAAATGCGGTTTTTCCCATTGAAGGACGTGCCGCCAATATGATTAAATCAGACCTTTGAAACCCGGCCGTCATTGCATCTAAGTCATAATAATCAGATGGAACGCCTGTGTATGTTCCTTTGTTATTATACCTGTATTCCAATTGTTCAACGGTTTCAGGCAAAATTGAGCTTAAGGTTTCCAGCTGCCCTGATGATTTACTTTGTGAAATTTCAAAAATTAATTTTTCCGCATATTCAAGCGATGTTTTAGATTCGGGGTTTTTAAAAGATTCTTCGATAATTAAAGAGCCTGCATTAATTAATTCTCTTTTAAGAGCGCTTTCTTTTATTATATTTGCATAATATTCAATATTTGAAGTTAAAATTGTGTCTATAACCAAATCATTCAAATATTCTCTGCCGCCAATCGAATCAAGCGCATTTTTAGAATTAAAATATTCTGCAATCGAAAGTGAATCAATTGGTTTATTTTGGTTAAAAAGAAGCATCATCGCTTCATAAATAAGCTTGTTTCTTGGGCTGTAAAAAGATTCAGGCTTTAAAATTTCAACCACCCTATTCATTGTTTCATTGGGGTTAATTAAAATTGCCCCTAAAACTGCTTCTTCAGCCTCAATGCTGTGAGGCGGCAATTTAGAAGAATTTTTTGTTGATGTTTTTGTTTGTGCAACCATATTTTAAAATCCTGACTTATTAAAAGTATAAAATAAAAGTTAGCATGTAAAAAAGAAATTGTAACAAAAATTTATTTAACCATACTAAAGTATGAAAAAAATCTAACTAAAGTCTGATTCAAAAAAGAGGCGCAAAAGTATATTATTAACCTATGGATTAAACAAACATCCTTAAAAAAAGCAATTTATATCTAACTGGTGATGGCAATACAGTGGAGCTTGAGAAATCGGCTCCTTTTTTTATTCCTAAATAAATAAGTTTATTGTATAATAGTTTAGGTAACAATTTAGGTGGAGTTTATTTTATGCATGGTATTATCTTAGCCGGTGGTTCAGGTTCAAGACTTTGGCCTTTATCAAGGGAATTGTACCCAAAACAGCTTTTAAAATTGAATACCGAAAAAAGCCTTCTTGAAGCAACATATTTAAGGTTAAAAGGCTTTATGGATGTTGATAATATCATAAGCATTACAAATAAAAAGCATTTTTCAGATGTTAAATCACAATTGGATAGAATTGCAAAAGAGCCTGTTTTATTATCTGAACCGGTTTCAAAAAATACCGCACCCGCTGTTAGTTTGTGTGTTAAATATATTTTGGATAAAAAAGGCGATGACCTTGTTTTAATTACTCCATCAGACCATTTAATAAAAGATAATAAGCTTTTTAGAGAAACTGTTGCAATTGGTGAAAAGTTTGCAAAAGAAGGAAAAATTGTAACCTTCGGTGTTAAACCGACATCACCCCAAACAGGCTATGGCTACATTAAAGCAGGCAAAGATATAAATAAAGAAGCTTTTATTGCTCAAGAATTTAAAGAAAAGCCCGATGAAAAAACGGCTAAAAAATATTTTAAATCGGGCAAATATTTTTGGAATGCAGGAATATTTTTATTTAAAGCAAGCGTTTTTATGGAAGCACTTTCAAAATGCGCACCTGATATTTATTCAATTTTAAAAGATTTTGACTTCAAAAAAGAAAATGAAGTAGATTTTATGAAGTTTGACAAAATGCCTTCAATTTCAATAGATTACGCAGTTATGGAAAGGGCTGATAACATTGTTATAGTTCCTTTGAAATCTGATTGGAACGACCTTGGCTGCTGGGAATCAATTTATGAAATCAACAAAAAAGATAAAAACGGCAACGCTTTTATTGGAAATGTTATTGAAAAAGATTGTAAAAATTCAATGCTTTATTCATCAGACAGGCTTATTGCAGGCATTGGCTTAAATGATATTTTGCTTGTTGAAACGGCAGATGCAATTTTAGTTTGTGATAAAAACAAAACTCAAGATGTAAAATTTGTTTATGACAAATTAAAAGAAATGAACAATGAAACCCACAGAATTCACACCACAGTTTATCGCCCTTGGGGTTATTACACTGTTTTAAACCAAGGTGAAGGGTATCTTACAAAAATGATTTGTGTTTCTCCAAGGGGGCAATTGAGCTTACAATCTCATAATTTTAGGTCTGAACATTGGGTTGTTTTAAGCGGAAGCGCAAGAGTTACTTTAGATAATAAAACGTTCATTTTAAAACCGGGGTCAAGCATAGATATTCCTGTTAAAATAAAACATTCACTTGCAAACCCTTATGACACAGAACTTAGAATTATAGAAGTTCAAAAAGGCGACAAATTAATTGAAGAAGATATTATAAGGTATAAAGACATTTATGGCAGAGTTAAAGCTTAATAGATTAAATATTAAGCCTTTTGTTATAGCATTTTTTTATGCCCTTATAACAATTTTTGCAGTATTAAACCACGAAACTTGGGCTGATGAAGCTCAAGTTTGGATGTTAACAAAATATATTTCATTTACGGGCTTATTCACGCATTTGGTAAATGAAGGGCACCCGCCGTTTTTTTATTTACTTGTAATGCCTTTTGCAAAATTATTTAATAACATTATCTGGATGCAGTTAATTTGTTGGTTTTCTTCTGTTTTAGCTATTTTTCTTTTGTGGAATAATTCAAAATTCAGTTCTTTAACAAAAGCTGTTATAACATTTTCTGCTCCATTTATTTATTTTTTTCCAACAATTGCAAGAAGTTATTCAATAATTCCCTTGCTTGTTTTCTTGCTTGCAATTTTTCACAATAAAACAAAAGAACGCCCCTTTATTTATTCAATAACTCTATTTTTGCTTTTCAATCTTCATTCTATAATGTATATTTTTTGTGCAATTTTAGGAATAAGATTTCTTTTAAAAAATTTCAAAGATAAAAAGTTAACCATCCCTTCAATTATTGTTATTTTAGGGTTTTTAGCCCCTTTAATTCTTTTATTTAAAACAACCTCATCAAATGTTGCAATAAATTTTGAAAACAAAGATTATATAGCCTCAATTGCAAGGGTTTTTGGGCTTTTTATTTTTAATTCGTTTGATTCTTTTTTTATAAAAGCAAACAGTTTAAAACCCAATTTTTATTCAATTTTAATGCCAATTTTAACAATTCTTTCTTGGCTTTTTATAAACGTTTTAATTTTTAAAAATAATAAGAAAATTTTTCTTCTTTTCTTTTTATCTGTTTTTTCTCAATTTTTAATTTATATTTTAACTTATTCATACCACATATACCCAACAAGAATTTATATTGTTTATGTTATTGCAATTTTTTCATTTTGGGTAATTTTAAAAGATGAAAATAAAAAACTTTTAAATTTAGCGCTTATTTTTATTTTTCTTTTAACCTTTATAAACAGCTTTAAAAATTATTATGGTGACCTTTTATTTGATTACACCCCGTCATATAAACTTTCAAAATATATTAAACAAAATATAGACTTAAACAATTCCGAAATTTACATTGATAACCCGCAATATTCAATTGCGCTTGCTTATTATCTGGCCCCAAAATTTTACCTTATAAATATCCATAATGAAAAACCCCTAAAATACATTTATTGGAAAAATTATCCGCTTTTAAGCGATGAAAACTGGCGCAATTTCTTTATTTCAAAAAGAAACGAAGGGAACAAAAAAGAATTATATGCTCTTATAAATTATAATTACTATCAAGGTTTTTTGGTTTATGATTTTAGTGAAAAATATTTTGAACCAATTTATAAAACAGGCGCATCTTTAGTGCCAAGCGAAACATTTACACTATATAAATTTAAGGAATAAAAATGAAAATAAAAAAAACAAGCTTAATTGTAGCTTTAATTTATGCAATTATAACTTTAATTTCAGTTTTTCACCATGAAATTTGGTCTGATGAAGCTCAAGTTTGGATGTTAACAAAATATATTTCATTTACGGGCTTATTCCCGCATTTGGTAAATGAAGGGCACCCACCGTTTTTTTATTTACTTGTAATGCCTTTTGCAAAATTATTTAATAACATTATCTGGATGCAGTTAATTTGTTGGTTTTCTTCTGTTTTAGCTATTTTTCTTTTGTGGAATAATTCAAAATTCAGTTCTTTAACAAAAACAATAATAACTCTATCTGCTCCATTTATTTATTTTTTCCCAACAATTGCAAGAAGTTATTCAATAATTCCCTTGCTTGTTTTCTTGCTTGCAATTTTTCATAATAAAACAAAAGAAAACCCTTATATTTATTCATTTTTATTAATCGCACTAACGCACACCCACGTTATAATGGCAATGCTCACTTTTCTTTTATATGTAAGGTTTTTATATTTAAACATTTATATTCCATATAAAAACAAAGAAAAGCAAAATAAACATTTTATAATATCTGCAACTTTGGTTTTTCTTGCATTTTTTGGGCTTTTAATTCAGCTTATAGGAACAACTTCAAGTAATATTTATATTAATTTTAAAGATGATGACAAAGTTGCGGCGCTTGCAAGAATAGTTTTTGCTTTTATTTTTGGTTCTATGGATGCTTATTATATTAAATCGCACGCCAATTATTTTAACCATTTTACAGTGAGCTATTGTTTAATTTTTGCAATAACTTTTATTTCAATGTTTATCGGCTTATTTAAAAACAACAAAAAGCTTTTTATAATATGCACAGTTTCATCTTTATTTCAAATTTTAATTTATTTAACCGCTTATAACCAACTTGTTTTGCCTACAAGAATTTTTTCAATGTATGCAATTATAATTTTTGCCTTTTGGGTTCTATTTGATGAAAACAAATTTAGAGAAAATGCATTTTTTACAAAAAAGAAAAATATAGCGGCAATTTTTACTTTCTTCTTTGCTCTTATGCTTTTTAACGGAATTAAAAGCTATTATGCAGACATTGCCTTTGATTATTCAGGCTCCAAAAGAATGGCGCAATTTATAAAAAATAATTACATTAATGAAAATCCCATAATTTTTACAGATGCAACAAATATTATGGTTGCAATTAATTATTACCTTGACCCAAAACACAACTTATATTGGGTAAAAACAGGCAAACCATATAAATATGTGGTTTGGCTGAAAGATATTATTCCATCTTTTAGAGAAGAAAATTGGGAATTTTATTTGCAAAATGTAAGGCTTGTGGATAAAAAAAGCCCTCTATTTGTAATTGTTTGCTACGATGCTTTTTGGGATAAAAACAGAAACTTGGAATGGAAAAATTTTGACCTTGAATATGTAACGGGCGATTCGCTTGAATATTTTGAAAAATTCAGGCTTTATAAATATAAATATTAAAAAGGGCTTAAAATTAAGCCCTTTTTAATTTATCTAAATACCATTACTTTTTCTTCAACCTGTTCTAAAACTTCTTTTGCCTTAACTCTCGCTTTTTTAGAACCTTCAATTAAAATTTCTTTTAATTCATTGGGGTTGTTTTCGTAATGATTTCTTTTTTCTCTTATTGGCGCCATTTTTTGGTTTAACTTGCAAGCAAGTTTTCTTTTGCAATCTGCGCAGCCTATTAAGCCTTTTTTGCAATTATCTTCAATTTCTTTTATTTCATCATTTGAGCCAAAAATTTTCCAATAAGGGAAAACAACTTCGCACTCATCGGGGTGTCCAAGGTCTGTTTTTCTAAGTCTTGAGCGGTCTGTAATTGCGGTCATTATTTTTTTGGTTGTATCTTCTTCCGTATCTGAAATTTTAATATCATTATGGAAAGATTTACCCATTTTATTGCCATCCAAACCTTTTAATAATGGAATTTCCGTTAATTTTGGTTTCGGTTCAATTAAAAGGTCTGTTTTATATATGTTGTTAAACCTTCTTGCAATATCTCTTGTAATTTCAATGTGTGCCACCTGATCAATTCCGACAGGCACATATTCCGCATTAAAAGTTAAAATATCAGCAGACATTAAAATAGGATAACCAATTAAGCCATACGAAAGAGAATCTTCATTGCTGCCTTTTTCTTTCATAATTTTTACCATATCTTTTAAGGTAGGGTCACGTTCCGCCCAGTTCATCGGGGTTATCATGCTCAAATATATGTGCAATTTGGCAGTTTCAGGAATTAAAGATTGCAAATAAACGGTTGAAATATTAGGGTCAATTCCAACTGCAAGCCAATCTAAAAGCACTTCTTTAGTGTTTTGTTTAAGAGAATCCGTTTCATCAAATTTTGTAGTTAAAGCATGCCAATCTGCAATGCCATAGAAACAATTAAAGGTTTCATCTTCCTGAAGTTTTACCCAATTGGTTAAAACCCCTAAATAATGGCCTAAATGAAGTTTTCCTGTTGGTCTCATTAAAGATAGAATGCTTTTTTTACTCATTTTCTTTATTTACCTCTTTAAGAATTTTTAGTGCGTCTTCAAAATCGGGGTATTTTTTAAGCGCCATTGCTGCATATTCTTTAGCGCATTTATAATCATTCATTTTTAAACAACATTCGGCAAGTTTTGTTGCAATAATGTGATTATCAGGGTAATCATTTAATAATTTTTTGAAAATACCGGCTGCTTTTTCATATTCTTTTAAATTTTGATAAACCATTGCAAGAAGGTTTAAAATTTCGGCGCTGTTTGTATAGCCGATTAAATCTTCCAAAAGTTCTTTTGCAATGCCAAATTTTCTTTCAGAATATATTACTTTTGCAAGCCCAAAATTTGCCTGAACATTTTTCGGGTTTAAGCTTATCGCTTTTTTATAGTTTTCAACTGCTTCTTCTTTGTTTTGAAGCATCATAAGGTTTTCTGCGTATGAAGAATAAAACAAAGAATCTTTGTTATCTAATTTAATTGCAGCTTTGAAATATTGGTTTGCATCTTCGTAATTGCCGCCTTTAAACAAGCTGAAGGCATAGTTATAAGCATATTCAGGGTCGTTTGGGTCTAATTCAAACGCTTTTTTAAGTTCATCTTGCGCCCAATCAACAAAATTCATATACAAATATAAAATGCCTAAATCTTTTCTTGCAACGGCGTTATCAGGTTCCAGTTGAACGCATTTTTTAAGTGCTTCTTTTGCCGCTTCAAAATTTGTCAGCTGAGCTTGTGCAATTCCTAAATTATAATAAATTTCATAATCTATTTTGCCGCGTTTAATAAGGGTGTCAAAAACTTCAATTGCCTCTTTATATTTTTCCTGCATTCTTAATACAAACCCTTTTTTCTTCATTAATTCAACAGATTTCGGGTTAGTTTTAAGAAGCTTTTCTATTGCTTGAATGGCATCTTCATATTTATCGCATTCAATTGCACAATGCACTAAATTATTCAAATAATTTGGTTTATCAGGGTATAAAACACTTAAAGTTTTATAATAGTTGAAAGCCGAATCATATCTTTTAATTGCTGCCATGCAAGAAGCCAAGCTTGATAAGGTTGCAGGCATCGGGTCTTTTATGTAGGCTTTATTAAAAAATTCAATAGCCTTATTGTAATCTTGTTTAAGCTGGCAAATTGTTCCCATATTAAAGTTTAATTGAGAATTGCCATCATCAAGTTTTAAACCTTTTTCAAGATAGCTTACAGCCTCATCTATTTCGCCAACAGCAATTAAGCAGCTTGCCAAATTGTTTATAATTTGAATATGCTCCGGCACCAAATTGTGAGCCAGTTTCAAAAGTTCTGCCGATTTTTTCTCATCCCCTAAAGCCATATAAGCAGAGGCCAAAATATAGAAGGATTGAAAATCGTCTTTTCCCAAAACAATTATTTTATTTAATTTTTTAACGATTTTTTCATAATCGCCCGTTTTAAGGTATAAAACACCAAGGCTTTTATAGGCATCATAATATTCTTCTCTTAAGGAAATTACTTTTTTATAAGCTTTTTCTGCGCCGTTTAAGTTATCTGCTTTTTCTTCGCAGCAGCCTAAATAAAACCAAGAATTTGCATCTTCTTTATCAATTTTTACTGCTTGCTTAAAATAATTAACCGCTTCTTCGCACCTTTCCAAATTAACAAGTGTCAGCCCCATTGTTTTGTTGCCTTCAAGGTGGTAAGGGTCTAATTTAAGAAGCTTTGCAAGCTTTTTTTCAGCACTTTCAAAATCAGATTTTTGTATAAAATCACAAGCTTCGTTTAATAATAAACTTGTTTCTTCGTTTTTTTCTTTCATCTCTTCCATAATTTAAAATTATATCAGAAAAACAAAATATAAATAAAAACGCCCTAAAATCAATTGTTCATAGGACGTTTTTATTAAATATTGTTTTATTTTTTTTACAGAGTTCCTGATTCCGGAATAATCATATCGCCTGTTATTAACATAAACAGGTTATCTTCTGCTTTTTCATTATATTTAAGAACAGGAACAAGTTTTTTGTTTGCAAAGAAAATTGCAGCATCTCTTTTTGAATATTTTTTCTTTGCATCGTTTTCAATTTTTCTTGAATTTTTTTCTTTTTCTAAAACTACATCGCCCTTATATGTTGCATATAAAACGCCTGCGATAGGGAATTCCGTTCCGTCTGTTAAGATTGCTTTATTGAACACGATGTATGATTTATCTTGCCTTTTAAACCAATATGATTTTTCAACTCTTTCAACATAGCCTTCAAATTTTGTGCCTTGAGAGTAAAGTTTTGTTCCTTCTGTTGAATAAACATCTTTTGGTGAAACGTATGTAACAACTTCGCCTTCTGCTACTGTTTTGGAATCAACTTTTTGAAGCGATCTTACAGGAACAATGTTTCCTGCAACGATAACTTTTTTATTGTCATATAAGTTTACCGTGTTTTTGTAAGCATGTTGGAATTCGTTTAATGTATTTGTGCCCACAAAAACAGGAACATATCTTTCTTCATAAGCTACGTCAACTTCGCCGTCCATTGAGCCTTCTTTTGGCATATAAGACAGTTTATAAGCTTCAATTGCTTCTTTAATTTTTACAATTAAAACTGCCGTTTGAGCTCGAGTCAGATAATCATTCGGCAACAATTTGCTTTCATCGGGGTAATTTACATAAACATTGTTAATAACGTTATTTATATATGATAATAATGCCCAGTTTGGAACATCGTCTTTATCTTCAAATTTGTCTAAAACAGATTTATCCCAAAAATCGCTTTTAATTACATTCGCAACAACACTGCTTGCTTCGCTTCTTTTCATTTCTTTATTGGGTTTAAAGCTTCCATCAGGGTAGCCGAATATAATTTGCAATTGGCTTAAGGTTAAAATGCTTTTGTCATATTGATTTGAACCTTTAACGTCGCTGAAATTATTATCATATGAACCTGCCAAATCTCTTTGAATTAATTCATATACGGCATTTGCAAATTCTGCCCTTGTAACGGGTGAATTTGGGTAAAATTTATCGCCTTTAAGTGTTAAATAATTGTTGTTAACAGCCTCAACAATTTGATCTTGTGCCCAAAAACCTTGAGGAACATCGGTAACCACTTGAGCTGAAACAAGGTTTGTTCCCATAAAAATTAAAGAACTAACGGCACATGTGATAAATAATTTTTGAAAAGATTTCATATTCCCTCGCTTTTACCTACAATTTTCCCGAAATTCTGTTTATAAAATTTTAAACTGATTCAGGCTAAATTAAGTGCAGACTATTAAGAAAATTCTACACTAATGAAAAGCTAAACGCAATAAAAAAAGTAACATTACTTCATACAGCTTAGAAGGTCATCAGGCTGAAATTTAATGCAGGCTGAATTTTCACAGTTTGTCAACCTTTTATCCCAAAGACAAGGGCGACAATCAAGGTTTTTTGCAATTACTTTTATATTTTCTGTTTTAAATACAAGTTTTTCTTCATTTGTTGGCCCGAATAAAACATAAATTTCTTTATTTAAAGCCGAAGCTATATGAAAAGGTGCAGAATCACAACATATAATTGTTTTTGCTTTATTCATAAGGCTTGTCAGTTCATATAAATTTTTTGTTTTATTAAACATTGAGTAAAATTTTGGGTTAGATGAAATTTCATTATTTTCTGAAATTTTATTTATAGTTTCAAAATCATCCGGCCCGCCTGCAATAACAACATTTTCGCCACCTTCAAGAAGTTTTTTTATTGTTTCAACCCAAAAATTTGTATCGGGGCATTTAAAAATTCCTTTGTTAATGCTCATTAAAGAAACCCCGGGGTGAATTAAAACAAAATTGTTTTCTCCAAAATTAAATGGCAAGTTAAAGTTTTCATCAAAATTAATTTTTGGAAGTTCAAAATTAACATCGCCAAAGGGTTTAATTAAATCAAAATACATATTCCCTGCATAAACATTTTCATTTAGGGGAACTTCAAAATTCAAAAGTTTAGATGTTTTTGTTTTATAACCAACTTTTGTTTTAGCCCCTATTAAAAACAAAATAATTGCAACAAAAGGAGATTTTCCGCTTGAAATTACGGTATCAAACCCCATAAACCAAGTTTTAAAAATTAATTTTAAAATATTTATATATTTTTTAATGCCGCCTGCTTTTATATCAACGGTTATAATATCATCAATAACATTTGTTAAACCTTTTACCCCTTTTGCTCTTGGCTCTAAGCATAATGTTACTTTTGCATTCGGGTATATTTTTTTAAAACCTTCAATTGCAGGCAAAAAGAGAATTTCATCTCCAATTCCGCCGTAATTTATAAATAAAACTTTATTACAATTCTTTTTCATATAAATATTTTATTATAAAATAAATTAAAGACACTATTTAATTATTGGAGTTTTATGACATCAACCATTGCTATTGTCGGAAAATCAGGAAGCGGAAAGTCTTCTGTCACATATTCACTTTGCAATTTAATTAAAAACAAATTTCAAGATAAATCAATTCTTTTGGTAGATAACGACCTAACCCAAGAGCTTGCAGGGTTTTGGGGTTTAAAAATTGAAAACACAATTTATGGAATACGTTCAGGAAAGCATGAATATAACACAGGTATTCCATCTAAAATGACAAAACAAGAATATATTGAATGGGCGCTTGAAGACATTCTTGTTGAAATAGACCCGAATGTTGATATTATTGTATCTTGGTTAACAGCTTCAAAAGATTGCCGCTGCCCGATTACAAAACAAATGAATGATGCCTTGGTAAAACTTGTTGAAAGATATGATTTTGTTATTTTCGATTGCGAATATGACCTTAAATATCTTCACCAATTAGTTGATTATCCTATTGATACAACTCTTTTAATCACAAATGCGGGAAATAAACAAATAGAGCTTGCAGGCAAAATTTTTGAAAATTCAAAAAAATATTCAGCAGAAGGGCAATTTGGGGTTATTTTAAATAAAGCAACCGAAGAAAATGCAAATAAAACAATTGAAGCAATTAATTCCCTGGGGCTTAATTTCTTGGGGTTAATTCCAAATTATAAAGAAGAAGTTGATTATTCCGATATGGAAAATTCGCTAAATACAATTTATCAAAGGTTAAATCTTCCGCAAGGGTAAAAAAATATGGCAGAAATTATAAACGGCAAAGAAATTGCAGAAAACATTTTAAATAATATAAAAAAAGAGGTTGAAAGTTATGATGTTAAACCGACTTTGGCGGTTATAATTGTTGGGAATGACCCTGCAAGCAAGGTTTATGTTAAAAATAAAATTAAAAAATCGGAATTTTTGGGGTTTAATTCAATTTTAAAAGAACTGCCCGAAAATACAACAAAAGAAGAACTTTTAGATGTTATTAAAAATTTAAACAACGATAAAAATGTAAATGGCATTTTGCTGCAGCTTCCTTTGCCAAAAGGCTTGAATGAAAAAGATTTCTTGGATGAAATATCCCCCATAAAAGATGTGGACGGGTTTACAACATATAATTCAGGCAAACTTTTTAAAGGCGAAAAACCTTATGCTGTTGCTTGCACTCCAAAAGGAATTATTAAACTTTTAGAAACTAAAAATATTAATTTAGAAGGAAAATTGGCAGTTGTTATCGGCCGTTCCAACATTGTAGGAAAACCAATTGCAGCATTATTATTGCAAAAAAATGCAACCGTTATTCAGGCGCATTCCAAAACAAAAAATTTGCCTGAAATTTTGAAATTGGCAGATGCAATTATTTCTGCAACAGGAAAAGGAGAATTTATAAAAGGCGATATGGTAAAAGAAGGTGCCGTTATTATTGATGTTGGCATTACAAGAAATAAAAACGGCAAATTAACAGGCGATGTTGATTTTGAAAGCGTTAATAAAAAAGTTTCTTATATAACCCCTGTGCCTGGCGGTGTGGGGCCAATGACAATCGCAACATTGATGGAAAATACACTTGAACTTTATAAACTTCAAAAAGGCTTAAAACAATGAAAAATATAAGAACAAGCATTACAAATAAACATAGAGACTCTTGGGTTGAAATTAATTTGGAATATTTAGAAGAAAATATTTCAAAAATAAAAGAACAAATTAAAGATGTTAAAAATAAAAACCTTTTAGCTGTTATAAAAGCAGATGGTTACGGCCATGGAAGCGTTATGATAGCGCCAATTTTGCTTGCATGCGGAATTAAAGCTTTTGGAGTTGCATCAATTGATGAAGGCATTGATTTAAGAGAAAATAAAATTAATTGCCCCATTTTAGTTTTGGGCGCTGTTCCTGTTTGGGCTTTTGAAGCTGCGCTTAATTATGATATTGAAGTTTCCGTTTTTAATGATGAGCACTTGGAAACTTTAAAAATGCTTTATGAAAGAACAGGAAAAAAATTAAAAGTTCAGGTTAAAGTTGATACAGGCATGAATAGAATCGGCATTAATTATAAAGATGCGCCAAACTTTATTGAAAAACTAAGGAATGCTGAATATGCCGAATTAAAAGGCGTTTTCACCCACTTTGCAGACGCAGAAAACCCGGAAATTTTAAAAATGCAATTAGAAAGATTTAACTATGTTTTAGATAACATTGATACAAATAACTTAATGATACATTGCCAAAACAGTATTGGCGCCTTTTTATTGGATGATAAAAGGTATAATGCAATAAGATTAGGTATTATAATCTATGGCATGACACCTTTAACAGAAGGAATTGAACCTGTTTGCAAAATTCCCGATATTAAACAGTTAATGTCTGTTAAAGGAAGAATTACAAACATTCATACAATTAAAAAAGGCGAGGGCGTAAGCTACGGCTACAAATTTATAGCAGATAAAGACATTAAAGTTGCAACAATTCCAATAGGTTACGCAGACGGCGTTTCAAGGAATTTATCAGGTAAAATTCAAGGTTCAATTAATGGTAAATTAATTAAACAAATCGGCAGAATTACAATGGATCAAATGATGTTTGATATAACGGATATTAATGCAGAAATTGGCGACATTATAACAATTTTAGGGTATGATGATAATAACTTTATTTCAGTTGACAGTTGGGCAAAAATTTTAGGCACAATAAATTATGAACTTACTTGCAGATTGAAAGTAAGGCTGCCGAGGGTTTATGTAAGGTAAGAAGGCAAAAATGGACAAGAAAACTTTTTTATACGAAGAACAAGAAAAACTAAAAGCTAAATTAATTCCTTTTGCAGGATGGCTTATGCCTGTTTCATACACAAGCATAATTGAAGAACACAACGCTGTTAGAAACAATGTAGGCCTTTTTGATGTTTCGCATATGGGCGAAGTTTTTATTTCAGGGAAAGATTCTCTTAATTTCTTGCAAAAGCTTGTTCCGCAAGATGTTTCAAAATTAAAGAAAAATAAAGCGGTTTATTGCCAATTAACAAACAAAGAAGGCGGCATTATAGATGACCTTATTATTTACAAATTAAATGAACCTGAAAAAGAATATCTTTTAATCGTAAACGCTTCAAGAATTGATGAAGACCTAAACTGGATGGTAAGAAATTCTTTAGGGTTTGATGTTAATATTGTGAACGATTCTCACAACTATTCCCTTCTTGCAATTCAAGGCCCTAAGGCTTCTTTGTTGGTTGAAAAATTGGGCATGAAACAAGAAAGCCAGCCTGAATATTTTTCAATTAAAAGAGGTGAAGTTGCAAACATTAATGTTTTAGTTGCAAGAACAGGCTATACAGGGGAAGATGGCTTTGAAATTCTTGTTAAAAACCCATATTCAGCTTACCTTTGGGATAAAATACTTG
Organism: Candidatus Gastranaerophilales bacterium; assembly: GCA_944325145.1. GTDB lineage: Bacteria > Cyanobacteriota > Vampirovibrionia > Gastranaerophilales > Gastranaerophilaceae > Galligastranaerophilus_A. The sequence goes on from CALYDL010000002.1 coordinate 91,754, forward strand.
AAGTTGGAAAAGAATTTAATATAATGCCGATTGGTTTAGGTGCAAGAGATACCTTAAGATTGGAAGCTGCGCTTCACTTATACGGCAACGATTTAGACGAAACAATAACACCTGTTGAAGCAGGCCTTGCTTGGTCTGTTGCAAAAGATAAAGAAGAAGATTATAACGGAAAAGAAGTTATAATGGGCCAAATTGAAGGCAGAGTTAAGAAAAATAAAAAATTAATCGGCTTTGAAATGGTTGATAAAATTCCTGCCCGCCATGGGTATGAAATTTTTATCGACGGCAAAAAGGTTGGTGTTGTAACATCAGGCGGCCCTTCGCCTGTTTTAAAAAAGAATATAGGCCTTGGTTATTTAAACCTTGATGATGATACAACACTTAACACAATGCAAAAAACTATTGGCACAGATATACAAATTATGATAAGAAATAAACTGTACAATGCAAAAATTGTTAAAAGACCATTTATAGAAAAACGATATAAAAAGGAAAACGTATGACAGAACAAGAAAAAAAAGTTCCTGAAGGAATCCTTTGCTCTAACACTCACGAATGGGTTTTAGAAGAAGGCGATAAGTGCACAATCGGCCTTACCGATTATGCCATTGAACAATTGGGCGATGTTGTTTTCGTAGAACTCCCTGAAATTGGTTCAGAATTTGCTAAAAACGAAGTTTTTGCAACAATTGAATCTGTTAAGGCAGCTTCTGAAATATACATGCCTGTTGGCGGCAAGGTTGTTGAAGTGAACGAAGAACTTATAAATTCACCTGAAATCATAAATGAAGACCCTTATGAAAAAGGCTGGCTTATAAAAATCGAATCTGAAACTTTAGCAGATGACACTGTCGGATTACTTGAATACGAAGATTATAAAGAAGAAGTAGCGTAAAATTAATGAGAAACTTTGAAGCACACACAGATGAAATCAGGCAGAAAATGCTTGATGAAATTAACGTGGAATCAATTGATTCTATGTTTGATATGATACCTAAAAAATGTTATTTGGAAGAATTAAAGCTTGATAACCCTTTAAGCGAACTTGAAGCGCAAAGGGAATTATTTAATCTTTCAAACAAAAATAAAACAAACTACATTTCATTTTTAGGCGGCGGGGCAGTTAAAAAATTTATACCTTCTGCCATACAATATGTTGCTTCAAGGTTTGAATTTTTATCGGCATACACTCCATATCAGCCTGAAATTTCACAAGGCACACTTCAGGTTATGTATGAATTTCAAAGCTATATCTGCAACCTAACAAAAATGGATATTGCAAACGCATCTGTTTATGATGGCGGAGTTGCATGTGCTGAAGCCTGTTTAATGGCTGTTAGAGTTAATAAAACTAAAAGAATTTTTATCTCTGATAAATTAAACCCAAATTACATTGAAGTTATTAAAACATACCTTTGGGCACAAGATATTGAATATGTTATTGCAAACGAAGCGCCAAAAGATGTTGAATTTGCAGGCAAAATTTATGCATACCCCGAATATAACGGTGAACTTAAAAAGCTTCCTGAAAAAGAAGGAAAGGCATTAATTATAGCATCTGTCGACCTTTCAATTTTGCCTGTTATTGAACCGCCTGTGGCAGATATTATTGTTGGCGATTACCAACCGTTTGGTTTGCCTCTAAATTTTGGCGGCGCTTATGGCGGGTTTATTGCGGTAAAAGACGCTTATAAAAGGCAAATTGCAGGAAGAATTGTAGGCAAAACCCTTGATAAAGAAGGAAAAGAAGCATACGTTTTAACTCTTCAAGCAAGGGAACAGCACATAAGGCGTGAAAAAGCAACGGGCAACATTTGTTCTAACCAAGCCTTAACTGCTCTTTGCTGCACACTATATCTTTCTTTAACAGGTAAAAACGCATTAATTGAATATGCAAACCTTTCATATAATTTGGCACACGAATTATCTGAAAAATTAAATTCAAAAGGTTATATTACATTAAATAAAAACTTCTTTAATTCATTTGAAATAAAAATGAAAGAAAATGAAACCGCAGATACTTTTCTTCAAAAATTAAAAGAAAGAAACATTTTAGCAGGTGTAAAAACAGCTGATAACAAAGTTCTTGTAACATTAACAGAATTTAATACAAATTCTGATATTGAAGAATATATTGAAGCCCTAAATTAATTTATTTTTTAGTTTCAACTGCAGGAATTGTTTCTTCTTTTTTAGTAAATTTCGATTTTATTTGGTCTAAAAATGAACTTTGGTTTTGAACCTTAGTTTCCTTTGTTTTTTCTTTAACCGGTTTTAACCAAAGGTATTCATAAGGCCTTAAATTTACAACAATTTTTCTTGAAGCAAATAAAGATTTTATATCCATATAATTTTCATCAACTAAATCATAAAATTCAATGTGTTTTTTACCTTGAACTAAAGCCATATCAATAGGAAGTTCAATTTCTACCGTCTTTTTCTCGCCAGATAAATTTTGAACAACAATTAATCTTTCATCTTTTAATTTTCTTTGATACGTTAAAATAGCAGGGTCATTTGCTTTTAATGAAGTAAATGTTCCTCTTGAAATTTCAGGCAAGCTTTTTCTTATTTCAATTAAGCTTTTAACTTTTTTATAAATTTTACTGTTAAATTCATAATAATTTTTGCTTGAGCCATAAAACATTTTGGCATTCACTTTGCCCCTGTTTATATCTCTTGAATCAAAGTATGAAAGCAATTTTATTTTATTTTTCTTTTGTTTTATTTCTCTTGTTTTCGCAGAATCAATTGCATTTGAATAATTGTTTCTAATTCCTATTTCATCGCCGTAATAAATAATAGGAACCCCTTTTATTGAAAATAAAATGGAAAATGCCATTGCAATTCTTTGCGGGTTATTATCCAAAAAGTTTGCCATTCTGCCTGAAACGCCAAAACCTTCTCTAAATTCAACCCCTTTATTTACAAGCGAATTATAAATTAATTCTCTTGTATTAGGGTCAATCATCTCTAAGGTTAATTCATCATGAACTCTTAAAAACACTGCCCAAATGGCACTTTGTGGAATTTCAGGCGTTGTTTTATCAATTTCTTTAAAATATTTTGAATCTTTTGTAATTAATGTTGCCCAAAGCGCAGGCATATAAGGGAAATGATACGCAATTTGAAATTCATCCGTTCTTTTAATTTCTTTTTCACCTTCATTATTTGCAATATTCACTTTTCTTTCACTTCCAAAATAAGGAAGAATTTCTCTTGGCTGCTGGCAAGCTTCCGCTTGAATTACAGACCTTGGAGAAACCGCTTGAATGTATGCGCTTAAAAGTTTAATAATGCTGTGGGTTATGGGTTGGTTTTCTGCATTTGTGCCTTCTTCTTTTGAAAGATATGGAATTGCATCCATTCTGAAAATGTCAACGCCCATATTTGCCCAATAGTTAATGGTTTCTAAGTTGTAATATAAAACATTTGGGTTTAACCAGTTAATATCCGGTTGAAAGGGGTAGAAGGTGTGATAAATATAATAATCGTTGCCTTTTACTGTTATTTTTCTGTAATGATTTTCTGAAATTTCAGGGAAAATAAGCCTTCTTTTTGAAATTTTACCTGATTCTTCAGTATATTCTATAACAACGCCCAATTTTTCATCTTTATATCTTTTGTATTCGGGCATTTTTTCTTTATAGACAAAATAATCAAGTTTAGATAAATCGCCTTTTAATAAATCTTGAAACCAAGTGTGCTGGTCTGAAAAGTGGTTTAAAACTAAATCTGTTTTAATTTTAAACCCTCTTTTTTTGGCTTCTTTAACGAAATTTTTGAATTGCGGCATGCCGCCTAAATCTGCACGAACATTTTTTGGGTTTTTAACATCAAAGCCTGCATCATTCATGGGGGATTCTGCAAAAGGAAGAATATGCAATGTTGTAACACCTAAATCCGACAAATAATCAAGCATTTTAGTTACATCATTAAATTGGTTTGTTTTTTTGTCATCTTGAACACCGAATTGATCAGCATAAAAGGTATAAATAATTTCATCTTTATACCAATCATCAGGCCTTTGTATATCTTCTTTTAAAAACTCAGCCGGTCTTTCTTCTTTTGTTTTTTTTGCTATTTCATAAACTTTATTAAAAATTTCATCAACATTTTCAACGCCGTAAATTTTTCCGATTTCTTGTTTTATTTCTTTTTGAAGTTTATATGGAATAACAACATCTTCTTTTTGAAATGCAACATCAACAATGTTTTCTTCATTTTTTACAGGTTCAACAGCAAATAAAACGCTTGAATCTGAGATTATAATTAAAGATATTAAAAATAAAGATATTATTTTTTTTATTGTCATTAAAGCCTCATCTTTGTTTCAAAAGCAACATAAATATTTATAAAAATTTTACAACAAAAGAACTGAAAAATAAAAAGAATTAGTCAAGGTGTATAGGTTTATTTTTTTAAAAATCGATTTAATATTGTTTCAAGTTAAGAAAAGGAAAATTTTATGGTTATTGAAAAAATTACTGAGGTCTACCTCACAATTTGCTTTGGATTTATATTTTTGTGCACCGCTTTTATTCTTTAATAAAATCTAAAAGCTCGGAATAATCCAAATTAATTTGATTTTTTAATTCTTCTATATTTGAAAACTTAATTTCCCCGCGCTTAAAAACTTCAAATTCAACCTTTAATTCTTCCCCATACAAGTCGCCGTTAAAATTAATAAGGTGAACTTCAAGTGTTTCAATTAAGTTTTTATCAACACTCGGGCGAATTCCAAAGTTAATTAAAGAAGGGTATTTTACATTTTTATAATAGCTGTTTCCAAAATAAACACCATATTTTGGTTTAATTAAATTGCTGTCTAAAATTATGTTTGCTGTTCTATACCCCAATGTTCTTGCTATTTCTTGCCCTTTAATAACTGTTCCTTTAATTGAAAAATTTCTGTTTAACATTTTACCTGCAAGCTCAATTTTGCCATCTGTTATAAATTTTTTAATATTTGTGCTTGAAATTAAAATGTCTTTTTCATAAATGGGGCTTATTTCAACATAATTAAAATCATTATTAAAGCTTGATAAAAGCTTGCTATCGCCTTTTTTATTTGCGCCAAATTTATGGTTAAAGCCTGTTACTATAAACTTTGGGTGAAAATGTTCAATTAAAACGTTATGAATATAATCATTTGCTTCCATTAATTTATATTTATCAAAATCTAAAATATAAATGTCATCTACCCCTAAATTTTTAATTAAATTAATTTTTTCATCCAATAATGTTATATAAGAAGGCTTTTTGCCGGTTAAAACATAATAAGGGGAATTTGAAAAAGTTATAAGAGAACTTTTTAAGCCGTTTTCTTGTGCAAGTTCAACCGTTTTTTTAATTAAAGTTTGATGAGCAAAATGAACACCGTCAAAAAACCCGAGTGCTAATGCCGTATTTTTATTTTCATTTAATTCATAATAAACGCCCATTTAATTTTTGTTGTCCTGTTTTTGGGGTTTTTTATTTTTGTTGTTTTTCTTTATGGGCCTTTGTGCCATTAAATCGTTCTTTTGCTGCAATCTTCGAACAGATAAAACATCTTGCATAGATTGAAGGTTTGTTATAATTTTTTTCAAGGTTTCAATATCGTTTAATTCAATTCCAAGGTCAATAATGCCGAATTTTTTGTTTTTTGAATAGCTGTATGCGTATGAAACGTTTGTGTTTGTATCTGCAATTTTAATTAAAACATCTTTTAATAAACCCACTCTTTCTTGCGCTTCAATTCTTAGGTGAGCAACATACGTTCCTTGAGAAACATTATCTGCCCATCTTATATCCATCATTCTGTTTGGGTCTATATCAAACAAACATTTGCAATCAAGCCTGTGAACAGAAACGCCTTTTGACCTTGTAACAACACCTACAATCGGTTCCCCCGGGAGCGGCGAACAGCATTTTGCAAGGCTCCAAACCATATCTTCCAAACCAATAATGTCATTTTTCTTAGATGATTTTTTCTTTTTATAGGTTTCTTTTTCGTGGTCAATTTCTGTTAATTCTTGTTTTGCAGGTTTATGAATTTTATTTAAAACTTTTCTTAAAGTTGTTTCGCCATATCCTAAAGCGGCAAACAAGTCGTCTGAAGTTTTATAATTCATTTCCCTTGCGGTTCTATCTATTTCGCCTGTTTTTATAAGTTCATCAAAAACCGCTTTTGTAAGTTCAGCTTCTAAATTGCTTCTTCCGATTTCAAGGTTATCTTCTCTTTTATATTTTTTAAACCAGTTTCTGATTTTATTTGCAGTGTTTTTAGTTGCAACAAAATCAAGCCAATCAATTTTTGGCATACATTGTTTAGATGTTAAAATTTCAACAATATCGCCGTTTTGAAGCTTTGTATCAAGCTGCACAATTCTGCCGTTTACAAGGGCGCCAACTGTTCTGTGGCCAACTTCTGTGTGAATTCTGTATGCAAAATCAACAGGGGTGGAACCATATGGAAGGTCTATAACATCACCTGCGGGGGTGAATGTAAAAACTTGGTCTGAAAATAAATCTAATTTAACGGATTCTACAAATTCTTTAGCATCTGTTTCATCTTTTGAAATTTCAATAAGTTTTCTCATCCAGTTAAATTTAATGTCATTTGCATCTTGCGCTTTAACAGAACCCGATTCTTTATATCTCCAATGCGCAGCCAAACCATATTCAGCCACTTCATGCATTTCTTTTGTTCTTATTTGAATTTCAAAAGGTTTATTTTTTAAACCAATAACAGATGTGTGCAAGGAACGGTACATATTGCCTTTTGGCATAGCAATGTAATCTTTAAAACGGCCGGGGATTGGTTTAAATTGAGAATGGATTATACCAAGTGCGTTATAGCAATCTTTTTCATCATCTACAATAACTCTTATTGCCGTGATATCATATAATTGGTCAAATGAAACATTTAAGCGTTTCATTTTGTTATAGATTGAATAATAATGTTTTGCTCTGCCATATATTGTTGCGTTTATGCCGTTTTCTTCCAGATGTTTTTTGGTGATTTCAATTAAGGAATTTACGAGTGCATCTCTTTCGTTTTTGGTTTGAGCAACAAGTTTTGCAATTTGGTAATATTTTTCAGGGTCTATATAGCGAAGCGATAAATCTTCCAATTCAGCTTTCATTTTCCCGATACCAAGGCGGTTAGCCAATGGTGCAAAAATATCAAGCGTTTCTTGAGCAATTCTTTTTTGTTTGTTTGCTGCCATATAATTAAGCGTTCGCATGTTATGAAGCCTGTCTGCCAATTTTAGAAAGATAATTCGAACATCTTCCGCCATTGCAATAAACATTCTTCTGAAATTTTCCGCTTGCCTTTCTTCTTTAGATTTAAAGCGGTATTTACCAAGCTTTGTAACCCCTTGAACAAGCTTCAGAACATCTTCACCAAAATTTTTAACAATTTCATCGGGGCTTGTATCAGTGTCTTCTAAAATATCATGCAAAAAAGCGGCAATAACCGTGTGGGTATCAAGTTTTAATTCCGCTAAAATTTTTGCAACTTCAATGGGGTGAATTATATAAGGCTCTTCTGAAATTCTATATTGCCCCTCATGGAGTTTGGCAGCAAAAAGATATGCCTTTTCAATTTCTGCAATATCTTCAGGCCTTCTGTTTTGGGACATTAAAATGTGTTTAACTTCAAGAAAGTGTGTAAGATGTGTCATTAAATAAAATTATGCCTTATAATAAACGCATAAAAGATAATACTACTTTTTTAGAATTTTTACTATATATCATTGAAAGTATTTTTATAAAATGGATGATATCACCTTAAAAATTAAAGAAAAACTTGAAAAGGGCGAAACGGTTAATTTAAAAATTAAAGTTATTGCAAATGCAAAAATTAACGGTTTAGAAGAATATGCAGACGACATTTTAAAATTAAGAATAAATAAGCCCGCAGTAGATGGAAAAGCAAATAAAGCTATCATAGAATATCTTTCGAGTCAATTTGAAGTGCCAAAAAGTAATATAACAATATTAAAAGGAGAAAAAAATTCTCTGAAAGACTTGCTTATTAAGCCAAAAAAGCATATAATTTAGCTATCAAGGAAGGAAAAGAATTTTTGGATTATTAAGTTTTAATACAATTTCTTAACAAATTACTCTTAATATGACAATTTATTCTATGTTCTTACTTGTAATACATGTGAAAAAATAAAATTGTACTTGAAGGTTAGAATTAAGTGGCACCCAATAACAATACCCCTAAAGAAGAAATAAGCAATATTTCATATAGCGAAAAGGAAAAACCCGTTACAACAAGAAAGGCGATATCGCCAATTTTGACAAACCCGATTATGACTGGTTCACCTATCGGCTCAAGAACTTCTGCCAATAAATTATATTCAACGGGTTCTGCCAGAAACCACATTATAAAACAAGTTAATGTCGGTTTTCAGGAAGTTATGCGCTTTGTAAATGATGCCTTTTTAATTAAAAATGATTTAGGGCAATTGTTTTATTCCTTAAACAGCATAATGGTAAACAAGCTTCAAGTAAGCTTTACTGCAATCGGGCTTTATAATAAGCATTCAAATTGCGTTAATATAAAATTAATTGATAAAATCGGTTCAACATATACAACAAAAACAATTATGACAGATGAAAACAACCCTGTCGTAAAAGCAATAAGAACTAAAAAAACAGTAACAACTCAAGATACGGGCTTTTTAAGCTCTTGGTATCAAACCCACGCTTCAACAGCCATTATTCCTTTAATGGCAATCGATGAATGCATGGGTGTTTATATTGTAGGCAACTATCACCTAAGTGCAACAATTGAATTTTGCCAGCTTATAGCAAATACAATGGGGCTTTTTGCACAAACTAAAAATTTATTGGAACTTGTTGAAACAAATTCCGATACAGACGCTCTGACAGGCCTTGCAAACCACAGGCACTTGCAAGAAGAACTCCACAGACAAATTCAAACAGCAGAAACAAAAGGCGAAACACTTTCTGTTTTAATTACAGACGTTGCAAACATTACAAGAATAAATAGAGACTTAGGCCACGCAAGGGGCGATGAAGTTATTAAAACAGTTGCCCAAAAAATTAAACAAAACATTAGAAATACAGATTTTGCAGGCAGATATGGCGGCGATGAAATTGCCATTATAATGCCAAATACAAGTTTAGATGAAGCAAAATATATTGCAGAATATTTATCATACGTTCTATCTTGCGTTTATATAGATGATGTTGGCCCAATTAAAGTTTCAATGGGTATTTCATCTTATCCAAAATCATCTGAAAACCAAGAAAAACTTTTAGTTTTAGCAGAACAAGCAATGTACATTTCAAAAAGCAAATCTGAAGAAGTTGGAAATTGCAAAGTTATTACAAGCGAAGATTACAATTTCTGGGATGATGAAGCGCTTAAATGTTTTGCTGAAGTTTTAACCAAAAAACACGCTCAAATAGGCGTTCAATTTGAAGAAGAATTAATTAATAAATTCCACAATGAACAAATAATTTCAAGCTCTCATTTATTAGATGTTGTTACATCTCTTGCAAACACAATCGATGCCAAAGATACATATACAAAAGGCCACTCTGCTTGTGTTTCAAGATATTCTGAAGCATTAGCAAGAGCAATTGGTTTGCCTGAATCTGAAGTTGAAAGAATTAGATTAGGCGGCTTATTGCACGATATAGGCAAAATCGGCATTCCTGAAAATGTTTTAAGAAAACCATCTATGTTAACAGATGAAGAATGGGAAATTATGAAACAGCACCCTGTAATTGGTGCAGATAAAGTATTAGAACCAAATGAATCACTTCGAGATTTAATTCCTATGGTTAAATATCACCATGAACATTATGATGGCACAGGTTATCCTTATGGCTTAAAAGGCGAAGAAATTCCCTTGTCTGCAAGAATTGTTGCAATAGCAGATGCTTACCATGCTTTAATTTCTGATAGGCCATACAGAAAAGGTTTAGGCGTTGAAAAAGCTTGCGAAATTTTAAAATTGGGCGCAAATATTCAATGGGATAAAGAACTTGTAAGACAGTTTGTAATTATAGCACCAAGTTTATCTACGAGCGCTTAAGAAATTAAAAATATATTAAAAAAGCTTACAAAATATTTTGTAAGCTTTTTATTTATGAACTATTTAAAATTTATTCTTCAGCTGCTTTTTTCAACCAAGCTAAGTTTTCTTTTTTAGCTTGCATTTCATCTTTTTTGCTCAATATTTTTTCTGCAAAAGAATTATGTTTGGCAAGTTTTTTCCTTTTAGTATCACTAATGCCAACGACATATCTTAGCAATCTTTGCCTTCCTTCAAAGGTTGAATTTATCTTTTCAATTCCTTCGGGAGTAAATTCTTTTTCCATTCCCTTAAGCCTTTTTAGCATTCCTTTATTGGAATTACCGAGTGCATCTTTTGAAATTGTCATTTCAATGAAATGTTTTGAAAGCGAAGCTATTGTTTTTGGGCTCATTGTTCTGTATATTGCAACCGCATCTTCATCTAAATGATATTTGACGGTATTTTGCATGTTTTTGCCATATACTCCGCCTTCCATATCTAACAAAATATAATCAATATCCGGAATATTTATAAATTTTATTTCAAAAGGTTTAACCGCTTGATCGGTTTCTTGTTCTGCTTCTTCCGCTTGTTCACCATCTTCAAGGGCAGATATTGATTCTTGAAGCAATTTTGAAGTTGTGTCTAATTGTTCTCTAAAGCCTTCTGTTTGCCTTGCTTGCGCTGCTTCTTCCGCGGCTTTATATTGTTCAATAAAAGCTTCCAGATGGCCATCTGTTATATTATAAAAATCAAAAGCGTCAGATGCATCAGGCATTTGTTCAAATCTGCTTTTAGGAACAACGAATTCCAATCTTGTTCCTAATTGATTAGCGCCTTTTTCATCCGGTTCTTCATAGAATGCAGCATTGTCATCTGAACTTTCTATATGAGGCGGAAGCGCCAATATGATTTTCTTTTCTTTTGTTTGTTCCTTTTTAGAGCCATTTGCCGCAGTTTCTTTTTTATCGTCATCTTTATCTGCTGCTGTTGCATGTTCCGGCAGCATTAAAACTTCTTTTGGCTTAGGAAGTGCTTTTTGATATTTTAATGTTTGTTCATCTTCTTTTTTATCTGAAACTTTTACCTTTTTATCTTCAGCTTTTTGCGGCTGAATATTTTCTTCGTTATTGTCAGTTTCTTCGGCTTTTTCTTTAACAGGTTTTTCTACTGGTGTTTTTGAAGTTATTACAACGGTTGCAACACCTAAAGTTGCAAGCCCTGCAAGAAATAATGCCATTTTTTTGGCGTTTTCTTTAATTTTTTCTCTTTTGGGGTGTTCTTTTTTAACTTTTTTCTTTCTGCCTTCAAAAGCCGTATTATCTATATTTGAAAAACCTATTTTTGAAGTTTCCATAAAAATGCCTTCCAAATGTTGCCATATAATAGATAAAAAATTTTAAGGCAAAAAATTGCCCATTGCCGAATAGACAAGGGGCAAAATTTATATTATTAAAGAATTATAAATGCATTAATTTTACAATATCTTTAATATCAGATGATGTTTTTTGAACTTGGGATTTTGCATTTTTAATTGCGCAATCAGGGTCTTTTAAGCCGTTTCCCGTTAAAATGCAAACAATTTTTGAATTTGGTTTAATTTCATTTTTCAATTTAATTAACCCGGCAACACTTGCTGCACTTGCAGGTTCACAAAATACACCTTCTAAAGATGCCAGTAAACTGTGAGCTTCCAAGATTTTTTCATCATTTACCATATCAATTGTGCCTTTTGATTCATCTCTTGCAGCTTCTGCTTTTTTCCAGCTTGCGGGGTTTCCAATTCTTATCGCAGTTGCAATTGTTTCAGGGTGCATAATTCTTTCTCCTTTAACAATAGCGGCAGCGCCTTCTGCTTGAATACCCATCATTTTTGGAAGTTTTGAACATTTTTTAAGGTTGAAAAATTCCCTGTAGCCTTTCCAATAAGCTGTAATATTGCCTGCATTTCCAACAGGAATGAAATGATAATCAGGTGCGTCTTCAAGTGCTTCAATTATTTCAAATGCGCCCGTTTTTTGGCCTTCAATTCTATATGGGTTTAATGAATTTACAAGAGTGATCGGATAGTGGCTTGAAATGTCTTTAACTGCTTCTAGAGCCTCATCAAAGTTGCCGTTAATTGCAATAACTTCAGCGCCATACATCATAGCTTGTGATAATTTACCAAGCGCAATGTAGCCATCTGGAATTAAAACATAACATTTTAAGCCTGCTCTTGCGCCATAAGCTGCCGCTGCAGCAGATGTGTTACCGGTGGAAGCACAAATAATAGCTTTTGAGCCTTCTTCTTTTGCTTTTGATACAGCCATTGTCATGCCGCGGTCTTTAAAGCTGCCTGTCGGGTTTGAACCTTCATATTTAAGGTAAATTTCACAACCGTCTAAGCCTAAAAATTTAACTAAATTATCTGCCTTAATTAAAGGAGTGTTGCCTTCCGATAATGTAACAACAGGTGTTTTATCGGATACAGGTAAATATTCTCTGTATTTATTAATTAATCCATCGTATCTCATATTTTTACTTCCTAAATTACTCTAATTAAATTTGTAACTTTTATATTTTGTTCATTTAACTTTTTAACTGCATTTTGAATATCTTTTTCATATGAAGTTTCCGTTATTACAACAATTAATGCAGTGTTATCTTCTTTAATGCCTTTTTGCAAAATGCTTTGCAAGTTAATGTTGTTTTCGGCACAAACAGAACCTATTGTGCCAATTGTGCCTCTTGCGTTTTGGGCATTAATTGCAAGAAAATATGAATTTTTTGTGTTTAGAATGTCTGCTTGTTTTGCTTGAACATCAGTTTTCACCCTTGTTGAAGGCAAAATTGTATCTGTATATGAAATTTCAGCCGCAATTGCTAAAATATCGCCAACAACAGAGCTTGCGGTGGGGCCTTCGCCTGCACCGGGGCCCGTAAACATAACAGAACCAACAGGAGCTCCTTCTAATTGAACAGTATTTATTGCATTGCTTATTTTTGCAAGCATTGAATTTTCTTCAACCAAAACGGGGTGAACTCTTATATCAAGTTCATCATTTTCAAGCTTTTGAGCAAGGCCAATCAATTTAATTTTGTAGCCCAATTCTTTTGCACATTTAATGTCGTCTTGGGTTATTTTGGTAATACCTTCTCTATATATTTTTTTGTAATCTATTTTTTTGTGGAACACAATGTTTGATAAAATTGCAATTTTAAACATTGTGTCAAAACCTTCAACATCATTTGTGGGGTCAGCTTCTGCGTAACCCAATTTTTGAGCATCTTTCAGGCATTCAAGGTAGCTGACGCCATCTTCTTCCATTTTAGTTAAAATGTAGTTTGTGGTGCCGTTTAAAATGCCCATTACTTTGTTAAATTCATTTCCTCTTAAGGTTGTTTTAATCGGCCCTATAATTGGAATGCCGCCTGCAACTGCAGCTTCATATAAAACAGTAACATTGTTTTCATTTGCAAGAGAAAAAATTTCATCTCCGAATTTTGCTAATAATTCTTTATTAGCCGTTACAATGTGTTTTTTATTTTTAATTGCGGTTTTTAAAACATCCAAACAAGGGTCAACACCCCCTGCCACTTCAACCACAACATCAATTTCAGGGTCATTTGCAATTTCAAAAGGGTCATCTGTAATATATTGAACGTCAATTTCCCTTTTTTTATTTTTATTTCTAACGGCCGCTTTTAAAATTTTTATGTTATCAAATTTTGATAACGCTTTAACCACACCCGTACCGACCACGCCGAGCCCGATTATTCCGATTTTTAAAACATTATTTTCCATAAAACGAATTATACAATAAAAAAATGCAAAATTATAATTTTGATGTATTATTTTCTTATAAATATTTTATTTAGAGGAATTAAAAAAATGACAGACGAAATAAGAGTTAGAATTGCACCTTCTCCAAGCGGCAATTTACACATCGGAACTGCAAGAACAGCTTTATTTAACTATTTATTTGCAAAAAAAGAAGGCGGAAAGTTTATTTTAAGAATTGAAGATACTGACGCCGAAAGAACAAAACAAGAATATATTGATAATATTTTTGATTCACTTAAAGCTTTGGGCTTGAACTGGGATGAAGGCCCCGATGTTGGCGGCGAATACGGCCCATATACACAATCAGAAAGATTTGATATTTACCCGAAATATGCTCAAATTCTTTTAGATAAAGGCTATGCCTATGAATGCTGGTGTACAAACGAAGAACTTGAACAAGAAAAAGAAGAAGCTGTTAAAAACCATAAAGCTTATGTTTATTCAAGAAAATGCCTTAATATAACACCTGAACAAAGAGAACAATACATAAAAGAAGGCAGAAAACCATCAATAAGGTTCAAAGTTGAACATAAAGAATTAATTTTTAACGATATGGTTAAAGGCGAATTAAAATTTGATACAAGCTTAATTGGCGATTTTGTAATTATGAAATCAAACGGCACACCAACTTATAACTTTGCCGTTGTAATTGATGATATGTTAATGAAAATAAGCCACATTATAAGAGGTGAAGACCACATTTCAAACACACCCAAACAAATTTTAATTTATGAAGCTTTGGGCGCAAAAGTTCCTGAATTTGGCCATTTAGGAATGATTTTAGCACCCGATAGAAGCAAATTATCAAAAAGACACGGCGCAACCGCAGTTTCAGATTTTGTTAAAGAAGGCTACCTGACAGATGCTCTTATTAACTTTGTTGCACTTTTAGGCTGGGCACCAAGCGATTCCGTTGAAATTAAAACAGTTGATGAAATTGCAAAAGATTTCAGAATTAAAGAAATTTCAAGCTCAAATTCAATTTTTGAATACGACAAATTAAACTGGATGAACGGCCAATACATTAAAAAAATGGATATTTCAAAATTAACCGATATGATAATTCCGTTTTTATCAGATTATGACCTTTCAGAATTATCAAGAGAAAAACTTGAAAAAATGGTTGAAATTACAAGAGAACCTTTAACCACCCTAAAAGACATTCAAAAAGATGTTCCGTATTTCTTTGGCGAAGATGTTCCTTTAGATGAAGTTAAAGAACTTTTAACAACAGAATTATCAAAAAATGTTTTGAATAAATTTATGGAACTTGCACAAAAATGGGATTTTACTAACGAACAAGAACTCCATGATGACCTTCAAAAATTAAGAGATGATTTCAAAGCAAACTTTGGCTACAAACCAAAAGAAACCATGTGGGCGATAAGGGCTGCCGTTACAGGCAGAACAAGAGGTGCTGATATGGTTGGCATTTTAACAATTTTGGGCAAAGACAAAGTTTTAAGAAGAATAAAAAATGCAATGAATCTTCAAGTGGGGGTATAGATGAAATTTTTACATTCAATGATAAGGTCATTTGATATTAATAAATCAATGAAATTCTATACAGAACTTTTAGGGTTAAAATTAAGCTATAAAGCCAATTTAGAAGATTGCACGCTTTATTATCTTAAAGATGAAATCACAGGCGTTGAAATTGAACTGACAGCAAACTTCGAAAAACCCGAAAATAAATATGTAAACGGTGAAGCCTTTGGGCATTTTGCTTTTGAAGTTGATGACTTTGAAGAATTTACAAAAAAAGTAAATGAACTTGGCTATAAATATTTATATGAACCGTTTGATATTGTTTTAAAGGGCGAAAGTGATGTTAAAAAAATAAAAATAGCATTCATTGAAGACCCTGACGGAAACGAAATTGAAATAATTCAAAAATAAAAACATGAAGGCGCCAATAAAAAGGCGCCTTTTACATTCTTAACAATTTCTCTTAATTTATGGCAATTATATAAGTAATATATACTTTATTAATATACGAGAGAGAAATTGAGAGAGTATGGAAAATTTTAGTACAAATTTTGATGCATATAATAAACTTGCATTAGCAAAAACTAATGATACATATAGTGCAAATATAACCGCTTCAAATAACAATGAAGCATCAATTTTTTCACAGCAAGAAGCAACCGATACAATTAGCCAAGATATAACTTCATTAAATGAAGCTTTTAATGAAGTTCAAGATGAACAAGGCTTAATAGGAAAACTTTGGAACGGCTTTAAAAATTTAACAGGTCTTGGTTTAAGTTCAAATGACGTTCAAGAAAAAATTGAACAATATGAACAAGGCGAAATAACTTATGAAGAAGCGCTTAATACTATTGAAAGCTTTTCTGATAAGCAAGAAGGTGCTGTTAATATAATTGCAAACACGGTAACAGGTGTTGCAACAGCAGGAGTTGCAGTTGCAACAGGCGGCGCAGGGGCACTTTTAATGGGTGCTGCAATTGGCGGCGCTACAAAAGCAGGTGTTAAAACATTAGATAGAGCAACAAACAACGTTGAAGGCGATGCCTTAGATGCTAAAGAAATTGTAAAAGATAGTTTAACAGGTGCAGTAGATGGTATGGTTTCAGCTGCAACCGCAGGGCTTATTAAAGGGCCGATTGCAGGGCAAACTGTTAAACAAGCAGTTAAGCAAGGAATGGTTCAAGGTGCAACATCCGGCGCTATAACAGGCGGTGTAACAGGTGCTGCTGATTATACGGTAAATACAATTGCAGATAATGAAGAATTTACATTTGAAGGGCTTCTTCAATCAACAGCACAAAACGCAATAACAGGCGCTGTTTTTGGCGGTGTTTTAGGCGGCATAACAGGCGGTGTCAGCCAAAATGCTTTAAATAAAAAAGTTAAAATTACTCATTTGGATAACCCCGGTGCCCCTGTTGATAACCAAACTCAAGCGGCAAATTATCTTGATAACTTTAATAAAAATAACAAAGATATAGCAATAACAGACCCTGACATGATGGCTGCAAAAACAGAAAAACTTTCAGATTTATCAAAAAAATCAGAAGCTTTAGCTGCAAAGTTTGATACCCAACTGGATGAAGCGACCGAACAAATTAATAAAGCATTTGCAGATAAAACAGATATAGAAATTATAACAGCAAGAGCAAAAAGCCAAAAATCAACTTTTTCAAAATTAGCTAAAAAGAATTTAGAAAAAGGCAAAGAGCTTTCAACAATGGAAGATTGTTATGATGCAATCGGCGATGCTTTAGGTATAAGAATTCAGATGAAAAGCGTAAGTCAAGCAAATGCAACAGAAATTGTTGAAGATGCGCTAAAACAAAAAGGCATAAATGCATCATTTGATGATTTTGTAAGATTTTTACAAGGCGACACCGGTTTAAGCGATGAAACCACCAAGGCATTAACAGGCGTCAGTGATGAAATTTTAAACGCACTTAAAACAAAACAAATGCAAAGTGCAGTAGATCAGCTTGTTGAAGGCATCAGAACAGGCAATATCAGAATTACCGAATTAAACAATTACGGCGACAATGTAACATCATATTTTACGGAAAAACAAATTCAAGAAATTGTTGATGCATATGATTATGCTGTAAGCAAAAAAATTATATCGGCTGATGAAACTTTTGAAATTGTTTCTCAAACAAGACCCCTTAAAGATTCTAAAGTACTTGAATCAGGCGAACAAATTTGGCCTTCAAAAGCTCAAGAAGGAAAGAATTTAAAAATTACGCAAAAAACAGACGGCGCCGTTAAAGATTCAGGTTACACATCAAGCCAAATGAATACACGGCACACTTTAAACAACGGCACTGTTGCAAACGGCGAACTTCAAATAAGGGGTACTGAAGTTAACGCATTTGCCGATGTTGAACACATTCCATACGATATAAGAACAGGAAAAATTGCCGCAAACGATACAAAATATTCCGAAATTTACGAACTTATCAAGAATATGGAAAAAGGCAATTATGAAAGCTATAATAAATATCTTGGAGATGTATACAAAATATTAAGGATGAAAGAATTAGGGCTTTTAGACGAAAGCGTTGCATTACCGTCAATTTCAAGTTACATTAAAAAAGGCGTTTCAGATGAAGACTTGGCTAAACTTGACATTAACGGCTTATTCCAAATAGCCAAACATAAATAGCCGCACAAGGGCAATTATTTCTTTTGTTTTGTTTTAAATATGATACAATAGGAGAAAATAATGAATATAGCACCAATATCAAAATTTCATAATGCTTCTTTTAAAGGAATAGGAAAAGAAACCTTGGAAAATAAAAGCAAAGAAGAAAGATTAAATAATATTGTTGATAAAGTAAGACAAGCTGCATATGAAAGAGCTGAAAGAGAAGTTCCTGAAAACGGCAAATTTGGGGGAATTTCAATATCTTTTGATGTGCCGACAACAAATAATGAAGCAAAAGTGATAATTTCCCATGATGAAATTGAACCAAAAAATTTAAGAAGGGTTGCAATTGGGGTTCATAGAAACGGTTCTGATAGGCTAACTTCAAGCTACATTTTAAAAGGCACTAAAAAAGAAATTTTAGAATACCTTAAAAACCCTGAAAGCCAAGATAAAATAGTTAAAGTTGCAGGCCAATTATCAGATGGTGTAGATAAATATTATTCAGAACAATAATTACAGCTGAACATCTCTCATCATATCTTTTAATTGTTTAATTGTGCCTTCCATTGTAACTTTTTCGCTCGCTTTTTGCTGTAAAAAGGCGTTTATTTGGGGCATCATTTTAATTGCAATATCAAGTTTTGGGTTTGAGCCCATTTGATACATACCAACATCAATTAAGTCTTTGTTCTCTCTGTATAATGCCATTAATTGGCGCATTTTACCTGCCGCCTCTTGGTGTTCTTTATCGGTTATTGTGGTGAAAAGCCTTGAAACAGACCCTAAAACATCAATTGCAGGGTAATGGTTCATCTCAGCCACTTTTCTTGATAAGAAAATGTGCCCGTCAACAATACCCCTTACAATGTCAACAATAGGGTCTGTTATGTCATCACCTTCCATAAGAACGGTGTATAATGCAGTTATAGAACCTCGTTCAGAGTTTCCTGTTCTTTCTAACGCTCTTTGAAGCCAAGAAAAAATTGAAGGCGGATACCCCTTCATTGTTGGCGGCTCGCCGATTGATAAGCCTACTTCACGGCCTGCCATAGCGCAACGGGTAACTGTGTCTGTCATCAAGAAAACTTTTTTGCCTTTATCTCTAAAATATTCACAAACAGAAGTTGCAGCAAGCAGGCATTTCATCCTGATTAGAGGGGGAAGGTCGCCCGTTGCGCAAACAACAACGGATTTTTTCATGCCTTCTTCACCCAAGGAATCCACCATAAACTCTTTAACTTCTCTGCCGCGTTCTCCAATTAACGCCATAACGTTAACATCGGCTTCAGAGTTTCTTGCAATCATGCCTAATGTTGTACTTTTACCAACACCTGACCCTGCAAAAAGCCCCATTCTTTGGCCGCCGCCTAAAGTTAAAAGCCCGTCTATTGCTCTAATTCCTGTAAAAATTGTGTTTTTAATAATGGGCCTGTGGAAAGCATCCGGAACGGTTCCATTTATATTAACATATTCTGCATTTGTTAAATCTAAAGGGCGGCTATCCATTGGCTCCCCTAATGGGTTTATAAGCCTTCCCAATAAAAAATCGCCGACAGGAAGCATGATAGGGCCGCCCGTTGTTTCTACCAAAGAACCTTGTCCTATTCCTTCGCCATCATATAGCAACAATAATTGTGCCATATCGCCTTTAAAGGCAACAACTTCCGCTGCTTTCTTTTCGCCGGTGTAGGTTTGAATGTAGCACAAATCGCCAATTTTAAGCCCCGGAAGCTTAACTTCAACGGTTAAACCCATTAACTTTGAAACAACCCCTTTATATTTGTACAAAGGAATATTTTCCAAAGTTTCAAGTGCTTTAATTTTTGTATTATGAATTTTATATTCTATATCTTCATCCATAATTAAATTATAATTAGTATTTTAAAACTATCAATTTGTAAAGTTATAATAAAAGCTCTACACGGGCAAATTTTGTTACCTGCGGATGCTCCCACAGGGGGGTGAGTGCCTCGGCAAATCCGTTTCCTTTAAAAAGCAAAAGCCCAAGGTATACTTCAATTGCCTTGAATTAAGAGCTGCTCTCCCGTTTTATTAAAATGTAGGAACAAAATTACAGCCCGCATAAAGCAATATTATTTTAACATTATTTTTTACAGTTTGTCTATTTTACGATAGAATAATTTTATAAAGGAAGAGAAGTTTATGAAAAAAATTTTAGTTTTGTTTTTAATGCTTTTGATTTCAAGCATTAATTGCTATGCAAAAGAAGAAGTTAATGTTGATCTTGAAAAAAATACATCAATTCAAAAAAGAATTAATGAAGTCGGGTTTAGAATTTTAAATGCAAATAAATTAGATAAACATATTACATTTTTATACCACGATGAAGATGTTTTAATAAAAGGCGACCCTTCAGTTGTAAAAAGGCAGGTTGCTCTTTATGATAAAGACCTTCAATATATTGAATCCGATGATGAATTAGCCGCATTAATTGCAAGAGAAACATCTAAAGCAATTAAAACTTTTGACGGCGCTATGGGTGGGCTTATAAGCAGTTTGCATGTTAAAATGGCGCCAAAGAAATTTGAAATAGTGGCAGACAAAAGAGCCGTTGATTATTTGGTTAAAGCAGGCTACAACCCTTTGGGGCTTATAACATTTATTAATAAAACATGCCCGCAAGCAAGGCAAGATGTTATTTCAAGAAGAAATTTAACATCTAAAAGGTTAATGTTTATTTATGAAAAAATTTATTATAACTACCCGTATTTTCTTGTAAATAATACATATATGAATAATTCTTACTATCAAAATTTTCTTTTAAATTCAATTGAAAACAGAAGGCTTTTAGAACAAAAAATTAAAACAAGAAGCACAGGCAGGGTTCATTATGAATAAGAAAATGTTTTCGTTTTTTGCTTTTTTTCTTTTGCTAAATACACCTTCATTTGCTTTGCAAGAAGATTTTCTTGTTGAATATATTAATAAAGAAACGGTTGAAAAACCAATTACAAACCTTGAATATAACTATAAAAATACTAAAAAAATTCCAATATATTTTCACATAAAAGAACCTCTTTCAACAAGAGATAAAAATATATACGAAGGAATGAAGCTTGAATTTGTTTCGGACAGAAACATTTATGATAAAGGCGAATTAATTTTAAAAAAAGGCGATATCGTTGAAGGCAAATTAAAGTTTATTGTTAAAAGCGGAATGAATGGAATTCCATACAGTTTAACGGTTGGCGATTTTAAAATTAAAGGAATAAGCGAAAATGCTCTTGTAGATGAATATTATAAACAAGGGTGGGATAGAGGCTATATTGTGTACCCCTTAAAATGGGCTTTAACTTTTCTGCCGCCAACAGGCTCTTTGACTAATGTAATTAAAGGGGGACACTCTAAAATTTCAACAAAAGATGAAATAGTTATAAATTATTTTCCTGAATGGAATAAATAAAAAAAGGGGGTCTAAAGCCCCTTTTTTTTATTTTTTATTGTTTGGCTTTGGCCCCATAAAAGGTTCAGGGTTTTTGCGCATTTCATCTATAAGGCTTTTTGGAATAACAATATATTCTTCTTCAAAAAATTCGCCTTTCATATCGTCATTATTTTTCATTTCATTTTTAAATTCTTCAATGGTTTTCATCATTTTTTTTCTCATTTTCATATTAAATTCTTTTTCTTTTTCAAAATCTTTTGAAAAATCATCCTCCCACATTTTCATCATTTTCATATGATGAGGGCAATGGTGATGATGGGGTTTTACAAACATCATTGAAAAACAATTGCCAAAAATTCCCCCTATAAACCCGCCTATTATACCTGCAGCTAAAAGTTTACCCATTGATTTCATAAAATCTTTTGTGTCGTTATTCATAAAAAACTCCTTCGATTTTGCTCAATAAAAATATTTTATTATTTTCATTTAATTTAACAATTAACAACCAGCTTAAACCACTTGGGCTATATATCTTATAAAAAAAAGGTTTCAAAATGTAGTTATGAAAAAAATATTAACTATACTTTTTTTAATTTTCCCAATTTTAACAGCCTGCAATTTAGAAACAAAAGAAGCTAAAATGGTAAAAATTAAAGAGCTAAAATTGGAAAATTTAGCCGATAATAAAATATACCCCGGCTACATTGAAAGGGGCGGAACAATTAACTTAAGCTTCAGATCATCAGGCATTATTAAAGAATTATATGTTAATGACGGGGATTATGTTCAAAAAGGAAAACTTCTTGCCGTATTAGAAAATGATGAATATAAGCTTCAAATTAAAAAAACAAAAACTGCACTTGATGACAATATTGTTAAATATGAAAGAGCAAAAAGCTATTTTGAAAGAATTTCTAAATTATATGACGCAGGGGGAATTTCTTATAACGAATGGGAAGCAGCCCAAACAAATTTAAAATCAAGCATTAATCAAATCGCAATTTTAAAAGATAGCCTAAAAATTGAAATAGACAAAGAAAGTTACAGAAAAATTTATGCGCCGTACGACGGCATTGCAATTGATGTAACAAAATCTAAGGGCGAATTTATGAATGCGGGCGAAACCCTTATTAATTTTCAAGCCAAAGGAAAATTGGAAGCAAAGGCATTTATTGCAGAAAAAAATATAACGGAAATTAAAAAAGGGCAGAAAATAATTTTAACAACGGATATTTTTGAAGGAAAAAAATATGCAGGAAAAATTATAAGCATTATAAGAAGCAGCCTGAATAAAGGAAGTTTTGAAGTTACATTGGGCTTTGAAAATGATTTTCCCGAATTATTAACAGGCATGAGCGCAAATATTGAAATAATAACAACACAGGCAAAAAAAGGAATTTTAGTTCCGATTAATTCCGTTTTTATGGAAAATAACAAAAAATACATTTTTAAATTTTATAAATTAAATGATTTTGAAGGCGAAGCAATAAAGAAAGAAATTATAACAGGGGATATTTTTGAAGATAAAATTATTGTTCAAAAAGGCTTAATCGAAGGCGATTTTATTGTTGTTGAAAATTTTTCAAATATTAAAGACGGGGAAATTTTAAAATATTATGAATAAAATTTTTATTTTTGTTTTAATTTTTATTTCTCTTTTTTTTCTTTTTAAAAAAGAAAATTACCCCGATATAAGAATAACTTCAACTTTAATGAACAATTCGGCTTCATCTGTTGATAAAAAAATAACACGCCCCATTGAAAAAATTCTTTTTCAAATAGGCGAAATTGAAGATATAAAATCTGAATCTGTTTATGAGAAAAACATTATTGATATTTATTTAAAAAAGAAGCCTTTTTTAAATGTTAATAATATCAAAGATGAAATTGCAAGAGATATTCTTTTAGAAAAAGAAAAAATAGGAAGTGGCGCTGAAATTTTATTTGATGAAAATTTTAACGAAATTTATGACGTTTTAATTGGAATTACAAATGAAAACGGCAATTATGAAGAACTTTATAAAAAAACTGAAAATATTAAAGATGAATTTTTAAAATTAAAAAGAAGAGATAAAGTGACAATTAAAGGCGATGAGGAGCAAACACTTTATCTGTTCTATAAAAGCCCGTATTTTTCAAACCTTAAATTGGCAAATGATTTAATTAGAAAAGAAATTTTAAATATAAACCCAACTTTTGGCGGCGGATATTATGAAGCGGGGAAAAACATTATAGAACTGAATTCTGAAAATAAATTTCAAAACGAAGATGACATTAAAAAAAGAATTATAAATATAGAAGGAAAGCCGATTAAATTAGAAGATATTTTTGAAATCGAAAAAACTGTTAAAATTCCAAAAACAAAATTAACTTTAATAAACGGCAAAAGGGGACTTATTCTTGCGGTTTCAAAAATGAAAGGAACAAACGGTTTTTTATTTAACAGGGAAGTTTTTAATTTGGTTCAAAAATTAAACAAAAAATATAATGGTGTTGAAATTATTTATAATAAAAACTTATTTAAAAATAATTACCTTTATTTTGAAATTTTGACAGATAACGGAAGAAATTTTAATGAAACAAAAAATATTGTCCTAAAAAGCGAAGATTTTCTTAATAAAAATAATGTTCAAAATTATACGGCATTTATTGGCTATTTTCCCCCAAAAATAAATAAAAAAGTTTTTGAAGGAGTTGAAAAACCCAATTTTGCAGCTTTTATTATAAAAACAAAGAATAAAAATAAAATAAAACGTGAATTTGAAAATTACCTGAAAAATAATTTTCCTATTGTCCAAATTAAAACAAACTATAAAAACCCAATCAAAGTTAAAATTTCAAACAAAAATTTTGATAGTTTTATAAAGCAAAAAGAAAATTTTAAAAACGAATTAAATAAAATTAATGAAATTTCTTTTATCTCAGATGATTGGGGCAGAGAAACTTTTTCACAAGGGGTTAAAATAAATGAAAATTTAGCCGTTCAATATGGAATTTCACCTGTTGAAATTTTTAATTTTTTAAACGGCTTTTATAATGGAATTACATTAACCTATTATTTTAAAGATGATGTCAGAATTCCTGTTGTTTTAAAAGGGAAAGATTTTGTTGATATTAATTCACTTGCAATTTATTCAAATAAGGTAAAAAAAATAATTCCGATAGGGGAATTTGCGCAAATTAAACCGAAATTAATTTATCCTAAAATTTTAAGGTCAAATAATGAATACTACGCCATATTTACAATTGAACCCAACAATTTGCAAATAAAAAGAAAAATTAAACAAATTTTAAAAAATAGTTATAACTATGAAATCTTAAAAAATTAAAATTTATGTTAGTATAAATATAATGAATTTTTTAAATAATTTAAAAGGCGACATCCAAGGCGGCATTATATCTTCAATTGTAGCGCTCCCGCAAGCGCTTGCTTTTGGTGTTGCGGTTGGTTTGGGTGCTTCAAGCGGTGTTTGGGGCGCTATAATTCTTTGTTTTATTGCAGGTTTGTTTGGGGGCAAGGTTCCTTTAATTTCAGGTCCTACAGGCCCTGTTGCAATTGTAACGGCTTCTGTTGCAGCTAATTTTCAGGGCGATTTATCTTCTATCGTTTTAGTTTTGCTTTTATCTGCAATAATTCAAATTTTAATTTCCCTGACAAATGCGCCATCTGTTGTAAAATATGTTCCATACCCTGTAATTTCAGGCTTTTTAAATGGTGTTGGAACAATATTAATTTTAATGCAATTAAACCCGCTTGTCGGGAATAAAACTTTATCAAATTCCTTTGAAAGTGTTAAATATTTAATTTTAAATTTAGGTTCAATTAATAAAACAGCCCTTATTTTGGGGGTTTTAACCTTATTTATTATTTTTATTATTCCAAAAAAAATATCAAGAATAATACCATCGGAATTAATTGCATTAATTTTAGTTACTTTTATTTCAATAAAAATGGGAGCTGATGTAGATAAAATTTCAAATATTTCAATTTCTTTTCCAAGTTTTATAATTCCAAACTTTGATTTTGATTTAATTTCAAAAGCATTTCCTTATGCTCTAACTTTAGCTGTTATTTGTTCATCTGAAACAATGATGACAAGTTTGGTTGCAGATTCACTTAAAAATGATAGAACAAATGCAAATAAAACCTTGTTTTCTCAAGGTCTAGGGAATTTATTTTGCGCACTAACAGGCTCTATGACAGGTTCTGCAGCTACCATGAGAACCGTTGCCGCTATAAATTCAGGTGCCGCAACAAGGCTTGCCGCTTTTATAAACCCTGTTATTTTAATTTTATTAATTACAATTTGTTCATCTTTTGTAAAAGAAATTCCACTTTGTGTTTTAGCCGGCATTTTGATTAAAATAGGGCTTAATATAATTGATGTTAAACTTTTAAAAGTTATAAAATATGCGCCGAAAGATGACCTTATTATTTTATTTACAGTTTTCTTATTAACGGTATTTTATAATTTGATTTTTGCAGTTG
The DNA here is from genome assembly GCA_944325145.1 of Candidatus Gastranaerophilales bacterium. Lineage (GTDB taxonomy): Bacteria > Cyanobacteriota > Vampirovibrionia > Gastranaerophilales > Gastranaerophilaceae > Galligastranaerophilus_A. The sequence continues at coordinate 117,662 of CALYDL010000002.1, forward strand.
GTGCAGGAATAACTTTAGCTGCACTTTTATACGCTAAAAGAGTGGCGGATAAAACCAATTTAACAAAAACAACATATAATATAGAACCTGAAAACATTCTGCTAGAGGCTGAATTAACCAAAAATTATAAATATAAAATAAGGGTTGTTCATATAGACGGGCAATTTTTCTTTGGTTCTGCAACTCAAATTGTTTCTCAGTTTGATGAAATGCTTGGAACAAAATATTTGGTTATAAACTATGAATCAACTTCTTTGCTTGATATTTCAGCGGTTTTTGCGCTTGAAGATATTATTATAAGATTAAAAGCGCAGCACATTATTTTAATGCTTATTATAAAATCTGAAGCCGTTTTAAACCAATTAAAAGATTTAAACATCATTTCTCAAATAGGGGAAGAAAATGTTTTCCACACAGAAAAAGATGCGGTTAATTTTGCAAAAAAGCATATAAAATTAAACCTTAAATAATTATTTCCCCTTGCCTTAAAACAATCGGTTTTTCACCTGTGCATAAAACAACGGTTGAAGCTGTTCCTTTTGGGGGAATATTATCTATTGGTTTAATTATTTTAATTTTATCGCCAAATTGTTTAATTGCTTCATCATAATTTTTAACAGGTTCTTTGTTTGATAAATTAAGAGAAGTTGTTGCCAAAACTCCCCCTTCAAAGTTTTTTGCAATATCTAAAAAACCATTATGGTTTGGAATTCTTATTCCAACAGTATTTTTATTCGATGTTATAAACAAGGGGCAAATTTCCGTTTTTTCAAAAATAAGCGTAAGCCCCCCTGGGAAAAATTTATCTATCAAATTTTTAGCATAATCAGGAACATTTTTAATATAAGGATATAACTTTTGAATATCATCGCTCATTAAAATTAAGGGCTTAGTTCTATCTCTTCCTTTAAGTTCATAAATTTTATTCACCTTATCTTCATCTAAAGGGTGGCAGCCAATTCCCCAAACGGTGTCTGTTTCAAAGCCTAAAATGTCATTTTTATTGTATTTCATTATTATTTGCCTTTTTATTAAATTTATTTTTAATTTTTGAAATTAATTCTTCCATATATTCAATTTTTAAAATGTGCGACAAACCAAAATATGAAATTGTCATAATAATTCCAACTAAAAGAAGTTTAATTAAGCCCATTATAAAGTTCCATTCAATAAATTTTGAATAAATATCTGAAATAAATGAACCAATTAAAAATGTTATTGCTGCCACAACAAGAATTTTAAAGCAGTTTGAAATTAAACTTTTATAGCCAATGCTTATTTTTCTTTTTAATAAAATAGTGAGCATTGAAGCATTAAACAAAGTTACAAGAGTGGTTGATAGGGCAATGCCGTTTATTCCCATTGGTTTTACCAAAAGCAGGTTTAAAAATATTTTTAAAATAATACACCCTATTGCAATTAAAAACGGGGTTTTAGAATCGCCATAAGAATAAAAAAGCCTTGTTGCACTATCTCTTACAACGTATGGAATGATTGATAAAGTTATAAAAAATAAAATGTCTGAAACCAAAATTGTCGCATCATAATCAAATGCGCCCCTTTGAAGTGCAAGCCTTATTGCATCTGTTCGAACAACAAAAATGCAAACCATCAAAAATGCACCTGCATAAATTAAGGTTCCAATTCCTTTTTTATAATAATGCCTTACGCCTTCTATATCTATTTGCCCAACTAACCTTGAAAATAGAGGAAACAAAGGAACCAAAATTGCCGTTAACAATAACCCCACAGGAAATTGAAAAATTCTGTTCGCATAGCCAAAAGCAGTCCAAGCGCCTTCTTTTAAGTTAGATGAAAAGAACATATCAACATAAACGCCCAATTGCCCGATAGTTGAGCTTAAAAAAGCAGGAAATAAAAGTTCTAATATTTCGTTAAAATTTTTATTTTTGAAAAAATCAAATGAAGGTTTAAATGAATATCCTATTTTTCTAACCACGGGCGCTTGCAATAAAAATTGTAAAATTGCGCCGAATAATGTTCCGACTGCAAGATAAAAGCCTGTTTTATCGCCTTTTGTAATTAAAAGAACAATAATAACGCCAACTGATAACATAGAAGGCGAGATATTTGGCAATAAAAACCTTTTATATGTAACCAAAATGCCGTAATACAAACCAATAACGGCGCCAATTAAAATAATCGGCGACATTATTTTTAAAAGATATGAAGCATAACTTAAAAGTTCAGAATTATCGCCATTTATAATCAATTGCATAACCTGATGAGGAAAAAAGAAACAAATTAAAGTTAAAATTAAAAACAAAATTATAGAAAATGTTTCAAACGTGTTAAAAAGTTTTTTAACGCTTTCATCGGGTTTAGTTGTAAAATCTTTAACTATTCTTGAAAAAACAGCAACCGTTGCACTATGAAAAGGGCCGCCAACGCCGCCTAAAATAACCAATACAAGAGCAGGAATTTGATATGCATAAAAATAAGCATCTGATACAACGCTTGCGCCATAATAGTTTGCAACAACAATATCTCTTAAAAAACCTGCTATTTTAGATAGTAAAATTATAATTGCAATAAAACTTGCTGCCTTTAAAAGCCCTTGCCCGTCATTATTTTTAACTTCGTTTGCGGGTTCATTCATTTTCATCTGCTCCAAAAATTAAATAAAATTTAACTGTTTTTTTCTTGTCTTTTTCATCTAACGGTTTAAAAATAATTTTATTTTTGCCATCAGTTAAAAAGTTTGTAATTTCTGTTTTAATATATTTTTTGTTAAACCCTGAAACTTCGGGGTTAAAATAATAATCGTTTATAAAAAATGCAATATTTGAAACTCTGTCGGGGTTTTCAATTATTAAATAACAATGGTTTTTATCTTCTTTTAAAAGCTCTTTTAATTCATTTTTTAACGGGCTTTTTGAAGGGTTAAGCGCATTTTTTGAAGAGTCTTCTTTTTTCTTAAAATAAAATTCCTGAACGTAGTTCATATTAATTTCATTGTATGAAACATTTTTTGGAATTGTGCCTAAGTAAATTCCTTTATAATAATGTTTTAAAATATTTTGATAGCTAACACCATAGCTTGATAAATACCCTGCGCCATATTGGCTCATTCCAACCCCATGGCCAAAGCCTGCACCATAGATAGTAAAAGTTGCAGGCAGCATTTTGCCTAATTTTGTTCTATATACTTTTTTGTGGTCTTCTTCTTCAATAACGCCTTCATTTTTCTTTTCTTTCATTTTAAAAATGGCGTTATCTTCTTTTTCTTCTTCTTTAATTTCTTCTTTTATTTCATCTTCAATTTTTTTATCTGTTTCTTTTTCAACAATAAAATTTGCACTCGGCAAAAATGAACCGTTTTGTTTAAAAAGCCTTCTTATGGGAAGTTCTTTTGAAACAATATAGTTTCCTGAAAGAGATTTTATTTCAATTTCAAGGGCTTTATAGGAATCGCCCCTTTTTAAAACTTTAATGTCTTCTAAACCGTAAAATTCTTTTTCACCTGTATATTTTGGAAAAACTGCCCCTGTTTTTGATTGTTCCAATAAAGTTTTTGCTAAAATTTCTTCAAGTTCAAACCTGTCAAATTTCTTTTCCCATCTATATTTTGGCGAATTCATATCAAAAGAAGGAACTTTTTCTTTAAAATATTCTTCTAAATCTTTTTCGCTTCTTAATTCTTTCAGGTCTTTATTATCTTGAACTGAAACCAAATAGGGTTTATTAATTGTGCCATTGCCGTATGTATTTATATAGCTTTCTGTTATGCCTGATGCAGTTGAAGAATAAAGAGTTAAAATAATATCGTTATCATAAAGCGCATAAATTCCAAGAGTTTCATCTACCGCTTTATTTGAAATTGAAGTTTCACTGTTTGCGCCATAATAAACTTGGCATGCGGTTGAATCGCAAACATCATAGTTTTTATAAGCGGTATTTTCACGGTTTGCATAATCTCTTGCAGCAATTGCCTGTGCCTTAAGTGCCTCAAGCCCGAATGAAACAGGCATTTCATTTGGCACAACGCCTTTCAGGTAATCTTGCATGGATAAAACATTAATTATATTGAATTTATTTTCTTTTATTTGTTTAAGCTCAATTATGCCGTTATAATAAGCAGGCGTTCCTTTTCTTTTTAAATTTTTAATGCCTATTTTTCCATCTCCTGATAGAACAATCGGGCCTTTTGCTTCTTTTAAGATGTTTTTGCCATCTAAATTAATATAGAAAACCCCGTTTGTAATTCTTGCATCTATATTAGAATATGCGTCAGCATCAAACTTTTCACCTGATGTCATATCAATAATGCTTATATTTCCGTTTGGAACAAATGAAGCATTCATATATTCATAAGTTGAAAACGAATTATTTGAAATGCCCACTCGAACGGTTGTTTTTTCACCAACAACAGCCATTGCTTTTGGTGAAAATAAAACTAAAATTAATAATAAAATCCAAAAAAACTTCCTCATAAGATTAATTTTACAACAAAAACTTTACCCAAAGATAAAATTATTCTATTATAAGTTTGATGAAACAAAACAATTTTTTAACACCCTATATTTTTCTTTTTCCGGCATTTTTGTGCCTTTCACTGTTTTTCTTTCTTCCTTTTTTTCAAACAGTTTTAATGAGCTTTTTTGATTATTCAAAAGATTTTTATACCCCTGTTTTTACAGGCTTTTTAAATTATATTCAGGTTTTTCAAAATAAAGTTTTTATTCAATCTATTTTTAATACATTTTGGTTTTTAATTTTATGCGTGCCATTTTTAGTTATTTTTCCTTTATTTGTGGCAATTTTGATTGATCAAAAAATTAAATTTTCAAACCTTTATAAATTAATAATCTATATTCCAGTTGTTGTTTCAATTGTTGTTGTTGCAATTGCTTTTAAGTGGCTGTATCAGCCTGAAGGGTTATTAAATTATTTTTTGGGGTTAGTTCATATAAAACCTGTTAATTGGCTCACAAACCCAAATATTGCGATGTTATCTGTTGCCCTTGTCACCATTTTTAAGGGCATTGGCTATTATATGATGATTTATTTAAGCGCCCTTATGAGTGTGCCAAAAGAACTTTATGAAGCTTGTGATATTGATGGGGCAGGCTTTTTTAAAAAACATTTAACAGTAACTATTCCCCACCTAATGCCTGTAATTGCGCTTGTTACAACAATAAGTTCAATTTCTGCGCTTAAGGTTTTTGTTGAAATTTATGTTATGACAAAAGGGGGCCCATTGAATTCAACAAAAACAATTGTTTATTATATTTATGAAAACGCCTTTGAAAGCTTGGAACTTGGAACTGCAAGTGCTGCTTGTGTTATTTTGCTTATTCTTGTTACAATTTTTTCAACAATAAACATTTTGTGTTTTGAAAGGGATAAATACGGCCTATGAAAAACATAAAAGGGTTTTTGGTTCACTTAACTTTAATTTTAATCTCGCTTTTTTGCCTGCTGCCTTTTTTATGGTTAACATCAACCGCAATGAAAGGTGCAAGTGAAAACATTTTTCAATACCCGCCTGTTTTAATTCCAAAGTTCCCGACTTTTAATAATTTTTATGAAGTCTTAAAAGCGGTTCCAATTATAAAATATGCAATAAACAGTTTCATTGTTGCAAGTTTTACCGTTATTTTAAATTTAATTTTTTCATCTCTTGCTGCGTATCCTTTGGCAAGAATGAATTTTAAAGGCAAAAATGCGGCGTTTTTCCTTATTTTATTAACCCTTATGATTCCATTCCAAGCTATCATGCTCCCTCTTTATATAATTATTTTAAAAATGAATTTGATTGATTCAATTTCAGATTTCAACGGCTATCTTGGAATGATTTTGCCTTTTTGTGTGAATGCTTTTGGTATTTTTCTTTTAAGGCAAGCCTTTTTAACCATTCCAAAAGAACTTGAAGAATCTGCTTTTATTGATGGGTGCAATTCTTTTCAAATTTTCACTAAAATTTTATTACCACTAATAAAGCCTTCGCTTTCTGTTCTTGCAATTTTTACATTTGTTGGAAGCTGGGGCGAATTTTTGTGGCCAAGCATTATCTTAACCAAACAAACCCTGTTTACTTTGCCTGTTGGCATTAATGAACTTCAAGGCGCATTCAGCGCAAATTACAGGCTTATTGCGGCAGGTTCCATTGTTTCAATTATTCCTATTTTAATTTTCTTTATCTCTCTTCAAAAATATTTCATTAAAGGTGAAAATGAAGGTGCCGTTAAAGGGTAGCATGCTCTATTTTTTAAATTAGCATGGAAAAATGTAAAAATAATATAAATTATTGTAAATTTTAGCCTCAAATTCAATAACTATAGGCTTTTTAGCTTTTCTTTCAAACCCTTTTATATAAAGGGTTTATGACTAATTCTAAAGTATTACTACTAACGGGCGATAAAAAGGGCCAAAAAGTGCGCTATCATAATATTGTGAGTCGATGAAACCACTGTTATCTTATTCGGGGTTGCGATTAAAAATTTTGAACAGGAAAAATGATTTTGTCGGCTCATTTCTTATGAGTTTGTTAAAAAAGAGGTCTTTGAGGGAGACCTCTTTTTTAGTTGTTTGAATTTAAAAATAAAATCTGCACAAATGCCCATGCAGGCCTTAACTGTTGAACTTTCGTAGAGTGAAAATTTTCTTTCATTCCAAGAGCCTCTATAAAACTCAAATCTCATGCCGTCAGTTGTATAAACACCTGGTTTGTATCAGTTCCACTTGTTGAAGTAGGTGGCGTTATGTAATATTTGTTGTACAAATTAGGTTTTTCAATAATACTCATATGCCTTGATAAATAATTGTATAAATCTGTATTATCATAAGGAGATTCACCATCAAGTGCCATATTCATAGTAATTGCACTGTTTAAAACTGAAACTGCTTTTCTAAGCCCTGTTTTAAATTCTTGTTGTTGAGTATTACTTATAACGCTTGGAATTGCAATTGCTGCAACAACTCCAATAATAGCTAAAGTTATTAAAACTTCTGCCAGCGTAAAACCTCTTTTAAACATAAACTATCCTTTCATTATTTAATTGCTCTTTGCCTATTTTCTTTCTTTGGCTCAAACGCCGCACGCAAAGAAAGAAAATAGGCAGGAAAAGAAAGAAACGCGGCTTAAATAAGTTTAGTCTTATCTTTTAAAATCATCTGTCCCCTCAGTTGTTCAGAGTCGGGGCTGCGTTATTAATTAAGAAGATAAGTTTTAAAAAAAAGAATGCTTATTTTCTAAAAAAGACACTCCCGCCCCTCCACTTCACCTTTCGGTAAAGACAGATGATTTTAAAAGTATCCTTGGTATAGATAAAATATCATTGCTTTTAATGTGCGATTAATTTTAAACGCAACAAAATGTATTAATTTGTTGCAAGGGGTGAAAAGAAAGATAATAAGCGAATAAAGGAAAATAAAAAAATAAAAAAGGTTAAATTTTATGCTGTTGAATAAACTCTAAAACAATGCTATGATAATAAAAAGAACAAAATTGCACCAAGATAATACATTTTGGTGCAATTTTTATGCTTTTTTACAAAAGTCTTCTTTTGTGCTTGTTCCTGCTTCATAGCCTGATTTAGCATATAAGAAAGGAAGGACTTTATCCATTTGAACTTTATTTGCAATAGCATTTAGTGCGGGGCTTTTAGATAAAACAAATAAACCAATAAGATCATCCAAATGAACAAAACAATCGCTTATTTTAAATTCTCTTTTCTTTTCGTCTTTTTCTTTTTTAAAACATTTTTCGTTAATTTTATTTGAAGTTTTATTTGCAATAAACATTCCGCCTGCAACAGAGCCTATAATTAAACTTGCGCGCATTAATTTTATTTTATTGTTGTCTGAATCTTTTAATTTTCCTGCTGCATTTTTTAAATTATTTTCATGTTTATAAATTAACCCTTCGCCAATAGCAACAAATGTGGTTGGCGTCATATTGTTTAAAAATTCAAAAATTCCTTCTTTGTATTTTGCATTTTTATTTTCGGGGTTTTTATCTGTTTTAACGCCTGCAGCCACACTTGCCATAACGCCCCCAAGCGTAGAAGCTAAAATTTGCCCGTATGTTTTAACTTCAAATAAATTTGCTGCAGATTTAACTTTTTCTTTTATGGAAGAAGATTTTTTAAATGTATCAATAAGTTCAGACCCTCTTCCTTTTGCTACGTTTGAAAGAACAATTGGCGCCACGGCCCCTATAATAGAAGCTGTTAAAACAGCTTTTTTAACTTCTTCTTTATTATTATTTTTTATAGAATGTTTTGCTTTTTCTTCAAGCTTTTCTCTTTTTAAATAAAAACTTTTAAATTCACCGCTTAAAATTGGATATGGCTTCATCTTCGGATATTCTCTTTTTTAAAAATGTTAGTTACACCTTACATTATACATAATTAATTTATTTTTGCAATTATTAATTTTTTGTTAATAATCCAAAGGTTTTAAAAAATTGATTATAAGATTGTGTTATTGAAGAAAGAGTTATTATTTTTAAGGAGGATATTATGACAATTAAACCATTGGGCGACAGAATCGTTCTTAAAGTTATTGATGATGTTCAACAAACACAAGGCGGAATTTTTATCCCCGATTCAGCTAAAGAAAAACCCCAAAAAGGTGAAGTTGTAGCGGTTGGCCCAGGCAAAACAATGGACAATGGCGAAAGAGAACCATTAGATGTTAAAGTGGGCGACAAAGTTTTATATGCAAAATATTCAGGCACAGACGTTAAAATGGATGGCATTGAATATAAAATTTTATCTGTTAAAGATGTACTTGCAATCATTGAATAATTTTTGATAGGAGATAAAGGAAAATGGCAAAAAAAATAATTTTTGATACAGATGCCAGAGAAGCCTTATTAAAAGGCGTTAATAAAGTGGCAGATGCTGTTAAAGTAACATTAGGGCCAAAAGGCAGAAACGTTATTTTATCTAAAAAATATGGTTCACCACAAATCGTAAATGATGGTGTAACTATTGCAAAAGAAATTGAGCTTCAAGACCCATTGGAAAATGCAGGCGCTCAACTTTTAAAAGATGTTTCATCTAAAACAAATGATGTTGCAGGCGACGGCACAACAACAGCATCAGTTTTAGCACAAGCAATTTTTAAAGAAGGCTTGAAAAATTTAACCGCAGGCGCAAACCCTCTTGGTATTAAAAGAGGTATTGAAGAAGCAGTTAATATGTCTGTAAAAGAAATTAAAAATATGTCAAAATCAGTTGATTCTAAAGAAATGAGAGCACAAGTTGCAACAGTTTCTGCAGGCAACAACGATTTTATCGGTAATTTAATTGCAGATTGTATGGAATCTGTTGGTACAGATGGCGTTATTACTGTTGAAGAATCAAAAACCTTTGGAACAGACAAAAAAGTTGTTGAAGGTATGCAATTTGACAAAGGTTACATTTCACCATATTTCATTACAGATGCTGAAAGAATGGAATCTGTTTTAGAAGATGCTTATGTACTTTGCGTAAACAAAAAAATCAACTTAATTGCAGATTTAGTGCCCATCTTAGAACAAGTTGCACGTGACGGTAAATCATTATTGTTAATTGCAGAAGATGTTGAAGGCGAAGCTTTGGCAACTTTGGTTGTTAACACAATGAGAAAAGTTTTAAGAGCAGTTGCAGTTAAAGCCCCCGGTTTTGGCGACAGAAGAAAAGCTATGCTTGAAGATATCGCTATTTTAACAGGCGGCCAAATGTTTACTGAAGAACTTGGCATTAAACTTGAAAATATCACAGTTCAAATGCTAGGCAGAGCAAGAAGAGTTACTGTTACAAAAGACGAAACAACAATTGTTGTTGGTGATGAAACAAAAACTGCAGTAGCAGAAAGAGTTGCTTTATTGAAAAAACAAATCGAAGCATCAGATTCTGAATATGATAAAGAAAAACTTCAAGAAAGAATTGCAAAACTTTCAGGCGGCGTTGCTGTTATTGAAGTTGGTGCAGCATCTGAAGTTGAATTAAAAGAAAAGAAATTAAGAATTGAAGACGCCTTGAATGCAACTCGTGCAGCTCAAGAAGAAGGCATTGTTCCCGGTGGCGGTGTTGCACTTGTTCGTGTTCAACAATTCTTAGAAAAAGCACTTGAAACAAAAACATTTGCAACAGATGACGAAAAAATCGGTTTCAAAATTTTAACCGCAGCACTTGATATTCCACTAAAAACCATTGCTTCAAACGCTGGTGCTAAGGGCGATGTTATTGTTGATGCAGTTAAAAAAGAAACAGGCGCATATGGTTATGATGCCCTAAACAATGTTTTCTGCGATATGTTTAAATCAGGTGTTGTTGACCCTGCGAAAGTTACAAGATCAGCTCTTGAAAACGCTGCAAGCGTTGCTTCAATGCTTCTTACAACTGAAGCTGCAGTTGTTGATGTTCCTGAAGAAAACAAACCTGCTATGCCTGATATGTCAGCTATGGGCGGCATGGGCGGTATGATGTAATTTTAAAAACATCAAAAAATAATTAAAAGCTCGGTAATTATCTACCGAGCTTTTTTGATTAAAAATAAAATGTCTGTTCAAATAGTTTAAACAGACAAAATGAAAGGATAATTTTATCTTCACTCTTGCTTTATGCTTTATTTCTTCCGCCTGTCAAATCAGTAAAAATAGAGCTTATGCGACAAAGTCGCACCGCTTCTTATTTTTACTAAGATTTGTTCATTCCGCTTCGTTTTCAACTCCGCTTCATAACGGCGGTTTGGAACGGTTTCGTTTTCAAAGTGTTCATTACACTTTAAAAACTTCACACACCTTTTACTTTTGTGCCTGATACATAGCTCTTTGGGCGGCAACACCATATGGAATTGCTTGTTTGTCGGTTATCATAATTGTAAACATATCGGTTAATCTGGAACCGTCAGGTGTTGAAAATTTATAGGGAGAAGAACATTGCGCCTTTAAACATTTTGCATTGGCGGGGTTGGGTTTTCTGTCCCCGTTAATATCAACCATAATAAGGCAAGGCGGCTTTGTTGTACCGTCAACATTGTTATTTAAACCATAGCTGCCACATCCGCCGCATGAACCTCCGGGAGATTCGCCCCCGTATTGATTGAGGCTTCCGCTTTCAGCCAATGTGCAAACATTAATCGAGGGGTCTTCATATAAGGGAAATTTGGCCTGTGTTCTTCCTCGTCTGAATTCAAATTTCATACCGTCCGTTGTATAAAAAGCCGTATTTCTCCATGAACTGCCGTCGCCGGGGTAAATTATATAATAATCCATTTCAGCCCTTGAAGTTGTTCTTAAAACAGACATATGTCTTGCCATATATCCGAATAAATTTGCATTATCATAAGGGCTTTCGCCATCTATTGCCATATTCATGGTTATGGCTGAATTTAAAACTGAAACTGCTTTTCTTAAACCTGTTTTAAATTCTTGTTGTTGGCTGTTTGAAATAACACTTGGAATTGCAATTGCTGCAACAACGCCAATAATAGCTAAAGTTATTAAAACTTCTGCTAGTGTAAAACCTTTCTTTTTCATTAAACTATCCTTTCATTATTTAATTGCTCTTTGCCTATTTTCTTTCTTTGGCTCAAACGCCGCACGCAAAGAAAGAAAATAGGCAGGAAAAGAAAGAAACGTTGGCTTAGTGAATAAGTTTAGTCTTATCTTTTAAAATCATCTGTCCCCTAAGTTCTCTTGGGTTTTGCTAGCGGTTCGCTCCTTGGATTACGCTCCAAATTCCTTTTTCAAGGAATTTTCCGCTCCACACGTCACTCACCTTGGCGCACTTCGGGCTTTGCCCTACGTGCTACGCAAAACCCGCTGTTCAGAGTCGGGGCTGCGTTATTAATTAAGAAGATAAGTTTTAAAAAAAGAATGCTTATTCTCTATAAAAGTCACTCCCGCCCCTCCACTTCACCTTTCGGTAAAGACAGATGATTTTAAAAGGCTTGTTGATATTGGTAAAATATCATTGTTTTTAATGTGCGGTTAAATTTAAACGCAACAAAATGTTCAATTTGTTGCGTTAGGGTGAAATGAAGCAATATTATTGAATGAAAGGAAATAAAAAATTATAAAAAAGATGAAATTTTATGTATTGAACAGTATTGAAAATAATGATAATATAAGGTTATAGAACCTGAATGCAACAAATTGAACATTATGGGGCATTTTTTATGGTTAAAAACAGAATAAAAAAAGCCCTTAAATTTAAGGGCAAAGCGGTTGTTTTAGTTTAATAGGGCAAAATGAAGAAAATCAAATCAGAGGATAAAATATTTTCTTATATAATATTTTATTAATTTAAAAAATAGCTTTCATTAGAAAAAATATTAAATTTTAGTTGTAAAAAAATAGAAAAAATTAACCGAATATACAACAAAAAAGTGCACAGAAAGGAACTATTCCCATTGTGCACTTTTTTGTTATTTAAACTTAAAATTAGTTTTTATCTTTTAAAGATAAGCCAATTCTGTGTTCTTGAGGTGTGAATTTTTTGATTAAAACTTCAACTTCTTCGCCAACAGTAAACATATTGTTTAAGTTAACGTGTTCTTCTGAAATTTCATTTGAAGGAAGAAGCGCTTCAACACCGGGGTAGATGTTTACAAAAACACCGAAGGATGTAATTTTATTAACGGTGCCTTTTACAACATCGCCTTCTTTTAATTTATCTGCAATTTCATCCCAAGGGTTTGCGCCCATTCTTTTAAGAGATAATGAAATTCTTTTGAGTTCTTCATCGATTTTAATGATTTTAACTTCAATTTTTTGGCCCAATGAAACAACATCGGATGGGTGTTTAATTCTTTCCCAAGAAATTTCTGAAATCGGAAGTAAACCATCAATGCCTTCAATGTCAACAAATGCGCCGAAATCTGCAATTCTAACAATTTCGCCTTCAACAACTTGGTCAACTGCCAATCTTGAAATAACTTCATCGGCAACCATTTCTCTTTGTTGAGTATAAACTTGTCTTTGTGAAAGAATAAGTTTGTTTCTTTTTGGGTCAACTTCTAAAATTTTAACTTCGATTTCTTGACCGATTTGGTTGTCGCTTGCTGTGCCTGTTCTTAATTGAGAAGATGGAATAAAGCCTCTTAAGCCTTCGATTTCAGCAATTAAACCGCCTTTAACGGATGAAACAACTTTTGCCATAGCATTTTCGTTGTTGTTTTTAATTTCTGATAATTTAGCCCAAGCTTGAGCGCAAGATAATTTTCTTAAAGATAATGTTGCAACTTCATCATCTTCTTCGTCTTTCATAACGTAAAATTCTTTTTCTTCCCAAAGTTTAACAACATCATCAGGGTTTTGTTCAGAAAAGTTTGTAACTTCACGGTTAGGAAGAAAAGCTTCTTGTTTTGCGCCTATATCAACTAAATAGCCGTCTTTTTCTTTTTTAACGATAACGCCTTTTACAACGTCTGCTACGTTTAATTTGTAAGTGTAGCTGTCAGAAAGCATTTTTTCAAATTCTTCTTTTGACATTAATTCTTTTGTTTCCATTTTATTTTTACCTTTCTATATTGTTTTTAATTTTTCTTCAATTCTTTTTATTATGTAATCAGGAGTTGAAGCCCCTGCTGTAATTCCAATATTGTTTGCATTTTGAATAATTTCTTTATAATTTTCGAGTTCATTATCATCTTCAATATGCAAAGTGGTTGTCACTTTAGATAAAATTTCAGCTAAATGTGTGGTATTAGCGCTTTTTTTAGAGCCTGCAACCACCATTAAATCAGATTTTTTTGCCATTTCTCTTGCTTCGTTTTGCCTTAAATTGGTTGATTGGCAAATTGTATTCATTATTTTTAAATCTTTTACTTTATCAATTAAATATTCAACCACTTGTTTTAAAAATTCAATTTTTTGTGTTGTTTGAATAACAATGCCAACTTTTTTGTTCACTTTAATAATTTCAATTTTTTCTTTCAGTTCATCCAAATCTTTTATAACAAGAACGTTTTCTTTATTTTCTGCAGTTTTTTTGGCATTTTGTTCAATTGCCATAACCTCGGGGTGTTCTTGCCTGCCTAAAATTAAAAGAAAGTATCCTTGTAAAACAAGGTTCATTGCTGTGTCTTGAACTTTTTTAACATCGGGGCAGGTTAAATCTATAACTTCATAGCCCATATTTTTGATTTTCTCAATGGAATCTATGCTTGCACCATGGCTTCTTATAATGCAAATTGAATCTTTGGGGGCAGGGTTTGTTAATTTATCAACGGTTTTTATTCCCAATTCCTCAAGTTCTTTTATAACGGAAGAATTATGAATTAGTTCCCCTAAAATAAAAATGTTTTTATCGGGAAAATCTTTCTTTATTTTTTTTGTTGTTTCAACGGCCCTTTTAACACCGTAACAAAAACCGGAATGGCGTGCGATTTCTATATTTTTAGTTTTATTGCTGCTAATTGAAAACAGCCCCTTTCAAATTAAAGTCACATTAAAATTAATGTGCTAAAACTATTTAACCATGGACATTTTTTTAGTACAATAGTTTTATGATAAAAGAAGACATTATTTATTTTGGAAAAAGAATTTACGGTCAAGGCCTAAGCCCTGCTACAAGCGGAAATATTTCCTGCATTTCAGATGACAATAACATCTTAATTACGGCATCAGGAAGCGCTGCGGGCGATTTAACTTTTGATGATGTTGTTAAAATAAATTTTAAAGGCGAAATTTTAGAAGGAAATAAAAAAGCGTCTTCAGAAAAAAATATGCATATAAAAATTTATAAAAAAAGACCTGATATAAAAGCAATCATCCATTCTCATTCCCCTGAAATAACGGCTTTTGCAGTTTCAGGGTTAGAAATTAATGAAGTTATCATGCCTGAATTTGCTTTTTACTTCGGTTCAATTCCAATTTCAAAATATTATCTGCCATCCACAATTGAACTTGCAGAAGATGTTGCCAATTTGTTTAAAAATAAAAATGCAGTTTTGATGAAAAACCACGGAGTTATTGTTGGCGGGCGTGATTTAAAAGAAACCTTTTATTACTTAGAATCAATTCAAGCTTATTGTAAAACCTATTTATGCGCAAAGCTTTTGGGCAAAGTTAAAGCTTTAAACAAAAAGCAAATCAAAGAAATTGATAATTTAAAGCATTAAAAGTTTGCCTTTTTAAATATTTAAAAGCAAAAATTATTTTGCGCTGAATGAATCGTTCTGCATGTCCATATCCATCATATCATCTTTTATTGCATCTTCATTTTCAGGAACAGGAACATCCGTTGATTCAGTGTCTTTTCTTTGTGTAATTGGGGCAGAATATAACCCTGAAGCTAACTCTGCGTCATTTTTATAATCATTTGCATCTTTATTATATTCTGAACCCAATAAATTAAGTGAAACTTCTTCTTGTTGTTCAGGAGTTGCAGGCAATTCATTAACGGTAACTTCGCCTTCTTCGCCCATTATATATGGCAAGTTTTTAATTTTTACATCATTAACTTCATCTGCAGGGTGAAAGCTTGCAGGAGCTGTTGCATTTTGAATTTCTGCCGTTTGGCCGAATGTGTAATAATCGTCATAATCTGCAACTTCGTATTCATCATCGTTATAAATTTCAGGAAGCTTCATAACACTGTCGCCATCTGTCATAATTTTTCCTGCGTTTAATTTTTCATTATAAGAGCTATCAAAAGGAAACATTGCTGTTTGATTTTGAACTTCAAAGGGGTTTGTGGCATCAACTGTATATGCATTGTCAAAAATGCTTTGAGCAATGGTTATTTCTTGGTTTTTATCAAGCTCTTTTATGTTATCAATGTCATTATCTCGTCCAACCCTTTTTGCGGCAATTGTTGCGTTTTGAACACCGTTATCTTTAAGGGTTCTAATTAGGCTTGAATAATTAAATTTACCTGTCAAATCTCCTGACATGATAATCCTCTTTTCTTCTCTCTTTTGTATATATAAAGTATAGCTTTTTAAAATAATTGCCTTTTTGTAACATTTTGTTACAAATAAAAATCGGGCCTTATGAAACAAAGTTCAAAAAGCCCGATTTATTAATGTTTTATAGACTATTTAATTTCTTCAAATCCTCTTGTTTTGTTTTCGGTAATTAATTTTTCGATAAAATCTTCTTTTACCATTTCACCAATTTGGCCAACGCCTCTTTTTCTGATAGCAAGTGCGCCTGTTTCAATTTCTTTGTCGCCGACAACAATAACATAAGGAATTTTTTTATTTTGCAGGCAATCTCTTATTTTATAGTTCATAGATTCGGCTCTATCGTCAAATAAAACTCTTAAGCCTTTTTGTTTCATTTCATAGAAAAGTTTTTCACAATATTCATTGTGCCTTTCTGCAATAGGAACAATTGCTGCTTGAGTTGGTGCTAACCAAACAGGGAAAGCACCTGCATAGTGTTCGATTAAAATGCCGTGGAACCTTTCCATTGAACCGAAAATTACCCTGTGGAGCATAACAGGCGTTTTAAGGGCGCCGTCTTTATCTTGATATTTAAGGTCAAACCTTTCAGGCAGGTTGAAATCTAATTGAATTGTAGCGCATTGCCAAGTTCTTCCGATTGCATCTTTAAATTTAAAGTCGATTTTGGGGCCATAGAATGCGCCGTCGCCTTCATTTATGTCATATTTCATGCCCCTTTTATCCATTGCTTCCCTTAAGCCTGCTTCCGCTCTTTCCCAATTTTCAAGAGAACCAACATAGCTTTCGGGGCGGGTTGATAATTCAACTTCAAATGTCATATTGAAAATTTTCATTGCATCAACAACAAAATCAATAATTTCGTTAATTTCGCCTACAAGCTGTTCAGGTGTGCAGAAAATGTGGGCATCATCTTGAGTGAAGCCTTGAACACGGGTTAAGCCGCCAAGTGCTCCAGATTTTTCTTTTCTATATACTGTTCCAAGTTCTGCCATTCTAATCGGCAAATCTCTGTATGAGCGCCTTTGAGCTTGATAAATTAAAATGTGGAAGGGGCAGTTCATTGGTTTAATTATGAATTGTTCGTCTGAATCTTCTTCTTTTTGAACAAAGAACATATTTTCTCTGTAATGGTCTATATGGCCTGAAATTTCCCAAAGTTTGGTTTTTGCAATGTGGGGAGTATTAACAATTACATAGCCTCTTTTTCTGTGTTCTTCTCTCCAATAGTTTTCAATGTTTTCTCTTACAACCGCTAAATTCGGGTGCCACAAAACAAGGCCTGAGCCAATTTCATCATGGATAGAGAATAAATCTAACTGAGTTCCCAATTTTCTGTGGTCACGTTTTTTTGCTTCTTCAACCATTGTAAGGTAAGCGTTTAAGTCTTCTTTGGTTAAAAATGCAGTTGCATAAACTCTTTGGAGCATTTTATTTTTTTCATTCCCTCTCCAATATGCGCCTGCAACCGATAAAAGTTTAAAAGCTTTAATCGGGCGGGTATTTTCAAGGTGGGGGCCTGAGCATAAATCGTTAAATAAAACGTTTCCGTCTTTATCTTTTGTTAAATATAATGTAGGATTATCATTTTTGTGTTCTTCTAAAAGTTCTGCTTTATAAATTTCGCCTTGAGCCTTAAATTCATCAATTTGTTTTTGAACATCTTCAATATAATGTTTTTCAAACCTTAAATCCATTTTAACAAGACGTTTCATTTCATCTTCAATTTTTTTAAGGTCATCTTCACCTAAGCTAACGCCTTCTATATCAAAATCATAATAAAAACCGTTATCAATAGCAGGGCCGATTGCAAGGTGTGCATTGGGGTATAAATTTTGAACGGCTTGCGCCATAATGTGCGAGCAAGAATGCCTTAGGGTGTGTAAATCTATGTTTTCCATCAATTCTTTCCTTCAAAAATATTTAACATTAATAATTTTACCACCAACAATAAAAAATATAAAACAAGTTTAAAAGCCTTTAAATAAAGAATTTGCCCCCTATTTTTTTGCCGGTTTTAAAAATTGGTATGATTGAAATATAAGGAAAAAAGGAAAGATTATGACAAAAACAAATGAATATTGGATTTGGAAATCTGAAAAAGGAAAAAACACCTGTGAAAAATGCAAATCACTTGACGGCAAAATATTTTATTTTGAAGATGAAATACCTGAAAAACCCCACCCTAATTGTAAGTGTGAAGTTGTAAAAGTAAGTTCTCAAACAAAGTTTGAACCTTGTAGTTGCATTTATGAATTAAACCAACTTTCAAAAAATGTTCAAGAAATTATAGCAAATTCAAAACCGTTTTTAGAAAACATTTATGAAATAAACACAAATTTAGAAATAAACGAAGAAAAAACAGAAGAATTATTAAAACTAGCATATTTAAATAAGAGTAATTTTGAAGACGAAATTCATAAACACGCAAAAAATTGTCCCAATTCTGTTGACAATATATATAAAGAAATTGTGAATAAAATAATTGATTATGAAAAATTAAAAAAAGAAAATAATAAACAAGCAGAAAATTTATATCAATTAAAGAAAAATATTGAAAATTTTGATAAAGAAACAAAAAATATTTTGATTGATGTAGAACAATTAAAAGAATTTTCAAATGAAGAAGAACATTCAAAAGAAGAATGCACAATTTTAAATGATGTTGAAAAATTAAAAAACCAATACGCACAAATAAAAAACGAATTTGAAAATTATAAGAAACAAATTGAATCTTTAACTACAAAAACAATAAATATACAAAAGGCAGTTGAGGCAAAAAATAGTTCAGACGCTTTAATGAGCAATAAAAAATTGCCGTCGCTGATTAAAATTCCTAAAACTGAAAAATTATACTATGTTGGCGCAGCTGTTGTCGATAAATTTGGCTCTGAATCTGAAACCCTTAAACTTGCAAATACAAACCTTCAAAATGCTCTGCATCACTTTAAATACACAAAAAATAATCAGAATGTAAAAAAAGTAAATTCAATTAAAGAAGTAGAAAATTCCAATCTGGAAAAATTCATGTTGTCAGATAAAATACCAACAAATTCACGTGGGGTAATTTTTAACAACAACGCCGCAGAAACAAGAAAATTATGGCTTACAAATAAAATACAAAATTATGTAAAAATCAATGCAGAAAAGTTAAAAAGTAACAAAAATCCGATTTTAGAAATATTAGAATTTTCTTCAAGTGTTGATTTAGATGCCTATCTTGCACTTCAGCACTGCAAAATGTATAATCCACATATATCAAAAGACGGCTATTTTGAAGCTATAATATATGATTATTACGATTTTGAGCATAGAGAACCTGACCCAAATACAAAAGGTATTATAGACAAGAAATTTAACTCCTTAGCAACAGAAGTAAACAACTGGGGGCACAGAATGCAGGAAAGGAAATTGCTTGAAAACTATTTTGTTATTTATAAAATAAGAGAAAAAATATGGTAGTATAGTAAAATAAATGAATAAAAATATAAAAGAGCTATTAAAACATATAGCAGTAAAATTTTTTGAACAAATAAAAAAATATAATAATTTTATTCTTTTTCTGTTTATTATATCTTTTGGGCTTGCTCTTTTTTTCTTTTTGGAATGTTTTCCAACACCTCAGATTAAATGGAAACTTGCGGCTTTTTTGTTTTTTGTTCCTTTCTTATTTATTTTTTTAACAACAAGAAGCAAATTTCA
>CALYDL010000003.1 GCA_944325145.1 Candidatus Gastranaerophilales bacterium
CCGCGTCTCCCTTGGGAGACTTTATTTTGTTGAAAAGCTTAAACGCTTTTCAAGCAGCTGAGCATTCATGCCCTCAAACGGGTAAAATAGCATTTAGCTGCTATCTTTGGTTGATTTCTTCATCAACCTTCAATAATCTTATCTAATCAATTTTTATTGTCAAGTTTAATTTTATTTTTTATTTTGTGTTAAAATTTTAAGCATAATGGATAAGAAAAAAATATTAGACAACTTAAATAAGCTAAAAGAGCCTAGAATTCTTGTAATTGGCGATTTTGCAATAGATGAAATGGTGTTTGGCCAAACGGAAAGAATTTCAAGAGAAGCGCCTGTTTTAATTTTGGAACATAGTGAAACCAAAATTATTTTAGGCACAGCTTCAAACGCAGCCAATAACATCTCATCTTTAAACTTGGGAAAAGTTGGCGCCATAGGCGTTTTGGGGGATGATTATTACGGCAAAGTTTTAATAAATGCCTTAAATGAAGCCAAAATTAATACAGATTTTATGGTGGTGGATAAAGAAAGAAAAACAACCACAAAAACAAGAATTTCAGGGTCTTGCTCTCAAAGTGTTACTCAACAAATTGTAAGAATAGACAGGCAAACAAAAACGCCTGTTACAGGTGAAGTTGAGAAAAAAATAATAGAAAATATTAAAAAAGCAATGCCAATGTATGACGGCGTTATTCTTTCAGATTACCATTTGGGGTGTTTAACTCAAAACGTTATAACATCTGCAATTGAAGAAGCTAAAAAGCTTAATAAAATTATTGTTGCAGACATTCAAAAAGAAATGGAAAAATACAAAGGGGTAACTGCAATCACTCCAAATCAGCCGGATACTGAAAAATTTGTTTCAAAATTCATTAAAGATGATAAAACCCTGAACGAAGCAGGGCTTGAATTAATGAACAAATTAGATTTAAAAACCCTTTTAATTACAAGGGGCGAAAACGGCATGGCGGTTTTTGAAAAAGGAAAAGAACCTGTTAAAATTCCTGCTTTCAACAAAAAAGAAGTTTTTGATGTAACAGGTGCAGGCGACACGGTTGTTGCAGCATTCACATTGGCGCTTTGTGCGGGCTTTAGCGCAAAAGAAGCGGCAATCATAGGCAACACGGCAGCAAGCATTGTTATAAGGCATTTCGGCTGCCACACAACAAATATTGATGAAATAGAATTTGAATTAAAAAACTTATCAGGAGTTAATTTATGAACTTTTTAAAAAAATTAAGGCCGTTTGATATAGTGGTCATTGTTTTAATTTTGGCTGCAATTATGGTGTTTTTTGCAACAAACACAGGCAAAAGAATGACATCATCCAACCAAATTGAAGCTGAAACAAAAGTTGATATTGAAGTTTATTTTAGAGGCGTTGTTGTTACAAGTAAAAATTCACCCTTCAGAGAAGGCGATGAAACCTTTATTACAATCAGAAACGTTCCTTATACAAAATTAAAAATTAAATCAACAAGTTATGAAAGAAAGAAAATCATGCTCCCGTCAGGCGGCTCAAAATATTTAGTTGTTGAAGATTTAACTTCTCCTTTCAACTATGATTTCTTAGTAACTCTTGAAGACAATGCAAAAATTACAAAAGATGGCGCAGTTGTCGGCGGCAACAAAATTAAAATCGGTTTGCCCGTTACTTTAGAAGGCAAAGATTACAAGCTAAACGGTGTTGTTTCTAACATTACCGTTTCAAAATCTGCTGTTGAAAACAGCGACAATATGGATTTGGATGTTGAGGTAAACAAAAACCAAGATGTTCATTAATGCTCTTCTTGCCCGTTTTCAAAAAACAAAATTGGCATCAATTTTGAAAGACAGTTTGTTTTTCAATAACATTGATGAAATTTTGTTCACCGTTTTAATTGCAACAATAATTTCAACAACTTTTATGCCAACGGGCGTTATTGGCTTATTAGCAATAATTTTTGCCCTTGGGTGCTTTTTTAGGGCAATTGTTAAAACGGGCGAAACTGCAGAGTTTTCTTTTATAAATAAAATTTTAATTTTTTATCTTTTAATTGTAATAATTTCTCTTATGGGCTCAAGCTATTTTATGCTAAGCTTGAAGGGCATTTTAAAAACATTTGTCTATATCGCTTTTTATTTTGCCTCTGTTTATTTTTTATCCGAAAACAGGAAAAAAATTATTCCCCTTGTATTTTTAATAACAGGAATTATGGGAGTTGAAAGTGTTATTGCAATTATGCAAAACGTTTCTCACATAGAAGCAATTGCAACTTGGCAAGATACATCAAATGTTGTTGACCCAACACATGTTATTTCAAGGGCATATGGCACTTTGCTGCCATACAATCCAAACCTTTTAGCAGGCTATTTAATAACAGGAATTTCATATATTTTTGCATTCATTGGAATTGCAGCCTTTAATAAAGATAAAAAATTAATGCTAACAGGCGCGTCTGTTTTTCTTTTAACTTTCTTGGCCATTTTTGCAACAGGCTGCAGGGGCGCATATTTAGGGCTTTTTGCTTTTATTTTTACTTTGTTTGTTGCGGTTTTATTTCTTTTAAAAAAGAAATTCGGAAGCTTTGGACAAATTAAAACAAAATATAAATTAATGTTATCAGGCTTTGTTGCCTTTTTAATGGGAATTGTTCTTTTTGTTCCATCAATAACTCAAAGAATTTTATCTATTTTTACTTTAAGAAAAGATTCTTCAATTTCATTTAGAATGAATGTTTATGAAGCTTGCTATCAAATGTTTTTAGACAATAAATTTTTAGGAATAGGCGTTGGCAACAAAAACTTTAGAGAAATCTACGGTCTTTATATGAAAACAGGCTTTGATGCTTTGGGTGCATATTCAGTTCCCTTAGAAATTGCCGTTGAATCGGGAATTTTTGCCTTTATTTCATTTTTTGCGTTTTTACTTGTAATAATTTATAGAATAATAAAATATTTAAACTTCAAAGGGGCGCATCCTGTTCATAAAATTCTTGTTTTTTCTGCCCTTTTAACAATAATATCAACCATGGCGCATGGCCTTTTTGACACTGTATTTTTTAGGCCCCAACTGCAAATTTTGTTTTGGTTAAATCTTGCAATTTTCCACTCAATCGTAATTAAAAGGGGAAGGCTTAAAAAAGCGCGCCTTGAAGGAAAAACAATTTTTAACTTTATAGAAAAATTTAGAAAAAAATTAAATTTCTAAAATATCTTTAACAACTTCACTTGCCATAATAAGCCCTGCAGTTGGCGGAACAAAAGATACGCTGGATGGAATTTGTTTGTTTTGTTCGTTTATTAGGGCTTGTTTTGGTTTTTTTGGCGTTTCTTTTGAAAAAACAACCTTTAATTTTTTAATGCCTCTTTTCTTTAATTCCTGCCTCATCACCCTTGCAAGCGGGCAGACAGAAGTTTTTGAAATGTCTGCAACCAAAAAATCAGTTGGATTTAATTTATTTCCTGTTCCCATAGAAGAAATTATTTTAGTATTGCTGTTTTTAGCGCACACAATAAGTTCAATTTTGCTTGAAACGGTGTCTATTGCATCAATTATATAATCATATTTTGAAAAATCGAAACCATTTGAATTTTCTTTGTTAAAAAACAGGTTATAAACTTCAATGTTTAAATTCGGGTTAATTTCAATCAGCCTTTCTTTTGCGGCTTCAACTTTTAATTTGCCAACTGTTTTTGTTGTTGCAAAAATTTGCCTGTTTATGTTTGTTTCACTTATTTTGTCGCAATCAACAAGGGCTATATTGTTAATTCCTGCTCTTGCAATTGCTTCTGCTGCGCTGCCGCCAACGCCGCCAAGCCCAAAGATAATAACTTTTGAATTTTTTAATTTTTCAATATTTTTATCGCCAATTAATAATTCTTCCCTTTGAAGCCAATTATTCATTTTTGTTTTCCGTTTGCATAATATAGTTTTTGTTGTGCGCTTGCAAATATATTAATGCCATAAATGAAAGGTAAAATAAAGTTTCTGTCATTTCTTCCAATTGTACATTGCTAATTTCTTCACCAATTGTGCCTAAAATTATTCCCAAAAACAAAAACAGCCAATTCCAAAAAGATAATTTTGCATTTACCATATAGTTAAATAAAACTTTATATGATTTTGTTAAAATAAAATATAAACCGCAGCCTGCCATAAAAACCCCGTAAATAGGGTTTGCAAGGTAGCCATAGGGAATATCTTTCCAAGAATAAAAAGCGTTTTCAACACCTTCAATTGGGAAAAAGATTGTTCTTCCGCAATTAACTTCTCTTAAAAATAAAATTATACAAACCAAAAAAAGTGAAATAAAAAATTTCTTATCAGTTTTTGCTTTAAGGCAAATTGCCATTGTTGCGCCTAAAATAACAAGTTGAAGATTTTCAAGCAAATGGTTTTCATAACAATATTCAACATTAAGCCATTTCATTGCGGGATATGTTAAAACCAAAACTAAAAGGGGAAGGATTGTAATTGGTTGAACAGAAAAGTCAAACCTTGATAAAAATTTTTTCATTAATTCCATAAATGCTTAATTCCTCAAACTAAATAATTAAAATTTTTTCATTTCGCCAACAACAGCGCATTGCCCCTTGGCGTAAAAATCTCTGTTTTCATAGGTTAAAGAAGCCCACTTGCCGTAATCATGGCGAATTGTTCCTTCGCCTTTGGCACGGCCCGTGTATCTGTCTAGAGTGTAGTTTTCCGTGTATGTTCTTCTGTTTGCGTGGTATTTATTTACAAACTTTATTTCTTTGTCATCATAAGAAACAACTTCTGCCATTTCTTCTTTATTTTCATTATATATTTTTTTGTGGGGTTCGTCTAAATATAAATAAAAATCTACTTCATCATAGTTAATAACATCTGTATAGCTTATTGCCCAATGCTTGTAATCAACAGTGCACCACAATTTTTTCATATTGTTAAAATCAACGCAGTTGTCAACATTTGTTGCAACAACTGCAAAAACAGGCATTGAAACAGCGAATAATAAGGCAATACAATAAAACTTCCTAAACATCTATCCTCTATTTTTTAAAAAGCAACCCTTACTATCTTATTCCAATAAAAAATAAAAGTAAAAGTTTTTATAAAAATTAATAAACACCCTGCGATATTTTCACAGGGTGTTTTAGAAAAAATTAAGGTAAAATTTAAAAACTATTTAACAAGTTCTTTAAATTTTTTGCCTGCTGAAAATGCAGGAACTGTTTTTGCAGCAATTTTAATTTCTTTGCCTGTTTGAGGGTTGCGGCCTGTTCTTGCTGCACGTTTGCGAGCTTCAAAAGAACCGAAACCAACTAATGTAACTTTTTTGCCTTTTGAAACAGTTTTTTGAATTGTTTCTAAAACAGCGCCAACAACTTCACCTGTTGCTTTTTGTGAAAGTTTAGCTTTTTCCGCAATTTCTTTTACTAATTCTTCTTTGTTCATCTTTTGTCCACCTTTCTAAAACACATAACAGGTTCTATTATACCCATTTTGAAAGAATTGACAATAGGTTTTAACTATTTTTTACATTGTAAACTAATAAAAATGCCTTTTTTAAGCTGCACTAAAGCCTGATAATTAATGTTTGAAGGCTTAATCGCCTGTTGAAATTTTAGAAAAACTTATATCTTTATAAAAATATTTTAAAATGTCGTAAGCGCTATAACCTTTATTTGCAAGGTTGTTTGCGCCATGTTGGCTCATGCCGACTCCGTGGCCGTTTTTTCTTATTCCGTCATCATAGGCTTTCACTGAATGAAGATATGGCGCATTATTTGCCCAAGCAGCACCGGAATTTACCGTTCTTCCGCCCGAGCTTGCGTGATAATAAGCAGGAATAACTTTTCCTTTATATGTTATTACAATGCCTTTTGTATCTACAACAGCTTGGTTTGTTTTTCTGTTTTCTGCACTTGCGCCCCCATAAGCTTGATCCAACGGCGTATCAACTAAATCATAACCTTTTGAGCCTCTTTTATTAAGGTTTGCAACGGCATAGCTTCTTGCTGCAATTGCTTGAGCTTTATGCGCTTCTTTGTTCCAACTTGACGGCATTTCGCTTGGCACAACGCCTAAAAGGTAGAGTTCAATCGGCAGCCTGTTTATAACGGTTAATTTTTTGTTGTAGTTATAAACAATAAGTTCGCCTCTGTACCACCTGTTTTTGGTGGCTACAAAATCGTTCGTTGAGGCGGGTCTTACCTTAATATAATTTGTGCCAAGGTCGTAATATTTATTATCAACTTTAATTGCAATTGAATTGCCATGGGCTTTAATTGCATAAGGCTGCATTTTTTTGGTTTTAAAAATGGGTTTATTTATTTTTTCATCATAAACAAGCCCTTCCGTTGATGTTCCAAAATAAGATTGTTTAACATTAACGCTAAGCCCTATTCTTATTGCCTCAGATGTTTGAATTGAAACAATTTGAATAAAAATTGCAAAGAATATATATAATAAAATCTTTTTCATAGGTGATAACATTTTAAAACGTGAAAATATTTTTTTTATCAAATAATTGTATGAATTATTCTCTGAAATTTCTTATATATCTGATAATTTCCATAGAAATTTCTTTTTTTGTTTCGTAATCAATAATTTTAAGATATTCCATGGCTTCAAAATATTTAAGGTTGTTATCTTGCCACCTTTGCCAAAAGCAGTCAAAATTATTTTCGCTTAATGTAAGCCCCAAGTTTTTGGCTTCTTCAATAATATAATCTGCCACATAATCTTTTACACTGTCAGGAGATTTTTCAATCAAATCGACAGCAAGTTTTAAAACAGGATCTTTATCATACCAGCGTTTATTATTCATACCATTAAGGATAATATTTTTAATTAAAAATGTCAAATCAAGCTTAAAAATGTTTATTTTGGTTCAAGCCCTTTCGGGTAATTTAATTTATTTATAAACAAAATAAAATGTTTCATTATGAATGAATTATTTAATATGTTTGATAAAACGCCTTGTAAAAGTTTGGGCGTGTGTTCCGAAAACCCCGTATTATCTGCAACAGATGCTGTTATTATGAATGAAATCAGGCAAATTGCATATTATACGATTAAATTAAAAGAATTAAATTTTATAAACGAAAAAATTATGAAACAAGCTGTATCTGCGCTTACTGTAAGCGTTGTTGATACAAGTTTTAATAAAAATGAGTTTGTTTCTTTTTATTTGAATTTGGAAAATATAAAAAAAGAAACAGAAGATTTTTATATTAAAAAATGCAAAGAAAAAGGTATAAGCTATGAAAATTTAACGATTTTAACTTTTGAATCGGATGAAAAAATAAACGCAACAAGCCTTATAAAAAGGGGCGAAAAAATTATTAAACACGTTTTGAATACCCAGCCCGAAGATAAAATTCGCCTTTTTGATTTAATTGTTTTAATGGTAAAGGCAGCTTCTAAAAAAATTGTTGAACTGCAAAATTATAAAAAAGTTGAAGAAGCTGAATATTTTGAAACATTAAGGCTTTTAGCTTTGGTTAATTCTTTTGGCGCAAGATATGAAAAATTAATAAGAAGAATTAAAGAATTTTCCCTGTTTTTATATAAATTAACCGAAGAACTTGCCTATGAAAGAGAAAAGTTTTTTGGCGAAAAAGAAGGCGCAAAAATTTCAAGAAATGTTTATGAAGGCAAATCTCTTTTTGTTGTGGGGCCCGATTTAATGGAGCTTTATAATTTTCTTGAACAAACAAAAGATGAAGAAATTAATGTTTATACAAACACTTCAATGTTTTTAGCGCATATTTACCCAAAATTTTCAGTATATAAAAACTTAAAAGGAATTTTTGGAATTGGCGATATTGAATATGATTTTTCAAAATTTAAAGGTGCAATTTATGTAACCGAACATTCAACATCTAATCTTGATAATGCCTTTAGAGGAAAAATTTTTACAACAAAAACAATTCCATCGGATAATTCAATAAAAATTGAAAAAACAAACTTAAAACCTTTAATTGATGCTATATACGAAGAAGAAGGCTTTAAAAAAGAAAAAAATTACGGCGAAATTGTTTTTAAATATGATAAATCGCTTCTAGATAAAGAAATTGAAAATGCAAAAGATAAAAAAACCTTAATTGTAATGGGCGAATTGACAGATTATGTTAAAAACAATTTTAAAGATTACACATTAATAAACCTTGAATACTTTTTTGATAAAGAAGCATTAATTTATACCCTAAATGCACTTCCTAACAATGAAAAAGCGGTTTATTTTTCAAAATGCGGCATTGAAACAATAAAAATTATTGCTATATTGCTTAATAAAAATGTGGAAATTTTTATTGAAAACTGCTCTTTTGAAAAAATCAGCCCTCATATAAAAGAAGCATTTAAGAAAGATTTTAATATCAAATTTACCTGTTAATTGCCGTAAGTTTTCTTATCTTCTTCTTTTCTTGCTTTATACATTGTCTTTTGGCCGATAACGCCATAAGGAACAGCTTCTGTTTCAGATATTAAAATTGAAAATACATCTTTAATTAAAAAATCGCTTGGCATTGAATATTTATAAGCCACACCCTTTTGGTTAATGTTTGCGGGGTTTGGCTTTCTGTCGCCGTTAACATCCACCATAATTATGCAAGGCGGGCGGTTTGTATTGTTTTTGTTATTTTCAAGCCCGTATCTGCCGCAGCCGCCGTTGTTGCCGTAGGCTTGAACGCCGTTTGTTTCATATAAATCCAATAAAACATCTTTATCATACGGAATTTCATATCTGAAGCCATCTGCAGTATAAAAAGCAAAGTTATCCCTTTCGCCGTAGGTTAAGCTTGTTGTGCTTTTTAAAATGTTCATTGTGTTTGATAAATATTGAAACAAATTTGCAGTTTCATAAGGTGTTTGCCCTTCAAGCGCCAAACTTAATAAAATTGCTTGGTTTAAGCTTGAAACCGCTTTTGATAAACCTGTTTGAAATTCTCTTTGTTGCATATTAACAAGGGTTACAGGAATTGTAACCGCCGCAACAACGCCTATAATTGCAAGGGTTATCATAACCTCAGCCAAAGTAAATGCTTTTTTAAGTTTTCTTCTCATAAGCTAATTCTAAACTTTTTTTCTGCCGTTTGCAAGAATAAATTAACATTTTCTTTTGCTTTTATGGGCGTTTTAATGTAAAATCGTACTAGAAAATAGAAGTGAATCACTAAAAAAAAGAAAGAAGAGAAAATGGAAAACACACCAATTACGCACAAATTTGAGATTGAAATCGGCGGTAAAAATGTTGTTGTTGAAACAGGCAAATATGCTAAACAAGCAACAAGTTCAGTTACCGTCAGATGCGAAGACACAATGCTTTTTATACATGCTGTTGTATCAAAAGAACCAAGAGTAGGGATTGATTTCTTCCCTCTCCTTATAGACTATGAAGAAAGAATGTCTGCCATAGGTAAAATCCCAGGCGGCTACACAAGAACAGAAGGCAAAGCAAGCGAAAAGGCAATTCTTGTTTCAAGGTTGATAGATAGGCCTATTCGCCCCTTATGGCCTAAAGGATATAGAAACGATGTTCAAATTGTTTCACAATTATTCAGCTATGACCAAAAAAACCAACCTGATGTTTTATCAATTTTAGGTGCATCATCTGCTTTAATGTTATCAGGCGCTCCTTTTGAAGGGCCTGTTGGTGCAGTTAGAGTGGGCAGAATTGATGGGCAAATGATTGCAAACCCAACACACCAAGAAATTGAAAAATCTGATATGGATATTGTAATTGCAGGCACAATGGATTCTGTGATTATGGTTGAAGCAGGCTGCAAATTTGTAGGTGAAGATGATATTATGGCAGCTGTTGAATTTGCACAAGTTGAAATTAAAAAACAATGCGAAGCGCAAATTCAATTTGCAAAAGATTGCGGTGTAGTTAAAGAAGAATTTGTTAACCCATATGATACATCTGAAATTGCACAAATAATTAAAGAAACATCATATGATGCTATTGTTGATGCTTACCACAATTTTGACCGTGAATACAGACAAAATAAACTTGATGAAACCAAAAAAGCTGTTAAAGAAAAAATCGAAGCACTTCCTGAAGACCACCCGATTAAAACAATGATTGAAGAAACAGGAATTGATTTTGTTGCAGAAGAATTTAAAGCGTTAGAAAAGAAAATAATGCGTGCAATGATAAAAGATGAAGGCGTTAGGGCCGATGGCAGAAAAGTAACCGATGTTCGCCCAATTTGGTGCGAAGTTGGCGTTCTTCCAAGAGCCCATGGGTCAGCCGTTTTCACAAGAGGCCAAACACAAATTTTATCTTGCGCAACTTTAGCAGGGCCTAATATGGCGCAAGAATTAGATGGCGTTGACCCATTAACTACTAAACGCTATATGCATAAATACATTTTCCCAGGGTTCTCAGTTGGTGAAGTAAAAGCACTAAGAGGCCCCGGCCGTCGTGAAGTTGGCCATGGTAACTTAGCAGAACGTGCTAATGTTCCTGCACTTCCAAGCGAAGAAGAATTTCCTTATGCAATAAGAGTTACATCTGATGTATTAGAATCAAACGGTTCAACATCAATGGGTTCAACCTGTGCAAGCTCAATGGCTTTAATGGATGCAGGCGTTCCTGTTAAATATATGATAGGCGGTGTTGCAATGGGCCTTATTAAAGAAGGCGACACAGACATCGTTTTAACAGATATTCAAGGCATTGAAGACTTTTTAGGCGATATGGACTTTAAAGTTACAGGTAATGATTATGGTATAACAGCACTTCAAATGGATATGAAAATTAAAGGTATTTCAAATGAAACTCTAAGACGTGCTTTATATCAAGCAAAAGACGGCCGTTTGCACATTATGGGCAAAATGAGAGAAGCAATTTCTGAACCAAGAAAAGAGCTTTCACCATTTGCTCCAAGATTATATTCAATGCAAATTCCTGTTGATGATATAGGAACAGTAATCGGGCCCGGCGGCAAAATGATTAGAAGCATTATTGACGCTTCAGGTGCTGAAATTGATATTAAAGATGACGGTACCGTTACAATAACCTCTAACGACAAAGAAGGCGCAGACATTGCAATTCAAAAAATTAAAGAATTAACCTTCAAAGCTGAAGTTGGCATGGTAGTTAAAGGTAAAGTTGTAAGAATTATTCCAATCGGTGCATTTGTTGAACTTGCCCCCGGAAAAGACGGCATGGTGCATATTTCACAAGTTTGCAATGAAAGAATAGAAAACATTGAACCTCACCTTTCAATCGGTCAAGAAGTAATTGTTAAAGTTATTAAAATTGACGACAAAGGCAGAGTAAACCTTACAATTAAAGGAGTAACGGATGAAGAAAAAGCATCTTGTAACTAAAATTTTATGTGCTTGCAGTTTGGCATTTTGCCTTACTGCATGCACAACATTAAGCTATGTTGATGATGATATTGAAAGTGTTAAAATTTCAAATATTCAAACAGATGAAAATTTTAGCCTGCAAGCTGTTGAAAAAACAACATCTGATAACATAACGGTTAAAGCAGGAATATCTCAAACAACGCTTGATGGTGCACTGGTGCTTTATTTGAGCCTTAAAAATAATACAGATACCATTTATAAATTCGATGTAGCTGACCTTTCGGTAACTTCACCCATTGGCGATGTTACTTTTATTAACCCTTCAAGCTATATTGAAGCATATCAAAGCTATGAAGCTTCAAACTATGCAGGCATGATGAACGCAGGAGCTGCCTTAGGCGGTTTTGCAAATATTCAAAATCAATACAGACAAAATGCTATGGGCTCAAGTGCTTCAAATACGTTTGATAATATGCAGCAAACATCTGACATAGGCAATTTGGAACGTACAATTAAAGGTTTACAAAAACACACAATCACTCAATATAAGTTCATAAAACCATATAGTGAGGAATATTATTATATATTCTTGAGAAAACCTGAAGAATACCCCCTTGTTGTTAACTATAAGGATATAACATACAAGTTTGGCGGTAAGAATAATGTTTCAAAGTAATTTATTGAAAAGAAAATTTTTATTTAACAAAAAAAGCAAAGCTCAACATGTTGTTGAGCTTGCTATGATGATGCCTTTATTTATAATTTTATTCAGCTATACGTTTCAATTGATGGTTGAAACATATTCTAAATATAAATTTTCTTACATTTTCACAAATTCTGTCAGAAATGTAATTAACAGCCCCGAAATTTACAAAGATATTGCAAACGTTGCAGATTATGACATAAATAAAGCAGTTCAAGAAGAACTTGAAAACGAAATAACCAAAACAGGCAGCAAAATTCCATTCACAAGCGTTCTTGTTGAAATTATTAATTCTGATGAAACCACATTTTTTAAAGGTGCATATCAACTTGTTGCAGACAGAATATTTTTTGGCCAAACAGGCAGAGAATATTTCTATTTCACAATTCCTGTCAATAAAACATATACACTTCCTATTGTTTTAAATAAAACCACCCATGATGTTGAAAGTTATTTTAACTTCTATTTCAAATATTATTCTGAAAAATATTTTGAAGCAGAAGATACAACAGAAGGCGGCGGCACCGAAGGCGGTGACGGCACTGAAGGCGGTGATGGCGGTGATGGTACAGAAGGGGGCACCGAAGGCGGTGGCGGTGGTGACGGCGGCTCAACTGAAGGCGGCGATGGCGGTTCAACAGAAGGCGGTGACAGCGGCGGTTCAGATTCGGGCGTTTCCGGCGGCTTAGAAGATAACTCCGGTGGAGATAGTGCTATTCCTGCTTCGTTGGAGATTTAATTAAATGAAAAAATTAAAAGCAAATTCGATACTTGCAACTTTTATATTCGGCGTTTCATTGTTAATGCTCTGTTCATTTGGGACAGACGCCGCTTATGTTATTTTATCAAGATATAAACTTCAAAAAATAACGGAATATGTTGCTATGGAATTTGCTTCAAGCAAAGCAAGGGATGCAAACAACACAATTAAAACAGAAGAAGAAGAAAAACAAAGAGAAGAAATAGTATCAAAATATGAATCTGTATATAACATAATAGGCTCCGGCGTTATGGTCTTTAGAATTACAAATATGGACTATAAGGCAGATAGAGTTAACAAGGAAGTTGTTGTAAGAGTTAAGGCAACATCAAAGGTTATGCCTGCATTTTTAAGGTTTGTGGGTGTAAAAGAAATAATTATTCATTCAACCGCTTATGCAAAAACAAACAGAATTGAAATTGAAAGAGAAATTGAAGCAGAACAAAATACAAGCGGCGCATATAATGTTGCAGATTGGAAAAAATCAAGAGCAATATTTGATTTCACAACAACAAAAGAAACTGATGGCGGTGCACTTGATTATGCAGACGGCATTACTGCTAAAAATAACGGCTATGGCGATTTTATGATTCAGTTTGGTTACAAAAAAAGAGCATCTTGGTGGCCGTCAAGCGATTTAGATTTGGGTTCAGGCGGCGGTTTTTTTGTTGTTGCAGGCTATAAAAAAGACCCTAATTCAGCAGATGTTGACGGTTGGGTTGATATTGGAAACAAAGCAACCAATAAATTAAATTCAGAATTAAGAAGAGTTTGTGTGAATGGTGAAAATTGGACTTTGTTTGAAGAAACAAATGAATTTGCTGCAGGTACTCAATGTTTTTATTGCGTAGATGCTGCAAAAGAAGGAACAATTGTTTTTGATTTATCAAAAGATACAACAGACACAAAAGACACAAAAGGCAGGTTAAATAGAATTAACACGCTTTGGGTTTTAAAAGCGGGCGGTTCAGGCGAACAAAAACCCGACGGTACATATTACAACCCTTGTAATCCGAATTTTACTCAAAGCAACGGCTCGGGCGGCTTTTTAGGATTATTTGCAAAATGGTTTAAAAGAGATGCTTTAGTTAAGCTTACAATTTTAAACAATGTTACTATGATAAATAAAAAAGATTATAATAGTTTTATGCCCTTAGCAGATGGGCACACAGATACAGATATTCAAGGAAGCTGGTCTGCGACAAGTAAAAAATAATAAGTGGAAAAAAAGAGATGGAACCTAAAACTTTAATATTAATAGATGGGCATGCGCTATCATTCAGAATGTTTTTTGCGCTTGAGCGAACCAATATGCAAACAACTGACCACACGCCAACTTGGGCTGTTTTTGGTTTTTTTAAAGCAATTTTTGATATGTTGAATAATAAAGGTTTAATTAAACCTGATAATATAGCGGTTGCATTTGATGTTTCAAGGCACACTTTCCGCTTGGAAAAATATGAAAACTATAAAGCAAACAGAGAATCAATGCCGGATTCCCTTCGCCCCCAATTATCTTTAATTATGGAAGGCTTAAAAGCCTTAAACATTCCAATTTATACAAAAGAAGGCTTTGAAGGCGATGATATTATAGGCACAATTTCAAAAAAAGCAAAAGAATTAGGACATAAAACATACATCTTAACTGGTGATAGAGATTCCCTGCAGCTTGTTGATAAAGAAGGGTTTATTAAGGTTTTAATTCCATCTAAAGGGGAACTTATTGAATATGATTGGGATAAGGTTTATGAAAAATTAGAAGTTTACCCAAACCAAGTTATAGATTATAAAGCGCTTTGCGGTGATGCATCTGATAATATCCCGGGCGTTAAGGGAATTGGCCCAAAAACGGCAGTTAGTTTGCTTAATGAATTTAAAACCCTAGATAACATTTATTCTCACCTTGATGAAATATCTAAAAAATCTGTTGTTGAAAAATTGAAAAACGAAAAAGAAACGGCTTATCTTTCACAATTTTTAGCAACAATAAAGCAAGATGCAGACATTGATTTTAACTTTAATTCAACTTGCCTTGAGATTGAAGATAAAAATAATGTTATTGAATATTTTAAAAGCCTTCAATTTTATAGTTTTGTAAAAAACATTGATAAATTATTAGCACCTTTTATGTGCAAAAATGAAGCTGTTGAAATAAATAATGAAGATAATATTGTTCAATTTAAAAATGACGATATTGAAATTGAACCCCTTCAAACATCGCTTTTTGGTGATATTGAAGTTCAAAATAAAAAAGCTGAAACAAAAAAAAGAAATGAAGTTGAATTTAAAAATTTCAATTTAGAAAATAAAATTTCATTTTTAATAGAAGGCGATTTTTGCTTTTTTGCAAATGATATTGAATATTCAAAATTAGGGGTAAATGAAGCCCTTGAAATTTTAAATAACCCTGAAATTAAAAAAATTGCGTTTGATATAAAAACAACCCTTCATAAATTCAATAAAATAGACGGCGTTATTGATGATATTATGCTTTCAAGCTATGTTTTGGATTCTTCAAGAAAATCAGATTTAATAAGCCAAATTCAAAACTTTTTAGATATTATTGAGCCAAACGACCCATATATTTTAGCAGGGTGCATTTATGACCTGTCAAATATATATAGTGAAAAATTAACGGATAGAGAAAAAAAGCTTGCAGCCCTAGAATTAAAGCTTGCATACGTTCTATATAAAATGGAAGCTGTCGGCGTTTCAATTGATTCAGATTATATGAAAAAATTGAATGATGAAATTGATGAAAAAATAAAGGAATATGAAACAAAAATTTATGATGAGGCAGGGGTTAATTTCAACATAAATTCACCAAAACAAGTGGCAGATGTTTTATTCAATGTATTAAACATAAAACCAAAGAAGAAAAATAAAACGGGCTATTCAACAAACGCTAAAATCTTGGAAGAACTTGCAGAAACAAATGAGATTGCAAGAGATATTTTAGAACATAGAACCTATATGAAGCTAAAAACAACATATGTTGATAACTTGCCAAAACTTGTTAAAGAAGACAAAAGAATTCACACACACTATAACCAAACGGTAACTACAACCGGCAGATTATCAAGTTCAGACCCTAATTTACAAAATATACCGATTAGAACAGAATTTTCAAATAGAATAAGGGCTGCTTTTGTTGCAAAAAATAGCGATTATGAAATATTATCAGCAGATTATTCTCAAATTGAATTAAGGCTCTTAGCGCACATTTCAGGTGATGTTACCTTAAAAAATGCTTTTATAAACCATGATGATATTCATTCAGTTACTGCATCTAAAATTTTTGGGGTTGATATAAATTCAGTTACAAAAGAGATGAGAAGAAAAGCAAAAACCGTTAATTTTGGTATAATTTACGGCCAAACAAGGTATGGTTTAGCCTCTTCACTTAATATAACGCCCTTTGAAGCGCAAGAATTTATTGATAAATATTTTAGGCAATACCCAAAAATTAGTTCCTATATAACAAATACTTTAATGGAAGCGCACCAAACAGGCTATGTTGAAACATTATTTGGAAGAAGAAGATACCTAAAAGAAGAACTAAATTCAAGGAATGCCAAAATTAGAGAATTTGCGGAACGTGCCGCAATAAATGCGCCATTGCAAGGAACAAGCGCTGACCTTATTAAAATGGCAATGGTTGATTTGGATGAAAAATTGAAAAATTACAGGGCAAATATTATAATTCAAGTGCATGATGAACTTGTTTTAGAAGTTCATAAAAGTGAAATTGAAGAAGTTAAAGAAATTGTTTTAGCTTCAATGCAATTAAACCAACCCTTGGATGTTCCATTAGATGTTGAAATTAAAACAGGCAAAAGCTGGATGGAGAGCAAATGAAAAAATTTTATATTTTATTATTAATTCTTTTTTTGGGGCTTCCTGTTTTATCTAAAACGGCAGATTCCAAAAATTTTTCAATTTCAGCGGATAACCTTTTTATGGTCACATTATCTTCAATTCAAAAATTAAATTATAAAATTGTTGAAATGCAATCATCTAGTGGCTACATTTTATTTAAAACGCCAATGGGTGATGAATATTTAATAATGGTTTCAAACAATGGAAATAACACGGCCAATATAAAAATTTCAAAATCAAAACAAGATTCGCCTTTGGCTGATATCAGAAATTTAATTTTTACGGAAATTCAAAACAATTTATATAACCTTCCAACAGAGGCAATTAAATGAAAAAATATGCCCTATGCCTTGTTGATATAAAAACTTTAGGAACAAAAACTTTTTCATATTTAATTCCAGACGATATGAAAGATAAAATAAATATAGGAATTCCTGTTTTAGTTCCTTTTGGTAAATCAAGAGAAATAAAAGCCTATGTTGTTGGGTTTTCAGATTATTTGGAAGAAGGGATAAAAGCAAAATATATAAAAGATATTCTTGATTTTGAACCAATGTTTAATCTTGAATACCTAAAACTTTTAGAATGGGTTTCAAACTATTATTTTTCAGACCTTCCAACCGTTTTAAAAACGGCATTGCCATCTAAATTTTTTGAAAAAAATGTTAAAAATTATAGAACCCCAAAAAAGAAGCAAATTATTTTTGAAACAGAATTTGATGAAAATGCTGTTCATAAATTATCAGACGAACAAGAAAAAATTTATAATGAAATAACCTATGTAAATGCGTCTGTAAGCTTACTTTACGGTATAACGGGTTCAGGCAAAACGGAAGTTTATTTTAAATTAATTGAAGATACAATAAAAAAAGGCAAAAACGTTTTATTTTTAGCGCCTGAAATAGCCCTTGTTTCGCAATTAACAATAAGAACAATTAAAAGGTTTGGAAAAGACCCCGTTGCAATTTGGCATTCATCTATTACAGAAGCTGAAAAATACGCTGTTTGGCAAAAATTAAGGTCTGATGAAATTAAAATTTTATTTGGCGCCCGCTCTGCCGTTTTTGCGCCAATTAAAAATTTAGGGCTTATTATTTTAGATGAAGAACATGATGATAGCTACAAGCAAGATGCAAAAGAACCAAGATATAATGCAGTTGAGGTTGCAAAAAAATTGGGGGCTTTATATGGAGCAAAAGTTATTTTAGGCTCTGCAACGCCTGATATTTCAAATTATTATAGGGCGGTTAATTCAAATTCTTTGTTTGAACTAAAACAAAGGTATAATAATGCTTCTCTTCCAAAAGTAACCGTTGTTGATATGAGGTTAGAGCGGCAATTTAAAAATAACGGGCTTTTTTCAAAATTTTTGATAGATAAAATAAATGACAGAATTGAAAATAATGAACAAACAATTTTACTTATAAATAGAAGGGGCTTTTCAACTTATACTCAATGCCTGAATTGCGGCACTGTTATTGAATGCCCAAAATGTGCCATACCATTAATTTACCACTCATCAACAAATTCTCATAAGTGCCATTATTGTAATTTTGAACTTAAAAATTTAGATATCTGCCCAAAATGCGAGGCTGACGCTCTTCAAAATTTTGGCGCAGGAAGTGAAAGAGTGGAAGAAATTGCAAAAACAATTTTTAAAGGTGCAAATATAAAAAGGCTTGATTCAGACGCATTATCTAAAAAAAATGAACATGTTGAAATTTTAAACGATTTTAAAGATGGGAAAATTGACATTTTAATCGGCACTCAAATGATTGCAAAAGGGTTAGATAACCCAAATGTTACATTGGTTGGTGTTATAAATGCTGACCTTAGCTTTAATCTGCCGGATTTTAGAAGCACAGAACGTGGCTTTTCAATTTTAACCCAAGTTGCAGGGCGCTCAGGCAGGGGGGAAAACAAAGGGGAAGTTATTTTTCAAACCTTTAATGCCGATAATGAATTTTTAATAAATGCTAAAAAACAAGATTATAAAACATTTTATGAAAATGAAATTGAAACAAGGGAACTATTTGATTATCCGCCTTTTTCATCAATTATAAGAATTATTTTAAAATCGAATAACATTTTTAGAGCCCAAAGGGCCTCAATGGAAATTGCTATGCGCCTTAAAGATTGGATTGAAAAACTTTCTTTAACAGAAAGATTAATTGTTTTAGGCCCTGTTCCTTGCGTTATAGAAAAGTTGAAAGGGGAGTTCAGGTTTAATATAATAGTTAAAAATAAACTGGATGAAAAGGGGCATTTCACCATTTTAAGTTTTTTAAAAAAAGTAATTTTGCCAAACGATATTAAAATGGTTGTAGATGTTGACCCTATGGATGTATTATAAATGCTTATTTTTGGCAACCTAAAAACAAATAAAACAGAAATTTTAATTGAAAAATATTCTGAACTTTTAAATTCAGGCGTTAATTCGGATGAAATTTTGGTTCTTGTTCAAAATTCAAAATTAAAAAATGAATTTATTGAAAAAACAAAAAAGCTTTTAAAAATTGAAGTCATTACAAAATTCAACATCTATTCTTATTTTGGGCTTTGTTATAATAAACTTTTAGAATTTTACCCTTTAATTGAAGAAAAAATAAATTATGATGGTGTTGTTGTTTCGCCTAAAACTTGCGGACTAGAAGCTTCAAGGTATATTTTTAAAAATGCGATAGATAAAATTAATTTTAAAGGGTACAATTCAAAGGTAAACCTTTTGCATCAATTGTTAAGAAGGCTTTCTTTAATTACAATGAACGATTTATCGGATGATGAAATTAAAGAAAGAACAAAAATTTTAAGGGAATCTTTTACATCTGATGTAAACCTTGCAATTAATATGTATAAAAAAGAAACCTTAAAATATAGAGCGTTTGATTACCTAAGGCAAGCGCAACTTTTTTCATACATTTTTAAAAATTCCCCTAATCCTTATAAATACGTTTTTTTAGATGATGGCGATGAAATAACGCCTTTAATTTTTGATTATTTGAATTTTATTAAAAAGGATGTTAAAGAATTTTTTATAGCAACAGATAAAAAAGGGGGTTCAAGGGTTGGTTATCTTTGCGCTCAAGATAGCGATTTTGAAGCATTTTTATGTGAAACGCCAATTGTTTTAGAAGATGACAAAAAAGGGGATGAAATTTATAATAATATTTCAAATAATTCCCCCGTTATTTTGGAAAATTTGAAAAATAAAGAATTTATAAGAGCGGATGAGATGGCAGAATATCTTGTAGATTCCGTTAATTCGCTTTTAGATAAAAGTGTTAAGGCAAGTGACATTTTAATTGTAATCCCAGAAAATGACCAATTTTTAAAGTTTTATTTAGATAAAATAAATTCTGAAATAAATTTTATAACAGGAAGCGAAAAAATTGAAGAAAATAAAACTGTTTCAGCCTTAATCTCAATAATGAAACTAATTATAGAGCCAATTAATTTTAAAATTTCTCCCTACAAATTAAAAGGCTTATTGGGGCAGGTTTTAGGCTTTAGTTTGGATGATTCTATTCAAATTGCACAAGCTTATGAAGCAGATTTTGGCGCAAAAAACATTTTTGAAATTTTAGAAAATTACGTTGAAATTGGCAAAACAAAAGAATTTTTAAATTTAAAAGAAGAATTAAAAGATAAAAAATTATCTGAAATTTTATTCAAAATAACAAATTTATTCATTGAAAAAAATGAAAATAATAAAACGGATTATGAAAAAATTAACCGCCTTTTAAAGCAATTAAGAGATTTTGAGGACATTTTTAAAACCTTTAATAAATCTGAACTTTTAATTCAATTAGAAAACACAATAATATCAGAAAACCCGATTTTTGAAGATGAATTAAAAGAAAATGCAATTAATGTTTCAAGCTTGCAAAAAGCAATTGATTTTAAAATTAAATCAAAATATCTTTTTTTATTTGATTCAACAAATGCTAACTGGATAAAACAAGATATAGGCCCACTTTATAACGCTTGGGTTTTTCAAAAATTGAGAATTAAAAAAGATTTCACGCTTGATGATAACATCAATTTAACAAACAACAAAATTGCAAGAATGATGAGGAAACTATACCTTCTTCAAGATGGCGAAATATTTTTATTATCATCCATTTATAATTTTTTAGGAAATGAAAATTTTAAAGGGATAAAACATTTTTTTGTTGAAAATAAAAAATCGATTCCAAAATTTAATATAACCCCAAGGCCCGATCAAAAGCCTGTTTTAGATTATGAAAAAGGGCTAATGGCAGTAACAGCAGTAGCCGGTGCAGGTAAAACAACAATAATGCTTGCTCTTATTATAAAACTTTTAGAAAAAGGAATAGCCCCCGATAACATTTTTGTTTTAACTTATATGGATTCTGCTGCAAGAACTTTTAGAGAAAGAATTAAAAATTCATTTCCCGATATGTCTGAACTTCCAAATATATCAACAATCCATGGGCTTTCTATGAGAATTTTAAGAGAAAATAATAACCATGCGCATTTGGGGTTAGATGTTGATTTTGATATTATTGATGAAATTAAAAAATTAAAGTTAATAACAGAAATTTTATATACTGAAGGCTTTGATCCTAAAAATGCCCAAAATTATGAGAGGGCAATTTCAAGCTTTAAAAATTCAAAATTCAAAAATTATGAACTTTTAACCCCTTCTTTTAAAAGAATTTATCAAAAATACCAAAATTCTTTGAAAGAGTTAAATTTAATAGATTATGACGACCTTTTAATTTTATCTTTGGAGCTTTTAAAAACAAATTCCAAAATAAGGGAATATTACCAAAATTTAGCTAAAGTTGTGATTGAAGATGAAGCGCAAGATTCAAGCGAAATTCAGCAGGAATTAATTAATATAATTGCCCATAAATTTGGAAATATTATTCGATGCGGCGATATTAACCAAGCAATAACATCCACATTTACAAATTCTGACACTAAAGGGTTTAAAAAATTCATTGAAAAAAGCGAAAATGTTACAATGAATTTTACCGCAAGAAATTCAACAGGGGTTATAAACGCTGCAAATGATTTAATTAAAAGGGGTTTAAAGGTTTCAAAAACATCATTTTTTGAAATTGAAACAAAACCTATTCAAGGGAAAAACATTGTAAACAATAATGCCGTTAAATTGAAAGTTTTTGATTTTGAAGAAGATGAAAAGAAATTTATAAAAGATAAAATAATTGAAATTAAAGAAAATGATAAAAATGCGACAATTGGCATTTTAACAAGAACAAATAAAGAAGCTGAAATTTTTGCTCAATACTTAAAAGAAAATATAGATGCAAAAATTATCACAAAATCGGATAGTATTTCTCAAAACCCTGTTTTTAAGGCGATTTTAGCTATTTTTAATTTTATTTCAAACCCAATGAACAATATTATTATTTCAAACAACCTAAAAACCTTAATGGACCTTGGTTTTTATAAAAATGAAATTGAATTAATTGAAAAAATTAAAAACCAAAATTCACCTTTTATTTTGGAAAATAACGAAGATTCCCCCTATTGGTGGGATTTAAGATATTTTTTAGAGCTTGTAACTTTGCCTGTTGTTGAGTTTGCATTTAAGGTTGGTGAATTTTATTTTATGAATAATAAAATAAAAAAAATAAATATAGCGCCAATTTCATCCATTGTTTCAAAAATTTATGCAACAGCAGGCAATTTTGAAGAAACCTTGAATAAAATGAATGAAATCAATAAAAAAGGCGGCTTTAATTTAAAATTAATTGATGATAACAACGAAACAAAACAAGGTGAAATTTATGTTATGACCCTTCATAAATCAAAAGGGGATGAATTTGATTATGTTTTTATTCCAAATATGTATGATAAAAACCTAGGGCTTAGTTTAGATGAAATTAAATTAAAAGATGAAGTTAAAATAACTCTAAATTTAAACAACAATAAAGAAGAAAACAAAAAACAAGATATAATAGATGAAAACCTAAGGCTTTTTTATGTGGGGCTTACAAGGGCAAGAAATGAAATTTATATAACAACGGCTCTTGAATATAAAATTTTTAATAAAAAAACAAATGTAAAGGCATCTAAAATTTTTGAAATTTTAAGGGGGGAATTATGATAGATACATTTAGTGCAAATTCTCTAAAAATTTTAGATAGCTCACTAAAAGAATTTAAAATGAGGTATCTATCTAACCTTTATTTAATTGAAGATAATGAAGAATTAAAGGTTGGGAACAAATTCCATAATATTATTTGCTATTACCTTAAAAATTTTGATATTGAAAAATTTAAAAAAGCGTTTAATGGGGCTGAAGCTCAAATTTTAGAACAATTTATAAATTCTGAAATTGTTAAATTTGCAATATTAGGCGATGAAAAATTTATTGAGCAGCCTTTTTTTGTAAAAATTAACGATAAATATTTAACAGGAAGATTTGATGCCGTTATTAAAAAAAATGAAACCTATTATATTTTAGATTGGAAAATAAATAATCTTCCAAAGTCGCCGGAATCTGACATTCAAACATTAGTTTACATTTATTCTCTATCAAAACTATATAAAACAAAAAATATAAAAATGGTTTATTATTCCATTTTAAAAAATGAAAAATTTGAAATTAATATTGATGAAAATAAATTAAATGAAGCAAAAGAAAAAATAGTTCAAATTATAAATAAATTAACTTAAACCTCTAAAAGTTAAGGCTTTTATAACGTGTTCTTGTTTAATATCATCTGAACCATCAAGGTCTGCTATTGTTCTTGAAATTTTTAATAATCTGTCATAGCTTCTAGCAGATAGATTAAACCTATTAATTGCGCCTTTTAATAAAGCTTTTATTTCATCATCAATTTTACAATATTTTTTAATTAATTTTGGCGTTAATTCTGAATTTGTATAGATGTTATCGTTTTTATATCTTTCAAGCTGAATTTTTCTTGCAGCTATCACCCTTTTTCTTATGATATTTGATGTTTCGCCATCATTTTTCATATTCAAAAGTTCTTCATCATCAAGCCTTTGAACATTAATTTGAATATCAATTCTATCTAAAAGGGGGCCTGATAATTTGCCTTTGTATCTATTTATTTGAAACTCAGAACATGTGCATGCTTTCTTTTTATCCCCTAAAAAGCCGCACGGGCATGGGTTCATAGCGCCGATTAAAATGAAATTTGCAGGGTATTTTATTGTATTTTGTATTCTTGATATGGTAACAAAATTTTCTTCTAAAGGCTGCCTTAAAACTTCTAAAACCGTTCTTTGAAATTCGGGCATCTCATCTAAAAATAAAACGCCTCTATGAGCAAGGGTAATTTCCCCCGGTTTTGGAATTGAACCGCCCCCTGTAATTCCAACAGAAGATGCGCTATGGTGGGGTGACCTGAACGGCCTTTTTGTAATTAAGGGCGTTTTTGAATCTAATAAGCCTGATATAGAATAAATTTTAGTTAATTCAATTGCTTCTTCTTTTGTTAAAGGGGGAAGAATTGAAACAAAAGCACGTGCAAGCATTGTTTTGCCGCTCCCTGGCGACCCTGACATTAAAACATTATGCC
Source organism: Candidatus Gastranaerophilales bacterium (assembly GCA_944325145.1). Taxonomy (GTDB): domain Bacteria; phylum Cyanobacteriota; class Vampirovibrionia; order Gastranaerophilales; family Gastranaerophilaceae; genus Galligastranaerophilus_A. The sequence continues at coordinate 24,174 of CALYDL010000003.1, forward strand.
CCCCTGCTGCCGCTATTTCAAGTGCCATTTTAGCTTGCGATTGCCCTTTTATATCTTTAAAATCGTTTTCAAATTCATAATCCGTATTTAAAAAATCATCAACATTTTGTTTTAATTGTTTTAGCCCTTGGTTATTATTTAAAAATTCAACCACTTCAATAAGGTTTCTTGCACCATAAATTTCAATATCATCTGCAAAGCTTGCTTCAGATAAATTTTCATAAGGAACTATAACTTTATCTATACCAAAACTTTTTAATTCTGAAACTATTGCTAAAACCCCATTCACAGGGCGAATTGAACCATCTAGGGATAATTCCCCTAAAAATGCAATGTTATTTGGCACATTTTGAATAATTTTTTCTTTTCCTAAAATGCCAACAGCCATTGCTAAATCATAAATAACACCTTCTTTTTTAAGGTTAGCCGGCGCTAAATTAATTACAACTTTTGTATTTGGGAAACTGTAGCCTGAATTTTTAATTGCAAGCTTTAACCTTTCTTTTGCTTCTGAAACGGCAGTATCCCCTAACCCTACAATCACAATTTGAGGAAGCGAATTTGTAATATCTACTTCAACTAAAATTTTATGAACCGTAAGGCCTATTGAATTTGCGCTTGTAACCTTAATTACCATAAAATTTATTATACCATGGTAAGAATTTCAGATGGGTTTTTAACAAAAATGTTTCCGCCTGATTGAATTAAAAATTCTTCGCTTCTAAAACCCCATAAAACACTGATACAAGGCATATTTGCATTTTTTGCGGTTTGAATGTCTATGTCTGAATCGCCTAAAAATACCGAATTTTCACTTTTTGAGCCCAAAATATCTAAAACTTTTAAAACGCCACTTGGGTTTGGTTTTCTTATAATGCCATTCATTTCATCTTCACCTTGAGCGTAATCTATAAGGTTGCCAAAAAAAGCCTTCGAGTGCATTTTACAGGCAATATCAAATTTATTTGAAACAATTCCTGTTTTATATCCTCTTTTTTTAAGTTCTTTTAATAGCTCAATAATGCCATCATAGGGGTGAGTTTTTGATGTTTTTAAATTTGTATAATATTCTTTAAATTTTTTAATGCATTCTGTTATATCAGGGTTTCTAAGCCCCCCCGGGACTACTCTTTCAAAAAGTTTGGTAATTCCGGAGCCCACTGCAAGCCTTATTTCTTCTTTTGTTTTTTCTCTGTAACCAAGGTAATTTAGAGCATAATTAACGCTGTCTTTAAGGTCATCAAGAGTATCTAACAAGGTGCCATCCATATCAAAAATTAAAGTGTCGATTTTTAAATTTTTAATGTCAGGCATTTTGAAGCACCCCCAGCTTTCATAAACTCGCTCATATCAACTTGAATATGGTTGAAACCTTTTTCTTTTAATAAGTTTGTAAACCTTTTTGTGGTTAAATTTGTAACAACATTTTTTCCCACGTTTACTGCATTACAGGTAAAATAAGAAGCTTCTTCTTTATTTACTATAATTCTTTTTTCGGGTTCAACATATCTTTCTATAACCATATTACCATAAGAATCAAAAGCTTCGGGGTAATAAATTAAATATCCGCCTTCAAGAGGGCAAAAACAAGTGTCTATATGATAAAAGCTTTTATTTATAAGTTCTAATGAAATAACTTGAATGCCTAAAAAATTGCTTATCCAAGAATGCGCTTGAATATCTGTTCTTGGAACATAGCCAGAAAATAAGGTGTTGCCTAAATAAAGGGCATCTCCTGCGCCTTCAAAAGCTATTGTGTTTGGCATCCAAATCACTTCATAACCATTATTTTGAAACCATTCAGCATAATATTTTTCTTCTTTTTGCCTTTCAGGGTATTTAAACCTGCTCATAATTGCCTTATTGCCGTGCATAACGGCGGCATTTGCAGTAAATACCATATCGGGAACATCTTCTTTAGGTTCAACTAATTGAACATCAACTTTAAGGTCATCTTTTAAGGTTGAATAAAGGTTTTCCCATTGAATTTTTGCTTTGTTGTTGTCTGCTTGAATATTTACATTCATCCAAGGGTTAATTTCATATTTAATGCCGTAATAATCGGGCCTGCACATTAAAATTTTTTCTGTCATAATTTTGCCCCTTAATAAGCCCCTTGTTTTTTTGCAAGCTCAATTGCTTTTTCCATTTCGTCGTTGTTATCGGCTTCAATTACAAAAGTGGCTTCAGAAATATCTTCTCTCCTTTTTCCGATTGAAACTTCCGTTGCATAACAAGTAAGCCCAAGTTCATTTATTTGGTCTAAAAGTTTTGATAAAATAAGCGAATCAATGATGTGGCCTTTAAGTTTCATTTTTTTAACCATAATAATGGTTTCCTCTGTCTACTATATTTGTAGTTTTTATTATAACATTAAAATTAAAAGCTTTATACAATCTTAATTTTTAATTTTGTATAAAAAGCTTTTTGTTGCGGGGTTGTAATAACGGATTGCATTTTTAACAAGGCTTTTTGGGCTTTGAATTAAAGATGTAAAAATAACCGCATTTTTATCTTTTTCTAAAATTTCATAAACCGTTTTTTCGGCAGATAAGGTTAAATCTTGAATATATTTAACATCTTCTTTTATAAATTTTTCAAACCCGAATTTAAAATTTTCCTTGCTTTGATTTGTTATGACATAAATATTCTTATCTTTGTTTTCATAATAATATGAGATGCTTAAAGGATAGTTAATTATCCCATATCTTCTGTCAACAGGCTCGTTTGCATTTGTTTGAATAATAAAAAACCATAATATAAAAAGAATTACCGTATATTTATTTTTATATTTTGATGTAAATATACAAGTTAAAAAGATTATAAATAAAGGTAAAATTAAAATATAATATCTTTCAACCATAATAGGGCGAAGGATTAATGAAAGTAATATTGAAAAAATAAAAGTTAAAAGAATTACAGAAAAAGAATAAACAACAATTCTTTTTTCTTTTGAGGCTTCTTTAAATAAAATTTTAAAAAAGAAAACCAAACTCAAAATAAAAGAAACACCCCCGCCAAAAATATACATAAGACAGGTTTTAATTTGGTGAATTGAAACTTTTGGAATCCAATCGTTAAAATTGGCATCATTTATGGCATGTTCAACTGCGGTGCCTGAATAATAAGGTATAAAAAATAAAATACCGTACAGATTTGCTATAAAAAATTTCAAAATATCCTGATATCTTTTGTTGTAAATAAAACAGCAGCTCAAATAAAGAAAATTTGAAACTAAAAAAAGTATGCCGTAATAATGAATATTTGAGATTATTGCGGCTAAAACGGCATAAAAAATATAATATTTCGGTTTGTTTGTATCAATAATTTTAAAAAGAATATAAACAATAAAAGGAACAATTGCGGCCTGCAAAATATAGCTTCTTACCTCGTTTGAAAAATAAATTAAAGGCATATTAACCGAAGCTAAAAATAAACCCAAATTGGCAGTTTTTAAATTGAATTCTTTTTTTAAAAAGAACCACAAAAAAATCATTCCAAATAAACTTAAAAAAAACGGAAAAAGTTTAGCTGGAACAAGGCTTACATTAAAAATAAAAAGCCATAATCTGAATATTAAATAAAATAAAGGCGGGTTTCCTGCATCATCAAATGTATACCAAATATATTTTTTGGGGTCTGAAAAATAAATTGAAGCAGATTCATCCAATTCCAAAGGATATGAAAAAAGTTCATTAAATCTAATTAAGCTTCCTGCCGCAAAAATAAATATAAAAACAAGCCACGGGTTAATTTTGGGCAGGGTTATTTCTTTTTTATTTCTGATAAAGTAAAAAGTTATAAAAATTAAAAATAAAAGCGGAAATAAATTGAAAGGTTTTAAAACAAAACAAGATAAAAATTCCGTTGAAAAAATATTTATATAGCTTTTAAAATTATAAGAAGAAGATTTTTCATTAAATTTAACATTTTTTGGAAACTCATATTTTATATAATTTTTGCAGCCTTGTATATTGCAATATTCATATTCACCCCTTTTAAAAGATGATAAATCTTTAAAATAATTTAATTTTGTATCATTAAAAACTATTATATTTTTTATATTTTTTTCAAAGTCTTTTTCAATCAATATATCAAGCGATTTTATATTTGTTGCGCTTGAAGCTTTCAGCTGATTATTTTCATATTTAAAATTTATAAATTTATTATTAACTTTTAAAACGGGCTTAAAATCAGGCTCATTTTTTGTTTCAATAATAACGCTTACAGGGTTAAAAACAGAAGAATAGTTATTTAAGGGGCTTATTTCTTTTGCAATTAAAAAAAATGAATTAATTAAAAAGCAAACAAAAACAAAACATAAAAAATAAAATCTTTTGGTTATTTTATTCATTATTTTTATCCCCTGTTATTTTCCACAAGCACATATCCGTTGAAGAATTGAAATAACATTTGTAATTATCGGGTGTTTTTGAATTTTTTTCATCTGATGGAAGGGTTGATGTGAAAATAACCGCGTTTTTGTCTTTTTTCAAAATTTCATCTATCGTTTCTTGAATTATAAAAATAGACCTTGAAATATAATTTATGTTTTCATTCATATAATCATCTTTGTTTTCAAGATATTCAGGGTTTGAAATGTTTAAAATTACATAAATGTTTTCTTTATTGTTTTCTTTATGCTCATAATATTGCTTTGAAAACCTTAGGGGGTTTTCTAAAATGCCTTTTCTTCTGTTATTTTTTTCAAAAGAGCCCGCTTGAATTAAAACAATCCAAATTAAAAATAAAATAATTGCATACTTAAATTTATATTTTTTTGTAAAAATTAGGGCTAAAAACATTATAAATAAAGGCGACAACAAAAGAAGGTATCTTTCAACAAGCATTGGGCGAATAGCATAAGATAAAATAACCCCTTGGATAATTGTCATTAAAATAACAGAGAATATGCAAATAATATAATTATTCCTTCTTTCGTTTTGAATTTCGTTTTTAAAAATTGTTTTAATGAAAACAAAAATTGAAATTAAAAATGAAATAGTGCCCCCAAATAAATAACTTGTGCATTTTTTAATTTGTTCATAGCAAATAGGCGGAATCCAATTGTTAAATGTGGCGTTATTAAGCGCTTTATTTAATGCGGTTAAAATGAAAAAGGGTAAAAAACAAATTGCACCAAACAGGTTTGCTAAGAAAAATTTAAAAATGTCAAAATACCTTTTTTGAATTATTAAATAAATAAAAGCGTAAATAAAAATTGAAACCAAAAGCAAAATTTCATAGTAATGAATATTTGAAACAACGGCTGCTAAAATTGCATAAATAAAATAATATCTTTTTTTATTTGTATTTAAAATTTTAAATAAAACAAAAATTAAAACGGGCGAAAACAGGGCTTGCAGAATATAGCTTCTTGTTTCTTCGCTGTAATAAACCAAAGGAACGTTAATGAAAGCTAAAAATGCAGCAATGTTTGCTGTTTTTATGTCAAATTCATTTTTTAAAATAAGCCACATTATAAAAACGGCTAAAATTCCAACAATAAAGGGGAATAATTTCATTGTTAAAATTGAAGTTCCAAAAATGTTTATAAAAATTCTAAATAAAAAGTAAAATAAAGGCGGGTTGCCGGGGTCTGTAAAAATAGTCATAAAAGGAAGTTTTGGGTCTGAATATTCAATTGTTTTATATTCATCTGTCCATGGAAGGTAATCTAACATTCCGTTTGAATACATTAAAATTCCAACGCCAAAAATGAAACAAGCTAAAATATAAGGGTTTAATTTAAAGGTTTTAATTTCTTCTTTGTTATTAATAAAATAAATAATCGAAATAAAAAGCAAAATATAGGGCAAAATAAAAATTAAATTCCCTGAAAATAGCGATAAAATAACGTTGCAAATTAAATTAACGTTTGAATGAAAATTGATTGCGCCACCGTTTTTATTATATTTTATCTGGTCTGAAATGTCGTATTCATTATAAAATTTGCAATTTCCTTTTATGCAAAATTCGGTTTCTTTTTTGTTAAATTTTGAAAAATCGCCAAAATAAAAAGATTTTAAATCGTTAAAAATAACAATATTTTTAATTTCATTTTTAAAATTTTTATTCACTAAAATGCTTATGTTGTCTGCTTTTTCATAAACTGTTTTATTTAAAAGCCCTTTAGAATTTGGAATTGAATAAAATTCTTTATTAACTTTTAAAATAATGTCATCAACATTTTTGGTTTCTGTTTCCAAAATAATATTCATTTTGTTATAAACGGAAGGAAAAACGGGGTATTTTGGAAGAGCGCCGTTCATTGTGCCTTTTATAATAAAAATAAAAAGCGCTAAACAAATAAAAATTAAACCCCAAAATATAAAGCTTTTGTTTGATTTCATAAAAAAATTATAATTGGAATTTTTCCTAAATGCAAAAACGTTATTGAAAAAAAACTTTTGTTGGAATATCTTATTTTTTGTGGGATACAACTTTTTTGGAAAAATAAAATGAATTCAAAAGAAATTATAGAAAAAGCTGAAAGCGAAATTTTAGATAAATTTAAAGAAATAGATAAAATTGCAGAATTTAACCAAAGAAAAGTTTTAGATGCCTTTTATAAAAATAAAATTGGCGAAGAACATTTTTATACTGTAACAGGCTACGGGCATGATGATTTAGGCAGAGAAGCCCTAGATAATGTTTTTGCAGATGCCTTTAAGGCTGAAGCTGCAATTGTTCGCCCCCATTTTGTATCTGGCACCCACACCCTATCTTGTGTTTTATTTGGGCTTTTACATTCGGGTGATAACCTTGTTTCAATTGCAGGGGCTCCTTATGACACATTAGAAGAAATAATCGGGAAAAGAGAAAACGACCCTTATTTTGAATCGTCTTTAATGGGCCATGGTGTTAGTTATGATGAAGTTCCATTAAAAAATGATTTTGAAGTTGATTTTGAAAAAATTCCAAACTATATAAAAGAAAACACTAAAATGGTTTTAATTCAAAAATCAAGAGGGTATTCTTTAAGAAAATCTTTAACTTTAGATGATATTAAAAAAATTGTTGAAATTGTAAAGGCTAAAAACCCAAATACAATTTGTTTTGTAGATAATTGTTACGGTGAATTTACAGATACAAAAGAACCACTTGAAGTTGGCGCAGATATTATGGCAGGCAGCTTAATTAAAAACCCGGGCGGCGGCATTGTTGAAGCAGGGGGCTATATTGCAGGAAAAGAAAGGCTTGTTGAACTTTGTGCAAGAAGATTAACATCCCCTGGAATCGGAAGAGAAGGGGGTGCTATGTTTAATACAACAAGAGTTATCTTGCAAGGGTTTTTTATGGCGCCATCTATTGTTGCAAATGCTCTTAAAGGGGCAATTTTAGCTGCAAAAGTTTTTGAAAATACAGGCTTTTTAACTCATCCTCATTCAAATGAAAAAAGGGTGGATTTAATTCAAACAATTAAATTTACAAAAGGCGAAGAACAGGAAAAATTTTGTAGAGCCTTGCAAAGGTATTCGCCCGTTGAAAGCTATTTAACCCCAATTCCTGATGTTGTGCCCGGGTATGAGGATAAATTAATTATGGCAGGCGGCAGTTTTATTGAAGGTTCAACAATTGAACTATCAGCAGACGGGCCAATTCGCCCGCCCTATGCAATTTATATGCAAGGGGGGTTAAGCTATTATCACGTTAAAATTGCGCTTGAAGGCGTTTTGGATGAACTTAAAAAATAATTATTTAGATTCAAATGAAACTTGAAAACAAATTTCATTTGAATTTTTAATTATTTTAAGCTTGCCTTTTATTGCTCTTAATTTCTTTTTAATAATTTCAAGCCCCATTTTAGTGGAGCATATATTTTGCTGCTTTTCTTCATATGGGTTTGAAAAGCAAATTGTTAAAAAGCCTTCTTTTTTTTCAAAAATAATTTTTATTGTGCTGTTAATGGGCGTATATTTAACAGCGTTTGTTAAAAGGTTTAAAATTATCTGCCTTATTAAATATTTATCCCCAATTATATAAGGGTCAAGCGCCTTATCAAGGCTTATAATTACTCTTAAATTTTTTTCTGCTATTAAAAAATTTAAAACCCTTGTTTCTTCTTTTACAATGTTTGCCAAATTAACAAGCTCAAACTTTGGGCAATATCTGCCTTTTTGCAAGGAATATGAATTCATCATATTTTCAACATAATTCAAATTATGCCTGTTTATTTTAAAAATTTCATCTAAAAATTCATCTCGCCTTATATTTTTAAGTGCAAAATCCATGCTTATAATAGGGGCCTTTAGGTCATGGATTAATTCAAAAATAAAATCGTCGTTTTTGTTAAATGTTCTCATATTATTTTTTTTAACAAACCCATTTATTTTTATCATTAATAAGTCGGGCAATCTCAACAGTATTTACATCAAAGCTTGCTCTTAGTATAATTGTTCATAAATTAAGGAATTATAAAATAATGATTAAAATTGATTTCAAAAATGTATCATCAAATGTTATAGGCGAAAAGTTCGGGCTTGATATTGAATCTGAATTTGGTGTTTATGCCCCTAAAATTGAAGAAATCATAAAAAATCTTAATTTTAATAAAGATAAACAAGGCGCATGGCTTCAGTGGATGAATTTAGGGTATAACGAAGAAACCCTTTGGTATGTTAAAGAATATGCAGCCATGGTTGAAAACAGGTTTGATAACGTTCTTGTTTTGGGCATTGGCGGCTCTGCCTTGGGTGCAATTGCTTTTTGCCACGCACTTTTAAACCCAAATTGGAATTTACTTACAAAAGAAGAAAGAGGCGGATACCCCAGAATTTTCTTCTTAGATAATATTGACCCTGATGAAATTCAAAGTTTGTTAAATATACTTGACCTTAAAAGAACTCTTGTAAATGTAATCACAAAATCGGGCTCAACCGCAGAAACAATGGCGCAGTTTATGATAATTAAAGATAAAATGCAAAGTTTGTTGGGCGATGATTACAGAAAAAATATTGTTGCGACAACAGATAAACAATCGGGTGTTTTAAGGCAAATTGCAAACGAAGAAGGGTATAAAACATTTGTTGTGCCGGATGATGTTGGCGGTAGGTTTTCCGTTTTTTCACCCGTTGGGCTTGTTCCAATGGCGCTTGTGGGTATAGACATTGATGAAATTATGAACGGCATTAAAACAATGGATTTGGCCCTTAAAAATACAGACATTAATAAAAATATTGCAGCGCAAAATGCCTTAATTCATTATTTAATGGATACTCAAAAGGGGCATTATATTACAGTTATGATGCCATATTCATCAAGATTAAAATATGTATCGGATTGGTTTGTTCAGCTTTGGGCGGAATCTTTAGGAAAAGAAGTTGATAGAGATGGAAATATTGTAAATATCGGCCCTGTTCCAATTAAAGCGTTAGGCGCAACAGACCAGCACTCTCAAATTCAACTTTATAATGAAGGCAAACACGATAAATTAATTAACTTTATAAGAGTTGATGAATTTGACAGTGTGGTTGAAATTCCAAAAATATTTGAATTTACGGGAATTAATTATTTGGGCGGCAAAACAATTAACGAACTTATAAACGCAGAAGCTGATGCCACAGCAGTTGCGCTATCTGATTTTAAACGCCCCAATTTAACAATCCATATGCCGAAAGTGAACGCTTATTATATGGCGCAATTATTCTATATGCTTGAAGTTCAAACTGCAATTGCCGGCGAATTATATAATATAAATGCATTTAACCAACCGGGCGTTGAACAAGCAAAAAATTATACCTATGCTCTTATGGGCAGATCAGGTTATGAAGAATCAAGACATGAATTGGAAGAAAAAATAGGAATTAAAAAAGAAGAAATTAGCCAATAAAAAAGGGCCTTATGTAAGACCCTTTTTTATTAAAAGCTATTTTTTAAGCGTATAATTTTTGTTCAACCGGTTGAGCTTGTTTTGCTTCTTTGTTTTCTGTAATGCATTTTGCGGCTAAGGCAATGCCTGCAACACCTGCTGCAATTGCTGCTATAATTTTTCCCTTTGAGCCTGATTTTTTAGCAACTTGTGCAACATCGTCAACAACTGCTAATGCTCCTGAATTTTGCACCATGGGAAGATTTTTTCCAGCAGTTGTTGCTAATGCGGTTGTGCCTGATTTTACTGCAATAGGCATAGTTTGTAAACTTGATGTTAATGCTCCAACACTCATTCTTCCATTTCCTTTCACGATTGTTATATTTTAATTAAGAATTTTTTAATTAAAATATTGCCATGAAAAATTCATGCTGCTTAACAAAACTTAAAAATTAAACTTCTTCCCCAAAAAGACACCAAATTGAAGCTTTATTTAATTTCACAAGAACAAAATCGCCCACGTTATGTTTAGTTGATTCAAAATGAACAACTTTATTGTTTCTTAATCTGCCTTCTAAAAGCCTTTTATTATCTTCAAATTTTTCTTTTTCAACAAGAACTTCTAATGTTTTTCCAACATATTTTTTATTTGAATTAAAGCTTGCTTCTTTAATTGTTTCGTTTAATTCAATTAAACGGCGTTTTTTAATATCATCAGCTACAAATTTATCAACCATTTTGCCCGCAGGCGTGTTTGGCCTTGGGGAATATGCTGCAGTATTTGAATAATCAAGCCCTAAAAGTTTAATTTGTTTAATTGTATCTTGAAATTCTTCTTCTGTTTCAGATGGAAACCCTGCAATAAAATCTGATGTAACGGTTACATTTTCAATTTCATTTTGAATTTTTTTCACAATTTCTGTATATTTTTGAACATCATATCTTCTGTTCATCATTTTTAAAATTCTATCGTTACCTGATTGCATTGGAATGTGAAAGCATTCGCAAATTTTAGAACCCTTTTTAACGGTTTCAATAACATCATCTGTAATATCGGTTGGATATGATGTTGTAAACCTTATTCTAAAGTTGCCTTCGAGTTTGTCTAATTCCCTTAAAAGGTGCGCAAATGTGGGTTTTCCTTCTAAGTCTTTACCGTAGCTGTCTACATTTTGCCCCAAAAGAGTAATTTCCCTGAAGCCTTCTTTTATAATTTGTTTTGCTTCTTTTATAATGTTTTCAATTGTTCTGCTTCTTTCTCTTCCCCTTGTATAAGGCACAACGCAATAGGTGCAAAAGTTGTTGCAGCCTTCCATAATAGGAAGCCAAGCGTTTATATTTTTATTTCTTATAATTTCAAAATCTTTTTCACTAACCGCTTTATCTCTAATTGCGCAAACTCTGCCTTCTTTATTTAAAAGGCCGGGAAGTTCATAGATATTGTGAGTTCCAAAAATTAAATCAACGTATGGATATTTTTTAAAGATGTTTTCTTTTTCTTGCTGGGCAACACAACCGCAAATGCCGATTTTAATATCTTCGCCATCTTTTTTTCTTTTGCCCCAGTTGCCTATTTTTGAATATGCTTTATCTTCGGATAATTTTCTGATGGAGCAGGTGTTGATAATTAAAAAATCAGCCTCATCTTCACTTGACGGTTCATAGCCAAAGTGGCTCATAATGCCCATAATTCTTTCGCTGTCAGATTTATTCATCTGACAGCCAAGAGTTTCAATATATAATTTTTTATTTTTGGAATTCAATTTTTTAACCTTATACAATAATTGAAGAATTGATGTTTTCTAATCTTTCAATTCTTTCTTTAAGTGCGCCGATTGGTTTATAATATGGTTCTACCGTCATAATTTTTGCTGCAATATTCGGGTAGAAATAAATAAACCTTAATTCACTTTTTGTTAAAGGCTTTTGAGTGTGAACGTTAGCGTATCTTGCAAGTTCTAAGATGTTTCTTGCTTCTTCTTCGTCTTTAAATTCAAGTTCTAAGTTTTGATATACGTTTCTAAAACCTTTAATACCTGAATATTCGCCAACTGTAATCATTCTGCCTGTTTCAATGATTTCAGGTTCGCCTTTTCCAAGTTCTTCATAATCGTAAAGTTCATAATTTCTTCTGTCTTTTAAGGCGCCATCTGCGTGGATGCCAGATTCATGCGCAAAAGCGTTGTCGCCAACTGCAACTTGGTTCATAGGAATTGCAACGCCAAAAGCGTAAGCTGTATATTTTGCTAATTTCCAAGCTTTTGATAAATCAATTTGAGGGTCAATTTGGTATTTGCCTTCAAAGCCTGAAGATTTTAAAATTGCAAGAATACAAGAAATTAAATCTGCGTTGCCGGCACGTTCTCCCATGCCGTTTATTGCTGTATTTATCCAAGGGGTAACGCCCGCATCAACTGCTGCTTTTGCACCCATAACAGAGTTTGCAACGGCCATGCCTAAGTCGTTATGGAAGTGAAGTTCAATATCCATATTTGTTTCTTTTGCAAGGGTGTAAATTCTGTCATATGCTGTTTTTGGGTCGTCATAACCTAAGGTGTCACAATATCTGAACCTTTTTGCGCCATATCTTTTGCATTCATTTGCATATTTAATAAGGTAGTTTAAATCTGACCTTGAGGCGTCTTCTGCGTTAACGCCGATTATATTTGCATTGTTTTTAACGGCTTCATTCACTGCTTCTAATGTTTGAGCTAAAATGTCATCTTTTGTTTTTTTGCCGCCGTATTTACCGTTTATCATTTGATCTGATGTAGATTGCGACAAATTAATGTTCTTTAATTTAGGAACATTTTTAAAAGATTTATCAACATCTGATGCCAATGCTCTTGACCACCCTGATAAAATTGTTTTATCAATGGCGCCCCTTTCAACGAGCATTATGTTGCCGTTCAAGTAATTAATTTCATGGCAAGTTGTCGGGAAACCAAACTCTGATTGGGTTATTCCCATATCGTTTAACATAAGATTTATTATTGTTTTTTGAAGTTTAGCTAAACCAAGCCTTGATGTTTGAACACCGTCACGATTTGTAACATCTACAAATTTAATGTAATTTTCAGTCATATTCTACCTTTTGATTAATTTATACTGTTAGTTAATATATTAACAGATAAAAAAATACTGGCAATTTTTTTTCATTTGATATAGAATAAGTCATGTAATTTGATAATATGGCATGAATTTTTCATGCGAAAGGGAAAAATGCCTACTGTCTCGAAAATAACATTCGGTGAGTCGTCATTTAAAAGTTCAAATCTACCCGAGCGACATCGAAAGCGACCAATTTTAAACAGTATATCTCAAATGTCGGATGACGAGATTATACAAGCAAGCGCAAAAGATGCAAACAAAAAAGCGGAAGAATGTAGTGCTGCACGTGCCCTAAATAAGTGGCCTTTAATGTTTATAGCAGCAACAACTGTGGCAGCAGGTGCCTTAACAAAAGGTAAATTATCTGATAAAACTTTATCTGCAGCAAAAACTTTAGGTGCAACGGCAACGGTTTATGCTCTTTCAAAACCTGTTGATACAATAACAGACAAACTTTTAAACAGAGAAGATAAAGAAGGCAATAAAAAAGAAGCTAACCCGTTTGTTCAATTGGCAGTGGGTGTAGCGGCACTTGCAGGAGCTTCCGCTCTTGTTATAGGCGGTGCTAAAAAAGGCGGCGATAAGCTTGCAAAAATGTTCAGACCAACAGCAGATGCTATGAAAAAAGGTTTAGCACGCCATGCGGATAAATTAGACGGTTCAATTTTAGGCAAGGCTGCAGAAAAAATTTCTAAAAGAACATCTGAAATTGCTTCAAGGTATCCGAAATTAGCTTCAGTTACAAGAAATGCAGCACTTTTTGCTCCTTTTGCAGGTGCTTTGGGCGGCTCTGTTATTTTGGCAAATGAAGTTCAAAAAGAAAGAGAAAATAATTTCTTCTCAAACGTAGAAAAACTTGCAACAGTTAGAGAATTTGCAAGAACAGCACTTAAAGATGATGTTCAAGATACAGAAAAATCAAAAGAAGATATTGAAGATTAATTAATTTTTATATAAAAAATACCGCCTGAATTTTAGGCGGTATTTTTATTTTTGTTTAGTTTTCTTTTTCTTTTAAAACATTTGACCAATGTTTAAGAGATTCAGCAAGCCAAGGATGTTCTTTGCTGAAGTTCGGGTTTCTTCTTCTGTTTGCTTCTAAAACTGCTTCAGGAATATTAAGGGCGTCATTATCTTCTAATCTTTTATGATATGTATCTTCAAAGTTTTCTGTCATTCTTAAAGACCAGTTGTCGCCCCCTGTAACGCCCGGCACATTGTATCTTTCTTTTATGCCAAGTAAATCTGTCCAGAAAACTTGAACATTTTTAGCGCCTGAAGAGAATAATTCTATAAATTTATTTCTTCTCTCCATTTTATCGGGGTATAATTCTTTGGCAGAAGCCGTATCATGGTTTGCAATCATAGCAGCGTTATTTCCGGGTGCATTCCAAACGTTGTGGGCATCGCACCATTGAGTAACCGTTATGCCGCCAATGCCAAGGTTTTGAAGTGTGTTTTTTGTATCCCCCGGCATATAGCCCAAATCTTCCGCTATGATGTTTGAGGCATTAAGCCCCGCTTTATTTGCGGCAGGAAGAACTATTTTTCTTAAAATTCTGTCGCATTTGTCTCCATTCACTCCTCTATATAATTCAGAATATAACCTTCCTTCACGGCCACCGTTTTCAGAATAAACGTATGGATCCATTAAGCCTACAATGTGGTCTATTCTAACGCCGCCTTTGTTTTCTTCAAAGGCTCTTTCATATTTATCATATAAAAATTCGCCGGCTTCGCCTAAGGAACCGTCTTGATTGAACAATTTTTTAGGGTCCAGCACAAAGAAGCCCCATTTTTGAGGTTTGTCGTTCCAAGGTTCTTTGCAGCCCATTCTAAGGTCATCTAAGAATAAATCTTTATTGCCCCAAACTTCAGCATCAGAGAAGGCAACCGGAATATCGCCGATTCCTTTAATGCCGTTTTCTTGAAGGGTTCTATGGCCTTTTTCGATTGTTTTTTTTGCAAGCATTTGAGAGAAAAGGAATGAATCTATTTCTTTTTTATGATTTTCTCTTAATTCTTTTAATCTTGATGTTCTTTGTTCTTTTTCCCAATCGTTTCTTGGTTTGCTGAAAAGGTTTTTATCTGTTTCATTTCCCCAATTTGGCCAGTAATCGTTGCCATTTATATCTGTTAAAATGTTATAAAGTGCATTTTTTTCTTGTTCTTTGCCTTTGGTTTCTTTAAATTCTTGAAAATCGCTCTCTAAGCGTTCAATTCCCCTTCTTTCAACTTCAGGCAGAGAATCCTTATTTTCTCTTTTTTGAATAAATGTATCATAGGCTTCAGTTAGCGCCTTTTTTGTTTCTTGCACATTATATGTATATGCAGATTTATCTTGCCCTTTTTTAGGGTTGTTATTTACAATTTTTCTATACGTTTCTTCGCTTAAAATAGCGCCTGATTCAGGCTTAGTGAGCTCATCCAAATTAATTATTGCAGTATTATATGCGCTTGAATTTGAAACGTAAGGCGAAGCGTCTGTTTGTTTGCCAAGGCCTGACGGTTGTTTTTGCTGTGCGCTAAAGCCCCAATTATTTAAAAAGGGATATAAAAGTTCATTTGAACTTCTTGAATACGGTTGCCCGACGCCTATGTCGCTTTCTTTATATGAAGGGGAACAATTTGTGGGCAATATGATTGCCATATTTTTGCCCAATATTTTTAAGCCTTCTTCAATATCTCTCTTAACGGCGGGTTTTTCATCTTCTCTTAATTTTCTGCCGAATGCGGGCGAATTTTGACAGTTAAAACCGGTTACAGCACCTAACTTCACTTAACTTCTCCTTAATTATATATATTAAATTACTTATTTCGACACAAAAAATTTCTTATTCATTTAAAACACAAAAACATTTTTTTTGCACATGGAAAAATAAAAGTCAAATTTTTGTTAAGAAATGTTAAAATTAAATTTCAAGTATAGATTAATAGTTCTCTATCTTTAAAAAAACAATTGCATTTTTTATGTTAAGTAATATGAACAATGTAGGACAAAAACCAAAAAAAATGGTAATATAAATGCATAAAGTGTTCTTTTTACCCATTAAGGGTAAAGCAGGAAATAGAGATTAATTAACAATAGAAGATATGAAGTTTCGTTAAGCATTGCAACATAAATAAGTCAATTTTTAAGGGAAAAAATTTTTAAAATATATGTGAAGTGTTTTAGACCTTCGTGTCTTAGTGTCTCAAAAAAAGTAAGAAGTGAAGAAATTGTTATTTGGAGGAATCTGATTATATGACAATTAGTGTGAACAACCGCAAAAAACAGGCTAAAAAAACATTTGATGAATTAATTAAAGATTTACAAACGTCTAATTCAGAAAAAGTTCGTTATAATGCTGCAAGAGTTCTTGGTGAAATGGGCGATTTTAAGGCCGTTAAACCATTAATCGATGTTTTAAAATATGATAAAAACGGTTCAGTTCGTTTATATGCCGCACGTGCATTGGGCGAATTGGGCGATACAAACGCAACTGTTCCTTTAATTGAATCTTTAAGAGAAGATAGAAACGTTGACGTTCGTGTTCGTGCAGCAAGAGCATTAGGCCGTTTGGGCGGTGCAATTGTTGTAGAACCCCTTGTTGAAGCACTTAATGATGAAAACCCTCAAGTTTGTATTACTGCAACCGATGCCCTAATTGAAATCGGCGATGTTGCAGCAGATGCTTTAATTGAATCACTTGACCATGAAAAAGTTAACGTTAGATGCGATGCTACAAGAGCATTGGGTGAAATTGGCAACAGAAAAGCTGTTGAAAAAATTATCACAATGTTAAAAGATGAATGGGTTAACGTTAGAATTTATGCCGTAACTTCACTCGGTAAATTAGGCGATACAAAAGCAGTTCCTGCTTTAATTGAAGTTATGGAAGATAAAAATGAAAACGACTTGGTTAGAGCTGGTGCAGCAGCTGCACTCGGCGTTTTAAGAGACCAAAGAGCCCTTCTTCCTTTAAGAAAATTAATTATTGAAGCTGAAGAACTTGGCGAACTTGAAGATACAGCTTTGAAATCATTCAAGAAAATTATGGCTGCTAACTGGGAATCAATCCCCGGTGCTGCACCCGTTAAAAAACCGGCTTTATTCTAATTTTGTTTAATTAATTCTTTTTATAAAACGCCTTTTGGTAATACAAAAGGCGTTTTTTGCAGGTTGAAAACATTTTGCTTTAAAAATATAAGGCCATTAGCTCCAAAAAATAGCTTGCTTTTAATTTTTATGGTAATATTTCTTAAAAAAAGAGAAATGGAATTATGATACAATTAACGCAAGCGCATATTTTAGGGGCAATCATTGCCTATCTTTTAGGGGTTTTTATAGTTCCCATTGTTATTTATTATTCAGATAAAATGGGGCTTGTAGATGTTCCAAACGAAAGAAAAATTCACAAAGGAAAAATTTCAAGGCTTGGTGGCATTGGAATTTGGCTTGCCGTTATGCTCACATTTTTGTTTTTGGTTTTATTAAGCTATTACCCAAAGGGCCAAGGGTTATCGGGCATTATTGTGGGCGGTTCTTTAATGTTTTTATTGGGGCTTATAGATGACCTTTTCTGTTTGAACGCAAAATTTAAACTCTTTTTGCAAATTGTAATTGCTACAATGGTGCTTTTATTGGGTGTTAGAATAGATGAAGTTTATAACCCGTTTGGAAATAATTTTGAACTCGGCCTATTGGCATATCCCATAACCTTGCTTTGGATTGTAGGCATTACAAATGCAATTAATTTTATAGATGGTATAGACGGTTTGGCAGGTTCTGTTGTTACGATAGGTTCTGTTGCAATTGCGATAATTTCAATTGTTGCAACGCCATCTTCCCCAATTTCTGCTTTGGTTGCAATAATTTTATCAGGCGCCATGCTTGCATTTTTAACTTTTAATTATAACCCCGCTAAAATTTTTATGGGAGATTCAGGCGCTTTATTTGCAGGGTTTATGTTATCAACCCTTTCAATTACGGGTATTATGGACGCTGGAACGCCTTTAATGTATCTTCCTTTCTTAATTTTGGCTATTCCAATTTTAGATGTGGCATATTCATCATTAAGGAGAATTTCAAAAGGAAAAAGCCCTTTTGTTGCAGATTCTGAACACATTCACCACAAATTGCTGCACCACGGGTTTTCGCAAGATTTGGCAGTTTTAACATTGTCATCTGTTTCAATGGCATGTGCTATTGTTGCAATAATTATTACAGGCTTTTTGAACAGATACTTTATTTTTGCAATTGCACTTGCTTTTGTTCTTTTTCTTTTAAATGCAGTTTCAAAAACCATTAAGAAAAAAGCGTAAAGCCAGAGTGAAGGGCAAAATGATGAATTTTGCCCGAAACTGTTGAATTGCGACGTAGGATAATCAAAGCTTGTGAGCGACAACGCTAGTGAAAGCGAACAAAAGCTTTGATACCCACAGGAGCAAAAAAGCATAAAGCCGTGTGTGTAGCCGTTAAAAATGGCAAGACGTTATCGTCTTGGCATTTTAGGCGAAACCGTACGATGCCGCTGTTATGACGAAGTGAGCAAATGCGAACGAAGGAATGAACAAATCTTAGTAAAAATAAGAAGCGGTGCGACTTTGTCGCATAAGCTCTATTTTTACTGATTTGACAGGCGGAAAAAAGCATAAAACCAGAGCGAAGCTCAATGCGTTGAGCATTGAGCACAGCTATTGAATGTACTAAAAAAATAAGTTGGGGCAAAAACCCCAACATATAAATTTTTCTACACGGTTTATTATTAAAAAACCCCTTAAGTTTAAGGGGTTTTAATTTTATTTAACAACAATGTTTACAATTTTATCAGGAACAACAATTGTTTTAACAACTGTTTTACCATCCATAAATTGTTTTGTTTTTTCGCTGTTCATTGCCAGTTTTGTTAATTCATCGTTTGTTTGGCCTGCAGTTGTTTCAATTTTATCTCTAATTTTGCCATTAACTTGAACAATTAACAAAATATTATTTTGTTTGGTTTTTGTCATATCGGCAACCGGCCATTTTTGTTCGTGGATTGAACCAACGCCGCCTAATGTTTGATAAATTTCTTCAGACATAAAGACGGCAACGGGTGAAATTAACTTTAACAACGTAACAAGCGCAAAGCTTAAAACATCATAGTTAATTGTTTCTTCGTCTTTAATGTAATCATAAATTGCATTTGTTAATTCTCTATATTTTGAAACAACCGTATTGAATTGAAATTCGTTTTCAATATCAGATGTTATTTTAGAAATTGATAAATGCACTTCTCTGATTAAATCTTCCGCTTTTTTATCAACGGTTTCAGGCAGATTATATTCAAGTTTGATTTTATCTTGGAATTTTGAATATAGCCTGTAAACTCTGCATAAATATTTATAGCAGCCTTCAACGCCTGCATCAGACCAATCAAAGTCACGAGCGGGGGGTGAATCTGAAATAATGAATAATCTTGCAGTGTCTGCCCCGTAGTTTGCAAAGATTTCATCGGGGTCAACCGTATTTCCTTTTGATTTAGACATTTTTGAACCGTCTTTTAAAACCATGCCTTGAGTTAAAAGGTTTTTAAAGGGTTCATCAAAATCTAATAAACCAATATCTCTCAATGCTTTTGTGAAAAATCTTGAATATAAAAGGTGTAAAATTGCATGTTCAATACCGCCAACATATTGATCAACCGGCAGCCATTTATTCACAAGTTCTTTACAAAACGGTTTTTTATCATTTTTTGCATCAGCATATCTTAAATAATACCAGCTTGAGCAAATGAAGGTATCCATTGTGTCTGTTTCTCTAACTGCAGGAGCGCCGCAGATGGGGCAAACTGCATTTTGGAAAGTTTTGCTTGTTGTAATGGGAGATTTTCCTTGAACCGAAAAATCAACATCTGTTGGCAATTGAATTGGCAGGTCTTCTTCCCTAACGGGTTGAACGCCGCATTTTTCGCAATATACAACAGGAATGGGGGCGCCCCAATATCTTTGCCTTGAAATTAACCAGTCTCTTAATCTGTATTGAACTTTTGAATGCCCAAAGCCCATTTTTTCAGCATATTCGGTTATTTTCTTTTTAGCTGTTTCATTGTCTATACCTGTAAATTCGCCACTGTTTACAAGAACGCCGGGGTCTTCAAAAACTTTATTTGGGTCATAACCTTCACCATCTATAACTTGAATTATAGGAAGGTTGTATTTGGTTGCAAAATCAAAGTCTCTTGAATCATGCGCAGGAACTGCCATAACAGCGCCTGTGCCATAATCTGCAAGGGCGTAATCTGCAGCCCAAATCGGGCAAACTCTTCCTGTAAATGGGTTTATAATGTGAGTTCCCAAGGGAACGCCCGTTTTAATTCTTTCTGTTGACTGCCTTTCAATTTCAGACATTTTTTTAGCGTTTTCTCTGTAATTATGAACCGCTTCTAAGTTTTCTTTTGTTGTTAATTTTTCAATGTCTTTATATTCAGGCGCAACAACAAGATATGTAATACCGTATGCGGTATCAGGCCTTGTTGTGAAAACGGGAATTTCTAAGCCTTCAATTTCTTTTACTTTAAATTTTAAAATTGTGCCGTATGATTTTCCAATCCAATTAGCTTGCATTGTTTTAACGTTGTCGCCCCAGCCTTTTAATTTATCAAGGTCATCAAGCAAAACTTCTGCGTAATCTGTTATCTTTAAAAACCATTGTGAAAGGTTTTTCTTTGTAACTTCAGAATCACATCTCCAGCATTTGCCATCAATTACTTGTTCGTTTGCAAGAACGGTTGCGCATTTTTCGCACCAGTTAACAGGGGCTTCTTTTTTATATGCTAAGCCTTTTTTAAAAAGTTCAATAAAAAGTTTTTGGGTCCATTTATAATAATCTTCTTTGCAGGTGGCAACTTCTCTGTCCCAATCAACAGAAAGCCCAAGCATTTTTAATTGCTTTTTCATATATTCAATGTTATCAAGAGTCCATTTTTTGGGGTTTGCGCCGTGTTGAATAGCAGCGTTTTCAGCAGGCATACCAAATGAATCCCAGCCCATAGGGTGAAGTACATTATAGCCCATTGCCCTTTTAAACCTTGCAATAACATCTGTTATTGTATAGTTTCTAACATGCCCCATATGCAATTTGCCTGAAGGATACGGAAACATTGAAAGTGCATAATATTTTGGTTTGTCTGAATCGTCATAAGTTTTATATGTTTTGTTTTTATCCCAAAATTCAACCCATTTTTTTTCTGTTTTTTGAGGGTAATATTCATTTTCCAACATAAGAAAAAATTCCTTTTAAATTTATTGAACCTGTTTATTATAACTTAAAAAAAAATATTGGAAAATAAATAAGGCGCCTTTTATATTTGGCGCCTTTTTATTTTATTTTTTTCTGTTTATGGCCGCTTTTATAAGCCCTTTAAATAACGGGTGCGCTTCTTCGGGGCGAGATTTAAACTCGGGGTGGAATTGGCAAGCAACGTGCCAATCATTTTTCGGGTATTCAACAACTTCGGCTAATAACCCGTCAGGTGATGACCCTGAAATTATAAGCCCACTATCTTCAATTAATTTTTTATATTCATTATTAACTTCATATCTATGGCGGTGGCGTTCTTCTATAATTTTTTTACCGTATGCTTTTTGTGCTTTTGAACCGTCTTTTAAGTGGCAGGGGTAACTTCCCAATCTCATTGTGCCACCGTAGCCTGCAACATTTTTTTGTTCAACCATAAGGTCAATTACGGGGTATTTTGTGTTTTCATCAAATTCCGTGCTGTTTGCACCATCTAACCCTGCAACATTTCTTGCATATTCAATAACCGCACATTGAAGCCCCAAACATAACCCTAAAAACGGCAAATTGTTTTCTCTTGCATATCTTATTGCATTTAACTTGCCTTCAATGCCGCGAACACCAAAGCCCCCGGGGATTACAAGCGCATCAACATCATTTAATAATTCTTTTGTTTTTTGGGTATCTTTGCAATCTTCACTTGCAAGCCACTTAATGTTTACTTTTTTATCAAATTCAAGCCCTGCGTGCTTTAGAGATTCAACAACAGAAATGTAAGCGTCGTTTAATTCTGTATATTTTCCTGCAAGTGCAACGGTTAATTCGCCTTTCGGGTTTTTAATTTTATCAACAAGTTTTTCCCAAGAAGCTAAATTCGGGCGTTTATCTTTCATATTTAAAAGTTTTAAAACAGCGCCTGCCATATTTTGCGCTTCAAGCGCCAATGGCACTTCATAAATAGATTTCATATCTTTGCATTCAAAAACGCAATCTTTTTGAACCGAACAAAATAGCGCTATTTTTTCTTTTTCATTTTTATGAATTTCAACAGGGGTTCTGCAAACAAGAATTTCAGGCTGAATGCCATAGCTTCTTAAAACATAAACGCTATGCTGCGAAGGTTTTGTTTTAAGTTCGCCTGAAGTTTGAAGATAAGGCAATAAAGTAACATGGATTGAAATAGAATTTCCAATGCCTTCTTCAAGCCTGAATTGTCTGATTGCTTCAATAAAAGGCAAACTTTCAATGTCGCCTATTGTGCCGCCGATTTCTGCTATTAAAAAATCGGGGTTAAATTGTTGTTTTGCCTTTAATAATCTTGCTTTAATTTCATTTGTAATATGGGGAATTGTTTGAACGGTGGCACCTAAATATTCGCCCCTTCTTTCTTTTTCAATAACCGTTTGATAAACAGAGCCTGATGTAACATTGTTTATTTGGTGTAATGATGTATTTGTAAACCTTTCATAGTGCCCAAGGTCAAGGTCTGTTTCTGCGCCGTCATCTGTTACAAAAACTTCGCCATGTTGAAATGGGCTCATAGTTCCGGGGTCAACATTTATATAAGGGTCAAATTTTTGAATTGCAACACTAAACCCTCTTGCTCTTAAAAGTTTTCCTAAACTTGCAGCAACAATGCCTTTTCCTAATGAACTGACAACACCGCCTGTAATAAAAATATATTTTGTCATTTTCTTTCCTTACTTAATTTTTTTCATCTTCCGGCACATATATGAAAAGTCCCTAAAATTAACTTATTTTAGGGACTTTAAAATAATCTTGTTCAACTTCGGGGGCATTTGCCATTAATTCCTCTCTTGTGCTGTCGTATCGGGCAACGTCTTCCCTCATCACATTTGAGAAATCTATCGGGTGATTCATTGGTTCAACCCCTGTTGTGTCAACTTCGTTCAACTGTTCCATATATTTTAAAATATCGCCTAATTGTTTTGAAAATTTAACTTTTTCATCTTCCGTTAAATTTAACCTTGCTAAGCGGGCAACATGTTCAACGTCTTTAATTTCAATCATTTTATTTACCTCAACTAAAGATTATAATACAAGAAAAAAAATATGGTTGTAAAGTATTTGTAAAAAAGATAAAGATTAAATATAATAAAATTATGGAAAAATACAACATTCTTATAGTTGAAGACCACGCTCTCACCCGTTTTGCGCTTTTAACCTCATTAAAAGAGGAAAATTTTACAAATGAAATTTTTGAAGCGGAAAATGCGGTTAATGCTTATAAAATTTTAGCTGAAAATAAAGTTGACCTTGTTTTAATGGATTTGGGGCTGCCTGTTGTAGATGGCGTTCGGGCTTCTTTTGAAATTAAATCAAAATATCCTGATATTAAAATTATTGTAATCACATCTCATAACAACGAAGAAGAAATTGAAGGCTGCTTGGATGCAGGAATAAATGCATATTGTTCTAAAGATATAAAGCCTGAAAAATTAATTGAACTTATAAAAGATGTTATGGAAGGTTCCCTTTGGTATGACCCAACAGCGTCTAAAATTTTAATGAAAAAAACATCTAAAATTAATAAAAATGATGAACAAGAAACTCAAAACAAATATAATTTAACATCAAAAGAAATGAAGGTTCTTTTTCTTTTGGCAGAGGGCAATTCCAACCTTGAAATTGCAAGAAAAATGAACATTTCAATAAATACAACAAAAGTTCATATGTGCTCAATCTTGCAAAAATTATCCGTTGATGACAGAACCCAAGCTGCAATTAAAGCAATAAGAGAAAATTTAACTTAAAAAATGAATGAAATTGATGAAATAAAAAAAATTTTAATCATAGATGATAACCCGAACCCAACTGCTGATATGCTTAATATGTATGGGTTTGAAGTAACAATTGCATTAGATGGCAAGCAAGGTTTAATTGAATTAAACAAAAACATTGATAAATATGACCTTGTTTTATTGGATGTTATGATGCCTGTAATGGACGGGTGGACAACTTTAAAAAACATTAGAAACCATAAAATTTTAAGCTCTATTCCAATTATTATGCTGACTGCCATAGATGATGATTATAAGCAAGTTTCAGGCTTAAAATCGGGCGCTGATGATTACATAGTAAAACCTTTTGTTTTCCCTAATTTATTAGCAAGAATTGAAGCGCTTCTTCGCCGCTCGAACTGGAACAAAGCGGAAGTTAAAAGAATGGAATCCATAAATTCATTAACTTCAAGAGAAAAAGAAATTTTAAAACTTGTTTCTTTGGGCGATTCAAATGCAAAAATTGCAGAAAAGCTTTTTATAAGAGAAATTACCGTTAAAACGCATCTTAACAATATTTACAGAAAAATTGGCGTTGATAACCGTGTTCAGGCTGCAATTGCCGCCATTGATGCAGGAATAAAAGATATTTAAAAAGGCTTGCGAAGTTATAAAAAATTTAATAAAATACCAATAACAGCGCATTGGAGAAAAATAAATGGCAAATCTTTCAAAAGACAAATGGGTAGATTTAATTTTAAACAACAAAGGCGAATATGAAGCCGCAAAATCTCAAACAGATGAAATTTTAGATTTATCCGAAATTGAAGTTTTGTCTTATGAAATATCTGATGTAAATTTAAACAACATTGATTTTACAGGCTCAACTTTTTCTGAAACTCAATTTACAAACGTAAATTTCACAGACAGCGATTTTACAAGCTGCGATTTTACAAGATGCCGCTTTGTTGAATGCGATTTTACAAATACAACCCTTTATGGGGCAGATTTTAGCTACGCCGAAGTTCATTATTGCAACTTCCAAGATGCTGATATGGCAGGTGCTATTTTAAATGAAGCAAATTTAGAAGAATCTGATTTTGCATTGAGTGAAAATTTATCTGCTTGCAGGTTTGATGAAGGCACAATTTGGCCCGATACAGATAAACTTCCTGAAGATTTTGATTCAACATATAGCTATGACCTATCTTCCCTTCAAGATGAAGAAGAAAAATCAGAAGCAGATTATTACTAAACTGCAACTATTAGTTGCCTTTATAGTGGCATCTACATTTGGGGTTGTTACATTTTCCGTCCTTAGTTATCTTTAGGATGTTGTTTGTTATGTATTCGACATCAAAATCATATTTTCTGCCAAGATTTTCTACGCGCCTAAAATACACCATTTCTTTTTTAGGATTAGTTAAAATTAAAACAACTTTTCCCTTTTTGCCGGTCATTGCATTATAGTGTAATGCTTGCCCTATGCTCTCTGCCCACTTTTTGGCAAAATCAAATTCGACTGCATGGGTTTCTGTTAAGCAATCTACCCTTGTGTAGTCCGAATTTTCATATTCCATAATTCCGTTATGCAAATTGCACCATTCAATTTGGTAACTTGCCTCAGAATGTTTGAAATAATTGTAATTTTTGCAAATTGCCGGATTGGGTATTTCACAAATAAAGCAAATAAGAAAAAATTTTATATATGGACTGAAATTCCTGTTCATAGATAGAATATTAGTCCATTATAGGAACATGAGTCAAGTAATTAGACAAAAAATTGCAAATAAAATTTATGAGCTAAGGTTGCAATCTAAGTTGAGCAGAGAGGAATTATCCTTAAGGCTCGGGCTTGATAATTCGTATATATCAAAACTAGAGCGTTGTAAAATAAATATTTCAATCGATAGACTTGAGGATATTGCGAATTTTTTCAATATTAAAATTGTAGAATTTTTTCAGTAGATTTATTGTTTTTGTTTATTGGTTATAAAACTCTTTTACATTTTGGCATAAGGAATTTTATATATTATAATTAAGTAAATTATTTTATATAAGGAGTTTTTAAATGAAATCTGATGCCATAAAAAAAGGAATTGCCCACGCTCCGCATAGGGCTTTATTATACGCAGGCGGGCTTTCCGATAAAAATATAGAAAGGCCGTTTATTGGTATTGCTTCAAGCTTTTCCGATTTAGTGCCGGGGCACATCGGTATGAGAGATTTGGAACGCCAAATTGAAAAAGGTATTCATTCTAATGGCGGCCAAGCATACATTTTTGGAACACCTGCAATTTGTGACGGTATTTCAATGGGCCACAGTGGCATGAGATATTCTCTTCCAAGTAGAGATTTAATTGCAGATTGCGTTGAAGCGGTTGCAGGCGCTCACCAATTAGACGGGCTTGTTCTTTTAACAAATTGCGATAAAATCACCCCGGGGATGATTATGGGCGCTTTAAGGTTAAACATTCCAACAGTTGTTGTAACTGCAGGGCCTTCTTTGGATGGTTTTTGCAAGGGTGAAAAATTAACTTTTATAAGAGGTTCATCTGAAGCCGTCGGAAGATTTAGAGCGGGCGAATTTGATGAAGCAAGATTAACTGAAATGGAGCATTACGCATGCCCTACAATGGGTGCTTGCCAAGGGTTATATACGGCAAACACTTTAGCTTGTTTAACGGAAGTTATGGGCTTAAGCTTAGAAGGGTGCGCAACTGCATCTGCCGTTTCAAGCAAAAAAAGAAGAATAGCTTTTGATTCAGGATTTTTAGCGGTAGATTTAGTTAAAAACAATGTTTGCCCAAAAGATATAATTACAAAAGATTCAATGAGAAACGCAATTGTTATGGATTTAGCTTTGGGCGGCTCAACAAATTCAATTCTTCACCTTCTTGCAATTGCAAATACGGCAGGAATTGATTTAACATTGAATGATTTTGAAGAATTAAGCTTTAAAATTCCGCAATTAATTAAGCTTGACCCTTCTGCCACATTAACTATGACAGATTTTGATATGGCAGGGGGAATTTCTGGTGCCCTTAAAACAATTTGGGGAAATACCCCTGAACTTAAAAATACAATAAATGTTGAAGGCAAAACCGTTGAAGACAGGGCAAAAGGCGCATGGGTTAATAATGATGTTATAAAACCATTTAATAACCCGATTACAAAAAACCCGGGGCTTGCAATTTTGCATGGTAATTTAGCAGAATCAGGCGCTGTTGTTAAAATTTCAGGCGTTGCTGAAGAATGCTTTGAATTTGAAGGAACAGCAAGATGCTATGATAAAGAAGAAGACGCTATGAAAGGCATTGAAGACGATATAGTAAAAGCTGGCGATGTTGTTGTTATAAGATATGAAGGCCCGAAAGGCGGCCCCGGCATGAGGGAAATGCTTGCTCCAACTTCACTTTTAGTTGGAAAGGGTTTGGGCAAAAAATGCGCCCTTATAACAGACGGCAGATTTTCAGGCGGCACAAGAGGGCTTTGCATTGGCCATATTTCGCCTGAAGCAGTTGATGGCGGCATAATCGGCTTAATTAAAGACGGCGATAAAATTAAAATTGATATAAATAAAAGAACAATTGACCTTTTGGTTTCTGAAAATGAACTAAATGAAAGAAGGAAAAATTTTACCCCTAAAACAAAAGAAGTTGAAAAAGGCTTTTTAACAAAATATGCAAAGACAGTTTCAGGGGCAGACAAAGGGGCAATTACAGAATAAAAAAATTAAAGGGGGAATTATCCCCCTTTTTTAATTAGCCAAATTGTTGAATTATATTTTTATAAATTAAAGTTATTTTTAATTTATGAAGATAATTTTTTTTGATACAAAAGAATACGAAAAAGAATATTTAGAAAAAAATTTAAACGGTTCTTATGAAAAAATTTTCTTAAGATACAGTTTAAACGGTAATGTTGAAATTGAAGATAATATAAAAAATGCAGAAGTTATTTCTTGTTTTATAGATTCAGATTTATCTAAAAAGGCATTAGAAAAATTCCCCAATTTAAAATTCATTGTTTTAAGAAGCGTTGGCTTTTCCCATGTTGATTTAGCCTATTGCAAAGAAAAAAACATTCATATTTTTAATGCGCCCCATTATGGCGATTCTTCAATTGCAGAATATGTTTTTGCAATTTTATTAACTATAATCAGAAAAGTTATTGTTGCAGCCAATGATGTTAAAAAACAAGAAATTGAAGATTCAAAATATTTAGGGTTAGAACTTTTTAATAAAACAATAGGAATTGTGGGGCTTGGCGCTATCGGTAAAAGAGTTGCGGAAATTGCAAAAGCATTTTCTATGAATGTAATTTATTATGACATTCAAGAAGATGAAAGGTTTAAAAAGGTTACATTTGATGAACTTTTAAATTTATCTGATGTTATAAGCATTAATTGCAACCTAAACGATAAAACGCTTCATATGTTTAATTCAAACAGTTTTAAAAAAATGAAAAAAGGCGTTATTATTGTAAACACTGCTCGTGGAGAAATTATTCAAACAACGGCACTTTATGAAGCTTTAATTTCAAAAAAAGTTTCATTTGCAGCGTTAGATGTTATGGAGTGCGAAGATGTTATATATGAACATGGTGAAAACAAAATTGATATAAATTGCACTAAAGATAACTGCCTTAAAAATTTTTATGTAGCAAGCAAATTATTAAATATGGAAAATGTTATAATAACGCCGCACATTGCTTATAACACAAAAGAAGCCAAACAAAGAATTTTAGAAATAAGTGTTGAAAACATTTTTGCGTTAACAAACTTTACAAATAGCGCTAAAAACCTTGTTTTGATATAATTTCTTTTATGGAATTAGCAAAATATATTGAACATACAAATTTGAAACCGGACGCAACGGTTGACGACATTAAAAAATTGGTCGAAGAAGCCATTCAATATGGCTTTTTTGGGGTGTGTGTAAACCCAATTTATGTAAAACTTGCAAAAAGTTTAATTTTAGAATCAGGCAAAGATATTAAAGTTATCTGCGTTGTAAACTTTCCATTAGGGGCAAATAAAGTTAATACAACGGTTAATCAAATTAAAGAAGCAATAATGGATGGTGCCGATGAAATTGACACCGTTATAAACATTGGCGCAATAAAATCGGGCAATTATAAGCAAGCGGCAGATGAAATTAGCTTACAAAAAGAAGCTGCAGGAGATAAGAATTTAAAAGTTATTTTGGAAACAGACCTTTTAACACCTGCCGAAATTAAAGTTGCTTGCCTAAATTGCGTAACAGCAGGGGCAGATTTTGTTAAAACTTCAACAGGTTTTGTAAAAAATGGCGTTGGCGCCACTGTTGAAAATGTTAAATTAATGTATTCATCAGTTGCTAAAAGAAACATTGGTGTTAAAGCATCAGGCGGTATAAAATCTAAATTAATGGCGCTTGATTTAATTTCAGCGGGTGCTACAAGGCTTGGCACAAGCTCAGGCGTTCAAATTGTTCAATAGAAGGGAATAAAAATGGACAAAATTACAATCAGGTCTGATAGAAAGACCGATTACACTTTCATCTACAAAGGCGAAGAACAAGTTTTAAAAGCAGGCAGCATTATAAGCATTGCAAACGGTTTGAATGACGTTGTATTGCCAACGGTTGCCATGAAAATTATGAACAATTTAATTGTAATTAAGGATGACGTGAAATAATGGCAGAAGAAAAAATTATTGTAACCATCACAGGGCAAGACAAAACAGGTATTGTTGCAAAAATTGCAACTACAATGTATGAAACAGGCGTGAACATTGAAGATATTAAACAAACAATTATGCAAGATTACTTTGTTATGATGATGTTATGCAACATTTCAAATTCAAAAGAATCTTTCAGCACAATTAAAGATAAATTGGAAGAAGCCGCAAAAAGCCTTCATATGACTATTTGGGTTCAAAGAAAAGAAATTTTTGATAGGATGCATACAATATAATGGCAATGAATTTTGATGTAAATAACATAATGGAAACAATTGAGATGATTAAAGTTCATCATCTCGACATAAGAACGGTTACTTTAGCTTTAAGTTTAAGAGATTGCTGCGGTTCTGATACCAAAAAAGTGGCAGCTAAAATTTACGATAAAATCACAAAATATGCTGAAAATTTGGGAAAATTTGCAGATGAACTTGAAGATGAATATTCAATTCCCATAATAAATAAAAGAATAGCGGTAACGCCGATTTCAATTATAACAGAATCCATTGATAACCCTGATTTTATTCACATTGCAAAAACTTTAGATAAAGCGGCAAAAGAAGTGGGCGTTGATTTTTTGGGCGGCTATTCCGCTTTAGTTGAAAAAGGCTGCACAGAAGGCGACAGAAGGTTTATGGCTTCAATTCCTGAGGCTTTGGCTGCAACGGATAGAATATGTTCATCTGTTAATTTGGCAGGTTCAAAGGCTGGAATTAATATGGTGGGCGTTTATAAAACGGCAGAAATAATTAAAAAAGCGGCAGAGCTCACAAAAGATAAAGACGGCCTTGGCGCTGCAAAATTTGTTTGCTTTTGTAATTCCGTAACAGATAACCCCTTTATGGCAGGCGCTTATTGCGGGGTTAATGAACCTGAATGCGCCCTAAATGTTGGTGTTTCAGGCCCCGGAGTTGTAAGATGGGCAATTGAAAATATGCCAAAAGATGCAGATTTAGGAGAAGTTGCAAACACAATTAAAAAAACGGCTTTTAAAATTACAACAACGGGCGAACTTATAGGCAGAGAACTTGCCAAAAGGCTTGATATACCTTTTGGCGTTATAGACCTTTCGCTTGCACCAACACCTGCAGAAGGCGACAGTGTTGCAGGCATTTTCCAAGCAATGGGCTTATCTGATGCAGGCGCCCATGGCACAACGGCAGCACTTGCAATGTTGAATGATGCCGTTAAAAAAGGCGGCATTATGGCATCAAGTTATGTTGGCGGCTTATCAGGCGCTTTTATTCCTGTTTCGGAAGATGCGGGCATGATAGAAGCTGCAAGAAAAGGTGTTTTAACCATTGATAAACTGGAAGCTATGACAAGCGTTTGTTCTGTTGGGCTTGATATGATTGCAATACCGGGGGATACACCAACAACAACGATAGCAGGCATGATTGCAGATGAAATGGCAATCGGTATGATTAATAAAAAAACAACCGCAGTAAGGGTAATCCCCGTTCCGAACAAAAAAGCGGGCGATTGGGTAAAATTTGGCGGTTTATTGGGTGAAGCACCCGTTATGAAAATGAACAACACGGATTCATCAGTTTTTATAAACAGGCTGGGTAGAATTCCTGCCCCGATTCACAGTTTGAATAATTAAAATTTATATAAGGGAGAGAGAAATGAAAAAATACAGAATAGGAGTTGATGTTGGCGGCACAAACGTTAAACTTGCGCTTGTAGATTTAAACGGCAAAATAGTTTATTCAAATACAACGCCAACAAGAGCAGACCTTGGATATGAACATTCAATTGCAAACATTCAAAATGCCATTGAAGAATTAATGAAAGAAACAAACACAAATAAAGATACAGTTGAAGCAATCGGCTTTGGTTTCCCCGGGCAAATTGATTATACGGCAGGCGTTGTAAGGCTTTTAACAAATATGCCGGGGTGGGTTGAAATTCCTTTGGCAAAAATTATGGAAGATAAATTTAAAATTCCAACTAAATTGGATAATGATGTTCGTGTTGCAACGTTAGGCGAATTAAAATATGGTGCCGGCAAAGGCTGCAGCAATTTGGTTTGTATAACAGTAGGTACAGGCATTGGTTCGGGGCTTGTTATAAACGGCAAACTTGTTAGAGGTGCAAAAAACGCTGCAGGTGAAATCGGCCACATTAAAATGACTATGGGCGATGGCCCCATTTGCGGTTGCGGCGATTACGGGTGCTTAGAAGCTTATGCTTCAGGCCCATCTATTGTAGCTGAAGCAAAAGAATATATTAAAGGCGGAAAATCATCCAAATTTAAAGAACTTGCAACAGAAGAATTAAGCCCTTATATTGTGGCACAAGCTGCACTTCAAGGGGATGCCGTTGCAAAAAGAATTTATGCTAAAATGGGCGAAATAATAGGCCTTGGTTTAACATCAGTTATTAACCTTTTAAACCCTGAAAGAGTTATTATAGGCGGCGGTGTTGCTGATGCAGGCGATATTTTGTTTAACCCGATTAAAGAAACAATTGCAAAACGTGCAATGCCAATTCAAGCAAAAAGCGTTGAAATTGTTCCTGCGCAATTAGGAAACACAGCAGGTGTCATCGGCGCAAGCTTATTAATTGAATCGTAAAGAATGCGTAAGCCAGAGCGAAGCTCAATGCGTTGAGCATTGAGCGCAGCTGTTGAATGGCGACGTAGGATAATCAAAGCTTGCGAACGACAACGCTAGTGGAAGTGAGCAAAAGCTTTGATACCCACAGGAGCAAAAAAGCGTAAGCCAGAGTGTAGGCAGGAGTGTTGAACTCCTGCCGAAACTGTTGATAGCCGCCGTTAAAAAATAAAAAAGCAAAGCCCATCTTTTTTTGATGGGCTTTTTTAAAATGAAAGGATAATTCTATTTCTTAGCCTGAGCCTGATACATCGCTCTTTGCGCTGCAACGCCATAAGGAATTGCAGCTTTTTCTGTAATCATTATAGAAAAAATATCTGTCAATTTTGTCCCCAAGGGGTCAGCTTGTTTGTAATAGTTGTCAATGGCGCAATCATATGATTTGCAACTTGCATTTTGGGGTGACGGTTTTCTGTCACCGTTAACATCAACCATAATTATACAAGGTGGTTTTGTTGTGCCATCGGGGTTATTGTTTAATCCATATGATCCACAATAGCAAGGCGTTCCGCCTTCTGCATAAGTTTTTGTAGTAATAGTGCACAAAGAAATTGCAGGGTTTTCATACAATGGAAAAGATTTTGTATAATGAGGCCCCGACCAATTCCAAAATTCAAAACGCATTCCATCCGTAGTATAAAATGCACTATTTCTCCTTTGTCCTTTTGAATCATATGAAATAAATTGCTCAGTCATATGGGGAACAACGCGAGAAACGCTCATATGGCGCATTAAAAAAGCCATTAAATCTGCATTATCATAAGGAGATTCGCCATCAATTGCCATATTCATTGTAATGGCACTGTTAAGCACGCTTACTGCTTTTCTTAATCCTGTTTTAAATTCTTGTTGTTGAGAATTACTGATTACAGATGGTATAGATATTGCTGCAACAACACCAATAATTGCAAGCGTGATAAGCACTTCTGCCAGTGTAAAACCTCTTTTTTTCATAAACTATCCTTTCATTGTTTTGTTTATTATTCTTTTGCTTTTTTTACTTTTCTTCTTTTTCATCTTTTATTTTTTTATCTACCAAAATACTTTTAAAATCATCTGTCTCTACCGAAAGGTGAAGTGGAGGGGCGAGAGTGACCTTTTTTGGGTTTAACATATCACTTTTAAAATTAATCTTCTTAATTAATAACGCAGCCCCGACTCTGAACAACTTAGGGGACAGATGATTTTAAAAGAAAAGATTAAACTTATTCATTAAGCCTTGTTTTCTTTTCTTTTTGGTTCGTTTTTCTTTTCTTTGATAGGCGTATGAAAAAAGAAAAGAAAAATGAACGAAAGGAAAAAAATACCTTTCAATAAAAGTTGGTTTTAAAAGTACGAGCTACTTTCAAACGCAACAAAATATTCATTATGTTGTAATGGGCTGAAAAAGCTTGAATTAATTGAATGAAAGAAAGTTAAAAATATAAAAATAAATAAAAAACCAAACCTTGAAGAAAGGTTTAAAGAATGGTATTATAAAGAAAAGAAAACAAAATGCACCAAAATGAATATTATGGTGCATTTTTATTTATTAAAAAACCGCCTTTTTAGGCGGTTTTTATGGTTTTGATTAAGCTTCTTCTTTAACTTCAACTTTATTATTATTTGCCAATTTTTCCCTTACTTTTTGTTCAATTTCTTTTAAAAGTTCGGGGTTTTCAGATAAAAATTCTTTTGATTTATCTCTGCCTTGGCCTAATTTTTCATCGTTATAGCTAAACCATGCGCCTGCTTTTTTCACAATATCCATATTAACGGCAACATCTAAAATGTTTCCTATTGCGCAAATGCCTTTACCGTATACAATGTCAAATTCTGCTGTTCTAAAAGGCGGCGCTACTTTGTTTTTAGCAACTTTAACTCTTACACGGTTTCCTATATCTTCGCCTTCTTTATTTTTAACAGAATCAAATCTTCTTATGTCTAAACGAACTGAAGCATAATATTTAAGGGCATTACCACCTGTTGTTGTTTCGGGGTTACCATACATAACGCCGATTTTTTGCCTTAATTGGTTAATGAAAATAACGGTTGTGTTGGTTTTGCCTACAATTGCGGTTAATTTTCTTAAAGCTTTGCTCATAAGCCTTGCTTGAAGCCCCATTTGCTGTTCATCCATTGCTTTTTCAATTTCGGCTTTCGGAACAAGAGCAGCAACTGAGTCTATAACAATAACATCAATTGCGCCACTTCTTACAAGTTCTTCTGCAATTTCCAGGGCTTGTTCGCCTGTGTCAGGTTGAGATATTAAAAGTTCATCAACATTAACGCCCAAATTTCTTGCATATTCAGGGTCTAGAGCATGTTCAGCGTCTATAAAAGCTGCAATGCCCCCTCTTTTTTGGGCTTCAGCTACAATATGCTGAGCTAATGTCGTTTTACCTGATGATTCAGGCCCATAAATTTCAATAATTCTTCCCCTTGGAACGCCGCCAACGCCAAGGGCTATATCAAGCGCCAAGGCGCCTGTTGGAATGCAATCCACTTGAACTGAGGGTCTATCCCCCAATTTCATAATAGAACCTTTTCCGTAATCTTTTTCAATTTTATCTAAAGCCATTTTTAAGGCTTTGTCTTTTCCTGCTTTTATTTCATCTATTGCATCTTTTGCTTTTGTTTCAGCTGCCATTTTATTTTTCCTCTATACACAAACTTAAAATCATTATATAATAAATTTTATGAAAACGATAAAACTTAACAATTTCGAAATCGGAGGAGATAAGCTTACAATTTTAGCGGGCCCATGCGCTATGGAATCAAAAGAAATTTGCGCTGCTGTTTGTAAAAAATTAAAAGAAGTAACCGAAAAATTGGGCATTAATTACATTTTTAAAGTTTCCTTCGACAAGGCAAACCGTTCTTCACTTGCATCATACAGGGGCTTAGGGGTTGAAGAAGGGCTGAAAATAATCGGTGAAATTAAAGAAGAATTTCAAGTTCCCGTTGTAACAGATATCCACGAACCCTACCAAGCAGAAATGGCTGCTAAAGTGGCAGATATTTTGCAAATTCCTGCGTTTTTGTGCAGGCAAACAGATTTGCTTGTTGCGGCCGCCAAAACAGGGAAAATTGTGAACATTAAAAAAGGGCAGTTTTTATCGCCCTATCAAATGAAATCAATTGCAAAAAAAGTTATTGATTCAGGGAACGACAACATTTTAATAACTGAACGAGGTGCAAGCTTTGGCTATAACAACCTTGTTTCTGATATGAGAAGCATTAAAATTATGCAAGATATGGGCTATCCTGTTATTTTTGATGCAACTCATTCTGTTCAAATTCCAGGCGGCAAAGGTGAATCATCAGGCGGTGAAAGGCAGTTTGTTCCTTTGCTTGCAAAATCTGCCGTTGCAGCAGGCGCTAAAGGGTTATTTTTTGAAATTCACCCGGAACCATCTTGCGCTCTTTGCGACGGCGACAATATGCTTCCGTTAAGTGAAGCTGAAAAACTTTTTACAACATTAAATGAGATTTTTAGAATAGTAAATTAATTATGTTAGATTTAACTGCAAAATATGAAGTTTTATCATATATGACAGGCGACACAAAAGCCGGCACCAAAATGGGCAAAATGCAACTTAAAAATTTGTCTAATGATTCAATCTTAAATTGCATTCTTTGGGAAGAAGCTTTAAACAGGCTTGATTCTAAGCTTTTTAAAACAGGAAACATTGTTAAAATAATAACTGCAAGCTACAATGAAAAATTTAACAATTGCCTTGTTAATAATATGGAACTTTTAGTTGAAGCAAAAGCAGGCATTACAAAAGAAGAAAGAGAAGAACTTTTCAATTTTATAAAATCTACAATTGAAGGTTTTTCAGATAATGAATTAAAAGAATTTGTAACTTCTGCAATTGAAAAGAATAAAGAAAAATTTATGATTGCTCCTGCTGCAAAAGTTATGCACCACAACTATTTGGGGGGCTTATTGGTTCATATAACAGAATGCATTAAATTTGCTTTGGCAATTTATCCTGTTTGTTTTAAAAAAATTGATAAAGATATTTTGCTTGCTGCCTGCATTTTGCATGATATAGGGAAAATTTATGAATATGAAATAGACCCTGAAACAGGCTTTGTTGAATATTCAAACGAATTTCAAAAAGATTGGTTAAGCCACTCTCAATATGGCTTTTCGCTTTGTATGGCAAATAATCAGCCAATGATAGCTAAAATGATAGCATCTCACCATGGAAGAGCCGATTGGGGCGCTATGATAGACTTAGGCGAAAAAGATTTAGACAATTTTTACTATATAGTTCATCATATAGATGACCTTTCGGCAAAATTCGGAAGAACAAGTGTGAACGATTTATAAGGGGGATAGATGAAAAAGTTATTGCTTTTTTTAAGCTTATTTACAATTCTAACGGCGTTTTTTATAAACGAAGCTTCCGCCTATCAAATAACGGCAGATGCTAAAACAAAAAGAATACCTTTAGGAACAAAACTTGAACTTGAAATGGCGCATAACGTTTCATTAGATTCAGCCAACACGGGCGATATGTTTAGCGCATATTTAACAAGAGATGTAAGAACCCCAACCACAATGATTTTACCCAGAGGAACAGTCGTAAGGGGCAATGTTTCAAATGTTGTTGAACCAAAAAGGCTTTCTCGTTCAGGTGTTTTATATTTGAATTTTGACCACGTTGTAGCGCCAAACGGTGCGCAGTTGCCAATAAAAGCGGGCCTATGCGAAGATTTCAGGCTTGATGATAACGGCGGCATTAAAGGCGGCGGCGGTTACGGCGAAGCAGTTAAAGAAAATTGGTCTAATTCAGGGGCAATTATTAAGAAATCTACAAAATGGGGAATCACATCCGGCGAAGATTTATTTAAAGGCGGAAAATACCTTGTAACTCCTTTTGCTGCGGTGGGTGGCACCGTTGCAGGGGCAGGTTATTTTGTTGGAACAACCGTTGCCGATTTGTTTCATAAAGGTAAAGGGGTTGACCTGGCAAAAGGACAGGTGTTTAATATTTTATTATTAGAGTCATTGGATGTACCGGTAAGTGAATAGCGTAGAAAAAATAAAAGACATTTTAATAAAGAAGAACTTAAAGCTCTCTGTTGGCGAATCTTGCACAGGCGGGCTTATAAGTTCAATTCTTACTGATATTGATGGTGCTTCAAAATTTATTGAAGTAAACTTTGTAACATATTCAAAATTTGCTAAAATAAGATTTTTGGATGTTCCCGAATTTGTAATTGAAAGATACGGCGTTGTTTCAAACGAAACTGCATATTGCATGGCAACGGGCTTATTGCAATATTCGGGCGTTTCAATTGCAACAACGGGCTATGTGGGCCCCACAGGCGGTGATGAAAAAAACCCGATAGGCACCGTTTATTATGCTTTTGGCTACAAAAACAAAGTTAAAGTTTTAAAATATATTTCAGAAAAAACAGACAGAAAAGAAATTAAACAAGATATGGCAAACTTTATTTTAGATGGTTTTGTCGGTTTTCTTGAAGAACTTTTTAACTAAAAGAAATTTAATTCACCTAAAAGCCCTTTAACTAAGGGGCTTTTTTTGTTTGTTAATAAATGTAACGAAAAATTGATTATTCCTAAAGTTTAATTAAAAGTTATCCGATAGCCTTCATATAAGAACAAGGATTAAAGAACTTAAATTAAAGGAGGCTCAAATGAGCGAAGTACATTTTAATGGTCTTTCAGGTAATTATAACTATTACCAGAATGACAATTCAAACAAAAAGGCGGAAGAAAACAATTTCCATCAAGCTTCTGTTGCACCCGAAGCAAAAAGTGCAGATCCAAGCAAAGTTTTAGATGCACTTTCATTTATGGGCGCTCAAAATTTCGTAAAAGTGGCGGGAAAAGCACCTGTTAACCCTTCAGATTTTCTATCGGATGATAGAATTAAAGGCATTGAAGATTCAATGAAATTATTTGAAGAAGGAACAGAAAAATATGCCGATGCAATTAAAGCTGAATTCGGCAATACGTTTAGTGAAGATACGGTTTATGCCCTTGCGGCAAACGCCTTCGCACTTGACGCATAAGTCAAATGAAGGAATGAAAAGTATTTCTCTCTCCTCCTTATCTCTATAGTTCTTTAAGATTTCACCCGAGGATTTTCTTCCTCGGGCTTTTTTTGCGAAACCCGCCAATGCAAGCGCTGAAGCGGCTGAAACTAAAAACAAAACTAAAAAATGAAATTGCACTTGAAATACATTTTGGTGCAATATTTTTTATGCTTTATTATATAATTTAATTTATGCTAAACGAATACATTTTAAGAGCAAAAAAATTCAGAACAAAAAAATCTTTGGGGCAAAATTTTTTAATTTCAAAAGATGTTATTGATGAAATTTTAAATAATGTATCTCATTCTGATAACATTTTAGAAATTGGTCCGGGGGTTGGTTTTGTAACAGAAAAACTTGTTCAAAAGGCAAAAAAAGTTGTTGCTGTTGAACTGGATAATGATGCCATAAATGTTTTAGAAAAAAATTTATCAGAATATAAAAATTTCACCTTAATTAAAAACGACATCTTAAAAACAGATATTCCAACCCTTTTTAATCATGATGAAAAAATTAAAGTAATTGCAAACATTCCATATTATATAACTACACCCATTCTTGTTCACCTTTTAGGCGAAATTGATGATATAAACCACAAAACAAGAAATAAAATAACAGAAATTGTTTTAATGGTGCAATATGAAGTTGCAAAAAGAATTGTTGCGGATAATACTTCAAAAAATAAAGAATACGGGCTTTTGTCTATTTTATCCAACTTTTTTGCAGATACAAAAATTATAAAAAAAGTGGGCAAAAGGTGTTTTTATCCATCCCCAAAGGTAGATTCAGCCCTTGTTAAATTCAAAATAAATAAAACCCCAAGGGTTAAAATCACTCCAAACCTTAAACAAACAATAAAAGCTGCATTTTCAATGCGAAGAAAAAATATTAAAAATTGCTTGAATGCAGCAGGCTTTATAAACGTGGTTGAAGCACTTGAAAATTGCGGAATTAACCCCAACCTTAGGGGTGAAAACCTTTCTTATGAAGATTTTTACAAACTGTCGCTTGAATTAAAGAGGGAAAATTAAATGTTAAAAATTATGTGCCCTGCAAAAATAAATTTAACTCTAAAAGTTTTTAAAAAAGATGAAATAACAGGCTTTCACCCAATAAAAAGCATAATGCAGACAGTAAGCCTTTTTGATTATTTAACTTTTGAATTAACAAATTCAGGAAAAATTGAATTAACGGGCAATAACAATGAAATTGAATATAACGAAAACAATTTAATAATAAAAGCGGCGCTTGAATTTTATAAAAAAACAAACTTGCCTATCTTGGGGCTTAAAATTTATTTAGAAAAAAATATCCCGATAGCAGCAGGCTTGGCAGGCGGTTCAACAGACGCTGCAGGCACAATTTTTGCCCTTAATCAATTGCACAATAACATTTTAAAAAAAGAAGAAATATTCGAAATTAATTCAAAACTTGGTTCAGACATTAATTTTTGCTATTTTGGGGGAAAAGCGCTTGCTGAAGGCAAAGGCGACAATTTAACCCCCCTTGAATTTGAACCGTTTAATTTAACAATTATAAAGCCAAAAAACCTTAAAATTTCAACAAAACTTGCCTATGAAACTTTTGATAATTTGAAAGAAACATCAAACTTAAAAAACGACCTTGAATTTGCCATGCTGCCACATTATAAAGAACTTCAAACCCTTCATAATCTTGGTTTTCAAATGTCAGGCTCTGGGCCTTCGTTTTTCATTTTAAATAAAACCATAAATGAAACCCTTAAAACCCAAGAATATCAAGTTTTTGAAAACCTAAGGGCAACAAAAAAAGGTGTTGAAATTGTTTAAAATCAACAAAATTTCCCGTTCGGGAAAATTTACCACTTTTTAACCCCAAAAACAATAAAAATTTCCCGTTCGGGAAAATTTACCCTTTTTTATCTCCAAAAACAATAAAAATTTCCCGCTTTTGGAAAATTCCTTCAATTGTCTTTTAAATAAAGCTTACCAGCCCCATTTTATATGCCCGAATTTTGCTATTTTATAATATTATTATGTAGTAATTAATAAATATTATGCTAATGTTAACAAATGTTTCAAAATTAAAGATTGTAAAAAGCTGTCCTATCCTACAAATAGACCAAACTTACAACAAAAAAAGTAAAAAATGTTATAATTCTATTGTGCAGGACCGATTGATGCAAACTTTCGTCATTGTTTGTGTTAAGCTATTATTGATGTGTTTTGAATGGATACAAGAGGCTTAAATGAATGAGTTTGAATTAATTTTGTGTAGAGTATTATCTGACTTTGAAATAGACTTTAGAAAGTTCATGGTAGATAAAGATGAAAGAATTAAAGCCCATAAATATTGTTACTTAGTTAGTAAATTTTACAAGTTTCCAATAGATGGTTGTTTTTCTCTATATATAAATGGGCCATATAATCATCATTTGACAGATGTTTTGTTTGATATAGCCAGAAATTATGACGATATGCACTGTAGTTCTCAAAAAATAGAATTGAGCAAAATACATGGCTTAAACAATCTTATTGCTCGGATTATTGAACTATTTCCACCTAAGGATAGCGATGTAGTGTCAAGATTAGAAATATTTACTACGTTTGATTTCATTTGTACTAACTATCCAAGTATGTCTGATAACGAAAAATTTGACATGCTTAGAAGAATTAAGGGACATTTATTTAATAATGAAACTACGTTGCAAAATTTAATGCATATCAGAGAAGCGCTGAATTCAAGATAAAATATTTTCAAAATTGTATACTCTAAAGATTTTTAGAGTTTTTCGTGCTGTATTTTGTTCATCGGTGTTGTTTTCACTATTTTCATTTGTTATGAATTGCTGAAAGAAGTGATTTGGCATATCGATGATTTTTTTACATTTTAATTTGTCTGATACTTGAATAAAAATATCGTCACAGACAATTTTTTCACTAATTGGAGTGCCGTATAAAAATTTTTTTTCTTTTTTATTTAATTCTTTAATTTTATTTTCAAAACAAGCTTTAGCTTTTTTGTATTCTGTTTCGTTGCCAGTAATTTGACAATGAGAATTAATTAGGTTGGAGTTTGAAAAATGCTTATTAAAAAAATTTTGTTTTTCGACTTCTGGAAA
This sequence comes from Candidatus Gastranaerophilales bacterium, assembly GCA_944325145.1. GTDB lineage: Bacteria > Cyanobacteriota > Vampirovibrionia > Gastranaerophilales > Gastranaerophilaceae > Galligastranaerophilus_A. Next base: position 65,594 of record CALYDL010000003.1, read on the forward strand.
TTGTCTATTTACAAGCATATTTGCTAATTTGTATGTCATATTTTTTTGTTTACTAGACAGAATCTTATGGATTTGCTTCCAAAAATAATCATCATTAAAAAAGAAAAATTTATTAGGGCTATTTTCTAATAATGATTTAAAATTGTTAACAGTAGAATATTCTTCATCTATTTTTTTATCAATCAATAATTTTGTGTACAATCTTTTTGCAATATTATTTACAATATACGTTTTGTCATAATATAAAATATTCGAATACCAGTAATATTTAGCTAAAATAAATTGTTCTATAACTTGTAGAGCCTCTTCTTTGAATGCAACCCTTTCTGTTTTTATACCATTTATTTCTATTTTATATGGAATCATATTTTTGATAATAAAATCAATATCTACTGATGCAAGTATCCCAGTATTTATGGTATCTCTTTTCATATAATCCATTTGATCTGCATCTAGTCTGGAATTAATCAAATCTGAAGCTATAAAATATTCTTTATTGACCGGCTGACCAACAATTAAGCTTGCAATTATTTCAATGTCGCTATCATTTATTTCATGAAACAATTTTTTAAAATTTTCTTTAAATGGCCCGCTTTGTAATATATATTTTGCAAATGTTTCATGATGGAGTTCTGATTGATTAACTTTTTCTTGATGCATCAAAAAAGTTTGTATATCATTGCTGTCACATATTTTTTTTAGTGATGGCTGTTCTGTTATGCCAGTGTTTTCAACTAATAAGCTTTTTAATGACTGCTGTTGCTCTGCAAGCTGATACTCCTTGTATGAACTTTCTATAGTGTGTGATAGTGGATAATGCCCGATATCATGTAACAATGCAGCCAACCTTGTTATCTGGTGATTTTTATAGTCATTAAAAAAAGTGCAATTCTTGGCTTTTAATCTTTGAATCATTTTTTCTACAATGTGAAGAACTCCAAGAGAATGAGAAAATCTCGTGTGTACTGCACCTGGAAAAACAAAATGTGACAAGCTTAGCTGTTTGATGAAATTTAGCCTTTGAAAGTAGCTGGTATTTAATAGCTCTTTTTCTTCTTTTGTTAGTGAAATAAAGCCATGAACATTATCATAAATTTTTTCTGTTAAATTATCTTCAAAACGCTTTCTCATGCTTTTATTCTAGCATATTATTTGAAAAAGAAAATGAAAAATCATTTTATTTAGAAAAATCTGCCCTTAACCCCTTATGGCTACAAAAACAAGAAAGCCTATATTTCGCTATATTCAAAATGCAATTTTCCTTCTTCGTTTTGGTTTAAATAGCCGGCTAATTCTCCATAAAGCCAAACAGAAAGGGGTTTTTTCATAGGTCAATAACCTCAAATTCAATTCCAAGAGAATTTAAAATTTTTAAAACTTTTCCAATTTGTGCGGTTTCTTTGCCGTTTTCAAATTCAACAATAAACCTCACCCCAACGCTACTTGCAAGCGCAAGCTCGCTTTGAGTGAGCCCAAGGCTTTTTCTTTTTTCTTTTGCAAATTTCCCTAAATCGCTTGTCGAAGTAATTTTCAAAATAATTTCCTAAAATTTTCCCGTTCGGTAAAATTATAACCTTTTTTAACATTAAAATCAACAAATTTTCCCGTTCGGGAAATTTTACCACTTTTTAACCCCAAAAATAATAAAAAATTTCCCGCTTTTGGAAAATTCCTTCAATTGTCTTTTAAATAAAGCTTTCCAGCCCCATTTTATATGCCCGAATTTTGCTATTTTATAATTTTTATATGCGGTAAATAACCAAAAGGGGCAATTATGACAACAGTTGAACCCATCAGAAATTTATCCGACCTGAAAAAGGTTGAATTTTTGCTTGAAAAAAATAAAAGAAATTTGCTGCTTTTCACTCTTGGAATTAACTCCGGCCTTAGAATTTCAGACATTTTAGCTTTAAATGTTCAAGATGTGAAAGACAAAAAATTTATTCAAATAACAGAAAAAAAGACAGGCAAATTCAAAAAAATTCCAATAAATTCAAAATTAAGACCAATGATTTTTGAATTTACCAAAAACAAAAGCCCAAATTCACCCTTGTTTGAAACCGTTTTTAAAAACAGGCTGGATAGATTTGCTGCTTATGAAATAATAAAAACTGCCTGCAAAAAAGCAGGAATTGAAGGCAAAATAGGCACGCACACTTTAAGAAAAACTTTTGGCTACCACCATTATAAAAAGTTTAAAGATGTTGCGATATTGCAAAAAATTTTCAACCATTCAAGCCCTTCAATCACTCTAAGATACATTGGAATTGAACAAGATGAAATTTTTGAAAGCTACGAAAATTTTATTTTGTAAAAAATAAAAAAACTAAACTACATAACATTTTTTAAACACCACATAATGTTTAAAATGTTATATAGTAACTGTTTAATAATATCATAAATAATATAATACTGGAATTTTCTTATTTATATATTTATATTCTTTCAAATTTCTAAAATAAAAAATGTTGTGAACTTAGAAAAATTATTTTCTTTTTAGTCCTGAAACTCTTTAAAAATGGGCGTGTTCCTCTATCACCACATTTTAAACAAAATGTTGTGTTTATTTTAAAAAGGAGTATATTTTGAAAGAAAAAATAGATTTGGTTTACCTTTGGTGCAACCTTGATGACCCAAACTTTAAACAAAGAAAAGAAAGTTTCCTAAACGGGCAAATTGTAGATAAAGAAGCAAACAACCCATGCCGTTTTACAGATAATGGCGAATTAAAATATTCTCTAAGGTCTGTTGAACTATATGCCCCTTGGGTGAATAAAATTTATATTGTAACAGATAACCAAATTCCCGATTGGTTAAATTTAAATCATCCAAAAATTCAAATTATTAACCAAAGTGAAATTATGCCTAAATCTGCCCTTCCTTCTTTTAATTCAATTGCAATTGAACATTGCATAAAAAATATTCCAAATCTAGAAGAACACTTTATATATGCAAATGACGACACTTTTTTTAATGATTACATAACGCCTGAATTTTTCTTTAATAAAAATGGCCACCCCATTTCAAGGTTTAGAAAAAAGCGCAAAAAACGCTATTATACAATTTATGAATACGCTTTAAATAATGCAGAAAATTTAATATATAAAAAATTTAATTTAATGCTGAATTTTGAACCGCACCATAATATAGATGCATATTTAAAATCGGAAGTTATTAATTGCTATGAAACATTTAAAAATGAAATAGATAAAACAATTAATTCCCATTTTAGAAATAAAGAAAATGTTGAACGTGCAATTTATCAAAAATATTTTATAGCACATAAAAAAGGCGAATTTAAAAGGGTTTCAAGAGTTGATTGCAAATTAAACCCAATTAAAAGGCTTATAAATTTAATTAAAAAAGAATATAAAAAAGATTCTTGTTTAATTTCGCCCCAAGGAAGAAACATAGAAGAAATTTTAAACAAATTTAAACCCTATCTTTTTTGCCTGAATGACAATGAAAACACGACAAAAGAGGATATAGAACTTATGAAAGAATTTCTTCAAAAAAGATATCCAAATAAATCGGCTTTTGAAATTTAAAAGGGGGCATGGTTTGCAAAATAAAAAAATATTAGTGCATCTGCACCTTTATTATCAAAACCAATTAAATTATTTTATAAAAAAATTAAAAAATATAACTTGCGAATTTGATTTAATTGTTACCCTTGCAAATGAAAACCCCAAATTAACGGAAAAAATTAAACAATTTAAACCTAATGCCAAAATTTTGGTTGTTGAAAATTTGGGCTATGATGTTTACCCGTTTATTCAAGCCATAAATGAAACCGAACTTAAAAATTACGATTATATTTTAAAAATTCACACAAAAAACAAAAGAAAAGAATATAAGAAATTTAAAAAACTTCTTCACCATGGCTTTGATTGGCGCAATTTGCTTGTTTCTTCCTTAATTGGTTCTAAAAAAGTTTTTAACAACAATTTAAAACTTTTGGAAAACGAAAAAACAGGCATGGTTTCAGACAATATTTTTATACATAAAATTCAAAATCAAAGCGTCAGAAATTTTGAATATACAAATGAAATTATGCAAAAATTTGCTTGCATGGATGACAAAGCAACATTTTCAACAGGCACAATGTTTCTTATTAAAAGAGAAATAGTTGAAAAAATAAAAAGTTTTAATTTTACAAAAGAAGATTTTACATCCCATGGCGACAAACAAATGAAAACAGGCAATTTGGGGCAATTTGCCCATGCCATGGAAGCTTTTTTCGGCGCAGTTGTAGCTGATATGGGATATGAACATATAGGCGCTTCTGATTTTTGGCAGCATTTCTTCTTTTATTTAAAACAGCCCTATTACAGAATTAAAAGGGGAATTTTTTCAATTGAACACAAGTTTGACGGAACTGTTGTTTTAATCATCTTGTTTAAAAAAATGAAACTAAAACAAAAGAAAAAATAAAAATCCATGCCAAAATTAATGTTTGAATAAGATTTTAAATCCCAAAAAATAAAAATAAAACTAAAATAAAAAATATGGACATGGGAAAATGGTTGCTATATTTGAATTTTAGAATAATTATTAACAAATGTTAAACAGTTACAAAATAATTTTAAAAAAACGCTTGCAATTTTTTCTTGAAGAGTTAAATTAATAATCATTGAAAGACAGCACATTCTCAAACGAATCACCACACTAAGTTAAACATTAACAACGAGAGAACCAAGTGAAATAAAATTTAAAAAATCACTTGACAATAAATTTTGAGATGTTAAGCTGTTAAAGCTGACCTTTTACAAGCTAACATTTTAAACTGGAAAAATTTCTCAAGTTTCAACAATTAAGTTGATTTAAAAAATAACCGCTTGACATTAAAACTTGAGATGATAAGCTTGTTAAGCACGGGTTACCAAAACCCAAAATCTTGAGTGTAAACTTAAGTTAAGAAAATAAAAAATTAACGCTTGACTTTAAAACTTGAGATGATAAGATACTAAAGGCGGTTGAAACGCCTTCTGGTAAAGGGATGGTTAAAGCTGATTAAAGGCTTATTTTAAAGCGCCCTTTATAATGTAAAAGATTTATTCTTGAACATTGAAAATAGAATAACATAATACAAACGACAAATACCTGTTGATTTTTTTAAGAAAAACAATCGGACAAAAGCTAAAGCTTTAAATTTTGAGTCAATCACTTCTTTCTGAAGTGTCAGACATAAATTTCTGACAACGGAGAGTTTGATCCTGGCTCAGGACGAACGCTGGCGGTGTGCCTCATACATGCAAGTCGAACGAGAAGCTGACTTCGGTCAGTGGAAAGTGGCGGACGGGTGAGTACTATGTAGGAAATCTGCCTTAGGGTGGGGGACAACAGAGGGAAACTTCTGCTAATACCCCATATGAGCTTGGTTGAAATACCAATCTTGAAAGTTCCGGCGCCCTAAGATGAGCCTGCACCTGATTAGCTAGTTGGTGGTGTAATGGACTACCAAGGCGATGATCAGTAGCTGGTTTGAGAGGATGATCAGCCACAATGGGACTGAGACACGGCCCATACTCCTACGGGAGGCAGCAGTAGGGAATTTTGCGCAATGGGCGAAAGCCTGACGCAGCAACACCGCGTGAATGTTAAGCCCTTCGGGGTGTAAAGTTCTGTCAATTGGGACGAATTTTGACTGTACCAATAAAGGAAGCACCGGCTAACTCCGTGCCAGCAGCCGCGGTAATACGGGGGGTGCAAGCGTTGTCCGGAATCATTGGGCGTAAAGCGTTCGTAGGCGGCACGTCAAGTTTGGTGTCAAAGCCCGGGGCTCAACTCCGGTTCGGCATTGGATACTGGCGAGCTAGAATGCGGTAGAGGTGAAGGGAATTCCTGGTGTAGCGGTGAAATGCGTAGATATCAGGAGGAACACCGGTGGCGAAAGCGCTTCACTGGGCCGTTATTGACGCTGAGGAACGAAAGCTAGGGTAGCAAACGGGATTAGATACCCCGGTAGTCCTAGCTGTAAACGATGGATACTAGGTGTTGTGGGTATCGACCCCCGCAGTGCCGTAGCTAACGTGATAAGTATCCCGCCTGGGGAGTACGCACGCAAGTGTGAAACTTAAAGGAATTGACGGGGACCCGCACAAGCGGTGGAACATGTGGTTTAATTCGAAGCAACGCGAAGAACCTTACCAGGGCTTGACATCTGAGGAACATTCCTGAAAGGGAGTGGTGCTCTTCGGAGAACCTCAAGACAGGTGGTGCACGGTTGTCGTCAGCTCGTGTCGTGAGATGTTGGGTTAAGTCCCGCAACGAGCGCAACCCTCGTCGTTAGTTGGTCATATCGGTATACTGATATGTATCTCTCTAGCGAGACTGCCGGTGATAAACCGGAGGAAGGTGAGGACGACGTCAAATCATCATGCCCCTTATGTCCTGGGCTACACACGTGTTACAATGGCTGGTACAACGAGCAGCAAACTCGCGAGGGCAAGCAAATCTCTTAAACCCGGTCTCAGTTCGGATTGCACTCTGCAACTCGAGTGCATGAAGTCGGAATCGCTAGTAAACGCAGATCAGCACGCTGCGTTGAATACGTTCCCGGGTCTTGTACACACCGCCCGTCACACCATGGAAGTCGACCACGCCCGAAGTACGTGAGCTAACCTTTAGGAGGCAGCGTCCTAAGGCAGGGTTGGTAACTGGGGTGAAGTCGTAACAAGGTAGCCGTACCGGAAGGTGTGGCTGGATCACCTCCTTTCTAGGGAGATTTCGGTAGCGATTGAATTTCAATCAGCGTATAAAACCGACATCCCAAGGTCGATACCGATATAAAGATTAATTTGTTTATGATTGTTTTATCAAGTTAATCAAGGTATCAAAAAAATCGACAGGTATTTGCAGTTTGTTTTTGTTTATGTTATTCTTCTTTCAGTGTTCAAACTGAAAACCGCACATTGAAAATTACATATAGATAATAAGCGTAAGTTAACTAAATCGAAATTATTTTCTGAAAAGTTAATAACGTAATTGAACCAATGTAAGAAAGCGTAAGCCGGTGCTGATATGAGCCGTGTTGAACGGCGAATGAAGCACTACGATGGCGACGTAGGATAATTGAACCTTGCGAACGACAGCGAATGCGAAGTGAGCAAAAGGTGAAATACCCACAGGAGCCATAAAAGGTTTACGACAGGTAAAGCTACAAAGAGCTAATGGTGAATGCCTTGGTACTGACAGCCGATGAAGGACGTGTACAGCTGCGATAAGCTTGGGGGAGGTGCTAAAAACCCTTGATCCCAAGAATTCCGAATGGGGAAACCCTGTAAGGTTTGTACCTTACAATCCATTGATGAATACATAGTCAATGAGAAGGAAAGCCCGTGAACTGAAACATCTTAGTAACGGGACGAAAAGAAAATAAACTAATGATTCCCAAAGTAGCGGCGAGCGAAATGGGAAATAGCCTAAACCTTTTGCACGTGATAGACTGCAATCGTTGTGTGAAGGGGGTTGTGGGACTCTGTTGAATAATTTGCAGATTATTCGAAAAGTTACAAAATGTCTTGTTAGTTGAACTGAGTTGGAAAGCTTGGCCATAGAGAGTGATAGCCTCTTAAACGAAAACAATACATCTTTTTCAGAGCACCCGAGTACGGCGGGGCACGTGAAACCCTGTCTGAATCCGCCGGGACCATCCGGTAAGGCTAAATACTAGTCAGTAACCGATAGTGAACGAGTACGGTGACGGAAAGGCGAAAAGAACAGTGAGAAGCTGAGTGAAATAGAACCTGAAACCGTTAGCTTACAATCAGTCAGAGCACTATCAATAGTGTGATGGCGTGCCTGTTGAAGAATGAGCCGGCGAGTTATCTTTTCTGGCAAGGTTAAGGAGTTAATATCCGGAGCCATAGCGAAAGCGAGTCTGAATAGGGCGTTAAGTCAGTGGAGATAGACCCGAACCCGGGTGATCTAACCATGACCAGAATGAAGCGTGGGTAACACTACGTGGAGGTTCGAACCGACCGATGTTGAAAAATCGGCGGATGAGTTGTGGTTAGGGGTGAAATGCCAATCGAACTCGGAGCTAGCTGGTTCTCCCCGAAATGCGTTTAGGCACAGCGTCTGATTTATCTTATGGGAGGTAGAGCACTAGTCTGGTGCGGGCCGGGTATTCCGGTACCAAATCATGTTAAACTCCGAATGCCCATAATGTTACTGTCAGGCAGTGAGGCTACGAGTGATAAGGTCCGTGGCCAAGAGGGAAACAGCCCTGAACGCCAGTTAAGGTCCCTAATATATGCTAAGTGATTAAGGAGGTAGAATTACTCTGACAACCAGGAGGTTGGCTTAGAAGCAGCCATTCCTTAAAAGAGTGCGTAATAGCTCACTGGTCAAGTGACTCCGCGCCGAAAATATACCGGGGCTAAGCATATAACCGAAACTGCGTCATATAACTTGTTATATGGGTAGGGGAGCGTTCTGTTGTAGGTTGAAGCTAGATCGAAAGGACTAGTGGACGAAGCAGAAGTGAGAATGTCGGCATAAGTAGCGAAAACATTGGTGAGAATCCAATGCACCGAAAACCTAAGGTTTCCCACGGCAGGCTCGTCCGCGTGGGGTTAGTCGGATCCTAAGGTCAGGCCGAACGGCGTAGCCGATGGACATCAGGTTGATATTCCTGAACCGATTATTTATCGTTATCAGAAGCGGAGGGACGCAGGAGGATATGCATGCAAGCGATCGGAAGTGCTTGTCAGAGCGTGTAGCCAGACAGGATAGGAAAATCCGTTCTGTCGTTAAAGTGAGACGCTGTATGGGAGAGTCCACGGACTTGAAGATGTTGATTCCACACTGCCAAGAAAAGCTTCGCTCTCGAGATAAATAACCGTCCGTACCGTAAACCGCCACAGGTAGGTTGGTAGAGTATACTAAGGTGCGCGAGATAACTCTCTCTAAGGAACTCGGCAAAATAGCCTCGTAACTTCGGGAGAAGAGGTACCCTGGTAGCGTGTAGAGATTTACTCGTGAAGCGTGATAGGGTCGCAGCGAAATGATCCAGGCGACTGTTTACCAAAAACACAGGTCTCTGCTAAGTCGACCAAGACGATGTATAGGGGCTGACGCCTGCCCGGTGTCGGAAGGTTACGTGGAAGGGTTAGAGGTCTCCTCGAAGCTCTGAAACTAAGCCCCGATGAACGGCGGCCGTAACTATAACGGTCCTAAGGTAGCGAAATTCCTTGTCAGGTAAGTTCTGACCCGCACGAATGGCGTAACGATCTGGATACTGTCTCGGAGAGAGACTCGGCGAAATTGGATTATCCGTGAAGATACGGATTACGTGTACCAGGACAGAAAGACCCTATTGAGCTTTACTGTAGCTTGAAATTGAATTCGGGTTCTTATTGTGCAGTATAGGAGGGAGACTTTGAAGCAAGGACGTCAGTCTTTGTGGAGTCGCCGTTGAGATACCTCTCTGTAATAATTTGAATTCTAACATCGATCCCTCTAACATCAGGGCGATGGACAGTTTCTGGTAGGCAGTTTGACTGGGGCGGTCGCCTCCTAAAGAGTAACGGAGGCGTTCAAAGGTTCCCTCAGGTTGGTCGGAAATCAACCGCAGAGTGTAATAGCAAAAGGGAGCTTGACTGCGAGACCTACAAGTCGAGCAGGTGCGAAAGCAGGATATAGTGATCCGGTGGTCCCGAATGGAAGGGCCATCGCTCATCGGATAAAAGTTACCATAGGGATAACAGGCTTATCTCCCCCAAGAGTCCACATCGACGGGGAGGTTTGGCACCTCGATGTCGGCTCGTCGCATCCTGGAGCGGTAGTACGTTCCAAGGGTTGGGCTGTTCGCCCATTAAAGCGGCACGCGAGCTGGGTTCAGAACGTCGTGAGACAGTTCGGTCCATATCCGGTATGCGCGTAAGAGATTTGAGTGGAGTCTTCCTTAGTACGAGAGGACCGGGAAGAGGGAACCTCCAGTGTACGGGTTATCCTGCCAAGGGTAAACGCCCGGTAGCTGTGTTCCAAGCGGATAAGCGCTGAAAGCATATAAGTGCGAAGCCCACCACAAGATGAGATCTCTCATAGCATAAGCTAGTAAGTCCCCTCGCAGATCACGAGGTTGATAGGACGCAGATAGAAGTTTGGCAACAAATGCAGTCGAGCGTTACTAATCGGACGAGGGCTTTTCCTGAATCTTAGCAAAACACCAAAATGCTAAGTTTATTGGTTCAAAATATTATCTGTATGTAACTTTCAGCGTGTTGGCTGTGAGTTCAATCTCAAAATCAGCTGAACACTAACCGGATTTTCTGGTGGCCAGGCGGCAGGATCCCACCCGTTCCCATCCCGAACACGGTCGTAAAGACTGCTTGCGCTGACAATACTTGGAGGGTAGCCTCCTGGGAAGATAAGTAGCTGCCAGATTCTATATTTAAAAAAATAACCTTTAAGAAATATCTTAGAGGTTATTTTTTATCTATTTTTTATATCAGCCTTCGCTCCCCCTCACAATACTTTTAGGGTAGTCGCTCCTTTTGAAGATAAAGTAGCTTTCAAATTCTATATTAAAAAAAAGTAACCTTTAAGAATTATCTTAGAGGTTATTTTTTATCTATTTTTTTATCAGCCTTCGATTCCCCTAACAATACTTTTAGGGTAGTCGCTTTTACTATTTATGTTTTTCTTCTCCAAACTTTAAAAGTTCAAACGGTTCAACACCTAATTTATCTGCTTGTTTTGCCTCTGTTAATTCTGAAGTATTTGATATTGATGAAAACCAAACAGTTACTGTTTGTGGCGGCTGTGGTTCATATGGAATGAAGCATAATCCAAATAGTACAAATAAAGTTCCTTGTGCAATTATAGTTGATGTAAATGGTGACAGAAAGCCTACACCACAATTTGCTTGTGCAACTGAAGAAGAATGTGGAAGTAATAGTTTTAAATATTTTTCACCTGATATTAAAACTAAAAAAAATCCATGATATTTTTACGATTTTAATCACTGAAGATAGGGCAATTCCCTATGGCGTTGCAGCGCAAAAAGCTATGTATCAAGCACAGAAATAGTTTATTTTGGTGCTAAATTTATTTTTCAAATTCAATTGCTTTATAAAATTTATAAATTGCCTTTAAAATTTTCTTGTCTTTAATAGCCTTAATAATTTCTTCTTCCATTTCTTCTTCGCAAACGGGGTCAAAATAATAAAATTCATATGGCTTAACATTCATAACTTCTGAAAGCTTTTGCAGAGTATCGGGCGATGGGGCAAATTTCCCTGTTTCAATATAGCTTAAACTTTGTGGTTCAATTCCAATAAGTTCGCTTAATTGCTCTTGGGTAAAACCTCTGTTTTTTCTAATAGCTTTAATTTTTTGCCCAATAAAAACTTTTATGTCTTTCATTAAAAAACTCCATTTTGAAAAGTAATAACAGAATTTACCCCTTAATTACATAGACTAATTGTTTAAAATATAATGAAAAATAAAATAAATACTTTATAATATATAAAGAAATAGTTTAAATTTTGGAGAATTTTTAAATGTATAAATTAAAAGCTTTCACACTGGCAGAAGTTTTAATAACTCTTGCTATCATTGGCGTAGTTGCAGCAATATCTATTCCAAGTGTTATTTCAAACTCTCAACAACAAGAATTTAAAACTGGATTAAGAAAAGCCGTCAGCGTGCTAAATTCAGCTATTACTATGAATATGGCAATTGATGGCGAAACACCATATGAAAATAAAGATTTATACTATTATCTACAAAGGCATATGGGGGTTTTAAAAACAACGTTAAGGATGCCATATAATACAGTAACAAAAAGGAATGACGGCAGAACTAATTCAAATACTGACAATGCTGCTTTTTATACAACAGATGGTTTTAGATATGAATTTAACATCTCAAAAGTTGGTGACACCGCAGAAACACTAAAACTCCATGAAAGCAACGTTTATGCTTGTTCGGCAACTCACCCTGTAAATTTAGGCTGGGTTACTTGCGGCGGGTGCGGTAGCTATGGGCTAAACCATAATCCAAATGGCACAACAAAACCCCCTTGTCTTATTATGGTTGATGTAAACGGCGATAAAAAACCAACGCCATCAAATGTTAATTGCCAAAGTCCGGAGTGTGTTTCTCAAAATTTGTACAAAGTGCCACTTCCGGCTGAAAAGAAAGTTCGCGATATATTTTCAATTTTAATAACAGAAGATAGGGCGATTCCTTACGGGGTGACAGCACAAAAAGCAATGTATCAGGCACAAAAGTAATGCGTAAGCCAGAGCGAAGCTCAATGCGTTGAGCATTGAGTGCAGCTGTTGAATGGCGACGTAGGATAATCAAAGCTTGTGAGCAAGAACGCAAGTGAAAGCGAACAAAAGCTTTGATACCCACAGGAGCAAAATAAAAGGTGTGTGAAGTTTTTAAAGTGTGATGAACACTTTAAAAACGAAACCGTTCCAAACCGCCGTTATGAAGCGGAGTTGAAAACGAAGCGGAATGAACAAATCTTAGTAAAAATAAGAAGCGGTGCGACTTTGTCGCATAAGCTCTATTTTTACTGATTTGACAGGCGGAAGAAAGAAAGCATAAAGCCAGATTGGAAATAATTTTATCCTTTCATTTATAAAAGCTCAAAGAATTATTCTTTGAGCTTATTTTTTTTACCCATAAAAAATGCCCCATAATGTTCATTATGTTGCATTCAAGTTCTATAACCTTATATTATCATTATTTTAACCTTTGTTCAAGACTTGTTTTTTTATTATTTTTTATATTTTTCATTTTCTTTCATTCAATAATATCAACATTTTCTACCCCAACGCAACAAATTGAACATTTTGTTGCGTTTAAAAATTAATCGCACATTAAAAAACAAATAAGCCTTTTAAAATTGTTTACTTTTACTGAAAGGCGAGGCGTCGGGGCGGGAGTGACCTTTATAGAGAATAAGCAATATTCTTTTAAAATCTAATTTTCTTAATTAATAACGAAGCCCCGACTCTGAGCAACTTAAGGAGTAAACAATTTTAAAAGAAAAGATTAAACTTATTCATTTAAGCCAACGTTTCTTTCTTTTCCTGCCTATTTTCTTTCTTTGCGTGCGGCGTTTGAGCCAAAGAAAGAAAATAGGCAAAGAGCAATTAAATAATGAAAGGATAAATTATGAAAAGATTTTATGGGTTTACATTAGCGGAAGTGCTTATCACGCTTGCTATCATTGGCGTAGTTGCCGCAATTTCTATTCCAAGTGTTATTTCAAACTCTCAACAACAAGAATTTAAAACAGGCTTAAGAAAAGCAGTTTCTGTTTTAAATAGTGCCATAACTATGAATATGGCAATAGATGGCGAAACACCATATGATAATAAAGATTTATTTGGATATTTAACAAGACATATGAGCACCTTGAAAGCTCCTGCAACAATTGATTTTGCTTATTATTATAAGTCTCATGACGGCAGCGTGACTGTTGGCGGACATAATTATGGTTTTTATACAACTGATGGTATTAGATTTGAGTATTATGGTTCTGCAAAAAATACCAATTTCCCTGGGCCAAAACTTCATGAAAGCGGTGTTAGGTCGTGTGTAAATAATGCTGATGGTTTTTGCGGCGGTTGTGGGTCATATGGCCTCAATCATAATCCCAATGGTACAACTAAACCCCCATGCGCTATTTTAGTTGATGTAAATGGCGACAAAAAACCATATCCGGGCAATGTAAATTGCAAGTGGGCAGATGGTGTGAAATGTTTTGGTAAATATAATGTATTAAAAGGCCCGCTTCCGGGTGAAAAGAAAATTAAAGATATTTTTACAATTTTAATCACAGATGAAAAAGCCATTCCCTATGGCGTAACTGCGCAAAAGGCAATGTATCAGGCACAGAAGTAATGCGTAAGCCAGAGCGAAGCTCAATGCGTTGAGCATTGAGCGCAGCTGTTGAATGGCGACGTAGGATAATCAAAGCTTGTGAGCAAGAACGCAAGTGAAAGCGAACAAAAGCTTTGATACCCACAGGAGCAAAATAAAAGGTGTGTGAAATTTTTAAAGTGTGATGAACACTTTAAAAATGAAACCGTTCCAAGCTGCCGTTATGAAGCGAAGTTGAAAACGAAGGAAAAAACAAATTTATCCTTTCATTAAATAAGCTCATCATTTGATGGGCTTTGCTTTTTTATTAAAGGCAGTTGGTTGTTGGGCTGAAAGCCCAACCTATTTTCTAGAAAGGCTGAGATAGCTTAATTTATCTTTTCATTCATAAAAGCCCATCATTTGATGGGTTTTATTTTTGTTCATAACAATATTTTTATTTGTATTCAACAACCAAAATTTCAGGCGGGCAATTAAACCTTAGGTGCAAAATGCTTGTGCCAAGGCCTTTTGTTGTATATGTAAAATTATCAACAAAGCCTTGGGCATATTTTTTCCCATATTTAGACGGCACAATAACGGGGCCAATAAATGGAATTCTAACCTGTCCCCCGTGGGTGTGGCCCGATAAAACAAGGTTTACTCTGCCTTTTGCTTTCGGTGTAATATCAGGCGAATGCGAAACTAAAATTATAGGCGGTTTTGTTCCTTTTAAGGCCTTATCAAGGTCATAAAAGGTTGTTTGCATATCAGAAATTCCTGCAATATAAATGGGGTTTCCATTGTGCATAATTTTTTCATTTTCATTTTCCAAAACTTTTATGCCGTTTTTTACAAGTGCTTGTTTTATATATTTATTATCCTTGTGGTAATCGTGGTTTCCCATAACGGAATATATGCCGTATTTTGCCTTCATTTCAGAAATTTTTTTAGCAGCATAATCCATATCCATTGAAAATTTGGCATTGTGCATAATAACGTAATCGCCGCCAGAAATTATAACATCGGGGTTTTGTTCGTTCACCTTTTTGATAATTCTATCCAGTCTTGATTTTGCCTGTTTTGAAAGGTGAAAATCTGAAACAAAAACAATTTTCAAATCTTTAATTTCATCCGATTTTAAGGTTAATTTTTTAACCGTAATTAAATTTGGCTCTATTAAAAATCCGTAAATTGCTAATAATAAAATTATAGAAATTATAATTTGTTTTATTGTCATAAGTTAAGTTTACAATAAAATTTTGAAAATATCTTATTTTAAGGGTATACTTTTTATAAAATATTTTTTTGGAGTTTAAAAATGCCTTTTGAATTTGAAAAAACTGAACTGGATGGTGTTATTTTAGTAAAACCAAAAGTTTTTGGCGATAACAGGGGCTTTTTTCTTGAAACATACAAGAAAAAAGATTTGATTTCAGCCGGAATAAACGAAGATTTTATTCAAGATAACCATTCAAAGTCAAGCTATGGCGTTTTAAGGGGGCTTCATTTTCAAAAAAACCCTAATGCTCAAGCTAAACTTGTTCGCTGCACAAAAGGCGAAATAATTGATGTTGCTGTGGATATAAGGGTTAATTCCCCCACGTTTTTAAAATGGACAAAAAGAAGGCTTACAGAAGAAAACAAACATCAGCTCTTTATTCCAAAAGGCTTTGCCCATGGGTTTGTTGCTTTATCTGATGTTGTTGAAGTTATGTATAAAGTTTCAGGCGAATATAGCCCAAAAGATGAAATGGGCATTTTGTGGTCTGATAAAGATATAAATGTTGATTGGGGCATAGATTTTGAACCAAATTTATCTGAAAAAGATAAAAATGCAAAAACAATTAAAGAAATAAACAAAGAGGACTTATTATGAAAGTTTTAATAACAGGCGCAAAAGGAATGCTCGGGCAAGACCTTTGCCCAACATTGGAAGATTTAGGGTGTTTTTTAATTGAAACAGATATTGATAACCTAGACATTACAAAAAAAGAAGATGTTGAAGATTTTGTTTCAAAAGCACATCCTGATTTAATTATTCACCTTGCAGCCTACACAAATGTTGATAGGGCGGAAGAAGAGGAAGAAAAAGCAGAATTAATTAATGCAATTGGAACTGAAAATGTTGCGCTTGCTGCAAGCAAAATTGATGTTCCTCTTATCTACATTTCAACAGATTACGTTTTTGATGGGAGCAAAAATTCACCATATTTACCATCTGACAAGGTGAACCCCATAAACGCTTATGGCAGAACAAAATTAAAGGGGGAAGAGCTTGTTCAAAAACATTGCAAAAAATATTACATTGCAAGAACAAGCTGGCTTTATGGTATGTATGGCAAAAATTTTGTTGATACAATGCTTTCTTTAAAAGATAAAGAAGAATTAAAAGTTGTTGACGACCAATGGGGAACGCCAACTTGGACAATGGATTTAGCGGGTGCTATTATGACATTGTTAAATAAGCCTTATGGAATTTACCACCTCTCCGGTGGCGGCAAACCAACCACTTGGTATAATTTTGCAAAAACAATTTTTGAATTAAGCAATTTAAAAGTTAACCTTAAACCTTGCACAACAGAAGAATTTAAAAGGCCTGCAAACCGCCCGAAATATTCTGTTATGGATAACGGCAAAATGTTAAGGGATTGGAAACTTGCCTTAAAAGATTATTTAAGTTTAAAATTTGAAGATTAAAAAAAAGGGTTTAAAAGCCCTTTTTTTAATAAAGCCTGTTTTCTTGCGTATAAGAAACATTTGGGTGTTTTTTAAAATGTTCTTTAAATAAATCATGGATATTTATATTTAAAGGCTTTGAAGAAGCATACAGTTCTTTAATTTTTTCATTTGTTGTTTTTGTAAAATATTTTTCAACATTTGCTATTCTGTATTTTTTATTCGGGTCAATTTGTTCATTGGTATCTGCCAAAGTTATATATTGACACAATTCTTCGCCAAAAATTCCCCTGTCATAAGCTGCCATAAGCCCCGTTTTATCTATTTTTAACCCCGAATAATGAATAAGAGGGTTTTTTTCGGTATCAAGCCTATTAAATAAGAAATTATCCAAAACCATATAAGAAAGTTCTTTGCCTGAAACATCATTCACCACAACATTTGCAACTTTATGGTTAATGCCGATTAAGCAATTTGCAATTTCTATGGGGGATGTTTTTGGAGAATCTTTTGAAACTTTAAAGCCGCCTCTTATTGCACTTGCATTCAGTGCAAAAATTTGAACATCAGGGTCATATTCTTTAATTTCATCTCTTATAGAATCTAAAACAAAATTTGCCAAGTGGCTGTTTCTGTTTCTGATGTTATCTGTTGAAAGGCCGGTTAGCCCGTCTGCTTGAATTGAATATATAGGAATAACATCTTTTTCAAAAAGCGTTTTATAAAATTTGCCTAAATCTCCCTGTTGAATTGAACCTTCATTTGGTCTTAATTCTTTAATTTTAATTTCTTTTTTATTGTTATCATCAACAACAATTTTAGCGTTTACCATTTTTTGAAAATTTTGAGAGAGCGCAACAATGGGGGTTCCATTTACATATCTTGTTTCATCTTTATGTTCATGGGCATCAAATATAAGGTCAACATCTGCTTCTCTTGCAATATCATCTGCCAAATTAACCCCTGTATGGCAAGTTAAAACAACAATTCCGTTTGGGTTTTCACCCTTAAATTCTTCAATTCTTTTCTTAATTAATTCTCTTGTTTTTTGGGTTTGGTTTGAACTTACATATTTTTGCGGAAGCCTGCAATTTTCAATCAATTCAAGGCCATTGTGGTTATTTAAGTAAAATTCAAGATTGGTTGGCATTACCCCCAAATTTAAAACTGGATATTTTTTGTTTGGGTCTTTATCATCTTGAACAACGGTTATTTTTTCACTAACAACTCTTCCTTCATCAATTGCATCTTTTAAAAGGTAAGAATTTTTGAAATCTAAATTTGTTATAACAACATCTGCATCAATATTTTTCATCGCTTGGCCGAAAATTTCAATGCCGCCGTCTGTTTCGTGGTTCCCCGGAACAAAAATGCTTTTTGTCATCGGGTATTTTTCTTTAACTTTGCCTATAAATTTGTTCAGCATCTCCCCTTGAAATTTCATTAAGGGTTTGTTAGGGTCTGTTAAAAAGCCTGTTTTCCCGCCTGAAATGAACCAATCGCCCCCAATAATTAAAAAGTTTTGTTTCCCTTTTTCTTCTTTTTCAAAAACATCTTTTTCATTTTTCATTAAAGTTTGAAACCCTCTGTCAGCAAGTTCTAAATTGCCATGGGTATCAGACAGCGCATTTATATTAATTGTTGCGCCTCTAAAATTTATTAAGTTTGAAGAAGGGTTAATTTTCATATATTTTTAAACCCCAAACAAATAAAAAGTTGTTATTAAAGGCATTAAATTTGCTTTCATTTACAAAACAACATCTTTATAGTATATTTAACTTGTAAAAAGTTTTAAGGAGCTTATCTTATGGGGATAATGGACGGTAAAAAAGGCATTATTTTTGGTGTTTCAAATAAATTTGGTATTGCAAACGCAATAGCCGAACAAATTTATAAAGAAGGCGGCGAAATTGCTTTCACATATGCAAACGAAGCAATGGAAAAAAGAGTTCGCCCGATTGCAGATTCAATGAATGCTAAACTTTGCTTAGAATGCGATGTTACAAAAGACGAAGATGTTAAAAAAGTTTTTGAAGAATATCAAAAAACATATGATAGATTAGATTTTGTAATCCACGCCGTTGCGTTTGCAAATAAAGAAGATTTAATGGGCGATTTTTACACAACAACCCGTGAAGGCTGGGATTTAGCAATGCATGTTAGTGCATATTCACTTCTTACAATGTCAAAATATGCTAAACCCCAAATGGAATTAACAGGCGGCGGCTCAATTTTAGCTTTAACATATTTGGGCTCAACAAAAGCCGTTGCAAACTATAACATTATGGGTGTTGCAAAAGCAGCTTTGGAATCTTCCATGAGATTTATTGCGGCAGATTTAGGCAAATTCAACATCAGATGCAACTGCTTATCGGCAGGCCCTGTTAAAACAATGGCTGCAAAAGGTATTGGCGGGTTTGACAGAATGTTAAAAGCAAATACTTTAAAAGCACCCCTAAAAAGAACACCATCTTTAGAAGATGTCGGTAAAGCAGGCTTATACTTAGCTTCAGATTTATCTTCAGGTGTAACAGGCGAAGTTCACTTTGTAGATTGCGGCGCACACAGCGTTTTTGCTTCATTAGATGAAATGGAACTTATGTGCCAAACACAAAAAGAAACAGCTAATGTTTAATTAAATAAATTTATTCTATTAAAATGCTCTGTTATTTAAGTGACAGGGCTTTTAATATTTTTAAAGCATCTTGTATTCAATTGTAAAAAAGTTTATAATATAGGTAGATAAACCTTTTTTGGCAATAGCTTGTTTGAAAGGCAATATATAAGTTTATGAGTGAAGTTCAATTTCAAAATGACCTCACCAAATTAATTGAAATTTTACCTCCGAAAATTAAAAGAAATATTTATGACGGGCTTTTAGATGAAGCCATTGAAATTGTTCTTGATATTGGAAGACTTCCTGAAGTTAGAATCGGGAACGGGAAGATTGAATATTTAGGAACTGACACCGTTACATCAGATGACATTGATTATATAACATCAAAAATCCCCGAATTTACATCTGATAACCGTTCAGGCATTGCAGGCACACTGCATAGAATAAGTGCCATAAGAAACAGGCAAGGGAAAATCATAGGCCTTACTTGCCGTATAGGGCGTGTTATTACAGGCACTATAACTTGCATTAAAGATTTTGTTATGCAAAATAAAAGCATTCTCTTTTTGGGGCGCCCCGGTGTTGGCAAAACAACAAAATTAAGGGAAATAAGCCGCCTTGTTGCAGATGAACTGGGCAAAAGAGTTGTTGTTGTAGATACATCAAATGAAATTGCAGGCGATGGCGATGTTGCGCACCCTGCAATAGGAAAAGCAAGAAGAATGCAAGTTCCGCAGCCTGAATTTCAAAAAGATATTATGATTGAAGCGGTTGAAAACCACACCCCTGAAGTTATAGTTGTAGATGAAATAGGAACGGAATTAGAGGTTGCTGCCGCAAGAACAATAGCAGAACGTGGTGTTATGTTAATTGCAACAGCCCATGGCAACACCTTGGATAACTTAATTAAAAACCCCGCTATGTCAGATTTAGTAGGCGGTGTAAGCTCTGTTACTTTGGGCGATGAAGAAGCAAAACACAGGGGCTGCCAAAAAACCGTGTTAGAAAGGGAAAAACAGCCCACATTTGACATTGTAATTGAAATTATAGACAGAAACACTTTAGCCGTATATAAAGACACGGCAGAAGCTGTTGACTGCATTTTAAGGGGCTGGCCCGTTACGCCTGAAATTAGAAAAGTGGATGGCGTTTATAATGATAAAATTCCAACCAAAACAGAACTTGAAAAAACAATTGATAAGGTAAACGAGCTTGATAACAGGGCCCAAAACCCAATGAATTTTTCATTCAACAGGCAAGCTTACATTAAAAAAGTTAAAAACCATAAAAAAGTTTATATATACGCAGTTTCAAGGTCTATTGTAAATAAAATAATAGAAAGGCTTGATATAGATGTTGAAATTGTAAGAAATGTAGAAGATGCAGACATTGTTATTGCTCATAAAAACTTTGCAAAAGGCGGGTGTAAAATTTTATCAATAGCAAATGAATATAGATTGCCTGTTTATTTTGTTCGAACAAATACAATGTCGCAAATTCAAAAAGTTTTAAAAGATGCTCTGCATTTAGCCGAAAACCCTGATTTTAAAGAAGTTACGGTTAATTATAAAGATGAAACGGAACTTGCGCTTGATGAAGCAAAAGCTGCCATTGCAAAAGTTATGGAAGGGGCAGAAACTGTTGAATTAGAGCCGCAGCCGCAGAATATAAGAAAATTGCAGCATGAACTTGCAGATTCATACAACCTGCAATCAAAAAGTGTTGGTGAAGGCGAAAATCGAAGAATTCAAATTTCAAGAAACGATGATTAAATTTGAATATTTTTTAATTCAACCAAAATGCCTTGTTTGATTTCAAGCGTGTCTGTTCCTAAATTTTCCAAAATTTTCATTGCAACACAATCGGTTAATTTTGTAATTGCATACAAAATGTGTTCAGACATAATTTTTTCTTTGCCGTGGTTTTTTGCAACTTCATAAGCAATTTCTAAAAGGTTTTTTCCTTTTTTGGTATATTTCATTGAAGCTTCACTGCCTTCTTCAACGTCATCTCCTATTAAATTAAGCGCTTCACGCCTTGCATCTTTTAGGGTTATTCCCAATTTATCCAAAACTTCCGCAGCAACGCCATTTTTATAAGCCAAAATGCCAAGTAAAATCATTTCTGTTCCGATTGTTGTTTTGTTTAAGTTTTTGGCTTCTGCTTTAGCGAGCCTTAAAATAGCAAGGGTTTCAGGCATGGTTTTTGCGCCTGTGTTTAATTCTTTTGTTAATTGGTCAATAAAATCTGTTTTATAGCCTGTTAATTCTTTTATAATTTTATAAGCAATGCCTGTTTTTGCCTTTAAAACACCCATAATAATGTGTTCGGGCTTAATTTCAACGCTGCCCATTTCTTTTGCCGCTTCAACGGCATTTAACATTACTCTAAAGGCGTTTGGCGTGAATATAATTTGCCTTTCGCCATATTCTTCCTCTCTGTTTGAAAAATTCTTTAATTTTTCATCAAAAGATTCTTTTGTAATGCCATATTTGGCTAAAATTTTTGTAATGTCGGTTTCTTCATCCAAAACAGATTCAATAATTTGTTCCGTTCCTAAAATTTCATAACCGTATGTAGATAATTTTGCTTTAGCGGAACTTAAAAGCTTTGATAAATTATTTTCCGTAAAAATGGTATCAACTTTTTTAAAGAAATTATCTTGTTTTAAGGTTTTGTCATCTTCTTCGGGGTGTTTAAACTGTTTCTTTTTCTTTTTCTTGCTCAATAACCCTTGAATATTTGAAATAGCTTTTTCTTCATCAAAATTAAATTCTTTTAAAATTTCATAAGCACCTGAATTTTTTGAATTAAAAATTGCAAGGGCGATATAATAAGGAATTACAAGAGAGTTATTATAAAGCCTTGAAATTTCCATTGTTTTTTCTAAAATTTCTCTTGCGCTTGTTGAAAAAGGAATAAATTCACCGTTTTTCGGTTCTTTTTTAAGCTCAATTTTGTTGTCTATTTTTTGTTTTAATTCATCAATGTTGATTTCATTCAACCCTAAAAGCCTTCCTTGCACGCCTTTCAAGGAATTTACAAGGCCTATTAAAAAATGTTCCGAATAAACTTTATCTGCACCGGAATTTCCCGCTTCAATTTGAGCGTTAACAACAATATCCAAAGCTTTCTGGGTGAATTTCTCAAACATTTTGCTTAATTTTACTACAAAATCAATTAAAAGTATAGCTAATAAATTGTAAAATGCGCCCTAATAATGTAAAATAAAAATGGCTAGGTTGTTAAGAAGATTGATATGAAAGAAAAAATTTATCCCGTCTACACACTTTCAAATAAGTGCCATGATTGCTACAAGTGTGTTAGAGAATGTTTTGTTAAGTCGATTGAAGTTATTGATTCTCAGGCAAAAATCATAAAAGATAAATGTATTGCTTGCGGCCATTGCGTTCGGGTTTGCCCATCAAGCGCAAAAAGAATCAGATATGATATAGATAAGGTTAAATCTCTTTTAATTTCAGGCAAAAAAGTTATAGTTTCTCTTGCGCCTTCTTGGGCAGGCGTTTATGACTATTCTCAGCCTGTTATGATTTCTCTTTTAAAAACTTTAGGGTTCTATGGAGTCAGCGAAACTGCCTTGGGGGCGGAATCTGTTTCTATTGAAACAACAAAAACTTTAAATGAAATGGAAAAAGGGCTTTTAATTTCATCTTGCTGCCCTGTTGTTGTGGATTATATCAGAAATTATAAACCTGAATTTACAAAATATATTGCAAAAATCGCATCTCCTGCCTTAACCCATGCAAAATATTTAAAAGATTTTTATAAAGATGAAGATATAAGAGTTGTTTTCATTGGCCCTTGTATCGCAAAGAAAAACGAAGCAGACAGAAACCCCGATTTAATCTATGCTTCTTTAACTTTTGATGAACTAAACTATTGGATTAAAGATTCAAGCATTGATATTAATTCAATTGAACCGACAAAAGAAGATGTTTTCATTCCAAAACTTGCCCACGAAGGCGGTTTATACCCAATTGAAGGCGGCATGAATGAAACAATTAAAATGGATAAAATTAAAAAAGATGTTCGCTTAATAAGCTTATCTTCCCTTCCTGCTCTAAAAAGGGCTCTGCAAAATTTAAAAGCGGAAAACATTGAAGGCAAAATATTTTTAGAAGCGCTTGCTTGCGAAGGCGGCTGCGTGAATGGGCCTGCCGTACCAACTAAAAAATCAGGGTTAATTGTTAATTCAAACATTTTATCTAAAGTGAAAAAAAGAAGCGATATTCCAAAAACCCCTGATACTGTTTTAGAAATGGAATATGAGCCGGTTCCAAAATCTGATAAGAAAATATCTTTAATTGATATGTCAGATGCAATGAAATCAATAGGCAAAACCTCTGATGAAGACGAACTAAATTGCGGCGGCTGCGGATATTCAACCTGCAGAGAACTTGCAGCTGCAATTTTGGATAAAAAAGCAGAACCTTCTATGTGCGTTTCTTATATGAGAAAATTAGCCATGAAAAAAACGGCAATGCTTTTAAGAACAATGCCATCTGCTATGGTTATGGTAAATAGCAAGCTTGAAATTATGGAAACAAACGATGCTTTCATTAAAATGTTTGCACCTGATATGTATGACATTTTCTCAAAACGCCCCGATGGCATGAAGGGTGCTTTATTGGATAGAATTTTACCTTTCTATTCTTTGTTTGAAACGGCTTTAATGAAAAATACGGAAATTCACAAAGAAAGATATCAAATTAAAGATAAATTATATGATATAAATGTTTTTGTTATAGAAGAAAATACCCTGACAGGCGCCATTATAACAGATGTTACAACATCTGAAATAAACAGAGAAAAAGTGGCAAGAAAAGCAAGAGAAGTTATAAATAAAAATATAGAAACCGTTCAAAATATAGCAAGCTTATTAGGGGAACATATGGTTGATGTTGAAACCCTTTTAAGCTCAATTGCAGAAGATTATTCAAGCGAGGATGATAACAAATAATGTTTATAAAAATAGGAAAATCTTCTCTTAAAAAAGATAATCAAAACGCTTGCGGCGATTGTATTTTAACTAAAAGATACAAAGATTCCGACAAAATTACGGCAGTTTTATCAGACGGGCTTGGAAGCGGGATTAAAGCGAACATTTTATCTACAATGACATCTGTTATGCTTTCTGGGTTTGCAGAAAACAATGCAGATTTGGTTAAATCCGCAGAAATTGTTATGAATTCACTTCCCGTTTGCAAGGTTAGAAACATAAGCTATTCAACATTTTCTGTTGTTGTAGCCGATAATGAAGGCAATGTTAATATAATTGAAGAAGGTAACCCCGATTTTATCTACTATACAAAAGGCAACATCGTTGAACAAACTCCTGAAATTATTGATTCAAAAAACCATAAAGACAGGCACTTAAAAATTTATAATTTAACTTTAGAAGAAAATGATGTTCTTGTTTTTGTATCAGATGGCGTAACGCAAGCGGGGCTTGCATCCGAACAATTAAGGGATGGTATTACAAGAGATGGTTTAAAAAGAATTGTGAAAGAATATATTGAAAAAACGCCCGATTTCAACCCCGATGATTTAGCCCGCCATATTACAAACATTGCAAAATACGTTTCAGGCGACCACAAGCCGCAAGATGACATTTCTGCACTTATATTAAAGGCGGCAACGCCAAAAAAAGCCTTAATTTATACAGGCCCCCCATATAACAGCGACAAAGATTTTGAATGGGCAAGAATTTTTGATGAATTTGAAGGCAAAAAAGGCGTTGCAGGCGGCACAACGGCAGGAATTTTGGCAAGAGAATTAAACAGAGAAATATATATAAACCAAAATTCAGGGGGTTCTTTGCCTGCGGTTTCTTTTATGGAAGGCGCAGACATTGTGACAGAAGGCATTTTAACCTTAACAAGAGTTTCTGAATATTTATCTGACGGCGATTTTGAAGATAAAAAAGATGCAGCCAAAGATTTAATTGATTTTCTTTTGGATGCAGATTGTATTGATTTTGTTGTTGGTGCAAAGGTTAATTCAGCCCACTATGACCCGAATTTGCCAATTGAAATTGAACTAAGGCGAGATGTTGTGAAAAAAATATCAAAAACCCTGAAAGACAAGTATTTAAAAAAGGTTGCCATTCAATATATGTAAATTATTTGATTATGGCTTAAAAATATATTATTATAATTAAGTTAGTTTGTGGGGATTAGAAAGAAAATGACGGAGTTAAAAGGCTCTATTGATTTTAGTAAAATCGATAAAATTTTAAATGATTGCGGTTATGAAAAAACAAATCTTATAACCATTTTGCAAAAAGTTCAGGAAATATATAAGTTCTTGCCCGAAGATGCCATAATCTACATTGGCGATAAAATTGAAGGGCTTTCTCCTGCAACTGTTTTGGGTGTTGCAACTTTTTATGCACAATTTAGCCTTGAGCCTAAAGGCAAATATGAAATAAAGGTTTGCGACGGAACAGCATGCCATGTTAGGGGGTCACTCCCTGTGTTAGAAGCAATAAAGGCAAAATTACCTATGGAAAACGGCAAAATGACAACAAAAGACGGGCTTTTTTCCGTTGAAACGGTTAGCTGCCTTGGCGCATGCGGTTTGGCTCCGGTTGTTGTCATAAATGAAAAGGTTTATCCTCAAATGACGCCTGAAGCAATCGAAGTCATTATAGACACCTTAATTAGAGAGGAAGCCAACTAATGGAAAAATTAGCATTAAACGTAAATATAAAAGATGAGCAAAAGAAAGCTCAGGAATTAATTCAAAATCAAGGCTTAAGGGTTTTAGTTTGCGCAGGAACAGGTTGTGTTGCAAACGGTTCAATGCAAGTTATTGAAAAATTCAAAGAACTTGGCGCAGATGTTGCAATATTAAACGAAAAAGACAAAATGACAACAGTTCCAACGGGCTGCCACGGCTTTTGCGAACAGGGCGTTTTGGTTACAATTCCAAAATTAAAAGTAACTTATGTAAAAGTTAAAGTTTCTGATGTTGAAGAAATTTTTGAAAGCCATATTAAAGGCGGAAAACCTGTTGAAAGGCTTTTATATGTTGACCCTATGACTCATAACCACGTTATGGATGATGAACACATTAATTTTTACGCTAAACAAACAAGAACAGCTCTTAAAAATTGCGGAAACATTGATGCTGAATCAATTGATGAAGCAATTGCAGTTAGAGGGTATGAAGCACTTTATAATGTTTTGGAAGAAAATGACCCTGATAAAGTTATTGAAACAATTGAAAAATCAGGCTTAAGAGGCCGTGGCGGCGGCGGGTTCCCAACCGGCAGAAAATGGCGCTTTACTGCAGCAAATAAAGGCGGAAAATCTTATGTTATTTGTAACGGCGACGAAGGCGACCCCGGCGCTTTTATGGATAGATCCGTTATGGAAGGCGACCCCCATAAATTATTGGAAGGCATTGCAATTGCAGCATTTGCCGTTGGCGCAGATGAAGCCTACATTTATGTAAGGGCAGAATATCCGCTTGCAATTAAACGTTTAAGAAAAGCCATTAAAGATGCCGAAGAAAGAAATTTCTTAGGCAATAACATAATGGGCACAAACTTTAATTTAACCATTCATATAAGAGAAGGCGCAGGCGCTTTTGTTTGCGGTGAAGAAACAGCTTTAATAGCATCAATTGAAGGCGAACGCGGCATGCCAAGGCCAAAACCGCCGTTCCCTGCAAACAAAGGTTTGTTTGGAAGGCCCACACTTATAAATAACGTTGAAACTTTGGCAAATGTTCCCGTTATTATTTTAAACGGTGCCGAATGGTTCAATAAAATGGGAACAGAAACCTCTAAAGGTACAAAAACATTTGCTCTAACAGGCGAAGTTAATAATACAGGTTTAATTGAAGTTCCAATGGGAACCACCTTAAGGCAAATTATTTTTGATATAGGCGGCGGCATGAGAGAAGGCAAAAAATTTAAAGCCGTTCAAATCGGCGGGCCTTCAGGCGGCTGTTTAACAGAAGAACACCTTGATATTCCAATGGATTATGACAACTTAATTAAAGCAGGAGCAATGGTTGGTTCAGGCGGTTTGGTTGTTATGTCCGATAAAACTTGTATTGTTGAAGTTGCAAGGTTCTTTATGAACTTTACAACCAATGAATCTTGCGGCAAATGTGTTCCTTGCCGTGAAGGAACCAAAAATATGCTTGCAATTTTGCAAAAAATTGTTAAAGGCAATGGCACTATGGAGGATTTGGATAAACTGGAAGAACTTGCAGAAGTTGTAAAAGCAGGGTCACTTTGCGGCCTTGGAAAAACTGCACCAAACCCCGTTTTATCCACTCTTAAATATTTTAGAGATGAATATATAGCGCACATTCAAGATAAAAAATGCCCTGCCGGCGTTTGCAAAGCCTTAAAGAGAATTGTAATCAAAGAAGAACTCTGCAAAGGCTGCACAAAATGTGCAAGAAATTGCCCTGTGGGTGCAATTGACGGAACGGTTAAAAACCCTCACAAAATTAACCAATCTAAATGTATTAAGTGCGGTGCTTGCTTGAATGCTTGCCCGTTTAAGGCCATTGTTAGCGAATAAGGATTTAAAAAATGACTGATAACGATAAAAAAACACTTTTTATAAATGATATTGAAGTTGAATTTGATAATGAAAAATCAATTTTAGAGGTTGCAAAAAAAGCGGGAATTGAAATTCCAACTTTTTGCTACCGCCCCGATTTAACCCAATTCGGCGCTTGCAGAATGTGTGTTGTTGAAATCGAAAAAAGGGGAATTCAAGCCTCTTGCACAATGCCGCCGGAAGCAGGTTTAAGGGTTTATACCAATACTAAAAAGGTTAGAAAAATAAGAAAAACCATTTTAGAATTATTGCTTGCTCACCATAACAGAGAATGCACAATGTGCAATAAATCAGGTTCTTGCGAACTTCAAAAATATGCTTTTGAATACGGCATAACAAATATTACATTTGAAAAACTTAAAGAAGAAGACCTTCTTCCAATAGATTCATCAAGCTATTCAATTCAAAGAGATATGAACAAATGCATTTTGTGCGGTGCTTGCGTTAGAGCTTGCCATGAATTTCAAGGCTTAGGCGTTCTTGATTTTTATAATAGAGGCTACAAGGCTAAAGTTCAAACAATGTCAAACAAAAATATGCTTGATGTAGATTGTGTAAATTGCGGCCAATGCGCTGCTAATTGCCCAACAGGCGCTTTAACAATTAAATCAAATATAGATTGCGTTTATGACCTTTTAGGCGATAGAGAAGTTAAAACTGCAATTCAATTTGCACCATCTGTTAGGGTTGCTTTGGGTGAAATGTTTGGCTTAAAGCCAGGTGAAAATTCCATCAAAAAAATGTATGCTGCTGCAAGAAAATTGGGCTTTGACCTTGTTTTTGACACCAATTTTTCAGCAGACCTTACAATTATGGAAGAAGCAAACGAATTTGTTCAAAGAGTGGTTAAAAACGAAAACCTTCCTATTTTTACCTCTTGCTGCCCTGCTTGGGTAAGGTATATGGAATTAAAACACCCGGATATGCTAAACCACTTATCAACTGCAAAATCGCCGCAAGAAATGTTATCTTCCACAATAAAAGAATTTGTTCCAAAATTTTATGAAGGCTTTACAAAAGAAAACTTAAAAGTGGTTTCTGTTATGCCTTGCAGTGCTAAAAAATATGAAGCAAAAAGAGAAGAATTGCAAGGTCAAACAGACGTTGTTTTAACAACGGTTGAATTTGCAAAAATGATTCAAGCGGAAGGCATTGATTTTAAAAACTTAAAAGAAGAAGAAGCAAATTCACCCTTTGGCGGTTATTCAGGCGGCGCTACAATATTTGGAGCTTCAGGCGGTGTTGCTGAAGCTGCGGTTAGAACTGCTTATAATATGATAACAGGCAAAAACTTAGAAAAGCTAGATATTGTTCCTCTAAGAGGGGTTGATTCATCTTCAAGGTCAAAAGAAGCCGTTCTTGATATTCAAGGCAAAAAAGTTAAAATAAGAGTTGTTTCAACTTTAGTGGAAGCAGAAAAAGCCGTTAGAGAAATTAAAGAAGGCAAAGCCGATTTTCAAATGCTTGAAGTTATGGCATGCCCCGGCGGCTGTATAAATGGTGCAGGCCAGCCTATTTCTTGCAAAGATTCCAAAATAAAAGAAGATAGAATGGAAGGGTTATATGAAGAAGATAAAAATCTTCCCGTTAGAAATTCCCACGAAAACCCTGAAATTCAAAAATTATACAAAGAATTTTTGGAAACTCCGGGGTCAAAATTGGCACATCACCTTTTACATACAACATATTCAGACAAAAGAAAAGGAAGTTACCTTGATTTAAAATAAACAAAAAAGAGGCTTAATTTAAGCCTCTTTTTTTAAACTTTTTATAAAAACTATTAGGCCGTCAAAAACAGCTTATGATCATCCGGGTTGTTTGTTCCCCCAAGCCCGTTTTCAAAGCCTGCACGTTTGTTTGCGCCTATCATCGCAACTTCATTAATGTCTTTTTGATAAGAATTAACTCCTTGGTTTCCGCCTGTTTTGGAAACGCCTTGTGCTTCGGGGGTTCCTCCCCAAATGCTTCCGGTACCTCCTGCGGAGCTTCCGCCCACATAAGTGCTTGTCACAGGAGTCGCATTCTGTGCATAGGCATTATATGGATTAATTGCAAATGGATTGCTCATAGTTATACCTTTTTACCTTTACAAATAAATAAAAACATCTGAGAAGAAAAAATTTCATTAAATTTGAATTGTGTTACAAAGCTTAACAATGTTTTTTATATATGATATAATGCGCCTTGTAGTAGTATTTAGGGATAGAAAAATTATGTCTTTTTCAATGAAACTAAGAAAGGTTATTTATAATCTTTTCTTTTGGCTGATTTCAATTTATGCAATGTGGCTTATTTTGTTTAAATTGGCAACAGATTTTACAACGATTAAAATTATTTGGGCGGGGCCAATTGCAGGCATGGCGGCACTTTTGTTTGCAGCTTTAAAAATTCATGAAGTTTTATTTAACAAAAATGAAAATGAAAAATTAAAAGAAGAAGAAAAAGAACTTAAAAAAGGCTTTTTCAATATTCAAAAAAAAGATTTCTTCTTAACTTTGTTATCTTCAATTGTTGCTTGCCCCCTAATTTATAAATTTTTGGGTGCTTCTGTTGCAATTTGCTTTTTGGTTGGCTCAATTGTAGTTTATATTGCTTCATTTTTGTCTTCTTTGGTTTCTCTTAATTCAAGCACAAGGGCAAATTTGGCAGCTAAAAATTCTTCAAAAGAATTTCACAAAACAATTTTAAACGGCGGAATTTCTTCTTTTTTAATTCCTGTTGGTTTTAATTTAATTGCTTTTCCTGTTTTGTATTTTATTTTTAAAGACCCTTCAATTATTATGGGCTTTACCTTTGGCACTTGCTTAGAAGCCTTTTTATTAATAAATTCGGGCGAAATTTTTTCAAATGCTGCAAAAATTCTAAATTTGGAAAAACTCCAAGCAAAAGAAGCTGATATTATCGGAAAAAGTTTAAATGCAAAAAATAAAGCTTTAGATGTTGCGATAACTTTAATTGCAATTTTAACCGGTACAATTATAAACGGCCTTGTTGTTTTGAATTTAATAGGCGCATTTTTACCTATGACACTTGTTGCTGTTGGCGTTTTTTGCACAATGATTGCTTCTTTAATTGCAAAAACAAAATTTTTAAATTCAAAACTTTCATTTTTTACATCTTTTGTTGTTGCAATTGCCTTATATCTTGGAATTTCATATTATTTAATTGAAATGGTGTTTATGCCTGATTACGGGCTTTTCTACCCTGTTGCAACAGGTGTTTTAACTGCTATCGTTATTGCAATTGCAGGATATTTTAATTTAAGAATTAAAAAAGACGAACTTCAAAACTACAAAAAAGAAGAATCAAATGCAAGAAGCTATGCTTCTGTTTGCGTTCCTCTTTTAATTGCAGGGTTTTCAGCACTTGCAGCATTTGTTAATGCAGGCGGTATGGAAAGCTACACCGCAGGCTTTTGGGGTTTAGGCTTATCTGCAATTTCAATTCTTTCGGTAATTGAAATTATGGGCGCAATTTCAAACGCTTCAGATATTAAAGATGGCGCACTTTTAAACCTTGAAAATGAAGAAGAAAAAAATATAATTTCAGAAGTTTCACCTGCGCTAACAATGTATGGCGTGAAATCTAAAGTTATATTTTCAATTTGTTCAATTTATGCTTGTCTTCTTTTAGTTGCAGGGCTTGTAACAACAATTAATTTAGAAGAAGTTGATTCACTTAACCCGTTTGTAATGTATGCTTTCATATTCGGCGCAGGCGTTTCAATTTTACCTGTCGGCCTTGTTAACGGTTCATTTATAAAAGCTGTTAAAAAGATATTCAAAAAAGAATCAATTGAAAGCCTTGATGTGGTAAAAATTCTTTCAAATAAAGGCTTTTTGGGTTCAATTTTGCCTTCAATTTTAGTTTGCACTCTTCCATTATTCAGCTTTTATGCAATTACAAAGCTGTTTGAAAGGGCTTTAGGCTTGCAAACTTTAATAGGTGTTCTTTTTGGCGCTATTGTTGCAGGGGGTGTTTTGGCAATTATTTCAGCAGCAAAGAAAATATCTTCAGCTGAAAGTTCAAACCTTGTTTCAAACCTTGCAGTTAAATTAACTGTTCTTTCAGTGCTGCTTGTTTGTGCATTTTTAATGCCTGCTATTTAATTTAATATCAAAATATAAAAGGCAGGAAGTGAAAATTTCCTGCCTTTTATTTTGGTAAAAATTATGGCGATAAAAATTTCAAAATTTGTAATAAATACAAACGGCAATGATATTGTTGATATAACTGAAAAAGTAAAAATGGCGGCAATAAAAAATGAAATTGAAAATGCCCTTATAAACGTGCATTCGCCTTTTTCATCCGCTTCAATTGCAGTTAGTGAATATTCCCCTGAAATGAAGGCAGATTTTTCATATTTTATAAAAAATATAGTTCCGGAGTTTCAAAACCGCAAAAATTCATCTTATATTAAAACAATTTTAACGGGAAGTTCTGTTTCCATTCCTTTTATAAGAGGCGAATTTGAGCTTGATAGGTTCCAAAGAATTTTACTTTTCGATTTTGATTATAAAAAAAGGGCAAGAAGTGTTATAATACAAATGATTTACTGATGGCACCCGATATGGAAAAAATTAAAGAAAACGAATTTATTTTATTAAAATCGAAAGATGATTATTCTTATTCTCACTATAAAATGGCACCTCTAAGCTTAAAAACGGGCTTTTTTGGAACAGCAGGGGAAGGAATTGAAGATAAAAACGGAAAAATTACCCTTTTTGTTGACCCAAGATACCACATTCAAGCAGAAATTCAAACAAAAGGAAAAAATGTTAATGTTGTTAAAATGGATTTTAAAAAGCCTTTTTTAACATATCTAAAAGAATTTTTGCCAAAAAATTCAACTCTTTATATTCCATATAAATCAACTCCTTTTTTATTTTATAAAAAATTAATTGAAGAATTAAACGGGGTTAACATTAAAACCTATGATACACCTTTAGATGAAGCTTCAATTGATAATAAAAATGAAGAAGTTTTTGAAGTTAAAAAAAATATTGCAGGAAAAACCCAAAAAGAAAAAATTAAAAAAATTAAAATTGAAAATTTTTTAATAACGGATTTAGTGCAAATAGCATATCTTTTGAATTTAAGAAGTTATAAAACAAACAATATTTCAACATTTAGAGCAAAACTTTTTATTAAAAACGAAAGTGAAGTTTATTTATTTACAGATTATAAAACCCCAATTGATTTTGATTTTTTAATTAAAAAGCCAATAAAAGAATTTGAAAATTTTATTAAAAATTTTGACGGTGAAATTTCAATTGATGAAGCTTCAATTTCTTTGTTTGATTACCTTTTAATTAAAAACCCCGTTTTTATTAAAAATAATCCAATAGTTCAAATGAAATCAAAGAAAAATAAGTTTGAACTGAACCATTTTAAAGAAAGCTTTAAAAGGCTTGATTTAGCGCTTTATTCTTTTAGAGAAAAAATTAAAGAAGGATTATCTGAATTTGAATTGAACCAAATTTTTGAAAGTGAATTAAAAAAATTTGGTGCTGATGGGACAAGCTTTAAAACAATTTTAGCAATAGGCGAAAATTCAAGTATAATTCACTATACGGCAAATTCTAAAGAAAAAATTTTAAAAAAGGGGGATGTTCTTCTTCTTGATTGCGGCGGCTATTATGAAGGGGGCTATGCAACAGATATAACAAGGGCTTTTTATTGCAAAGGAAAAACCCCTGATGATAAATTAAAAGAAATCTATACAGCCGTTTTAAAGGCGCAGTTAAATATTTATCATTCAACTATTTTAAATTGTTTTGAACTTCATATGCTGGCTGTTAAGTATTTAAAAAAATATCAAAAAGAAGGGTTTCTTTTCCCGCACGGTTTAGGCCATGGGGTTGGAATAGAAGTGCATGAGGCGCCGCCAACTTTATCAGTTAATTCAA
The DNA here is from genome assembly GCA_944325145.1 of Candidatus Gastranaerophilales bacterium. Lineage (GTDB taxonomy): Bacteria > Cyanobacteriota > Vampirovibrionia > Gastranaerophilales > Gastranaerophilaceae > Galligastranaerophilus_A. The sequence goes on from CALYDL010000003.1 coordinate 99,235, forward strand.
AATATAAATTAAAAAATAATAACATTTTTACAATTGAGCCGGGGTTATACAAAGAAAACCATTTTGGAATAAGGCTTGAAAATACTGTTTATTTAGAAAAAAATAAAAAGGTTTCGCTTTCTCATTTTCCATATGAAGAAGAACTTATAAACTATGAAATGCTGAATAAAAAAGAATTAAAATGGCTTATTAACTGGCAAGAAACAGCAAAAAGGATGTATGAATGCTAAAAGAAATAAAAAGTTTACAAAATAGCTTAATTAAAGATGTTGTAAAATTGCACCAGAAAAAATATAGGGAAAATTTAATTTTAATTGAAGGCAAAAAAGCTGTTTTGGAAGCAATTGAATATAAATTAAAAATAGAAAAAATTTTTACTCTTGAAATTTTACCTGAATTTAAAAATTTTGAAATGTATCTTGTTACAGATGAAATTATGAAAAAAATTTCAACCACAGAAAGCCCTGCAACTGTTATTGCAATTGCAAAAAAACCAATTTATGACATAAAAAAATTCTTATCTTATAAAAAAATTATCCTTCTTGATAATATCAAAGATGCAGGCAACCTAGGTACCATAATAAGAGCATCAAGCGCATTTGGTGCGGATGGAATTTTGTTATTCAATGATACTGTTGATGAATATTCCCCAAAAACAATAAGGTCTGCTGCGGGGAATATGTTTAAAATTCCTGTTAAAAAAGTTAATATGAATGAATTAAAGGAGTTTAAAAAAGAGTTTAATTTTATTGCAACAGTTGTAAATTCAAATAAAAATTTTTCTGATTATAAGCCAAAGGGTAAATTGCTTGTCATGTTTGGTTCCGAAGCAGATGGTTTATGTAACGATTTATTAAATTTGGCAGATGAAAAACTTACAATAAAAATGGCAAATAACGTGGAATCTTTGAATTTGGCGCTTTGTGCAGGAATTGTTTTATATAAGCTGCAAGAATGAAACCGCCCAAGTTTCTTATTGCACACGAGTTAAAGTTATGGTATATTTGTTTTTGAACTTTAACTATAAGGAGTCCGTTTTCTATGCGAATTTCGCCAATATTTGCCCAAAAAAGCCACGTTAATTCAACCGCCATGGGACAGGCGTTTCAAAGGCTTGGCAATAGAAATTCCGTTGTAAATTCAAAAATGGACAACAATAAAAATGATGTTTTTGTCAAAATGGCAGAAGCAAGCTATTCAAATAGCCCGAGAGGTTTAAAAATTCAATCTGAATTACAATCTATGGGGCTTATTTAGTTTTTATTTTAGTATTGGGGAAAAATGAAATTAACGGTTTTAGGTTTAGGCTGTTGGGGTTTGGTTTTAACTAAACTTTTAACAGATAATTTTGACGAAGTGGTTGGTTGGTCAAGAGAACAAGATTTATCTGAAGAGCTTGTTAAATACAAAAGAACAACAAAGCCTTTTAATGTTCAGTTAGATGAAAAAGTTAAAATAACAAGCAATCTAAAAGAAGCAATTGATGGCGCTGATATTATTCTTCTTGTTGTTGCAACATCTGCAATAAGAGCTGTTTGCAAGCAATTAAAAGAAGCGGGGATTAAAGATGAACAAATTTTAGTTAACGCTTCAAAAGGCTTAGAACAAGGCTCACTAAAAAGAATGAGCGAAGTTATTTTAGATGAACTTCCAACTCAAAAAATTGCCGTTTTATCGGGGCCCACTTTAGCCTTGGAAGTTTTAGAAGGGCAGCCCACAGCTGCTTCTGTTGCAGCAAATGATTTAGAAGTTGCTAAAAAAGTTCAAATGGCATTAAATGTGCCAAATAAATTCAGATTATATACAAATGATGATATGATTGGCGTTGAATTAGGCGGAAGCCTGAAAAACGTTATTGCAATTGCCGCAGGATTTATTGATGAAATGAAATTTGGCGATAACTCTAAAGGGGCATTATTGGCTCGCGGCATGGCAGAAATTGTTAGAGTGAGCGTGCATTTGGGCGCAAACCCTTCAACTTTGTGGGGGTTATCCGGCATGGGAGATTTAATTGCAACCTGCAGCAGCCATTTGAGCAGAAACAATACAGTTGGCAGAATGCTTGCAAAAGGCAAAAAAATTGATGATATTTTAGCTGAATTAGGTTCTGTTGCAGAAGGTGTTAAAACATCAAAGGCAATTGTTGAGCTTGCTCAAAAAATTAATATTGATACGCCAATTTCAAATGCCATTTATAAGGCTGTTTATTCAAAAGAAAATTCAAAAGAAATATTTTTAGAATTAATGAATAGGGCCCTTAAAGGCGAAGAAACTTTTCTTAAAAAATAAGCCTTAAATTAGGGCTTATTTTTTTATACATATACAAAAAACCCTGAAAACTTTCATTTTCAGGGTTTTTATTACAGCTTTTTGAAATCAAACTATTTTTGAGCTTGATACATAGCTTTTTGAGCTGAAACACCAAGAGGTACAGCTTTTTCGTCTGTAATCATGATGGTGAATACGTCTTTAAGAAGTTTTTCAGCAGGACCAGCCCATGTGTATTGAGCTGAGCTTGAAGCGTTAGCAGGGTTTGGTTTTCTGTCGCCGTTAACGTCAACCATAATTAAGCAAGGACCATAATTTGTTGAGTTAACGTTTGAAGCCAAGCCGAATGAACCGCATTCGCCAATGTAGCTGGAGTCTGATTTTCTTTGGTTAAATGTAATTGTTTGAGGGTCTGTTTTTTCATGCATTGTGAATTTTTGTGTGCCGCCGGTTGGGAATTCAAATCTCATACCATCGGTTGTGTAGAATGCATAGTTACCATCTTTGTTGAAATCAAGTTTAGTTGTTGATTTCATAACTGACATGTGCTGTTGAAGGTAGCCAAACAAGTTAGCGTTGTCATAAGGTGATTCACCTTCAAGAGCAATATTCATTGTTAAAGATGAGTTCAAAACTGAAACAGCTTTTCTTAAGCCTGTTTTGAATTCTGATTGGTTAGTGTTAACGATAACTGAAGGAATTGTCATCGCAGCAACTACACCGATAATAGCCAAAGTAATCAAAACTTCAGCCAATGTAAAACCTAAGCTCTTTTTCATAATTAAGTTACCTTTCATAAATTAGGACCAAATTTATTATATCATTTTGAACCCCCTTAATGCAATAATGGCGGTAAAAAATACACCAATTGCCTTAATGCAAAATTTACTCTAATTTGGCTCTAAATGCCCACCCTGCGCCAGTTAGGGTAATTATTGCAATTATAACAATTGGCAACAAATTTAAAGAAACGTAATAAAAATTCATATTTTTTAAGATAATTCCCTTTGAAATTACAAGAAAAAACCTTAAAGGGTTTAAAACCGTTAAGTGCTGTAAAAATTCGGGTGTTATGTTTTCAATCGGGCTTGTGTAGCCTGATAAGATAATTGCCGGGAACATAAATACAAAAACGCCAAGCATTGCTTGCTGCTGAGTTTTAAATATTGAAGATATAAAAAGCCCAATGCCCACAACAGAGGTTAAAAAAAGGCTTAACGCTCCCATAAACAATAAAAAAGAACCTTCAAACGGCAGTTTGAAAAAAATTCTTGAAAGAAAAAGAATAATAACCCCGTTAACAAGCCCGAAAAACAAAGGCACAATCACCTTTCCAAAAATTATTTCACTTGTTTTAAAAGGCAAAACTAAAAGCTCGTCAAAAGTTCCCATTTCTTTTTCTCTTGCAAGCGAAAGTGATGATAATAAAACAACTGCCGTCATAGGCAAAATTCCCATTAAAGAGGCAACAATAAAAAGGTGATAGGATAAATTGGGGTTGTAATGGTTTCTAACCTCAAAAAAGGGTGAGGTTGAACTTTTTTTAACCTGCCCTAACGGTGAAAAATTGTTTGCAATTTCTGATATATAGCTTGATATAATTTGGCTTGAATTTGTTCTTCTGCCGTCTGATAAAACCATAATGGAAGGGTTATTTCCCGTTTTATAGTTTTTTGTGAAATCATTTTCTATAAAAATGCCGACTCTTATTTTTTCTTCATCTATCGCTTTTTTTAATTCTTTATGGTTTTTAAAGTTGTAAATTTTGCTAAAATATCTGCTGCTTTTAATTTGTCTTGTAAATTCTCTTGTAATTTCTGTGTTGTCGTAATCTAAAATGCCAAGTTTTATGTTTGTTATATCAAGTGTTGCAGCGTATGAAAAAATAAAAAGCTGCATAATAGGCGGCAGAAAAATAACGCTTCTGCTTTTTTTATCTCGCCAAACAGAATGAAATTCTTTTATAATAAGGCTTAAAACCCTTCCAAATTTTTGTTTTAAATAAGCTAACAATTTTCAAGCCTTTCATTTGTTTTTTTGTAAATTAAAAAAGCGGTTAAGGCGGCAAAAATAAACATATAAATTGAGCTAAAAAGAATTATTTTAAAAACCGTTCCCGATAAAAACAGGCTTGTGACAGCAGAAACATAATATTTTGCAGGAATTACATTTGAAATCATTCTGATGAAAAAAGGCATTGAATCTATTTCATAAATTAACCCTGATAACATCATAGACGGCATAAACCCTAAAGTACCTGCTATTTGGCTTGATATGAATTGGTCTTTAAATGTGGTTGAAATTAAAAGCCCAAGCCCAAGGCCCGTTAACATAAAAAGGGATGATGTTATAAAAAGCGCAATATATGAACCCCTAAAAGGCACTTTAAAAACAAAAATAATCAAAAATAAACAAAAAAGAATTGATAAAAACCCCAAAACAAAATAAGCAATATATTTTGCCAAAATAAATTCGCCTTTTGTAATATTTGTGGTTAAAATTCCTTCCATTGTGCCCCTTTCCCATTCTCTTGCAATAACAAGGGCGGTTAAAATTGTTCCTGTCATAGTCATAATAATGGCTAGTGACCCGGGGAGTATAAAATATGTGCTTTTTAGAGCGGGGTTATACCAAGAACGGTTGATTGCAGTGATTGTTTTTGTTTTTTCTAAAATTCCTTTTTTTGAATTTTCATATTGTAAATTTGAAAAATAGGCCCCTTGAATGTAGGTTGATGCAAATTTTGCCGTGTTTGGCTCTGTGCCGTCTGTTATAATTTGAATTTTGGGGTTTAATTTTTTCTTTAATTCAATTTCATAATTAACAGGGATGACAACGTACCCTCTAATTTTTCCGCCCGCTAAAAAGCTTTCTGCTTCTTTTGTTGTTTTATAAAAAGAAGTATCAAGATATTTTGTGTTTTTTAAAGATTGAATAAAATTTCTTGATTCAACCGAATTAGATAGGTCAACAATTCCAACTTTTACCGTATTTGTATCGAAATTAACGCCAAAACCAAATAAAAAAAGCAAAATTAAAGGCAGGATAAAAGCAATTAAAATGCTTGAATTATCTCTTATAATTTGCTTAAATTCTTTTTTAACAAAGGTTTTTATAATAGCTGCATTCATTTTGCCACCTTTTTATTTGCTTCTTTAATTAAAAAAATAAAAGCGTCTTCCATTGTGGGGTTATTATTTGTTTTTGTTTTTGCCATATTTTTTAATTCATCAGGTGTTCCTTTAACCAAAATTTCCCCCTTGTAAACAAGGGCAACATTATCGCAAAATTGGGCTTCATCCATAAAATGTGTGGTTACAAGAACGGTTGAATTATTTTTTACAAAATTATTAATCCTCATCCAAAATTCTCTTCTTGAATTAGGGTCAACCCCTGATGTGGGTTCATCTAAAAATAAAACAGGCGGGTTTGAAATGGTTGCACATAAAAGAGAAAGCCTTTGTTTATACCCTAAAGGCAGGTTGTCTGCGCTATATTCAAGGTATTTTTCAATGTTATAACCTTTTATAACTTCATTAATTTTCTTTTTAACCCCATAAACCCCCATAAAAAATTCAATGTTTTGCTTCACGCTTAAATTTCCAAAAAGTGAAAATTTTTGCGCCATATAGCCAAAATTTTTCTTTGCATCAATTGGGGTATCATTAATTGAAAAACCCATAATTTTAGCATTGCCTTTAGTTGGTTTAATAAGCCCTGTGAGCATTTTAAAGGTGGTAGATTTTCCTGCACCGTTTGGCCCCAATAACCCAAAAATTTCACCCTGTTTAACTTTAAAATTAATATTATTTGCAGCAGTAAAGGAACCGTATTTTTTGCATAAATCAACCGCTTCAATTGCAATATTATTTGGGGCAATTTTTTCTATTTTTTCTATATTTTCATCCAAAAAAGGTTTTTTAGCCTCAAGCGCTGCCATAACAAAATCTTCAAATGTGCTTTCAGTTTTTATTAAGGGGTGATGAAAATTTTTAATTGCATTTTTATCTTCAAAAATAACCCTTATTTTATCCCCTTCAATTGTGGCATCAACAATTCCTTTTTCATATTTTATGATGTCAAAAAGATAGTTTCTTATTTCGTAATTTTCTTTTGTATAAAAAGTTAGCCCTTCCATTGCTTTTTTGGCATTATCGGGGCTTCCTTCATAAATTTTTTTGCCGTCTTGAAGCAAAATAACGTTTTCAAAAAATTTAGCTTCATCTAAATAGCTTGTTGCCCAAATTATAGCTATATTGTTTTCTTTTGAAAGTTTATCCGTTATTTCAATTAAATCTCTCCTTGAAAGGGGGTCAACACCCACGGAAGGTTCATCTAAAAGTAATAGTTTTGGTTTTGACAACAAAACACAAGATAAACCCAATTTTTGTTTCATGCCGCCTGAAAGCGCTCCAGCTAGCCTGTTTTTAAAATTAGAAAGCCCTGAAAATTTTAAAAGTTCATTATAGCTTTTTTCTTTCTCGCTTTCTTTTATATTTTTCAACCCTGCATAAACTTCAAGGTTTTCTATAACGGTTAAATCTTCATATAGCCCGAATTTTTGGGGCATATAGCCTATGATTTTTTTAATTTCACCTAAATTTTTGCAAGGGGAAAAGCCATTAATTAAAATGGGGTTATTTTTTACATTATCAGGCGGGATTAACCCTGCAAGAAGCCTTAAAAGGGTGGTTTTGCCTGAACCATCCGGCCCTATCAATGCTGTTCTTTGCCCATTTTTAAGTGAAAAAGAAATGTCATATAGGGAAGGAGCCTTTTCACCCTTAAAAGTTTTATATAAGTTTTTAACATCTAAAAGGTTCAAATTTCATCCTCTAAAATTTTAATTGTGACAGGCATGCCCTGCCTTAAATATGGGTCAACGTTATCTACAATAATTCTTAATCTGTAAACTAAATCTGCCCTTAGGCTTGTTGTTTCAACCGTTTTTGGGGTAAATTCGGCAACGGGTGAAATAAACCCGATATGCGCATTATATGGGTTTTTTGGCCTTGAATCAGTATAAATTAAAGCCTTTTGCCCGAGTTTAATTTTCCCTAAGCCGGGTTCTTCAATAAAAGCTCTAACCCAAACCGGCTGAATCATAGAAATTGAATAAACGGTTTCGCCTGATGATAAAATTGTTCCCTTTTCTCTTATTCTGCTTAAAATAACCCCGTCATACGGCGCATACATTTTAGTATCATCAAGGTCTATTATTGCTTTTTCAAGTTCTGAAACGCTCACTTTATATTCCCCTTTTGCAATTTCAAGGTTTTGGGTTATATTCGAACATTCTTCTTTTGAAATTGTAAAATCGCTGCACAATGGGAAATTATAATTAAAAATGGCTTCATTTTTGTTTTTTAGCGCATATTTTTCTTTAACGTTTCCTTTTGCTTTGTTTAAGGCCGTTTTATAAATATCATCTTCAATTTCAGCTAAAAGTTCGCCTTCTTTTACATAATCTCCTTCTTCTTTATAAAGCTTGTTCAGCCTGCCTGAAACCCTGAAGGATAAATCTGTTTGGCGAATTTCAATGTTACCATATAGGGTAATTCTATTATCTTTTTTATTTTTAAAAAAGAAAAACCAAATTAAAAAACAGGAAACGGCCAAAATTAAAATTATGATAATTGCTTTCTTCATTTATAATTCTCCGCCAACTGCCTTATATAAAGAAATTAAATTTATAAAATTTTGGTTTTTTAGGTTGTAATAGCTTATATTTGAATTTGTATAAACGTTGCTTTCATCCAAATAATCAAGATAGCTGCTTTTGCCGCAATTATACATTTTATTTGCTTTATTAAAATTGATTTCTGCTAAATTTATATTTTTTTCACCGTTTAACAGGCTTTCATAATCTTTTTTTAGGGTATATAAGCTTTCATTCACTTCTTTTAAGGCGTTTAGGTCTGCTTTTAAGTAGTTTTCAATTTTTGTTTCATATTCAACTTTGCTTAATTTGAAATTAAAAATTCTTTTGCCGCCATCGAAAATATTTTGTGTAGCCCCTGCAACAAGTGCTGCAAAAACTCCATCCCAGCCAAAGTTTTGAACAATTGTTGAAAAAGACATAAGCCCAATAATTGTTATTTTGGGCAAAAAATCTTTCTTTGCTATCGTTATATCTATTTTTGCTTTTTTAATTTCGTTTTCAAGCTTTTTAATATCCGGCCTGTTGCAAATCACACTTCCAACCAAATTTTCAGGGTAATTTCCCTTAAAATTAATTTTATCTATTGGGGTGATTTCCATTTCATCTAAATTATACGGTGAATTTCCTGTTAAATAGGCTAAGTTAGTTAAAAAAACGCCCCTTTGCTTTTTTAAATTGTTTAGGTTGTTTAATGAATTTAGATAAATTTCTTCTTTCAAATTAACATCAACTATATTAACAGCGCCTATTTTAAGCATTTTTTTATACGCTTCATAAATTTTTTTATTACTGTTTAAAATTTTTTTCCCTTCTTCAATTTGTTTGTTTAAATTTGAAACGTTAAAATAAGCGCTTGCTGTGTCTGTTGCTGCAATTAGCCCTGTTGATTCCAATTCTAAAATTGAATTTTCAATGTCTAATTTTGCTTGTTCAACCCTGTTATAGTTTTTTAATAAGTAATCAAGCTCCCAATTAAAATTAAAGGGCAAAATAAAGCTGTTTGGCTGAATATCTGTATTTGGAATAGAACTTGCAGGAATTTTTAAAAGTGCATAATTAGCACCGACATTTAATTCAGGATATAGCTTAGACAGGCTTAAATTCTTTTCTTGCCTGTATTTTAAAATGTTTTTTCTTGCAATTTCAACATCTTTATTTTGTTCAATTGCCATTAAAATATATTTTGTTAAATTTGGGTCTTGAAAATTATCAAACCACTTTAAATTTAAGGCTTCTGCCTTTGAGGTTAAAAAAAACAAAGATATTGAAATTAAAAAACAGGGAAAAAACTTCATTAATTCTTGCCTTATATTTTGTTTTTTTATCTTAATTCAAGTTAAAGAACCAAAAATAATCCCCTTGGGTAATAAACCCTAAGAGGATTTTAAAATACTATCTAAAATGAAATTCGAAAAAAGGCTTTTGTTGAGCAAGGTTTATAATTGTTAAAATAACACTTATTATTTTTTATTCCCCTTGCATAATTTTAAAAACGCCAAAACCCTTTATTAGCAAGGATATAAAAAAATTATAAAGAGGGGTTGACAAATTAAAGTTTTAGGGTAATAATACAAATATAAACAAAAAGTGTTTCACATACACTTTAAAGAGAAGAAAAAGAGAAGGCTAAAGAAGAAAAATGTTAAAAGTTAACTCAATAAATAATGTATATAATACACTAAATAATAAAAACATCAGCTTCAAGGCCGGCGTTCAAACAAACTATGGCCTTAATGTCCCCTCACCAAAAAGCAATATGGTTGAAGGCGGCTTACTTACAGGCTTTGTTGGAACGGTTGTTCCAATTTTCACACAAATTCAATCAAGAGCTAAAAGCATAGAAAAAGGCCTTGAAGAAACAAAATTAAACCTTATGGCATAAGCCATAATTGATGCATTAATAACAACAGCTAAGATAATATAAATTATTTATCGACACCTAACAACACAATCCCGAAGCTATAACAATAATAGCTGACACCGAACAAAAAGAATCGGTGTCTTTTAATATGTAGTAAAAAAAGGGCTTAATTAAGCCCTTTTAATTTTTTTCTGCGTCCATTTCATTTTTTTATAATCTTTTGCTATTCTAAAATTTAATAAAACAGAATTTGAACCTTCAATTTTTTCTGCCATTTTAAGGTATTCATCCGTCATTTTGGCATTTGTTGTAAATTCTTTTATAAGCTCATCTTTGTATTCTCTAAAATATTTTTCATTTTGGAAATAACCATCTGAATAAACAGGCGGGTTTAATTCCAGCCCATATAAACTTCCGAAATGTTCTTCTAATTTATTTCTTTGTTATTTTCCCTATCTGCCGGAGCAATACCTCGTTTGCTTTTGCAACTTGCGGGTCTATTTTTTTATCTAAGTCCTCTTTTGTATAGTCAACTTCAATATCAGGAACTATGCCTTTTTTGTTAATGTCCGTTCCTGAAGGGGTCAGGTATTTTTGAATTGTAATATGCATTGCAGCGCCATCAGGCATTCTGTTAATTTCTTGAACCAAGCCCTTGCCGAATGATTTTTTGCCTATAATAATTGCTCTTTTATTGTCTTTTAGGGCGCCTGATAAAATTTCACTCGCTGAAGCTGACCCTTCATTAATTAAAACCGCAATTGGCTGGTTTGTAAGGGTTGTTTTGGTTGAAGTTTGGGTTTCTTTGTAGCCATCTCTATCTACTGTTGAAACAATTACTTTTGAATCTAAAAGAAAATCTGCAATGTAGATAGCGTTTGTAAGTAACCCCCCCGGGTTAGACCTTAAATCTATAATAAGGCCGTCTTTATCTTTGTTTGCTTCAAGCGCTTGTTTAAATTCTTCCGTTGCATTTTTTGAAATAAAAGAACTTAACCTTATATAGCCAATATTTGGAGCAACTTTAATGGTTTCGGGCAATTTGGTTGAAACAGATTTTAATTCAATATTTTCCCTTGTAATTGTATATAATTTGGGTTCTTCTTTTCCTCTTTTTACAAGAAGTTTAACCTTTGTGCCTTCTTTGCCTCTAATTTTATCTGCGGCAGCATCAACAGTTATACCTTTTGTTGATTTGCCGTCGATTTCTAAAATTTCATCTTCGGCTTTTAAGCCTGCACGTTCCCCCGGGGTGTCTTCAAGGGGTGCAATAATTAAGAGTTTACCTTCTCTAACGCCGATTTGAACGCCGATACCTGATAATTTTCCTTGAATTGAAGCTGTTTCTTCGCTGTATTCTTTCGGGCTTAAAAATCTTGTGTAAACATCATTTAAACTTGAAACCATTGTTTCAATTGCAACGTAGGCATCTTCATCTGTTTGCATAACCTCGTCATATTTATGGCGCCAGCGTTTCCATTCTTGGTTGTTGTTTGTTTGATCAACGTATTTTGTGTTAATTAAATTCCACGCTCTATCATACATTGTTTGCGGTGTTTGCGCCAAAACTTCGTTATGGGAAGTTGTATAATAAAACATTCCTAATATTGCAAAAAACAATGATAATTTTTTTAATAAGTGTTTCATTTTTTAAAAAATACTCCTAAAGTTCAAATAATACCATATCCCTTATAATTCAATTGTAGTATAAATTTTAAATTAGGACAAATTATTGTGCGAAATATTTGGCAAAAAAGAAGTTATAAAGTAAAATAAGGCTATGGAAATTTCCGGCAAAAAATCTTTTATATTAATACTTGTTGCATCGGTTTTGCTTTTTTTCTTGTCGTATTTAATAGGCAATGCCATATTTCAAAATAAATCTTATAACTTTATGGTGAAATATACATCAAACGACAATATAGCTTCAGATGACGTAATTTTGGTTGTAATTGATGATAAATCTTTAACCGAGCTTGGCAGATGGCCTTGGAGACGTGATAGAACCATTCAAATTTTTGATTATTTGGAATATTACACAGATGCAAAAGTTATAGCCTATGATGCTGTTGTTATGGCGCCTGATTTTGAAAACCCGAAAAGTGACAAATATTTTTTTGATAACATTTCAAAATATGATAAATTAATTGCAGGCGTTGGGTTTATGAGCGAAAATTTTGGCGACACCATAAATGAAGCTGAATATAACGCCCTTTTAACCGAAAAAAACAACATAAAAGTTATAGATAAAAGAACGAAAAAAGAAAACAAAGAAAATTTCTATAAAAGCTTTACCCCGTTTTTAAAAGATTATTTTAAAAATATAAAATTGTTGGGTTCTGTTAATACATATCAAGACCAAGACGGCTACATAAGGCGAATTGACCAATTGGTTGATTACAATAACAGCTTGTATCCTTCATTGGGGTTAATTGCTTATTCAAAATTCACAGGAATTGATGAATTCACTTTGGATGATGAATATATAACCGCAAAAAATGACAAATACAAATTAAAAATTCCTGTTAAATCTGATTCAGGGATAGTTTTTAGCTACATTTCATTTTATAAAACGCAAGATGGAATGTATTCTCATAAAAAAATATCAGCTTCTGATGTTATAAAATCTTTGGAAAGTATTAAAAAAGGCGAAAAGCCGATTTTAGACCCGGTTATTTTTAAAGATAAAGCAGTTTTTGTTGGTGCAAACGCAAACGCTCAAGCTTTGTTTGATATTAAAAGAACCCCAATTTCAGATACTTTTGCAGGCGTTGATATTCAAGCAACCAATTTTAATAACCTTATAGATAACGTTTTCTTTACAACTTCAAGCGTTTACTATGATTTTGTAATTGTTTTATTTGCATTTTTATTGGTTATGGTTTTTGTTTCTATGCTGCCTGTTTCAACTGCACTTTTATGCGCTTCTTGCGCTATGCTTTTATATTTTCTCTTTGCATTTATAATGTATGACAACAGAATTGCAATCGGGCTTATTATGCCTGAAATTTTCATGCTTTTTGCGATAGGCTGCGGATATTCTTTTAAATATTTAATTGAAGGCAAGAAAAAAGAAAAAATTCAAACCGCAATGAGCAAATATATTTCAAAAGACGTTATGAAAAACGTTGTTCAAAATATAGATAGTATTAAATTAGGCGGTAAAAGGGCAGAAGTTACTGTTTTATTTGCAGACATAAGAGGTTTTACTTCAATTTCAGAACAACTTTCCCCTGTTGAAGTTACAAAAATTTTAAATGAATATTTTTCTGAACTTGTTCCTATAATTGAAGAACACAAGGGCATTTTAAACAAATTTATGGGCGATGCAATTTTGGCCATATTTGGTGAACCCATAAAAAATGAAAATCACCCTGTTGATGCTGTTAAGTGCGCATATAAAATGCTTAAAAAAGTTAAACTTCTTCAAGAAAAATGGCTGAATGAAGGCAAACCAAAAATTGAAATAGGCATAGGCATTGCAACAGGCGAAGCTTTTGTTGGAAATATAGGTTCTGAAGAACGCCTTGAATATACTGTTATTGGCGACACCGTAAACACAGCTTCAAGAATTGAAAACTACAACAAAGTTTATAGAACAAACTTTTTAATAAGCGAAGAAACTTATCTTAAAGTTCAAAAATATGTAGATGTTATTAAAATTCGAGAAGTTTCAATAAGGGGCAAGGCGAAAAAAATTAATATCTATGAAGTTTTAAGAATTTTAGATAATTAATTTGATATTGTAAATATAAAGCAAAGCCCATCAAAGGATGGGCTTATTTAATGAAAGGATAGCGGATTTTGCGTAGGGTGAAGCGAACGTAAGTGAGCGAAACCCGCCAATGTGAAAGCCGAACGGAATGGAAAAAGTGCACAAGCGCTTTTGAAATGAAGTTGCTCGGCTTGAACAGCTAGTAAAATCCAAGAGAATTAAATTTCTTTCTTCCGCCTGTCAAATCAGTAAAAATAGAGCTTATGCGACAAAGTCGCACCGCTTCTTATTTTTACTAAGATTTGTTCATTCCGCTTCGTTTTCAACTCCGCTTCATAACGGCGGTTTGGAACGGTTTCGTTTTTAAAGTGTTCATCACACTTTAAAAACTTCACACACCTTTTACTTCTGTGCCTGATACATAGCCCTTTGTGCTGCAATGCCAAAAGGAATTGCTTGTTTGTCTGTAATTATTATTGTAAATAAATCGGTAAGCTTTATTCCTAGCGGATCAGAGTATTTATAAGGCTTAATGCAAGTTTTATCTTTGCAGTTAACATTCGCAGGATTTGGTTTTCTATCACCATTCACATCTACCATAATAAGGCAAGGGGGTTTTGTTGTGCCATCAGTATTATTGTTTAATCCATAAGCACCGCAGCCATTGCAAGATTGTAAACCCGTAGTTCCATAATTGGCATTTTTAAGCTGATTGGCGGTGCATGGAAATACTGAATTATTTTCATACAAAGGAGTTCTGTTAATTTGAGTGCCGCCCCATCTAAATTCAAATCTAAAGCCATCTGTTGTATAAAAAGCAGCATTTGCCCAACCGCCCGATGCGTTATTTCCTAAATAGTCATTTGTACTAGACATAACGCTCATATGTTTCATCATATAACCCATTAAATTCGCATTATCATATGGGCTTTCCCCATCTATTGCCATATTCATTGTGATGGCACTATTTAAAACGGAAACTGCTTTTCTTAATCCTGTTTTAAATTCTTGTTGTTGAGAGTTTGAAATAACACTTGGAATTGAAATTGCGGCAACTACGCCAATGATAGCAAGCGTGATAAGCACTTCTGCTAATGTAAAACCTCTTTTAAATCTTTTCATTTTGAATCCTTTCATTAATTTGTTTTGCTTTATCTTGAAATTCCTAGCGGCTCACTAATTTTGAACTTCGCTTTTGAAACCTTAAAAAGGTTTCAGTCGCTCCGTCAATCGTTCGCCTTGGCGCACTACGTTCGGTTTCACCTCACATCCGTGCTACGGAATTTCGCTATCCTTTCATTAATTTGTTTTTTATTTATTATTTTTTTGCTTTGTTCATTTTTCTTTTCTTTTTTCATACGCCTATCAAAGAAAAGAAAAACGA
>CALYDL010000004.1 GCA_944325145.1 Candidatus Gastranaerophilales bacterium
AAAAGAAGAAGAAACCAAAATGAAGTTACAACATATATAAAATTTCAATTTTAAGGGTAAATTATGAGCGAAAATTACAAAATCGGAAGTTATGAAATATCGACCAAAGCTTATTATGAGGCGCTACAAAATCTTGGCGTTTCAAGTGATGAAAATTTAAAGAAATTAGATGTAAACGGCGACAAAAAGCTTACTGAAGATGAGCTTATGGCGCTTGACCTTCAAGAGGAAGAAACCGCAAATAATACAACAGCAACAACAAACAATATGTCTGTTGATGAAAAAATTGCACAGATTGAAGAAGCGTATGAAGAAAAGCTTCTTGCAATGTATGAACAACTGGACCAATTGAGAGATGAAAGGCTTCAAATATACAATAAAATTGGCGCAAGCCCCGATCTTGAAACATATAAATCATATATACAGCAAGCAAACAGCATAACCGAACAAATGAATGGCGTGAATGATTCTATTGTAAGTTTAATGATGACAGCTGAAAATCAAATTACAAATCTAAAAGCAAGCGCAAGCTTAGTGTCAGCCGATGGAACATATAATGTTTCAACAAGCAATGTAACGCCATTATCTAACGCAAATGTAAACTTTAATTTTACAGAAAATTTATCTGCAAGACAACAAAGCGAACTAAGCCAATTTAAAGCAAACTGGGAACAAAACAAATCAAGATATCAATCAGTTTCAGCTCAAACAGGCGTGCCTGCAGAATTAATTGCTGCAATTCATTGGAGAGAAGCTTCAGGCAGCTTTAATGCAAGGCTCCATGACGGCGGTTCACTATCGGGGTATTCAAGCTGGGAAGCTGCCGCTGTGAATGCATTAACTGAAAACAGCTATGGCAATATCAGCATGAACGATATTACCACTTGGTATGATTTCGCAGAACGCTATAACGGCCTTGGATACAGAAATAAAGGGGTTTCATCTCCATACGTTTGGGCGGGAACAACAAATTATACATCAGGCAAATATGTAGCAGACGGCGTTTATGATGCAGGCTATGTTGACCAACAATTAGGTGTTGCAGTTATGCTAAAAGCACTTTTAGGTTAAAAAGCTTAATAAAATTGCCCTAAAAACTTACTTTTGCTATAATTCAATTATGGCAATATTAAAAATAGTTAAATACGGCGAAGAATCTTTAAGACAAAAATCAAAAGAAATTTCAAAAATTTCTAAAAAAATTAAAGTTTTAGCCCATGATATGATTGATACAATGTATGCCAACAATGGCGTTGGCTTGGCTGCACCTCAGGTTGGGGAAAACATCAGAATGTTTGTTATAGATGTTTCATTGGATAACGAACCTTTTAACCCGATTGTTTTCATTAACCCAAAAATTATTAAAAAAGAAGGCGCGACCCATGAAAAAGAGGGCTGTTTAAGTTTTCCGAATGCTTTTATTGATGTCAGAAGATATTCATACGTTAAAGTTAAAGCAACTGATTTAAATGGCAAACCTTTTGTTATTGAAGCAAAAGACGGTTCTCTTCTTGCAAGGGCAATTCAACATGAAAATGACCACTTAGATGGCATTTTATTTATAGACCACACAAGAAACATCTTTGAAGCAATAAAAGTTTTAGAAGAAAATAACCTTCCAAAAATTCAAGAAGACAAACTCTTGGAAGAAAAAGAAATTGAAGATATTCTTGCACAAAATAAGGCGGATGTTGATGACTAACAATAAAATAAGCCTTGTTTATTTTGCAACGCCCGATATTGCAGTGGAAAGTTTTTTATCTTTAATAAATGACCATTGTTTTGAAGTAAAAGCACTTGTAACTCAACCCCCAAGGCCAAATGGCAGGGGCAAAAAAATTAAAGATTCAAAAATTAAAGAAGAAGCAATTAAAAATAATATTCCGGTTTTAGAGCCCGTTAGAATTTCAAAAGATGAAGAAATTATTGAAAAATTAAAAGAATTAAACCCTGATTTTTTTGTTACTTTTGCATTCGGGCAAATTTTAAGCCAAAGAGTTTTAGATATTCCAAAATATGAAACAATAAACCTTCATGCAAGCCTTCTTCCAAAATATAGAGGGGCAAACCCAATTTGCGAATGCTTATTAAATGGCGATAAAAAAACGGGAGTCACCACCATGGTAACCGTTTTGGAATTAGATGCAGGGGATATTTGCCTGACAAAAGAAATTGAACTTACTGATGATACAAACTATTTAACTTTAACAAATAACATTTCAAAGGTTTCACCAGATATTATTAAAGAAACCTTAAAAGGCTTATACAATAAAACTTTAACACCTACAAAACAAAATGCCTGCAATGTCACATTTACTAAAAAAATGACAAAAGAAGACAAAATTTTAAATTTTGAAAATGACGCAAATTTAATTCACAATAAAATTCGTGCTATGTGCGGCATAAACACAACGCACTTTGTTTTTAACGATAAATTAATTAAAGTTTTTAAATCTAAAACGGTTGAATATAAAATGCAAAAAACTCCGGGGGAAGTTTTAGATGTTACAAAAGATGGAGTTTTAATTGGTTGTATTAATAACGCAATTTTAATAGAAGAAGTTAAACCGGAAGGCAAAAATTTAATGTCTGCCTATAATTGGAGCTTAGGCTCAAAAATCAAAAAAGGGGATATAATTTCATGTACACAAGGGGAATAAGAGGGGCAACAACCTTAGCCGAAAATTCCAAAGAGGAAATAAAAAAAGCAACGGTAGAATTGGTTAAAGAGATAATGGAAGCCAATTCCATAAATAAAGAAGACATTGCTTTTATAATTTTCACCGTAACAACAGATATAAATCAAGATTTCCCCGCAAAATATGCAAGACTGGAGCTTGGTTTTGATACGGTTCCTATGATGTGCTACCGTGAAATGGAAGTTGTGGGTTCAATGCCACTATGTTTAAGGGCGCTTGTTACAATTAACACAAATAAAACCCAAAAAGAAATTAAACATATATACCAAAAAGGCGCAAAAGCCCTAAGAAAGGATTTATAAACCAAATGGAAAACATTTTAAATATAGAAGAGGTTGAATATCCTTATTTATCTCAAAAAGTTAAAATATATACCTTTAAAAACGGCCACAAGCTTGTTTTAGCTCATAAAAAAAGCACAATGATAAACATTAGCACTTGGGTAAAAACAGGTTCAATTAATGAAAATGACCACAACAACGGTGTTTCACACTTTTTAGAACACCTTATGTTTAAAGGAACAGAAAAATACAAAGCAGGCGAATTTGACAAAACTTTAGAGAGAAAAGGTGGCATAATTAACGCTGCCACTTGGAAAGATTACACATTTTATTATGTAACAATTCCAACGGAACATTTTTCTCTTGCACTTCATATGCATGCCGATATGATGACAAACCCGCTGATACCTGATAATGAAATTGGGCCAACCTTTGATATAAATGGTGAAGAACCAAAAGAAAAACGTGAAAGATGTGTTGTTATTGAAGAAATTCGAATGGGGCAAGATGCAAACTGGAGAAAAGTTTATAATGCACTAAATGCAATTATGTATGAAAAACACCCATACAGGCGTGATGTTATAGGTACAAAAGAAATAATATCAACAATTCCAAGAGATGAAATTTTCAGATATTATAAATCTTTCTACACGCCAAGCAACATGACAACCGTTATTGTGGGCGATTTTGACGAAGATATTGCAATTAAAAGTGTTTTAGATGAATTTAAGTTTCAAGATTTTGGGGAATTTGACAAACTTACACCCGATGAACAAATTCCTGAAACCAAAATCAAAAACCCAAAAACAGTTATAAATAATGCACATATTAATACAGGCTTTATGATGTATGGTTTTCTTGCAAACCCGCCTAAAAATTTAAAAGAAACAATAGCGCTTGACCTTTTAACCACAATATTGGGAGAAGGAAAAAGTTCAAGATTAAATACAAATTTAATTGAAAATGTTAAAGAACCATACGTTTATGGCGTTGGCGCTTCACATTACCAATTAAAAGACGGCGATTGTTTCTTAATTGATATTAATTTTGATGCAAATAAAAAAGATGAAGTTATTAAAGATATAAATAGCGAACTTGATAAACTCCAAACAATCAAAAAAGAAGAACTGGAAAAGGCCAAAAAATTTGCTAAAGTTAATTTTGCCCAAGAATCTGAAACAGTTTCTGCCACAGGCGAATTAATCGGCGAATTTATGACGGTTTTTGGCAATTTAGAGCTTGCAGGGCAATATTTAAAAATGCTTGATGAAATTGATGTTGATTACCTTTCTCAAATTGCAAAAACTGTTCTTGCAAAAGAAAATGCTTCAATTAGTATCTTAATGCCTGAAAAATAAGGATTTTTGAAAATGAAATTTATTGAATTTAATAATACAAATATAGTTTATGAAAATATTGAAAATACTCCAAGAACAGCCATCTACCTTTATTTATCAACAGAAAAGCAGGCAAAAGAAGGCGTTCACACAATGCTTGGAAATCTTCTTTTGCAAGGCACAAAAACAAAAACAGCAGAAGAAATTGCAACAGAACTAGAAAACCATGGCATTGAAGTAACGGTTGATTCAAGGGCAGATTTTTTAAAGGTTTCAATTATTTGCCTTGATGAAGATCTTGAATTTGCACTAAATTCAGTAAATGATTTTATGCTGAATTCTACTTTTGAAACTCTTAATAAAGAAATTTTTAAATTCAAAAACGAAACAACAGCTTCAATGGATACACCATCTGCTAAGGCGTCAGATGCTTATTATAAGGAACTTTTTAAAGGCCATAAATATGGAATTACAAACACAAAAATTTTAGAAACAATTGATAACGTTACAATTGAAGACGTTAAAAATTACCAAAAAGAACTTTTAACAGGAAGGAAAATAATTTCTGTTGCAACGGGAATTAAAGATGAAGAAAAGCTTTTTAACCTGCTTACAAATTCTCTTTCTTTTATGCAAAAAAATGATATTGAAATTAAATATAACCCTGCACCTAAAAACAAGGGAAATTTAATTAAAATAGAAAAAAATGACGCCAAACAGGCTCAAATTTTTCAAGGCTGGGTGGTAGACGGCATAAACACACCTGATTGCGCCAAATTAAATGTTTTAAACAGTTTATTAGGGGGTGCAGGGCTATCATCCAGACTTTTTGTTGAATTAAGAGATAAAAAAGGCCTTGCATATACCGTTAGAAGCAGCTATAAAACCTTAAAAGACGGTGCGCACTTTACTTTATACATTGGAACAGAACCAAAAAATATCAAAAAATCGCTGAATGGTTTTAAAACAGAAATTCAAAGAGTAATCGATGAACCCCCGACAGATATTGAACTTCAAGGCGCAAAAGAAAACTTTATCGGCAGATATAAATATTTCTACACCCAAACAAACGCCCAAATAGCTTCTGTTAACGGGTGGAATTATATAACAGGCCTTGATTTTTCATGCAATGAAAAATTATTGGATGAAGTTATGAAAGTTACAAAAGAAGATATAATTGAAGCGGTTAAAAAATATCTTTTAGCTGAGCCTACAACGGTGGTTTTAGCCCCTAAAGAATATTTGGATTTTTAAAAATATTAATTCATTTGCATGATTAAAACCAATATCGTAAAATCGTTTTATTAAGAGGAAGTTTTGTTTTGGCAAACATAAAAGAGATAAACAAGAAAATAAACAAGTTAAAAAACAAAGGTGAAATTCAAAAAGCCATTGAATATTGCCAGTCTGTCTTAATTCAAGAGCCTTCTAACCCTGAATTAAATATCAGATTAGGCGACCTTTATATGGATTGGCACCTGGATGTTTATCAAGCAAAACAATATATAGATGAAGCAATTGTGCAATATCAAAAAGCAATGGAAACGCTTCTTGATAACGGCGAAGTTTACTATAAAATCGGGTTTGCTTTTTTTCACAAGGGCGAATTAGACAGAGCCCTAAGCTATTTTGAAATGGCACTTAAAAATGGCGCAAACAAAGCCCAAACCCACTTTATGATTGCAAATTGCTACAAAAAGAAAGAACGCTACACAGATGCTCTTGATGAAGCAGACAAGGCACTTAAAAGCACATTTTTAAAAACATCAAGAATTCATTACCTAAAGCACAGGCTTTTAAGAATTGCCTTTTTCTCAGATAAAAATTCAAAGCAAAAAAGCATTTATGAGCTTTTTATGTCTTATTTAACGCTTCCTTTTGATGAAGAGGCTAAAAAAGATGTTATTAAAAAATTAAAAATATTTTCAATTGCAAAAGAACTTTATTTAGCGGCGCGTTCCACAAGAAGAAGACATTATTTGGATGCAGTTAAATATTATTCTCAAGCAATAGATAAAATGCCGGGGTTTACCACTTTATATTGCTTATTAGGCGATATTTACAGAATTTTAGGGAAGCACGAAGAAGCAATTATTGAATATAAAATGGCAAGGTGGATAGATTCTCTTTATTTGCCTGCATACGTTGGGCTTGTTCAAGCGTATGAAGAGATGGGCGAATATGAATCCGCAATTGAAACTTATAAAAAGTTTATTGTAATTCACCCAAATAACCCTGTACTTCACAGCCAAATTGCAAATTTATATTTTATGAAAGGTGAACACGATAAAGCTGTTTCACACTATGAAAGCGCACTTTTATTAAACCCTGCCCATGAAAAAGCACCTGAAGTTGCACAAACATTAGGCTTTTTATTGCAGCACTTTATAGAAAACGATGAAGCTGCAGTTTTAGCTTTCTTGTCTGCTTATGTACTTGATACTAAAAACCTTGAAATTTATATAGGTTTGGGCGCTGCATTTTATGAAAAAGAAGATTATATAAATGCGCTTAAAGTTTACAGAAGGGCAATTGAACTTCAACCGACAAATGCTAAAATTCACTGTAACTTAGGCTTTTTATTATGGGGCTTAGGGAATTTAACAGAAGCCATTGAAGAATATCAGCTTTCAATTAAATATCAGCCCGATTATGCAATTGCACACAACAACCTGGGCGTTATTTATTTAGACGATTTAGCACAAATTCAAAAAGCCTCTGAATGTTTTAAAAACGCCTTAGAATACGACCCGAACTATGCACTTGCACACTATAACTATGCAAGATGTCTTTCAATTAAAGGCGAAAAAGTGGAAGCTGCAAAATATTACAGAGCGGCGCTTGATATTAACGCCATTACAAAAGAAATGGATTCAAACGAAATTCAAGACAGGTTGAACAGCCTTTTTGAATAATGTCTTATTTATTAATAGATTTTTTAATTCAACATTTATAAAATAAATTTATGTCAATTTGGATTTACATATTTAAAAGGATATTTCAGACAATACCAATTTTAATTTTGGTAACTGTTATAAGCTTTTTCTTAATAAGATTATCTCCCGTTGACCCTTTGGCTGAAATGCGCTTAAACCCTGCGATTTCAAAGCAATCCATAGACCATGAAATTAAAAGATTGGGGCTTGATAAGCCAATTTATGTTCAATATTTTTATTGGGCAAAAAACTTTGTTAAAGGGGATATGGGAACGACCACAACGGGTGAAAAAGTTTCGGTTAAAATTAAAGAAAGAGCCTTAAACACGCTTCTTTTGTCTTTTTCCGTACTTTTTTTCACATGGCTTATAGGAATTCCAATTGGAATTATTGCAGCACTTAATTATAGAAGCACATTTGACAGAATGTTAACTCTTTTTTCAAGTGCAGGCATGGCGATACCATCATTTTTCTTTGCGGTTTTAATGTTAATTTTTGCCCAAAAAACAGGCTGGTTTCCAATTGGGGGTTTAACTTGCGCCAATTTTTATAAATTAGATTTATTCCATAAAATTTTAGATATAATGCACCATTTGTTTTTGCCGACATTTGTTTTAACAACGCTTTCTCTTGCAGGTTTATCCAGACAAATGAGGGCAAATTTATTGGATACTCTTGATTCTGATTACGTTAAATATGCAAGAGCAAAAGGTTTAGATAAGAAAAAAGTTATATTAAAGCATGCCTTAAGAAATGCAATTAACCCGCTTGTTACAATGCTTGGTTTTGAATTTGCGGGGTTACTTTCAGGTGCTGCATTAACAGAATATGTTTTTCAATACCCCGGCCTTGGCAGGTTGATTTTGGAAGCCGTTATGAAATCGGATATAAATTTAGTTATGGCAGGGCTTGTAATTGGTTCAGTTATGCTGGTTTTAGGAAACGCAATTTCAGACATATTACTAAGGCTTGTTGACCCTAGAGTAAGGGGGGTTTAATGAATTCCTTACTTAAAAAATTTAAAAAAGATAAAATCAGCTTAATTGCCGTTATTGTGCTTGTTGTAATGTATTTGGCAATTTTATTTGCAAGCTTTTTATCACCTTATGAAAAAAACAGCTCCAATAGAGAACTTTCTTATTCTCCGCCTGTTAAAATTTACACAATAACACCTGATAACAAGCTTTCAAAACCCTATTTTTACAATTTAAAAAGAGAATTTGACCCGCATACCCTAAGCACAACCTACCATGAGGTAAGAAATAAAAAACATTATGTGAAATTTTTTGCCAAAGGGTTTGAATATAAATTATTCGGGCTTTTTAAAACTAACATTCATTTAATTGGAACAGATAAAGATGGCGAACTTCACCTTTTAGGCTGCGATATAAACGGCAGAGATAATTTTTCAAGGCTTTTATACGGCGGCAGAATTTCTTTAACAATAGGTTTTCTTGCTCTTTTAATTTCATTTCCGATTGGGCTTATATACGGCGGAATTTCAGGATATTTTGGCGGAAAAATCGACAACATTTTAATGAGAATTTCAGAAGCCATAATGTCAATTCCAACGTTTTATCTTTTAATAATTTTAGCTGCAATTTTGCCATCCAATATGACAAGCGCCCAAAGATTTGCACTTATAACCGTTATTTTAGCCTTCATTGGCTGGGCAGGCTTTGCAAGAGTTGTAAGAGGCATGGTTTTATCAATCAAAACGGAAGATTACGTTAAAGCAGTAAAAAGTATAGGCCAAGGTGATTTTAAAATAATTTTAAAACACATTCTTCCTCAAACTTCAAGCTATGTAATTATTGCAATTGCGCTTTCCGTTCCATCTTTTATTTTGGCAGAATCCGGCTTAAGCTTTTTGGGGCTTGGTATTCAACAACCTGATGCAAGCTGGGGAAACATGCTTAAAGAAGCACAAGAATTTGCAAACATAATGTATCGCCCTTGGCTTTTAACCCCCGGATTTTTAATTTTTATTGCGGTTTTGTCTTTTAATGTAATTGGCGATACAATAAGGGATGTTTTAGACCCAAAAAGTAAAATCGGAAGATAAAAATGCCTGAAAATAGCTTATTTAGTGGAATTTTTCAAAATTCAGAATTTTATATAACAATAATTTTAAGAATGACTGCTGCAATATTTTTAGCAGCACTGCTTGGCACAGAAAGAGAACTAACAGGAAAAGTTGCAGGCCTTAGAACCCATATTTTAGTTTGCGCCGGAGCATGCGTTTTTACCCTTCTTTCAATTTACGGGTTTAAAATGGCGACATCTGAAGAATTCTCAGGAGTAAACGACCCTGCAAGAATTGGTGCTCAAATAATTACAGGTATTGGTTTTATAGGTGCCGGAACCATTATGAGAAACGGTTCCAACATTTTAGGCATTACAACCGCAGCAACTCTTTGGATGGCAGCTGCAATCGGCATGGCATGCGGCTGCGGAATGTTTTCAATTGCCATTTTTGCAACGCTGTCAACACTTTTTGTCTTAATTTTAATCAGGCAATTTGAGAAAAAATTCTTATCAGATTACTTAAAAAAATACAGAAACATTAAAATAAACATTTCATGCGGCATTGAAAATATAGATTGCGTGAACAAAATAATTGATATGAACTTTAACAACATAACAAAATTCGAGAAAAAAATAGGTTCAGATAATGAATTTGTAATTAAATTAACTGTAACGACAAGGAAAAATTTAGTTACAATAAACAATATTTTTAAAGAAATCCCTTATATAAATAAAATTGAAGTTCAAGAAATTTCAGATTAAATATAAATAAAATTTAAAAACTATACTAATTTTTATGCTTGTGTTAAATTTATTTTAAAAGGAATAAAAACAAGCAACATGAGAGTATACGAATTAGCAGACGAATTAAAATTAGCACCAAAAGAGCTTATGGCAAAGGCCGAAGCTGAACTTGGCATTACATTTAAATCACATAGCGCAGCAGTTACACCTGATACTGCAGCAAAAATTAAACAGCTTTTAGGTAAAAAAGAAGAAAAAAAGGCAAAGCCAAAAGCGTTTGTCGTTAAAAAGGCAAAAGATAAGCCAAAAGTTGAAACAATAGAAGAAACAAAAGAAGAAGAAGAAGAAAAGGCAAAACAACCAAAAATTGTAGAAAAAGTTGAGCCAAAGGTTGAAACTGTTAAAATCATTGAACAACCTAAAATGAAATCAAAACTGGAAATTGTTCGTCCTGCTCCAAGCTCTCAAAAAGTTCAAAAACAGGCAGATGCACCTGTTAAAAAAGAAGTTGAAATTGTTAAAAAACCGGAATTTGAAAGAATGCCGGATGTTCCTTCAATGATTAAAAAGAATTTTGCAAAAAAACCAAAAGTTGAAGAAGAGCAAAAGAAAACAGAAGATAAAAAAGAAGATAAAAAGCCAAAGGAAAAACAAAGCCAAAAGGAAGCTGCTCCAAAACAACTTGTGGTAAGGCATATGATTTCTCAAGACATATACCAAAACCAAAACTTGAGGGGCAAAAAGAAAAAGAAAGACAAACAATATAAAAATAAAGAAGAAGAACAAGAAAGAATTAGTTTAGAAAAAGCCGTTCAACAAAAACACAAAAAACACACTCAAATAACGGCGCAAGTGGAAGATGTTACACAAGTTGTAATCAACCGCCCGATGACGATTAACGAACTATCCGATAAAATCAGAAAAACTCCTGCAGATATCATTAAATTTTTAATGATGCAAGGCATTTTGGTTACGGTTAATTCGCCCATTGACGTTGAAACAGCTAAAAAAGTTGCACAAAATTATGAAATTGAAGTCTTAGATGAAGACTTAGATTCATTTATTGAAGAAGAAATTGAAAAAGAAGAATTTTCTAAAATATTAGAAAATGCAGATGAAAGCAAGATTGTTAAACGTGCTCCTGTTGTTACAATTATGGGCCATGTTGACCATGGTAAAACAACTTTATTAGATAGCATTCGTGCTTCAAAACATAAAATTGTTTCAACCGAAGTTGGCGGCATTACCCAAAGCATTGGTGCATATACCGTTTGGTTAAATGATAGAAAAATTGTTTTCATCGACACCCCCGGCCACGAAGCTTTCACGCAAATGAGAGCAAGGGGCGCTCAATCAACAGATATTGCAATATTGGTTGTTGCTGCAGATGACGGCGTTATGCCGCAAACAATTGAAGCAATTAACCATGCTAAATCTGCAGGCGTTCCTATTATTGTTGCCGTTAATAAAATAGACAAACCCGATGCAAACCCTGATAAAGTTTTACAACAATTAACAGAATACGGTCTTGTTCCTGAAGCTTGGGGCGGCGACACAATTGCAGTTCCTGTTTCAGCTCTGCAAGGTAAAGGGATAGATGAGCTTTTAGAATACATCTTGCTTGTTGCAGATATGCAAGAATTAAAAGCTGTTGAAGATTGCCCTGCTATGGGTATTGTTATTGAAGCAAACTTAGACAAAGGAAAAGGCCCCGTTGCGCACATTCTTGTGCAACAAGGAACGCTCCATGTGGGAGATAGCGTTGTTGTGGGTTCTGTTGGCGGTAAAGCAAGAGCTTTAATTGATGATTCGGGAAGAAGAGTTAAAGCTGCCGGCCCATCAACCCCTGTTGAAATTTTAGGCTTAAATGAAGTTCCGCAAGCAGGCGACAGATTAGAAGCCGTTAAAAATGAACGTGAAATGAAACAGATTGTAAACGAAAGAAAGCAAAAAGAAAGAATCACAAGACTGGAAGCTATGGCTGTTTCTCACGTCACGAAAGAAACTTTAAACAACGATGAAATAATTAACTTGAATTTAATTATCAAAGCAAACACAAATGGTTCTGCAGAAGCTGTTTCTCAAGCTATTCAAAACGTAAAATCTTCTAAAATTATTCCAAAAATCATTCACGTTGGCGTTGGTGACATTTCAGAGGCAGATGTTATGTTGGCTTCAGCTTCAAATGCAATAATTTTAGGTTTTACTGTTAAAGAAGATGCAAATGCCATTGTAGCAGCAGAAAAAGAAGGCGTTAAAATTAAAAAATACGATATCATCTACCAAGTTTTAGAAGATATTGAAAAAACAATGCTTTCGTTGTTATCGCCTGTTATAGAAGAAGTTGAACTTGGTAAAGCCGAAGTAAGACAAATCTTCACAATCGGCAAAACAACAAGAATTGCAGGCTGTTACGTAACAGAAGGCAAAATTGTTCGCTCTAAACACGCTGTTGTTATAAGAGACGGTAAAGAAATCTTTGAAGGCGAAATTGACCAATTAAAACGCTTCAAAGATGACGTTAAAGAAGTTGCAACAGGCTTTGAATGCGGTATTTCGTTCTTTAAATTTAACGATATTGAAATTGGCGATATAATCCAAGTTTCAACTACTAAAGAAATTGAAAGAAGCAGCTTAGAATAGTTTTATAAGGAATTTTTTATGAGCTTAAGAAATGAACGTGTCAGAAAAACCCTCATGAAAGAAATTTCTGATATTTTATTGAAAGAAATTAAAGACCCGAAAATTTCAGGGCTAATTTCCATTACAGATGTTGAAGTTTCTCATGATAATTCCTATGCAAAAGTGTTTTATAGCGTACTTTCATCTGATGACAAAAAAGACGAAATAGTTGAAGCAATTAAGAAAAATACCCCAAAAATTAGACATGAAGTGGGAAAAAGGGTAAGGCTTCGTTTAACTCCCGAATTGAATTTCATTCTGGATGAATCTCTTGAAAGGGGTGCCAGAATTACAGATTTAATAGATAAAATTTCAAAAGGCGAAATTTAATTTATTTATGGAAAACAAACCTTTCTGTTTTTTAAACGTTTTTAAACCAAAAGGAATAACTTCTTTTGATGTTATTTTTAAATTAAGAAAAAAACTTGGCATTAAAAAAATCGGCCACTCAGGAACCTTAGACCCTTTTGCAGAAGGCGTTATGCAAGTTGCAGCGGGGAATGCAACAAGATTAATAGAATATCTCAATTCGGATAAAGAATATATTGCAACGGCTAAATTCTGTTATTCATCAACAACTCTTGACACAGAAGGCGAAATAAAAGAATTACCTTATAAAAAAATTTCAGCTGATGAAATTAAAAACATAATCAAAAAATTTAAAGGCAAAATTAAACAAACTCCGCCAAAATATTCTGCAATTAAGGTTGATGGGCAAAAACTTTGCAATTTGGCAAGAAAAAACCCCGAAAAAGAAATAGAAATTCCTGAAAGAGAAGTTGAAATTTATGATATTGAACTTTTAAATTTTGAAGACAATATCGCAAAAATAAAAGTAAAATGTTCAAAAGGAACATATATAAGAACTTTGGCCTCAGACATTGCAAAAAGCTTAGGAACAGATGCTTATTTAACAGAACTTATAAGAACAAAAGCAGGCAATTTTGAACTTAAAAACAGCGTTAAAATTGAAGAAATTGACCTTGAAAAAAACAAAATAAACCCGCTTGAAGCCATTAATTTAAAAAGATATGAATTAAATGACAATGAATATAATTTAATTAAAAACGGTGTCAGCATTAAGGTTGGGCTTATTGAAAACAATATGTTTATAATGCTTTCATATAAAAAACATCTTGTATCAATAGGCTATTTATCAGATAATATAATTAAGGTAGAAAAGTTTTTTAATTTGGGCGGAATTATATGAATACATTTATAAAAACATTCATTGTAACTTTTATTATATGTGCAGTATATTTTATTTACGCTTTTATTGGCAAAGAAAGCTATTCTCCAACACTAAAGCCAAACAACACATCAATTAATAAAACCGTTGAAACAAAACAAAAGCCCATAAACGAGCCTGAAGTTACAATTTGCCTTATAAATGCCGATAATAAACCCGTTTTAGTTAAAAGAAAAGCAGAAATTAACACTCTTCAAAATGCACTAACTGAACTTATGAAAGGCTCTAAAAGAGAAGAAAGGCTTCAAGGTGCATATACAGAAATTCCACAAGGCACAAAGCTTTTATCTCTTAAAGATGACGGAGACAAAATTGCCCTAAATTTATCAAAAGAATTTGAAGGCGGCGGCGGCGCACAATCAATTCAAGCAAGGCTTTTACAATTAGTTAAAACGGTTAATGCATATGCTGAAAATAAGCCTGTTTATCTTTATATTGAAGGCAAAAAAATTGAATATTTAGGCGGCGAAGGCATTTATGTAGAGCAGCCCTTAAACGAAGAAACTCTTAAACTCTAAGCGGCATAAATTCTTTGAATGTTAGATTGAATCATCTGATCGCAAGAGCCATATTCAGCTTCAATTAATTGCAATTGAGTTTGAATTTTGGTTAATTGCTCATCTAACCTTTTATCAACCTGATTAAGCCTTTCAATTCTTTGCTGCAGGGTTTTAGCTTCAGGGCTGTCTGCTTCATAATCATTTTGCGACATCTGATAATCAGAAATTTTTCCTGCTAAATCAGACTTAGCACGGTTGATTACCATAAGCTTATGTTCATAAGCGAACCTTTGGCTATTCAATTGTACTTTTCTTGCTATGGCAATTAAAAGACCCATTGATTATCTCGTTTCGTTAAATTTTCTACCTCTTAGAAAAACATGATCGTTGTTTGCCGCAATCAGTTTTTCCATTTGTTTCAGCTTGCCTATCTGATAATTAAGCCTGTATTTCACCAACTTCTGCTTTTTTCTAATCGTAAGAATATCTTTAATTGAGGCAACCGTGCCGTCAATCATAGCTTTTATCGGGTTGTGGCGAATGAAATAGTTCTTCGTGAACCCTAAAAACTTTTGTATTCTTTTGATGTTTGCAGAAATCACTTCATGCACGAGCTTACTCCTTTAGTCAGGGGCAAACCTAACTTAGTAAAAACGAAAGATATTCAAAAATTGCCTATTTTTGTCAAATGTTAAGAAATATGAAAAAAGATTTCTTATCTAATAGTATATATCGGATAAAAAACCTGTTCACTTTAAAAAAAATATTTATTGTTACAAATCTTTAAAAAAGTTAGCTGATATCCGAAATAGCATCGTTATCGCTTTCAATGCCATCCTTTAATGATTGTCTTACAATGTCTGCTTGTGTATCAAGCATTTTAACAACGGTTTCTATGTTTCTTACTTTATTTGAAAGAATAGCATCGGCATTTGTTGTAACTCTGCCCGTTAAGTTTTGATATGCGCTCAATGCAGCAGAACCCGTGCCTTCAAATAAGTTACCTGCAACAATAGCAGCTAAACCCGATGTCCCTAAGTATGGCGCCATAGATTGCATAATGCCGCCTAAGCCTGAAATTAAACCTGCAGTTGGCAGAATAATTGTTTCACCAAAATTAAAACCTGTGCTCACAAGCCCTGCGCCATAAGATGCGGCAGATAAACCTGCAACCGTTGAAGCACTTGCAGCACCGCCTGTCATAACACCGGCAGCGCCCCCTGTTACAGAGCCTAAGCCCCAGCTAACCGGTGCAGCACCTGATGGGAACCCCGGAAATGAACCGATTGAGCCTATACCAAACGAATTATTGGAACCGTAAAAAGAACTTGTAGCACCTGTTACAGGCGACCAATAAGAAGTACCCGGGATATTATATGTTGAATTACCGCCAAAAACAGGCGAAAAACTTGATGGCGAAAACATGCTGGCTAACTGCCACAAAAAACCGCCCGCAGTTCCAAACCCTGAACCGGTTGCTGTGGAACCCGAAACAGTAATATCTCTTAATCTGTCATAGGTTTCGTACAATTCAGCTTTTGCAAGAGAACTTGCGGAACCAAACTTGTTTGCAATAACTAATTCATGGTCATTTTTGTAAGACATAACTTGAACCTTTATTAATAGCTAACCTACTACATTTTAAGACAATATTTAAAGATTAAAATCAGCCAAATAAAGTATGAAAAAATTCCAAAAGCTTAATTTGGCCTTTGGAATTTTTTTAATGATTTTTTGTTAAAAGTCAAAAATATTATGCGAATGTTTTGAAGGTAGATTCAACGTTATCTTCAACAACTTTTTGAACTGCATCCATTTCTGTTGCGATTGCATTTTGTTCAGTATCAAGTTGTTTAAGTTCAAGTTCTAAAGTTTTATCTTTTGCTTGAATTTCTTCTGTTTTAGAGTTGATGTTTGAAACGTTCTTTTCATATCTTGCTTGTTCATATTCATAATCAAGCATTGCTTGAGCGTATGCATCTTCATCTTGAACAGAAACGCATTCCAGTTCATAAGTATATTCATCGCCATCTACTTCAATTGTAATTGAAGTTGTTCTGCCTGTGTCGTTTTCTTCATATCTTGTAATAGGAATTTCTTCCGTAATAGTTTTTGAAGCTGCATAAATTGAAGACAATGCACCAATTGTTTCATATTTTTCTTCAATTGAACCATCCGGCCTTTGGTTTGGAACTTTTGTAAGCTGGCTGTTTGTGAAGTAATATTTTTTGCCGTTAATCATTGAATATGCAAGGTAGTTTGTAGGAACACCATCGCCATCAAAGTCATAGCTTGAAATATAATCTGTTGAATTTTTGTTATCGCCATTAAGTGCATCTAAAGTAGATTGGTTTGAATTAACTTCTTCAAGATAAACGGCATAGGTGTTATCGCCTGAATTAAAGAGCATGCCTGATAAAATGCCGCCATTTACGTTATATGCATCAGAATAATTTGGGCTGTCTGTTGAATCGTAGTCTGTAACAGTGCCCGGTGCATAATCGCTTAATGTATCATCTTTAATGCTGCCTGTAATAAATTCAGCTTTGTTTTGATAAACGTTAACCGAATGTGAAACGGTAGCAACGGTGCCATCAGGTGTTTCTTTTATGTTATCAAGTGAATATGTGATGTAACCGTTTGCAGATGATATTTTATTACTTGAGAATGTATATTGAGTTTTGTAGAAATCTGAAGTATCAGGTGGAGTTGGTACATCCATCTTGCTTAATTGAGAATACAAGTTAGAGCTTTCATTAGCCAAGGCTGTTCTTTCTTGGTTAATTTGTTGACCTTCATATTCTGTATTGGATTTTCTTGCCGTCAAAGATAAAAATCTTGCTTGGCTTGCTGCCATACCCATATTTGTATGTCTCCTTATCAGTTCCTTGTTATGTAATTTATATCGGTAAACAAATTTAAAAACTTTAGAAAAAAGAGATAAAATCTTAACATTTATTTACAAAAGAAAACTGCAAGCTCAAAATATGAGTTTGCAGCAAATATCAAAATACTATGGAGATAGAGTTAATAAAGTTTATTATGCAAAGGTTTTGAATGTAGATTCAACGTTATCTTCAATAACTTTTTGAACAGCATCCATTTCTGTTGCGATTGCGTTTTGTTCTGTATCTAATTGTTTCAATCTTAATTCAAGAGTTCTGTCTTCTTGTTGAAGTGCTTCTGTTTTAGCGTTAATATCTTGAACTTGTTTTTGGTATTGAGCTTGTTCATATTCATAATCAAGCATTGCTTGTTGGTAAGCTTCTTCATCTTGAACGGTTTGAACATCAAGTGAGAATTCATGAGTAATGCCGTTTTCATCTGTTACTGTTAATGTTTGGTATCTTCCTGTTGAAGATGTTGTAAAAATACAAGGATATGAAATCGTTTCTTGATGTCCCACGCTTTGAACGTAAGATGAACTTGAGAAATATGTTCCTTCGCCTGCTTGGTATTCGCCTGCTGTAATAAAGTATGTTTGGCCGTTTAATGTGTATGCCAAAACAGGTTGGTTGAACATTTCTTCAGTTGAGCCTTCGGGAGTATATGTTGTGAAATCTGAACCTAAATAGCTGATTGCAGAGTTTGCATTGCCGTTGTCGCTTACATATTTTCCTGAAACGTCAGCTTCATAATTTGTTCCTGTATCTGGGTCGCCTTCAATTACGCATTGATATGTGCCGTTTGATTGCAATTTTGCTTCATATGTTTGACCTGCAATTGTGCAGTTAAATTTTTCAGGGTTTTGTTTATCTTGAGTGATTGAAAGTTTAAGAGCATATTGGCCGTTTCCTAAATCTTCAACATCATAAGCGTATTGGTATTTGCCGTTTTCATCCAAACCGCCTAAAATTTGGTCTTTTGTATCGCTTAAAACAAATTCTTCGCCTGCAATTGTAACAGAGCCTGATGATAAATCTAATGTTACATCAGCTTGGGATGGTTGATATTTATATTCGGTTGCATCTGCAACAACACCATTTGCTAAGCTTATGCTATATTTTGTTTCGCCTGTTGCAGTGTCATATTTTGAATTAATATCACCTGAATATGCGCTTGTTGCAGCAGCTTGCCAGTTATATGCCATATAAGAAAGATTAGCATAAGTTCCATCAGGCATTGTGTAGATGCTGTTTAAAGTATATTCTGTTGATTCAGATGAAGAATTATCAAGTTCTGTTGTTTTGAATGTATAAACAGTTTCGTAATAATCACTTGTTGAAGGTGGAGTTGGAACTTCGATTGATGTTAATTTATTGTATAAATTTGCACTTTCATTTGAAAGAGCTGTTCTTTGTTGGTTAACTTGTTGCCCTTCATATTCAACGTTTGATTTCCTCGCTGTCAAGGATAAAAACCTTGCCTGACTTGCCGCCATACCCATAATTTACTGTCTCCATAGTTAATAAATTGATTTTGATGTAGTGAATATCGTCATTTTTATTTTTCTACTTTAGAAAGTTGCATTTTTTTGTTAACTTTTGTAAACAAAAAAGCTGCAACCTGCACTAACCCTTGGCTTTAAATTAATGATTTGAATTAAAAAGTCAAAAAAAGTATAATAAAATTTATGAAAGTAATTGATATTCATATCCATGGCGGCTTTGGAATAAGCTTTGACAGTGCAAAAAAAGAAGATATTAACCTTTTTGCAAAGCTTGCCCATAAAAAAGGAATTATAGCATTTTGCCCCACTTTAACAGGCGGCACGATTGAAGAATTAAATGAAAGAATTAAAAATATTCACCTTGCAAAATTAGACCAAAAAGAGGATGAGGCCTTAATTATAGGTGCTAATTTGGAAGGAACTTTTTTATCTAAAGAAAAGCCGGGGGTGCAGAACCCGAATAATTTTTTAGAACCAACAATTGAAAACTTTAAAAAAATTGCAGGCGAATTTGAAGATGATATAAAAATTGTGGTTATTGCACCTGAAAATAAAAATTGTGATGAATTTATAGAATATTTAAAATCAAAAAATATAAAAGTTCATTTCGGGCACACTCAAACCGACAGTTTAATTGGGGCAGATGGCATTAACCACCTTTATAATGCAATGGAGCCTATAACGCACAAAAAAGAAACTTTAACAGTAAAAGCGCTTTTAGATGAAAATATTTACACGGAACTTATTGCAGATACCAAACACGTTGTAGAAGATGTTTTAAAATTAACATTTAAAATAAGGCCAAAAAATAAAATTCTTTTAATATCAGATGCACTTCCAATTGCCAATTCAAATTTAGAAAAAATTGAATTTTGCAACAAAACAGTTTTAAAAACAGGCTATGATGAAAAAGGCATTTTAGGCGGCTCTGTTATGCTTTTATCCGATATTGTTTCAAACCTTATTAAAAAAGGCATTATAACAGAAGAAGAAGCAAACCTTATGGCTTATGAAAACCAAAAAAACTACCTCAAATTAATGTTGTAATCATCAACTAAATCAATTTTTTCATTAGAAAAAACGGTTTTACCTTGAGCACGTTTTTTTCTGTAGAGCATATCGCAAAATGCCTCTAACCTTGTAACAAAGCCTGCTTCGCCTGTGTGTTCATCTATTGTTAAATTTAATAATGGTTTATTAAAGTTTTTTGATTTTCTTTTAATATCTTCAATCATTAAGCTATCAGGCCCGCAGCCAAAAGCTGTTATTGTAATAACGCCATCTATATCGGGGGTTCTTAAGAAATACCCCGCAGCACCTGACATTTCAAGTTGGTTTGCCCAGTATAAATCTGCATTAATTGAGCTTAAGCCGTCTTTTAATTGTTCTTCGGTTAAAGAATAAGCATTATAAACTCTAACGCCCAATTCTTCAAGTTTTTTGAATACATCCATGCAAACTCTTTTGTCATAAATATTGTAGCCATGGGCAATTAAAGCAACGTTAACATCTTTATTTGAAGGATTTGAATTAATAACAACTTTGCCTTCTTTGGCATTTTTTAGTGCAGTGTCAAAAGACATACC
Source organism: Candidatus Gastranaerophilales bacterium (assembly GCA_944325145.1). Classification (GTDB taxonomy): domain Bacteria; phylum Cyanobacteriota; class Vampirovibrionia; order Gastranaerophilales; family Gastranaerophilaceae; genus Galligastranaerophilus_A. The sequence goes on from CALYDL010000004.1 coordinate 20,433, forward strand.
ATGCTGCATCATAACCCTAAAGTTGTTAAATCTTATAAAGCCTTCTTTAATTGCTTCTTGAATTTTGTTTTCATCTTTAATGCCAAAAGGTTCAACTGCTTGTTTTAAAAATTCACTCAATCCCAAATTCTTTTCAGATTTATCCAATGTTGCTTCAATAATTGTATAATCACCCTTAACAACATTTCTTATTAAATCGGGAAGCCCCCTTATTTTTGAACAGTTATAAATTTTATGCGCAACAGATTGAATAGACGGAACAAAAATGTTTTTAACACCTTTTTCAATTAAATTTAAAACATGCCCGACATAAACTTTAATTGGCAGGCAAGTTTCCGTTACAACCAAAGAAGAGCCTTCTGATAAGGTTTTTTTAGTTGTGTAATCAGAATATATAATTTCAAAGCCCAAATGTTCAAAAAAAGCTGACAAGAAAGGAATATAGTTATAATAAATAAGTGCTCTCGGGATACCTATCTTTTTTTCTTTAATTGGCATAAAACTTCCTCTTTAAACAAGTTTAATTAATAAAATAATACATTAAAAAAATATTATTTGTAACATATTTTTAATAAGGTTTTATATTTTTAGGCAAACTTTCTCTTGTTTTTATTTTAGTATTTATATCAGGAAGTTTATAAATGTGTGTAAATAATATAGGGCAAAATTGCTATATACCAAATTATATGAATACAATGCCGCCAAATTTCCAAAATCAGGCGGCAATAAACCCGTATTTTGCCCAAAACCAATATCAACAACAAGCTTTTTATCCTTCTGTTTATTACACAAATAATTTTGCACCAACCCAAACAGCCTTGGTTAGCCCTGATATTCAAACAAAAAGCCCAAACGGGGAATGGGAACTTAAAGAAGTTAACAAAACCCCATACGGCGACAACCTTTACAGATATGAACTTAAAAACGGCCAAACCGTTGTTTTAATGCCAAAGAAAAACGCAACAACAATAATTAAAACTTTTGTTGATGCAGGCTCTATGAATGAAAACGATGAAAACAGGGGAATTTCCCATTTCAACGAACACAACGTATTTAACGGCTCAAAAAATTTAGAAGCAGGAAGATTTTTCAAAGAAGTTGGCAAACTGGGCGCAGATACAAATGCTTCGACAGATTATGCCCAAACAGATTTTTACATAATGTCGCCAATTGTAGATGATAAAAGCTTAAAGCAAATTATAGAAATACATGCTGATATGCTTGTTAACCCCTTGTTCCCTAGTGATATGGTAGAAAAAGAAAAAGGCCCTGTTACATCTGAAATCAGCATGGTTAATGACGATATTACAAATAACGCCTTAAACGATTTAGTCAGAAACTTATTCCAAATTAATTCAAAATCTGAAAATTTGGTTGCAGGCTCTATTGAAACGGTTAACAATATAACAAGAGATGATGTTTATAACCACTGGAAAACGCATTTTACACCGGATAATATGTACACCGTTTTAACGGGAGATTTTAACCCTAATGATGCAATTGAAATTATAGCTAAAAATTTCACAACTCCCAAAGTTGAAGATGCAGACAAATATAGAAAAAAAGAAGTTTTAACACCAACTCAAAAATCAATAAGATGTGATTATATTTCACCAAACAGCAATTCTACAAATGTTTTCTGCGGTTTTGCGGGGGCATTGCCTGAAAACTTTAAAGATTCAATAAGCATAACCGCCCTTGGTTTATTGTTGCTTGGCAACAACAGTTCAAGGTTAACAAAAGAACTTGCCCCAATGTATGCTTTGGGCGATTTTGACACACAAAAAGTAGGTTTAAGAAAAACAGACCCCGAAGCCGTTATTTTCCAATTGGCAGTTCAAAGGGGAGATGATTCAAAGGCTCTTGATAAATTCTATGAATCTGTTCAAAGCCTAAAAACAAACCCGCCAACAGAAGATGAAATGAAAATAATTAAAAATACACTTCTAAAAGCATTATCAGCAAGTTTTGAAGACACAGAAACAATCACGGATACAATTGGCGCTTCATTATTAAACAATTATTTTGGAAATATAAGCCAATATAAAACAATAATTGAAAACTTGCAGCCAATGGATTTAGTTAATGCTGCAGAAAAATATTTAGATTTTTCAAAAATGAGCGTTGCTGTTGTACACCCTTATGATATGACAGAAAAAGAAATTGTTGAAAACTATAAAAAAAGCAGCTATTCTCTTAAAACAAACGTAAACAACGCCCCTGTTTCGTTTACGGGAAGAAACGTAACAACACAAAATATAGAAGAAATGACATTATCTGATAATTCTGCCCTTGCAATAAACAATATAGATTCAGAAAATTGTTATTTTGATTGGAGATTATCTTGTAAAGATGCAGTTCCAACTAACCCTGCTGCAAGTTATGTTTTAACTCAAATTTTAAACGACGGGTCAATGTATAATTCAAAAGCAGATTTTTCATATAATGCAAGTTTAAATTCAGTAGATTTTGATACCAATTCAAACTCCTTCCAAATAAGAACAAGTGCAAATTGTCTTTATACAAATGTTAATGATTGCATAAGAACAATGAAAGAAGCAATTTACGCTCCAAGGTTCACTCAAGAAGACTTTGATGCAGCTGTTGATAAAATTAAAACGTATTGTTCAACAATGGATAAAGACGCTTCTGTTAACCTGCTTGCAAAATTATACGGAAAATATTTCCCATCCCCAAAACAAATTTTAAAAGGCTTGGAAACTTTAACATTAGATGATGTTAAACAGCATTATAACAACTTAATTTTTAATTCAAGCGCAAACATTGTGGTTTCTGCCCCAATTAAAGAACACCCTGAATTAAAAGAGCAAGTAATAGATGGCATGACGACACCAAACGTTAAATTTAAACCTTATGCGCCGCAGCTATTAAAATCATACAGGCCAAACGATAAAACAACCGTTTTATTGGATACGGAAGAAAGAAACCAAGCCCAAATTTATAAAAACTATTCTTTTGAAATTTCAGGCAACATTGAAGATGAAATTAAATTTGAACTTTTGAATACAATTTTAGGTTCAAGCCCATCATCAAGGTTATTTTCCGATTTAAGAGAAAAACAAAAACTGGCATACACGGTTTCAAGCCAAATTCAATCTTTTGAAAATTCGGGCATAATTACATTGAGAATTTTATCTACAACAGATGATAAAAAACAAAACGATATTAAATATGACAACCTTCAAAAATGCTTAGATGGTTTTCAAGCGCACACAGATGCCTTGATGACAGAATATGTATCAGATGAAGAACTTGAAGCAGCTAAAATGCAATTAAAACAAGATATAGCACTTCAAATGGAACTTCCTATGAGCGCAACTTCATTATTATCTATGAACATGACACAACCATATGGCATTAAAAGAATAGATGAATACGTTAAGGCTATTGATAAAATTACAAAACAAGATATTATGGACGCTGCAAAACACGTATTTTCCAATAAGCCCGTTTATTCAATTTTAGCAAGCCCCGATACAGTTAATAATCAAATGGAATATATCCGTTCTTTGGGTGAAGTTGTTAATGTTTAGTTTATTTTTAACTAAAATTGGTTTAAAATACTAAAGCTATGACAACAAAAGAAAAAATTAAAGAAAATTTGTTCATTGATTATGCAATGACAAAAAATAATCCGAAGTATAGAGAAGCAACAAGCAGGCTTGATGTTATTTACAGGAAAGAAGAAGACATAAGAAGCCCGTTTGAAAGGGATTACCATAGAATTTTATATTCTAACGCATATAGAAGGCTAAAACATAAAACTCAAGTTTTCTTTGCCACAAACAATGACCATATCTGCACAAGAATTGAACATGTAAACCATGTTTCATCGGCTGCAGAAGTTTTAGCAAGGTGCATGGGGTTAAATTCTGAACTTGCAAGAGCAATTGCAACAGGCCATGATTTGGGGCACCCACCTTTTGGTCATACGGGCGAAAAAATTCTTCAAGATGTTATTAACAGTTTAAACCTTGGAGTAACTTTCTGGCATGAAAAAAACAGTTTAAGGTTTATTGATAAAATTGAAACCCTGCCTGATTATGAAGGGTTTGAAAGAAATTTAGATTTAACTTATGCGGTTCGTGACGGTATTATTTGTCATTGCGGCGAAGTTGTTGAAAACGGTTTAAAACCGAGAGATGAATTTATTGATTTAGAAACAATAAATTCTCCAAATGAATATCAAAGCTATTCATACGAAGGGCTTGTTGTTAAAATTTCAGATAAAATTGCATATTTAGGAAGAGACATTGAAGATGCATTATCTAAAAAAATTCTATCTGAAGAACAAAAGCTTGAATTTGAAGCAATTATTAAAAATTTATTCGGCCAAAAAAAATTAACCGATATAAACACATCAACTTTAGTTCATTTATTTACAATAGATTTATGCAAAAATTCAAACCCTGATGTCGGCTTAACATTTTCAAAAGAATATTTTGAAATAATGAAAATGATTAAAGATTTTAACTATAAAAATATCTACAATCATAAACGCCTGACAACGTTCCATGCTTATGCAAAGTTGATTATAGAAACAATTTCAAAAACTTTGATTGAATATTATGATAATAAAAACACAATTTATAAATTAAGATATGATGAAACATATTACCCCTTATTGTGTTCAACATTTAGAGAATGGCTTATTAAATATTCAAATGTGGCGCCAATTGCCGAGAGAAAAAATAAAAAATTCATAAATAAAATTATTTATGACATTGAAAACTATGATGACTACAAAAAAGCTGTTGTCGATTTTATTTCAGGCATGACAGACAGTTTTGCAATTAAAATGTTCAATGAAATCATAAGCTTTTAGACAATAAAAAAGCGCCAAAATGGCGCAAGTCATATATAAAATTACATTATGTGATTTTTACAAAGCCTGAAAGCTTAGCGTCATTTGCGCTATAGTGCCTTGCTAGACATTGGTCTGATGTGTTACCTTCAATTGTGTCAAAGCTGCCATCAGCGTAAACTTTGGTAACAATACCTGTATGCGATGCGCCATTGCTTTGTTGTATCATAACATCACCAGGTTGAACATTATTTACAATAGTTTGAGCTCTGTTTGAACTGCCAACAACATCTATATAACAATTGTTTGACTGACCCCAAGCAGCGAGTGTTCTAACAGCTGGCGAACCAAACCCATTCAGAGATTTTCCTGTTTGTTCACATGCTTTTGTTACAACGTATGTAACAAAATCAGCGCACCAAGGTTCCGCCCTGCCGCCTGTAACTTGCAGGTAAGAACCGTCTGTTTCATTTAATTTACCCACAAAAGATTGTGCGATTGATACAATTGTATTTCCAAAACCTGTGCCACCTGATATACCCGTGCCTGTTGTAGTTCCTGCTGTACCTGTTGTCGCCATAGCAGATGTGCCATAGGTTTGTTGAAGCGCTTGATTTTCAGCAGCCACAAGCAAGTTATAAACATTCATTCTGTTAGAGTTCATTGATTCTCTAACTTGCTCAATTTGCCCTTGAATAGATTGATATGAATCAAGGTCAGAAGCAGTTCCCAATTGGCTTGTGAGCGCCGACATTTGTTTTTTTAATTCTTCATATTGTTCATCCAAATATTCCATTTGGGTTAAAACTTGATCGGAAAGTTCAGTTGGAGCATCAGTTGCAGAACTATTTTCGCTATCATCTAATAGCAATTCTTGAAGCTCATCTTCGGTAATTTTTTTATCACCGTTTACATCAAAGTTTTTCAGAACTCCTTCAGAAACTTTTTCTTCCTTCAAAATTTCATAAACTTCTTTGTTTGTAATCGTATAATTGCCGATTTTAAAATCTGTCATTTCTTCTCCTGATGATTAACCTTCCTTATTATCAATATCGGCAATGAACTAAAAAACTTTATGTTTTATGTTAATAAAAGTTAACACAAAATGAGGTAAAAAATGAAAAACTTAGATAAAAATTCAAAAACAAAAGAAAACCTTCTTAAAGCTTTCGCAGGGGAATCCATGGCAAGAAACAGATATACAATGTATTCTAAAATTGCAAAAAATGAAGGTTTTGAGCAAATAGCAGGGTTCTTTTTAGAAACCGCAGAAAACGAAAAAGAACACGCTAAAATTTTTTATAAATTATTGGGTGAAAAAGCAGACACGCTTGAAATAGTAAATGCAAAATACGGAATAGGGCTTTCAAATTCAACATTAACAAACCTTCAAAACGCAGCTTCAGGTGAGCATGAAGAAAACAGTTTTTTGTATCCTTCTTTTTCAAAAATTGCAAAAGAAGAAGGGTATGATGAAATTGCAGATACTTTTTCAAATGTTGTTAAAGTTGAAATAGAGCATGAAAAGAGATATTTAGAATTAATAAATAACATCTTGGATGGCAAAGTTTTTAAAAGAAATGAAGATGTTATTTGGAAATGCAGAAATTGCGGCTATCACCATATAGGACAAAAAGCACCCGATGTTTGCCCGGTTTGCAAACACCCCATTGGTTATTTTGAATTATTTGTTAAAAATTATTGAAAATAAATTTTGTTTATACCAAAATGAACTTATTATGAAAGTTTATTTAGGTATTGACGTAGGCTCTGTTACAACAAAGCTTGCAGTGGTGGATGAAAACGGCAAATATGTCGAAAGTTATATGCTAAGAACAGCGGGGCAACCCACAAAAGCTGTTCAAAAGGGTTTGGGGGAACTTCTTAAAAAAGCCCAAACCGAATGGGAAGTTGCACAAGTTGGAACAACAGGTTCCGGCAGAAACCTTGCAGGCGCACTTGTTGGAGCTGATATAATTAAAAACGAAATTACGGCACACGCAGTTGCTGCTTCAATTATTGTCCCCGGAGTTCAAACAATTTTAGAAATCGGCGGGCAAGATTCAAAAATTATTATTTTAAGAGACGGCATTGTAACGGACTTTGCAATGAACACGGTTTGTGCTGCAGGAACAGGAAGCTTTTTAGACCAGCAAGCAGGCAGATTAAACGTTAAAATTGAAGATTTTGGCACAATTGCACTTCAATCGTCTTCCCCTGCAAGAATTGCGGGCAGATGCGGCGTTTTTGCAGAATCAGATTTAATTCACAAACAACAGCTTGGCTACCCTGTTGAAGACTTATTATATGGTTTGTGCCAAGCTTTGGTTAGAAACTATTTATCAAACCTTGCATTAGGCAAAGAACTTTTACCTATAATTACTTTCCAAGGCGGTGTTGCAACCAACAAAGGCATGGTAAAAGCTTTTGAAGAAGCGCTTCAAACAGAAATTGTAGTTCCCCCAAATCACCAAACAATGGGCGCAATCGGTGCTGCACTTTTAGCTATGGAAAACCATCAATATACAAACAATGAAACAAAATTTAAAGGCTGGCAAACAAAAGATATGCACTTTAATTCGGTAACTTGCACATGCAAAGGCTGCTCCAACAATTGCGAAGTTATTTCTATTGTTGAAGGTGACATTGAACCTCTTCCCGTTGGAGTGGAACATAAAATCTCTGACGTCAAGGGTAATATAATTGCACGCTGGGGCGGCACATGCGGAAGATGGGATATTAATTAACCATTTTTCCAAACAGTTATCAGCCTTTTAGTTATCATCTTGCAAATTAAAGTTTTCCGGCAATTCTTTATCTAAACATCTGCCAAATTCTTCAAATGTCATATTTAGTGCTCTTGCCACTTTATATATATTTGAAAAACAGGCTTCAGTTTTGGCACCTTCAATAGAAGTCAGAGAAGTTGTCGGAATGTCATTTTCGTAAGCAAAAATTGTTAATTTGCAGCCAAGAGATTTCCTTCTTTTCCGCAATACTCGCCCAACGGCTTCGTATAATATTTTTTTATCAGGGTGCATAGTAAATTTAATCATAATAGCGTAGATAACTTTTTTATGACGAGCTCCCGTCATAAAAAAAATTTGCAATGCGTAAAAATTAATATTAGAGAATAGCTATTAAGGATAGATAAATGAAAAGATTAGGTTTTACATTAGCAGAAGTGCTGATTACATTGGCTATAATTGGTGTTGTTGCAGCAATTTCAATTCCAAGTGTAATTTCAAATACTCAACAGCAAGAATTTAAAACAGGGCTTAGAAAAGCTGTAAGCGTGCTAAATTCTGCCATTACAATGAATATGGCGCTTGATGGCGAAACGCCTTATGATAATGCGAATTTATTCGGTTATTTAATGAGACATATGGCAATTATGGAAAGTGTTACGAATATTAAAAATAAATATTATGTAACAGACACAGCAGGCGGCCAATTCCCTGCAAACACCGCTTTTTATACAACAGATGGCATGAGATTTGAATTAAGATTTGGTTCAGCAAACTTATCTAAGAAACTTTATGAAAGCAACGTTTATGCATGCGGCAACGGAACATCAGGCGATTATAACGAAAACGATGCTGCATCATGCGGGGGCTGCGGTTCATATGGGCTTAACAGCAACCCGGATGAAACAACTAAGCCGCCATGTTTAATTACAGTTGATGTTAACGGCGACAGAAAACCAAACCCGTCAAATGTTAACTGCAAAAGCACAACTTGCGCAAAACCATATAAATATTCAGACCCATTAGGTTTAAAATTAAGCGATATGTTTAGTATTTTAATTACCGATAAACAAGCAATTCCATATGGTGTTGCAGCCCAAAGGGCTATGTATCAGGCACAAGCAAAGAAATAAATTTAAAATAAAAGAGCTTTTTGTTTGCATAATTTGATAAACAATCCTAAATAATACATCAAGAAAAGAGCAAAAAACTCATGCACAAAGGCACAAAGCCAAAAGTGCAAATAAACCGCTATCTTTTCATTTACCCCCTTGAATTTCAAGGGGTTTTTTAATGTTTATTTAAGCGCGCCTTTAGGCAATGTTGCTTTATCAATATGCGGCCTGTAAAAATCTGTATTAATATTCAACTTCTTGCCAATTTCTAAAAGCGAAAGTGCAATTTTTCTGTCTTTATTTTTGTGTTTTGAATTTTCAAGATAATCAATCAGATAATCAATTTTGGAATAGATTTTTTCATAATAAATATTTTGAGAAACTCTAATATCAACATTGAGCCTTAATTTATCAATTATTCCAAATATGGCAAAAATCTTTTCAGCCGTAACTTCGCTTGGGTTATCGCCCAAGTCTTCAATTAAAGCCTGAAGTTTTTTTGCAACAATAAAGCCTGCTCTTGATTTATTAACATTAATAAAGAATTTATCTGCTTCATTTTTAATTACATCAAGTTTTTCATTCAATTCTTTATCAAGAAAATCTTCAGCATTTGAAAGTGTTTCATCCAAATCTTTCAAAAGGCAGAATTTAGCCGCAATTCTAAATACATCAGGTATATCCATGCCGATTGAAGCCAATTGAATAACAGGCGCTCTAAGGTCTTCATAAAGTTCTCTGTATGCTTTTGCAGTTTTAAGAAGCCTTTTATATAAAACTTTTTCAAGAATAACTTTTCTTTTATCAATAAGAACATCTTTAATTGTGTAAAATTCTTCGCAAAATTCTTTCTTCATTGTGTCTAAAGTGCCAAGCAAAGAACCATGCATAAATTCGAAATGAACTTTTTTCCTGCCTTCCGTAAAATCATCTTTTGGGTCAAATTCTTTAATCATGCAGTAATATTCGCTTTTTGAAGTTTTTAAAAGCGAAAAAGTCATATCAAATTTTTCCAAAGTAATTTCAGAGGTTATTTCAATTCTGCCGAATGCAAGCTCATTATCGCCGTTTTTGTATGATCTGAAATTGTTTTTCTTAATTTTGTAGCAATAAATTTCATCCAATTCGGAATTTTCTAAAGAAGAAATTGCCCAGTGTGTAACAATTTTTTCAATAGTAACTTTTGATGGCTTAACAAACATTTCATAAACTTTTCTGCCGTTTTCAAATTCCGGAATATTGCTTTTTGCTCTTTGCAGAATAGTTAAAAAGTTTTCTTCATAATCTTTATTTGAAAATTCTTTTGCAAGCTCCATGGCTCTTAGTGCATATTTCATAATTTGGGTTGTTTCAATACCCGATATTTCAGCAAAGAACCAGCCGCAGCTTGTATACATGAGCATTGCAGACCTTTGAATTTCCATTAATTTAATTGCTTTTATTTTTTCATGTTTGGTTAATTTTTTAGCTTGGTTTTCTTCTAAAAATTTATTAATGGTTTCAGGGGTTCTGTTTAAAATAACATCGATATATTTATTTCTTGCATCCCAAAAATCTGAATAATATTTGCTGCCCTCTTTTGTGCATACTTTAATTAATTCATCTCTTAAATAATCAAGTGCTTCTCTTAAGGGTTTTCTCCATTTTTGGTTCCATCCTGCTTGTGCACCTGTTGAGCAGCCGCAATCATCAGACCATCTGCCTACGCCATGGCTGCAGCTCCAAGCGGAAACAGGCTTAATGTCTACTTGATATGTTGGCGGGAATTTTTCTAAAAATTCGCCGTAATTTGTAACTTGGAAGCCTAAATCTTTTGCTTTAACAGCTAAAACATAAGAAAGTGCCATATCACCAAATTTTGTATGGTGCCCATAGCTTTCACCATCTGTTGCAATGTTTACCAATTGCGGACGATTTCTATCTTGCACAAAGCCATCTTGAAGCCTGTATGCAAACTTTTCGCCGTTGGTTAATAAATTATCAAAAGCAACAGATTTTGAAATAGCACCGTCATAGAAGAATAAATCTATATATTTATCGGTTCCTTCAAGAAAATATCTATATGGCATGGATGGGTCTATACTGCCCCAGCTAACATCATGCCAATCATTTTCACCGATTTTTCTAACAGCTTGCGCTTGATAAGGCGACAAAATTGTAAATTTAATGCCCAAATCAATTAAAACTTCTAAGGTTCTATGGTCAACAGCCGTTTCAGAAAGCCAAATGCCTTCAGGTTTTCTTTTAAATCTGTATTCAAAATCTTTAATGCCCCAAATTGCTTGAGTGTATTTATCGTTTGTATTTGCCAAAGGCATTATTATGTGGTTGTATATTTGCGCAATTGCACACCCGTGGCCTGAATACATTGATATTGAATTTTTATCGGCTTCTAAAATTCTTCTGTATGATTGAGGCGCATATTTTTCAAGCCAAGCCAATAAAGTTGGCCCCATATTAAAGCTCATATACTGATAATTATTTGTTATGCTTAAAATTTTATTATTTGCATCAACAATTCTTGCAACAGAATTGGGTTCATAACATTCTGAAGATATTCTTTCGTTCCAGTTATGAAACGGCCTTGCACTATCTTGAATTTCAATAACATCTAACCAAGGATTTTCTCTTGGGGGCTGATAAAAATGCCCATGGATTGTTAAATATTTTTCTTGCACAAATTACTCCCAACTTTTGATTGCATTACAGTATATTATTATTTGTTTTCAACGCTTGGCGCTTTTTGAAGAATTTGAATATTTGTTATGTCAACCCAAGCATCACCCAAGGCATTTGAAAAAACAACGCCTGTCATAGAAATTTTATCGCCCGTATTGAGGTCAACAAATTTTTCAGCATAATCACGCTTTAAAAAGAGTTTTAATTCAGACAAAGGAACGCAATGGTCTTTAACATCATCCCTTTGAATCATAAAACCGATATAGCTGTTTGAATCTCTAAACGCTTTTTTATAATCCAGACCCAAAGTTGAAAATTTATCAAATTTACCGTCCATAATAATTTTTTTAGATAAAAATTCTTTAGGGTTTGCAACAAGTGCCAAAGGTGTAACCCTTACAGTTTGAACAGCTTGAACCGCAGGCTTTTGCACAGGTTGTTTTACAGTTGCCGCAGGCGCTGCAAAAGCAGGCACAACAAGCATTAAAGATAAAATTACAGCCAATATATTTTTCTTAAACATAAATAAACTCCATTAAAAAAACTTTCGTTGTAATACATTTTAGCATATATTTAAAAAAAAGACATAAACAATAAGGTTATAAAAATTCGCTTGACTTAATTTACTACCTATGTAACAATAAACATAAAATTGAATAAGAATACATTTAAAAGGAGTAAAAAAATGACATTCGTACCGGAGCAAGGAAAAGCCCTCACCAAAGATGAAATTAAAAGCATTATTAAGCAAGAAAACGTGCGCTTTATTCGTTTGCAATTTGTTGATATTAACGGCACAGTTAAGAATATGGCTGTTCCATCCGAACAAATTGACAAAGTTTTAAATAATGAATGCATGCTGGATGGTTCATCAATTAAAGGCTTTAGAAGCATTGAAACATCTGATATGTATTTTTACCCTGATTTATCAACTTTTTCACTTCTTCCTTGGCGCCATAATAAAGAAGAAAATTCAAATGTTGCAAGAATTATTTGCGACATCTACAACCCCGATGGCACACCATTTGAAGGCTGCCCGAGATGCAATTTAAAAAGAGTTATTAAAGAAGCATCTGATATGGGTTATGTTTTAAATGTAGGCCCTGAAGCGGAATTTTTCTTATTCAATAAAGATGAATTCGGAAACCCAACCTTAGAAACCCATGATGATTCAGGCTATTATGATGTTGCACCAAACGACAAAGGCGAAAACGTTCGTGCAAGAATGGTTGAAACATTGAAAAAAATGGGCTTTGAAATTGAAGCAAGCCACCACGAAGTTGCAGCAGGCCAACATGAAATAGATTTTAAATATGCAGATGCCCTTACAACAGCAGATAACGTTGTAACTTTTAAATATGCGGTTCGCGCAGTAGCTTCCATGAACGATTTATATGCAACTTTTATGCCAAAACCGATTTTTGGAATTAATGGTTCCGGCATGCACTGCAACATCTCATTATTTAAAGACGGTAAAAATGCCTTCTATGATGAAAATGCACCATACCAGCTTTCAAGCGTTGCAATGAATGTTATTGGTTCTGTTTTAGAAAACGTAAGAAGTTTTTCTGCTATTACAAACCCCTTGGTAAATAGCTACAAACGTTTGGTTCCGGGGTATGAAGCGCCTGTTTATTTGGCTTGGAGTTTAGCAAACAGAAGTGCATTATTAAGAGTTCCCGCTAAAAGAGGAAACGGCACAAGGGTTGAATTAAGATCACCGGACCCATCTTGCAATCCATACCTTGCATTTGCCGTTATTTTAACTGCAGCTTTAGAAGGTATTAAAAATAATGCACAACCGCCAAAACAAAGAGAAGAAAACATTTATATAATGACACCTGAAGAAAGAAAAGAAAAAGGCATTCTTTCACTCCCCGGCACTTTGGCGGAAGCATTATACGAAATGAAGAAAAATCCGTTAATTAAAAAAGCTTTAGGCGAACACATTTATAATGAATTTGTAACCGCCAAAGATAAAGAATGGGATGAATACAGAACACAAGTTACATCTTGGGAAATTGAAAATTACTTATAATTCTATTTTAAATAAATAAAAACAGGCTCACAAATGGGCCTGTTTTTTTAAAATAAAACCCCTTCTTGATAAAAAGAAGAGTAAAAAATTAATGAAAAGATAATATTATCATAAGGAGATTCACCATCAATTGTCATATTCATTGTAATTGCACGAGTCTAACGTTAATGCTTGTTTTGCGACAATTTCAACTGCAACAGAAACAGCAAGCAATGGTGCAAACCTAACCCCTTGCAGTGGCTGCGGCAGCTATGGACTGGCAAAAAATCCAAACCAAACCACAAAGCCGCCATGTGCAACTCCGGTTGATGTAAACGGCGATAGAAAACCATCACCGGGAAACATAAATTGCAACACCGCTTCATGTGCAATTAAACAAAATGTATATAAAGTGCCTTTGGCAGATGAAAAAAAATTAAGCGATATTTTTGTTGTTTTGATAACAGACAAAAAAGCAATTCCATATGGTGTAACAGCACAAAGAGCAATATATCAAGGACAAAAAATAAAAGCGCTATTTTAATAGCGCTTTTTTCTATATTTATAAAACATTAAGCAATGTCTTCTGCTTTATGTTCATCGGTTTTAATTGTAGGAAGCTTAATGATTTCAGCTACATTGCATTTTTTCCTAACTAAGTCTGCAGTAACGGTGAATGTTTTAATGTCAGAGTTAGACGGAACGTCATACATTACATCAATCATAATTTCTTCAACAATAGACCTTAGGGCACGAGCGCCTGTTTTTCTTTTAAGTGCTTCTTGAGCAATTAATTCAATAGCATCATCATCAAATTTAAGGTCAACATCATCCATTTTCATCAAGCATTGATATTGTTTGATTATGGCGTTTTTAGGGCCAGTTAAAATCATTTTTAATGTCGCTTCATCCAATGGGTCTAAAACTGTATAAACAGGAATACGACCGATAAATTCAGGAATTAAGCCGAACTTCAAAAGGTCATCGGGCTGCAATTTTTTAAGCAATCTTTGAGCTTGAAGTTCTTTTTCTTTTTGGCTAACAGGTTTTGAACCAAAACCAACAGCCATTCCATCGCCGCATCTGTGTTCAACAATTTTTTCCAAACCGACAAAAGCACCGCCAACAATAAATAAAATGTTTGATGTGTCTATTTGAATAAATTCTTGATGAGGGTGTTTCCTGCCACCTTGAGGGGGAACATTTGCAACAGTGCCTTCAATCATTTTTAACAACGCCTGTTGTACGCCTTCACCTGAAACATCTCTTGTAATTGAAGGGTTTTCAGATTTTCTTGCAATTTTATCAATTTCATCAATATAGATTATGCCGCGTTCTGCTTTTTGTGCGTTGTAATCTGCAGCTTGATAAAGTCTTAATAAAATGTTTTCAACATCATCGCCGACATAGCCTGCTTCTGTTAATGTTGTAGCGTCTGCAACAGCAAACGGAACATTTAACATTTTAGCCAATGTTTGAGCCAATAATGTTTTACCTGAACCCGTTGGCCCCACTAAAAGAATGTTAGACTTTTGAATTTCAACTTCATTGTTGTCTTTTTGTGCGGTAGCATTGTGAGCAATTCTTTTATAGTGGTTATAAACCGCAACAGCTAAAACTTTTTTGGCATCATCTTGGCCGACAATATGTTCATCTAAAAAAGCTTTGATTTCTTGAGGCTTAGGAACAGCTTCCACAGCTTGCTCAATATCAGAAACTTTTTCTTCTTGTTTTACGTTAAATAATTCCTCATCTAAAATTTC
Organism: Candidatus Gastranaerophilales bacterium; assembly: GCA_944325145.1. Taxonomy (GTDB): domain Bacteria; phylum Cyanobacteriota; class Vampirovibrionia; order Gastranaerophilales; family Gastranaerophilaceae; genus Galligastranaerophilus_A. The sequence goes on from CALYDL010000004.1 coordinate 35,579, forward strand.
ATTGCAAAGTTCAATACATTCATCACAAATGCAAACATCAGGCCCTGCAATCAATTTTTTAACTTGATCTTGGGTTTTACCGCAAAACGAACATTTTAAATTCGGATCATCTGATTTTGGCATTATTTTGCTCCTATTTTAAACGCTTTCTTTTGTAATGATTTTATCAATCATACCGTATTCAAGCGCTTCTTCCGGGGTCATGATATAGTCTCTGTCTGTGTCTTTTTCAATCTTTTTAATAGATTGTCCTGTATTTTGAGCTAAAATTTCATTCAATGATTTTTTAATTCTGATAATTTCAGCAGCTTGAATTTCAATATCTGTCGCCTGGCCTTGAGCACCACCTAACGGTTGGTGAATTAAAACTCTTGAATGCGGAAGCGCAAGCCTTTTGCCTTTTGTGCCTGATGACAAGAGGAAAGCACCCATTGAAGCAGCTTGGCCTAAGCAAATTGTTGAAACATCAGATCTAATGTGTTGCATTGTATCATATATTGCAAAACCTGCAGTAACAGAACCCCCTGGGGAATTTATGTATAACATAATGTCTTTTTCGGGGTTTTCTGAATCCAACAACAAAAGTTGTGCAACAACAAGGTTTGCAACCATATCATCTATTGGAGTTCCCAAGAAAATAATTCTTTCTCTTAAAAGCCTTGAAAATATATCAAAAGACCTTTCGCCCCTTGATGACTGTTCAATTACAACCGGTACAAAACTCATTTATAAATTCCTTTCATAATACTTATTATACTTATTTTGCAACAAAAGTGTTATTATTCATCAAGATATCATTCACTTTCTTGATTGCTGCTTGTTGAGTAATTGCAGTAAAGAAACGTTGATTTTTAGTAACTTCTTTCAAGATTTCTTGCGGAGTTGTTCTGTATGTTTGGGCAATTTGAGAAACTTGTTCAACAATATCGCCTTGTTCAATTTTAATACCTTCGGTTTTTGCAATTTTTTCAATAATTAAAGAGTTTTTAATTCTTCTAACTGCTTCTTCTCTTGCTTGTTTTTCAATGTCTTCTCTATCTTGAGATTCCATAATTTTGTTCCAATCTTGGCCTCTTGCTTCTGCAGCTTGTCTTGTTTCACCAAAAACAGCTTCGATTTCTCTTTGAATCATTGAATCTTGAATATCAATTTTTGCTTCATCTAAAACTTTTTTGAAAATTGCTTCCATTTTGCGTTTATCGTTTTCAATTTTAGAAGATTCTTCTAAATATTTAGCAATATCATTTTTAAGAGCAGTTGCAGTGTCAAATTTACCAACTTTTTTAGCCAATTCATCATTTAATTCGGGTAAGATTCTTTCTTGAAGTTCATGAAGGTTGATTTTAAATTGTGCTTTTGCACCTTTTAATTTTTCTTCACTGTAATTTTCAGGGAAAGTTACGTCAATTGTGAATTCTTCGCCTTTTTTATGCCCGATGATACCTTCCGCAAAACCGGGGATAAAATTTGAATGGCCTAAATCAAGAGTATAATTTTTGCCTGAACCTCTTTCAATAGGTTCGCCATCAACAAAACCTTCAAAGTCAATAACTGCTAAGTCTTTATCGCCTGCAGGTCTATCTTCTTCAATTGGTTTAACAGTTGAAAAACGGCTTCTGATTGATTCCAATTCAAGTTCAAGCGCACCTTCCGGCACTTTGTATTCGTCAAATTGGATTGTTTGGTTTTTATATTCGCCCAAAGTAACTTCAGGTTTAATTTCAGCTTTCGCAACAATTGTTAAATCTTTGCCAAGGTCAAAATTGAAAGATTCGATTGCAGGTTGAATTGCAAGGTCAAGTTTATTTTCTTCAACCGCTTTTGCAAATTCCATGGGGAATAAATCTTCAACAACTTGAACCTTTACTCTTTCAGCTCCAATATATTTTTCAATAACATTTTTAGGAGCTTTTCCTTTTCTAAACCCGGGGATATTAACTTGTTTTGCCATTCTTGAAATAGCATTGTTATAAGCTTTTTCAGCTGTTTTTGCATCAATTGTAATATCAACTTTAACTACGTTTTGTTCTAAATTTTCGATTTTTGCGGACATAATTTTTACACCTTTTCTAATGAAGCAGAAGTTAATTCTGCAATTATATTTAACTAATGACTTATTTTAGTATAACTTAAAAATAAAAAACATGGTCAATTTGATGTATAATTTAAAATCATGGATAAAAATTTAATTCTAGATAAAATAAAAAATAAAATCATTGTTTCATCACAAGCTCAAAAAAATGAGCCTTTGTATAATGAAATTGCAATGAACGCGCTTATTGAAACAATTGTTGTTTTAGGAAAAACAGATTGTCTGAGGCTTGCAGGCGCAAGGGACGTTAAAAACACAAAAGAAAAATTTGGCGATAGTGTTGTTGTAATTGGAATTACAAAGCCTGATATAATTCCCGTTAATTACAAAGAACTTGTTTATATAACCCCGAATATTGAAGATGCAAATGCTTTAATTGAAGCAGGAGCAGACATTATAGCCTTTGATGCCACAAAAAGGGAAAGAAAAACAAGCGTTTTAGAATTAATTAACTTTATTCATTCCAAAAACAAGCTTGCAATGGCAGATATTGCAGAATTTGATGAAGCAAAAGAAGCGTATAAGCTTGGTGTTGATATTATTTCAACAACGCTTTCAGGCTACACCAAAAACACTGAAAATACCCCTGATACTCCGGATTTTGAGCTCCTTCAAAAATGCGCTAAAGAATTAAATTGTCCCATAATTTTAGAAGGCAAAACAAAAGATTATAAAGATGTAAAAACTGCCTTTGAACTTGGTGCACATTCGGTTGTAATAGGTTCCATGGTCACAAGGCCACATAAGATTATAGAAGAATTTAAGAAAGGTTTACTATGAAAAAACCAATCCTTGGAATAGATATAGGCGGAACAAAAATTTTCCATGCCCTTATTAACGAAGAAGGCAAAATTTTAACTGAAGTTAAAAAAGAAGAAACGCCAAAAACTGTTGATGAAATTGAAAACAAACTAAAAGAAATAATTAAACAATATGAAACTGAAACCAAATTGGTTGGCATTGCAACAGCCGGTGCAGTTAATAATTCCAATGATAAAATTTTAAGTTCAACAGGCAATTTGCCAAAAGGATATAGAGATATTGATTTTAAAAACTTAAATGAAAATATGGATATATTCATTGAAAACGATGCAAACGCTGCTGCTTGGGCCGAATATAAAGTTGGCGCAACAAAAGGCTGTAAAAATTCAATTGTTTTAACTTTAGGCACGGGCGTTGGCGGCGGAATAATCGTAAATGGTTCATTGTTAAAAGGAAAATCAGGTGCTGCCGGTGAAATGCATTTTAAAATGTCAACAGACAAAAAAAGGCTTTGCACATGCGGCGCTTATGATTGCTATGAAGCTTATGCATCAGGCAGAGGCTTAAAATTAACTTATGAAGAAATAACAGGCGAAACAATTTCAAGCTATGAAATTATTCAAAGATATGACAAAAAAGAAGAAAACGCCATTAAAGCACTTGTAAAATGGAATGAATATATTGCAATAGGGGCTTTAGGGCTAAACAATATTTTTGATACGGATGTTATAGCTTTTACAGGCTCTATGGCACAATTTGCAGATATTGAATATATTGAAGAATATGTAAATAAATATACGGTTGCAACGCCAACTAAAATCAATAAAGCAAAAGCGGGAAATTATTCAGGTGTAATAGGCGCAGGGCTTGTAGCTTTTGAAAAAACAAAACAACTCGACTAGATGTGGCGCAGACAATGCAAATTAAATAAAAATGCCTTTCCATATATGAAAGGCGAAAATGAAAAGATAATTAAATGAATTTACATTGCACCTAAATAATACATTTTGGTGCAATTTATTTATTTTACAACCTTCCCAAACATTAATCTAAACCCGCCAAAAGGCTTTCTCAGTGTGCAATTAACACCTTGAACAATTTCATCCGTGTTTCTTGTAATAGATTCAATTGAACTTAGAGTTTCACCTATATTTGAAGAAGAATCGTTAAATTCGCCCGTAAATTCGTTAACATTCCCTGTAATACCGTCTATATTTCGAATTATCCCCTGCATGGCTTCAGGGTCAATAGATGAATCAATTTTATTGCTTATATTTGCCAAGTTCTTTGTCATCATATCAACATTTTTGAAAGTATTTTGAAGGTTGCCTTCGGATTTTTTAGTTGTTTCATCTATATTGTGCATAACATTAACAAGTGCAGAGGTCATTTTTTCAATATTTTCAACAGAATTTGAAAGAGATTCTTTTAAATCTTCCATATCAGAAAAACTGATTTCTTCATTGATATAATTATGAAACCCCGAAGAAAGTTCACCATTAATAATTGAACCACTTTTAAGAGGCAGATGAGAAGGGGTTGCAGGGTAAATTAATTCAATATAATCTTCATATTTTCTTTCATGAACCTTTTTTTGCTTCATTTTTGCAGAAATATTTTCGGGCAGAAACATGACATTATTTTTTAAACTTACCCCCAAACAAATATGCCTTGCATTTTCGCAGGGGAAAAATTTCTTTGAATGGCCAATTTTAAAGCCATTGTAATATACATTAATTTTTTCACTAACGGGCCTTAATTTTTCGAATTCAATAACAACGTTGCTGTTATTTTGGCCGTCAAAATAAATCAAAGAACCTGTTAAAAGGGCAAATAAACCTAAAATTAAAATGTTTCGCATAAAACCACCATAAAACTGACAGAAAAATTTTAATAAAGGTTAACAAATGTAAAAATTAGCCTTAAAGGCTAATTCAATTTGATAAAAAAAGCAAAAAAAATTTATTATCTGTTTTATAATTACATCAGAAAGGTTAGGTGCAAAATGCGTGTTGAAAATTCATATTCTCAAATTTACGCAAAAGAAAGTGCAAAACAAATGGCAGTAAATGCAGCAAGCAGTGCGGTTTTAAGCACAGGCTTAACTTTAGCATTCAACAGAGGGCAAAACCCAAAAAATGCAGTTAAAGTTGGCGCAATTGTTGCCGGAATTTCTTTAATTATTGATGCAGCAAAACTTTTAGTTAATAAGGCAAAGAATAAAAATGCATCAAAAGAAGATGCGCCAATCCAAACAGAACAGGCAGAAGTTGGCAAATTATTTACACACCAAGGTTAAAAGGGGCTAAAATGCAAGTAAATTCAATTCAAACAGTATTTCAAAACGAAGAAAACAGAACAAAAGCAAAATATATAGGTGCAGGAACATTGTTATCTGCAGGAAGCGCATTTTTAGCAACAAAAGCTTCAAAAAATGCCCAAGATACATTTAAAATGAGCAACAGAATAGCAAAAACAGCAGCAGCCGGCGTTATTGCGGCAGGAGTTATGACATTATTAACTCTCAAAAAAGATGATTTTGTTGCGATTAAAGATAAGGTAATGGGGCTAATAAATAAAAATAAACCCCAAGAAGAAACAAACAACCAAATTGAAGCACAAAACCAAATGGCAAAATCAGGAATGGAAGCAGTAGCTCCTCAAACAGAACAAGAAGCCATGGTTCCTGACAATTCGGCTTTATTAGCACAAACACCCCAAGGGGAAGAAAATAAAGAAGAAGCTATGGAAGGAGTGCAAGAACAAGAAGCTATGGTGCAGACAAAGGTTTCCAATTTGCCCGAAGCAGCTGTTCAAGCCGTAAATACAGCTCCTGTTCAAGAAAATGCAGGAACAATGCAAGCAGTAAACCCTTTTGAACAAATGAAAAATACAACACAAGGCTAAGGTTACAAATAAACAAGGATAAATAAGAGCCGGCAATTATGTCGGCTTTTATTTTTGTTAAAAAAAAGGCGTTTTATATAAAATATAAAACGCCAAAAATCGCTATGCTGTTTCTGAAATCTGTTTATTAAGCCAGTTCATGCATTAATACATAAGAACCGGTTTTTCCTGTCCATTGATTAACAACACCGCCATTGTAGCTGCCGTTGTCATAGCTTGTATTGCCTTCAACCGTGTTAACCGTGCCATCTTCATTAACGGAAGTTACAATGCCTATGTGTGCAAATCTGCCGCCTCTGTTATACAAAATAAAATCACCGGGTTCTACTTGGCTTGAATCTGTTGTTAAAATTCCTTTAGATTCGGCCCAAGAGCCTATTGTGGGGCAATAAGCCGTGTTTGAACAGCTGTTTGCAAAATCCCCGGGGGTTGCGTCATTGCCATAAATTTGCTTTGTAACGTATGTAACAAAATCTGCACACCATGCGCCGTCATCAAATTGGCAGTCTGCAGCCTGCATAATTTGTTTCATTTCAGATGCAGACATACCATCCAGTTTTGTTGCAAAATCAACAACATCTTCGCCCTCGCCGCCAACTCTGTTTTCAAGTTGAATTTGCATGGTTTCAAGCTCTTTAATTGAAGCATTTACTTCATCAAGTTCACCTTGCGCTTTTTCAACTTCGGCTTGTGCCTGTGCAAGCTGTTCTTGCTTAACTGTTTCTATATTTTCTCTTGCTTCTTGCCAAGCTTTAAGCGCTTCTTTTGTTTCATCGGAACAAGATTCTAAAATTTCTTTTTCAATTTCATCACGTTCGGCTTCAAGTTCTTCAAGCTCTCCTTGAAGAGTTTCAAGCTCTTTTTCATCATCTGCCTTTTTATCTTCTGTTTCAGATTTTTCCGTTTCTTTTGCTTCTTTTTCGCTTTCTGCAGAAGAAATTTGTTCTTCAATGCTTGCTTTCATAGCGTCTATTTCGCTATGGCGTGATTCATTGTCTTCTGTTTTTGCGGGAAGTGCCGAAAGAGAAGCATTTAGAGCACTAATTCTGTTATCTAAAATTGAAATTTCATTGTCTAAATTTGTAATCTTTGCTTCAGCTTCGGAAATTGCAGTTTCTTTTTCAGTTATAGCTTCTTCTTTTTCTTCAATAGCTTTTTGATTTTCTTCTTGTTTTTCTTTTAATTCGTCTGAAACTTCTTCATCTTCTTCTAAAGCTTTTTCATATTCTTCTTGTTTTTCATCGGCTTCATCAATTGCAGCCTTAACTTCGGCGTTTTCACCGCTTTGAACTTCAGATACTTTTGAATTAGCATCATCTAATGCAGTTTGTTTTGTTTGCTGTTCTTGTAAAAGCTCATCCATAGACATTTCATCAGGTGTATCTGCTGCAGCACCTGTTGAAGACGAACCACCGCTTGATGAACCGCCGCTTGAACCGGATACTCCGCCGCCGCCTGATACTCCGCCGCCGCCTGAAGTACCGCCAACAGAAGTTGCGGGTGTCGATGTTTGTGTTTGAGTTTCGGCATCATCTGTTATTCCAAATGCTTTTTTAAGCTTTTCTAAAAGTTCAGGGGAAATTTCATTTTCATCTTCCTCATTATTAGTTTCATCTGTTTCATTATCATCAGAATTAATTTCAGGAAGCCCTGCTAACTTAGCAATTATTTTTATATCATCTGCCGATAGTTTTTTAATATCGTCTATATTTGCATTCAAAGATTGAATTTCATCATCTGTCACTTTGCCATCGCCATTTTTATCCAAGAATTCAAAAAGCTTGTCATAGCCGTATTCTGCAGCAAGTTCATCGCTTTCGGAATTTGAAGAAACAAACTGTTTAAATTGTTTTAAAGACATTCCGTCATCTTCGGCTTCTGTTTTTGGAACAGAAATTTGAGCAGAATTATCAATTTCTTCAGTATCATCTAAAGGCATAGAATCATCAAAATCAGAAGACAATTCAATATCTTCTTCTTCAATTTTTTCATCTTGAATAATAACATCCAAATCATCTGTTTCAGAATTATTTACTGAAGCTCCCATCTGAACATCGCCAAGTTCAGCATCTTCGATATTTTCATCTTCTAAGTCAACTTCTTGATAACTGTCTTCAGAATGAGTATCAGAGGTTTTTACAGGTGCAGTTTGAGTTTCCTTTGGCTCAGAAATCTCATCAACATTAATTTCTGCCAATTCATCCGTTTTATTAACATTGGCAGTTTTTTGCAATAAATACAAATCAAATGGTTCAGATAACATAGCGCGATTTTCTCCTGAATTATATATAAAAAGTATATACAGGAACTAAAATTTCAAAACCTCGGATAATTTTTTACAATTTTTAACAAAAATTGTAACAAGTTTGTTAACAATTGCGAAATTTTCTAAAGAAAAATTTATAAAAACCGATTTTAAAAAAGTGTGGATAAAACAAGGAAGGTATTTTTATGAGCGAATATTCAGTTGAAATTAGCGGAAAATACTACAAAGTAGATTCTCAAGCTATTCTAAATGAAATAAACAGCGCATCAAGTACATCTGAAAAACAAGAAATAATTTCAAGCTATGTTGCAAGCAACAAAGCAACACAGATTGATGAAGATGAATATCAAGAAATGCAAATAGACGATGAAGATAAAACGGAAGAAACAGAAGGCACAGAAGAAGAATACCCTGATGGCTTTGATTACGACAGCTACAAAGCCTATGCCAGTTCAACCGGATTGTCTAAATTAACTGAAGATAGCTCGCTAGATGACCTTATTGCAATATTTGAAAAAATAGAAGACGAAATAAACGAATTAGATAAAAAAATGGCTTCCATTGATGAAGATGACCCTGATGAAATTGCAACCTTGCTTGCAGATATGACAAATATGACAATTGCAATTGGAGAACTTGGAAAAGCTGCAGGCGTTGAATTTGAAAAAAACAGTGTGGTAGATAAAGCAATAGCATCAGGCGTAGCAGGCGCAGTAGCAGTGGGTGTTCCTGCATATTGCATTGCAACATCCGCGGCGGCAATATCGGTTGCAGTTGCTGAAGGTGCAGGCGTTGTTGCCGCAACATCAGCGGCAGTTCCCGGCCCCGGTTGGGTTGTAGCAGGTATAGGAGCCGCAGTTGCAATTGTAGCCGGTATTTGGGCATATACCTCATCAAAACAAAATGAGGAAATGGAAAAGAAATTGGCAGAATTACAAGAAAATATCACAAATGCGGCTGATAAGCTAAATGGTTCATGGGATAAAGCAACAGAAAAACTTCAAGAAGGGGGCGGCGAAGCCGTAGATAAAGTTGAAAAAGATTTAGCAGGCCTTTTGGGCGATGAATTTGATTTTAAAGATGTAACCGATGTATCAAGCATTACGGAAAATATAGATAAAATTATAGAAGCACAAAGCTTGCTTGAACCCTTCTATAACGTTGCATCAACCTATGGAATAGAAATTGAAGGGTTAGATGAATTAATGGAAAAATTAGGCACAGGTGATGATTGCCTTACCTATGCTCAAAGTTATTTAGATTCTTACGCAGAACAAGTTGAATTAAATATAACAGATGAAGTTATAACCGATACCGAAACCTTAAACACTTTGTTTGAAGACATTTCGGTTTTAATTAAAGATGCAGATTCAAAAGGGCTGGATACTTCAAAACTTGAAGATTTACTTGAAAAAATACAAAAAACAAACCAAGAAGAAGCTGATGATGAAGCTGATGCAACATTGCAGCAATACGGCGTAAGCGGTTCAGGCAGCGGTTCTGGCGGCGGCTCTAGCAGCGGAAGCGGCATAACAGATACAGTTCAAGGCTTAATGAACGGCAGCAGCCAAGCATACACAACAGGAACAGAGGTTGATAAAAATTCAACGCAATATGAAACCAATACAGACAGCTTAAATGAAGCTTCCGAAACATTAAAATCAGAAGCACAAAAACAACTTGAATCTTATGTTGCAAGTATAACACTATCAGGGCTTTCTGTATCGGAACTTGAACAACTATACAATGAAGTGAGCGCAAATTATGAACAATTAAAGCAAATTGAGGGGCTTGATTGCAAACTTCTTGAAGCAAAACTTAAAGAAATCAGGCAAACCCAGCAAGTTCTTGTTAATGAAGAAATTAAAAAATTTGAACAAAGAATAAACAGTGCTACAACAACAGAAGAAAGACTGCAAATTTTAAATGAAATCAACATAATGATTTCAGATTACTCATCAATTGAAGTAAGCATATCAGGAACGGCTGCTTTAATTGAAGAAATTAAGAAAAGAGAAGAAATTGAAATCAATACAAAAGTTCAAAATTATTTAACGCAATCAAGCAACGCAACCTCAAGCAGTGAAATTGCAGGCATTGTAAATAAAATACAAATAGATATTCAAAACAGCCAAAGCATTGGCTGTGATGTAAGCGGCTATCAAGAAGCACTCACCATAATTAATAAAAAATTAGATGAAATATTAAAGAAAGAATCAGATGAATTAATTCAAAATAACACAACAAATGTTGATATGAACCAAGATAATTCAATATCAAACAGCAACAATTATGAAGATAATTCAACAACAAATGTTGATATGAATCAGGACAATTCAACAACAATAACAGATAATTCAACAAATACAATTAATCAGGATAATTCAACAACAATAAACGACAATTCGACAAACATTGGCAATATCGATAATTCCACAAACATTGGAAATATTGATAATTCAACAAATGTTAATGTAGATGCCGACACAAGCAAAATTGAAGACCTTCTTCAACAAATTCTTGATAAATTAAATAAACCGGAACAAATTCCCGAAGAAAAAGACCCTTGTGAACCTGAAGACGAAGTAATGCCGGATGATAACCCAAATAAAGACCCGATTGTAGATGGCGGCGAAAATATTGAAGAAGAAATAACATCTGAAACAGTTCCTGATGAAAATGTTATTGAAACAGCACCGGAAGAAAAAGTTCCGGATGAACCGGTTGAAGAAGAAACAGAAACCGTTCCCGATAAAGATATTGTTGAAGCAATACCTGAAGAAAAAGTTCCGGATGAACCGGTTGAAGAAGAAACGGCACCTGAAACAATTCCTGAAGAACCAGAAAACATTGAAGAAGATGTTCCTTGCGAAGATGAAGATGTTGTAAATATTGATAATAGTGACAGCTTTATAGAAACAGAAGAAACGGTTTCGGAAGAAACGGTTTCGGAAGAAACAGTTCCCGAAGAAACCGTTTCCGAAGAAATAATTCCTGAAGAAACAACTGCTGAAGGGCCAAGGACAACTGCAGAAATAAACGCAGGAATTGAAGCGCAGGAACCGGAAGAAACAAATGAAGATTCAAGCAACAAAACAATCATAGAAGGCGAAGACGGCTATGATTATGAGCTTGATTTTGAAGAAGACAAATAAAAGGAGCATAAAAATGACCTATGACTACATCAGTTCAATTTTAAGGAAACTGACAGCCACAAGTTCAGAAGAAGAGCTAACACCAAAAGCAACATCAGTGGGCTCATTAAGTTCAGAAACGGTTAAGAGCATATATTTTCAAACGCTTGAAGACGAACTTGTAGAGTTAAACGAAACAAGCGAAACAGATTACAAAGAAATGCTTTCTGATTCAACAACGGTTGAAGACATTGAAAAAGAAATTGAAGCAAAACAACAAGAAATTATAGATAAACAAGCAGAAACAGAAGCTTATATTGAAACCTGCCAAAATGCAATTCAAACAATTTTTGCAAACGGCACAGATATTATTCCAAAAGAAGTTCAAGAAAAATATGATGATGAACTTGCAAAAATAATATCAAATATAACAACCAATACAGGGGTAATTCAAGAAAACCTTAGCGTTGTTACCGAAAACACAATAACAATGAAGCTTGCAGAAGCAGAAATTGAAACAAAAGAAAAGGAAATTGAACAAAAAGAAAAAGAAATTGAAAGCTTAAGAAAAGAAGAAAACCCGGATGAAAATGAAATTCAAAAGCTTCAAAATGAAATAAACGGGCTGAATTTGGAAATTGCAAATTTACAAAGAGTAATTTCAAATGCCACAAAAAATATACAACAAGCAGAATCTGAAAATAATTCTCTGCAAACAGAAAATTCAAATCTGTCAGAAAGCCAAAAAGGGCTTATGAACAGCCTTATGGATGAATATTATGAAACTCACACCGAAGAAGACAGGGTTTATGAAGATTCGGTGTTAAAATCTCAAATTGAAAATTTAGAGAGCAATATTCAAGATGCACAAAACAACCTCACAATCAACACAATAAAGCTTTCAAGCGATATTGAACTTTTAGCTCAAATTAAAGGTCTAAAAGAACAAATGTCGGCTGCAAGTTCAACAACAGGCACAACGACACCAAAATATTCAACAGGCGGAACAACTTATACAGGAAACCTTCCGACAAATCAAACTCTTGCATCCGCTGCAGAATCTATGGCAAGCTCAATGGGCACGACAGGTTGGTGCTTAAAGGGCGTAAACAACACGCTTGAACAGGTTTACGGGTTTAGATTAAGCTACAATAGTGCTTATCAGGCAATACCCGATTTACAGTCAAGAAGCGATTTTACGGAAGTCACGGATCAATATGCAAGCGCTTCCGATTTAGTTAACCTTCCCGCAGGTGCAATTGTAGTTTGGGAAAATTCCTCTAACCACCCCCATGGACATATTTCAATTGCCTTGGGCGACGGCAGGGAAGCTTCCGATCACATTCAAAATCAGACAACAAACTACGGAACGCAATATCACGTGTTTATTAAAACAGGCTAAATCGTATAAAAAACAACAACATCGCCGGCCGTTAATTTTGTTTCGCCGTTCGGAACAAAAGAACTGCCGGCTCTTTTTATAAGCGCAATTAAAAACCCCGGCTGAAAATCAATTTCTTTAATTAATTTGTTTTTCCATTCATGTTTATCTGTTATTTCCATTTCCCTTAATTTAATGTCGGAGCTTGAACGTGTCACGGTTGTGCCGAGAAGAATAAGGTCGTTTTGTAAAATTTGAACATCCCCTTTGGGAACTATTTTGCAGCCGTTTCTTTGAATTAAAAGAACAAGCGAATTGTTATCAAGCTTTATATCTTTCAGCTGTTTATTCACCCAGGGGTGGTTTCCGCCGACCAAGGTTTTGGATAACGTTATGGCGGATTCGTTTTGATAATCGTTAAAGGTTTTTAAAACATCCGAATACTCATCTATTAAATCAAGTTTTCTTGCAAGGAAGGGGAGAATTGAACCCTGAATTGCAACGGATAAAAGACAGACAAAGAAAACTATGTGGAAAATGTCATATTTCAGCATGGAATCCTGTGCAACAACAAAAATCGCAAATACAATTGAAGCCGCTCCCCTTAACCCTGCGGCGGATACAAAAAGAATTTGCCTGAAATTACACCTGAAAGGAATCATTATAAGCCATGTTGCAATCGGCCTTGCCGCAAACGTTAAAAACAGGGCAACCCCCAGCATCAGAACAAAAACTTCCCCGAGCCTTGAAGGCGTTGACAAAAAGCCCAATAAGAAAAATATTACAATCTGGCAAAGGCTTGTAATTCCGTCAAAGAAATAAATAAGGTTGATTTTATTTTTAATTTCGCTGTTGCCTAAAATTATCCCCGTTAAATAAACGCTCAAATAGCCGTTGCCGCCGATTAAATCCGGAACGGCAAAAGATAAAAGCGCAAGCGCCATAACAAAAAGGGAATCATACCCCTCTTGAACGAGTTTTGTTTTTTTAAATATAAAAATTCCCAAAAGTGCGGTTAAAATTCCGAATAATACGCCGTAGCCCACCTGTTCAAAAAACACGGGGATAATTTTTGTAACCGGTTCGCCTTTTAAAAGAAAAATTCCAAGCACGGTTAACATATACGCAAAAGGGTCATTGGAACCGCTTTCAATTTCAAGAACAGGGGCCGTATTGTATTTTAAATTTAATTTTTTTGACCTTAAAATTGAAAAAACGGAGGCCGCATCCGTTGAAGATAAAATTGCACCGACAAGAAAACTTTCAACAAAAGGCATTTTTAAGCCGTAAAAACAAAAAGCCGCCGTTAAAAGCGCAGTTAAAACCGTCCCTATTGAAGATAAAACCCCCGCAAGAAATCCGATTTTTTTATTTTCAGGTTTTTTGGTGCAAAATCCGCCGTAGAAAATAATTAAAAGAAGGGCAATTGAACAGAGTTTTGAAGTTAAATCGTAATCGTTATATGAAAGTTTTAAAATTCCGTCTTCGCCAAACAGTATGCCAAGAAGCATAAAAATAAGCAAAGTCGGCATTCCAAGCTTACTTGAAAATTTATTTGTAAAAATGCAAGTAAAAATAACAACCGCACAAAATAAAATTATTACCGACATATAGTCCTCTTTGTCATTTATTTAAAAATAACATAATTTGCCCTTCTTTACAATTTTTGTTTAAAAACGATAATAGTAATATAGTTTATAAGGGCGGAATATGGAAAAAATTACGGGCGAAGCGGAATTAAAAAAGCTTCTTTTGGGAAATAAGAATTTTGTAAACGGAACGCCGAGTATGGCGAATATGTGTTTAAACACATTAAAAAAATTCGCCTTTCATCAGGAACCGTATGCCGCCGTTTTAAGCTGTTCTGATTCAAGAGTAGTTCCTGAAATAATTTTTGACTGCGGAATAGGCGAGCTTTTTGTAATCAGGGTAGCGGGAATAACGGCGGGGCCGAATGTTATTGAAAGCATTGAATATGCGGTGAAAAAATTAAAAGTTCCGCTTTTAATTTTGCTGGGGCATGATGACTGTGGCGTTATGAAATATGCAAAAGAACATTACCCTGCTATTGAGGGGGATTTTCAATCCATATTAAAATGCGTTTATCCCGTTCTTGATAAAAAAGAAGATATAAAATGCCACAATTATTTTGCAAAAGAACACACAAAATGGGTTGAAAATGTTTTAATCGAGCGCTCAAAAATTATACAAAATGCCGTTCAAAATAAAGAGCTTTTAATTGCAAAATGCCACTTTGACCATTCCACGGGGCTTGTAAACATTATTTAGGCTATATAAAGTATTTATGGCATTTAAAGTACATATTTAAAAGTGTATATACTATAATTTTTTAATATTTCAATTGGAGAAAAACTATGAAATTAAACATATCCGGCTTATTTAAAAAAGACGAAAATACAGCTTCAAACAAAAATAAAACAGTTGTGTTTTACGGAATGCCTGCCCACACAAAAGATTCAATGGAAAAATATATTTCAATTGCAGGCGAACCCGTTGCTTTTACAGGCAGCAGCGAAGAAGTTGAAAAATATAAAAATAAACTTTATTTAGGAAAATATAAAGTTTATTCTTTGAATGAAATATTAAAAATGTATCCTGAAAATGAAATTTGGGTGACATATAAAAGGGCAAACGCAACAGCAAAAACTTTATTAAAAAAATATTCGCCTGAAAAAATCCACTTTTTTGAAGCAGACCTTGAATATAAAAAAAGCTGCGATTTTATGGGGCATTTTATAGATTATCGTGTAGATAATTTTTCCCCTTGCTGTGTAGGCAAAAAAGCGATAGAAAAAACAAAGGGTTCAGTTGCAGAAAGAATAGCCCATTGGGAAAAATATGTAAAAAAACTGGAAGAAGACATTAAAAACGGCGTGCCAAATGTTTGTGACGGCTGCAAGCACTTAAAAGAAGGCTTTTACAGAAAAAACATTAAGCTGGATTACATTTGTTTTGCAACCAACCACCCCGGAGATGTTTGCAACTTAAGATGTTCATATTGCTTTGTTCAAAACAGGTTTGAAAACTTCAAAAAAAATCAAGAAGGCTTAACTACATATGAAACAATAAAACAATTATCAGAAATGCCTGAATATAATAATTCAAACATAACAATTGAACTTTCAAACGGCGAATTGTGCGCAAATAAACATTGTAATGAAATATTTGACATTTTATTAAAAATGAAATGGAAAGCAAGATTTGTAACCAACATGACAATCTATAATGAAAAATTTGCTGAATTTTTGAAAACAGGAAGAACAGTTAACGTTTTAACCTCGCTTGATAGCGGCACGCCTGAAACATTTAAAAAAATTAAACAAGTAGATTGCCTTAATAAAGTTGTTGAAAATTTGAAAAAGTATCCTTTAGAAAAAGCAAATTTGCGCTTAAAATATATTTTCTTAGAAGGAATTAACGACAACGAAAAAGATGTTATGGGCTTTTATAACATTGTAAAAGATGTTAATTGCAAAGTAATAATGATATCAAGCGACAGATGTAAACCCCTAACACCAAAAATGCGAGATTTAGTTGTTGAGCTTGTTAAAAAAGCGAAAAAAGACGGTATCAGAGTTTCAAAAAGTGCATATTTAAGCAGACAAGACGATAAATTTATTGATAATTTAGTATCAGAAGAAACGAAAGAAAATGAAAAGCAAACAGATAATTCAATTTGCAAAGTTATAAATGTTGATGGCAAAAAAATTACACTGGATGCAGATTTATTAAAAGACAATGCAAAATATGTAATTATTTTGGGCGAAAATTCAAACATCACAATAAACGGCAATATTTGTATAAATTCTGATAAATAAGCAAATAGTTTATATGAAAAAGCTCGGTTCTTTTACCGAGCTTTTTGTTTTTTAAGCAAGTTTTTTGGTATAATATACAAAGAAAAACGGAGGAATTTAAAATGATTTCAAAAGAAATGGAAAAAGCATTTTTAGAACAAATAAATGCAGAACTTTATTCTGAATACCTTTATTTATCAATGAAAGCTTACTTTGCAAGCCTTAATTTAAACGGCTTTGTAAATTGGATGGACGTTCAAGTTCAAGAAGAACACGCACACGCTATGGGCATGTATGATTACGTTATTGAAAGAGGCGGCAAAGTTGAACTTTTTGCAATTGAAAAACCCGAATGCGATTGGGATTCACCTTTAGCTGTTTTTGAAGCGGTTTTAAAACATGAAGAATATGTAACATCAAGAATTAATGCGCTTATGGATGTTGCAGAAGAAACAAAAGACAGAGCTGCAATGATATTTTTAAATTGGTATCTGAAAGAACAAGTTGAAGAAGAAGCAAATGTAGGCGGCGTTTTAGCACAATTAAAAATGATTGGAACAGATGCTAACGCACTTTATGCACTTGATAAAGAACTTGCAACAAGAACATTTGTTCAGCCTGTTATCGGTTAATTTTTAAACCAAAATAAAATGAGCCTTAATTAAAGGCTCATTTTTTTATTCTTCAAATCTTTTATATTTAAGTTTATCTTCAGGAGTTATTTTTCTTATAACTTTACAAGGAACACCACCCGCTAAAACATTATCAGGAATATCTTTAACAATAACAGAGCCTGCTGCTATAACAGAATTATTGCCTATTGTAACCCCGGGGCACACAACAACATTTCCGCCAAACCAAACATTGTCACCAACTGTGATAGGGTAAGCATATTCAAGCCAATTTGTTCTGTCTTCAACATCTAACGGGTGGCCGGCTGTGTAAAAACCGCAATTTGGCGCAATTAAAACATTTTTGCCGAATTTAACCTTGGCACAATCTAAAATAACAAGCCCGTGGTTTGCAAAAAAGTTGTCGCCAATTTCAATATTATAGCCGTAATCGCACCAAAAATCGGGCTGAATTAAAAACCGACCTTCAACTTTTCCAAACAGCTTTTTAATTATTTCTGCTTTTTTAACTTCATCAGATGGTTTTGTGTGGTTAAATTCAAAGCATAAATCTTTTGCATAATCCCTTTCTTTTTTTAATTCGGGATTGTTGTCGGCGTCATATAAAAAACCGTTTAGCATTTTTTCTTTTTCGTTCATGGTTTTTGCCTTAAATTGTCGTGTTTTTACCAATGCAGAAATATTTGAAACCTTTTTTAATCAATTTATTAGAATCATATATATTTCTGCCATCAAAAATAATCGGTTCATTTAGAAAAGATGCAATTTTATCATAATCAGGGCGCTTAAATTCATTCCATTCCGTTAGAACCAAAAGCGCATCCGAACCGTTTAGAGCAGAATAAGCATCTTTTGAATATTCAATTTTTTCTTTAAAAATTGTTTTTGCAAGGTCAAATGCTTTTGGGTCGTAACTTTTAATTTTTGCGCCCAAAGATAAAAGCTTGTTAATAATAGTAATTGAAGGAGCTTCTCTCATATCATTTGTTTTGGGTTTAAAAGCAAGCCCCCAAACGGCAAAAGTTTTTCCTTCAATATTTCCGTTATAAAAATTCAAAATTTTATCTACAAACAAAAGCCTTTGTTTTTTATTTACAATATCAGCTGCTTCTAAAAGCGCAGAATCGCAATTGTTATCTGAAGCGGTTTTTATTAATGCTTTTACATCTTTTGGAAAACAGCTGCCGCCGTAACCAAGGCCGGGGAATAAAAATTGCGAACCTATTCTTTTATCTGCACACATGCCAATTCTAACCATTTCAGCATCTGCACCCACTTTTTCGCACAAATTAGCAATTTCGTTAGCGTATGAAATTTTAACTGCCAAAAATGAATTTGAAGCGTATTTTGTCATTTCTGCAGATTTAACATCCATAACAATAACAGGGTTTCCTGTTCTCATAAAAGGAGCGTAAAGTTCTTGCATAATTTCTGTTGCACGTTTTGAGTTTGAGCCTATAATAACTCTATCAGGCTTCAAAAAGTCTTCCACGGCTGCCCCTTGTTTTAAAAATTCAGGGTTTGAAACAACATCAAACTCAAATTTTGTGTTATTTTTAATTATTTTAGTAACTTCTTCTGCGGTTCCGACAGGCACAGTTGATTTATCAACAATAACTTTATAACCGTTCATTGCTTTTCCGATTTCATCCGCCACTTGATAAACATATTTTAAATCAGCGCTTCCATCTTCATCTTGCGGAGTGCCAACGGCAATAAAACAAATGTCTGAAATTTTAACGGCATAATCAATGTCATTTGTAAAAGAAAGCCTTTGTTCTTTAACGTTTGATAAAATTAATTCTTCTAAACCCGGTTCATAAATTGGGATTATACCTTTTTTTAGCAGCTCTAACTTGTTTATATCAACATCAACACAAACAACACTGTTGCCCATTTCAGACAAACAAGTGCCAACAACTAAACCTACATAACCTGTGCCAACTACGCAAATATTCAATTTCTTGCTCCTTAAATAATTTTCTTAAAATATTCTATTGTTTTTAATAATCCGTCTTTAACATCAACGGAAGGTTCCCAATTTAACTTTTCTTTTGCAAGCGAAATATCGGGCTTTCTTTGGGTAGGGTCATCCGACGGAAGAGGAAGAAAAACAATTTTGGATTTTGAACCTGTTAGTTCAATTATAAATTTTGCAAAGTCTAAAATTGAAGTTTCAACAGGATTTCCCAAATTAACAGGCCCCAAAAATCCGGCTTCATTTTCCATCATTTTTATCATGCCATCTATTAAATCTGAAACATAGCAAAACGAACGAGTTTGTGAGCCGTCGCCATATATTGTAATGTCTTTATTTTGAAGCGCTTGAACGATAAAATTAGAAACAACTCTGCCGTCGTTTTTATTCATATTTGGGCCATAGGTGTTAAAAATTCTTATTACTCTAATGTCAACGCCATTTTGTCTGTGGTAATCAAACATCAAAGTTTCTGCCATTCTCTTGCCTTCATCATAGCAGCTTCTAATTCCAATCGGGTTAACATTTCCCCAATAAGTTTCTTTTTGTGGGTGAACATTCGGGTCGCCATACACTTCAGAAGTTGATGCTTGCAAAATTCTTGCCCTGCACCTTTTAGCTAAACCAAGCATATTTATTATTCCCACAACGGAAGTTTTTGCAGTTTTAATCGGGTTATATTGATAATGAGGGGGAGAAGCGGGACATGCCAAGTTGTAAATTTCATCAACTTCGATAAAATATTCTTTTGTAACATCATGCCTGACAAGTTCAAAACGGTTGTTCCCTAATAAGTGCCTAATAGAATCTTTTGAACCTGTAAAAAAGTTATCCAAGCAAATAACGTCATTTCCCCTTTTTACAAGCTCTTCGCACAAATGAGAACCAATAAAGCCTGCACCGCCAGTTACTAAAATTCTTTTCATAAAGAAAACTCCCTAAAACAATGATAAAATAATACCACAAAGATGATTTTTTAAATATACTTGACTAATTAAAAGTATTATTTGATAATCAAATAGTAAACCGATTTTGGGCGAGTGGCGAAATTGGTAGACGCACTAGATTTAGGATCTAGCGCAGCGATGTGTAAGGGTTCGAGTCCCTTCTCGCCCAAACTTAGTTTATAAGGGTAACAAGACTCGAACCCAAGGGTTCTTCCCTCTCAGGAAAACTTGACATTTAGTCAACTTTTCCTTCGGCAGAGTCTTCTCGCCCAAACTTAGTTTATAAGGGTAACAAGACTCGAACCCAAGGGTTCTTCCCTCTCAAAACAACGGTTTTAAAGGATTATATTTTGATTTTAGTTACGGGCGGAGCAGGTTATATAGGTTCAAATTTGGCTCTAAGGCTATTAGAGCTCGGGCATAATATTGTTATTTTTGATAACCTTTCAACAGGCCACATTGAAATTATAAACAAGTTAAAAAACCTTGATTTAAAAGGAAAAATTGTTGATTTTATAAAGGGTGATCTCAAAAACTTGCAAGAAATTGAAAGCGCTTTATCAAAATATAAATTTGAAGCAATTTTTCATTTTGCAGCTTTTTCAATTGTTTCAGAATCTGCCAAAAATCCATCAATATATTGGGAAAATAATTTTTTAGGAACAAAAAATCTGCTTGATGCAATGAAAAAGTTCAATATAAATAAAATTGTTTTCTCATCAACTGCGGCAACATATGGTGAGCCAAATTATGTTCCAATAGATGAAAACCACCCCCAAAGGCCAATTAATGCGTATGGCAACACAAAACTTGCGCTTGAATTTTTAATGGATGATTATTCAAAAGCATACGGCATAAGAAGCGCAAGATTGAGATATTTTAATGTTATTGGAGCAGACAAATTCCAAAGAACAGGCGAATGGCATGAAACAGAAACACACCTTGTTCCAAATATTTTAAAAAGCCTGAATACAAAAGGTAAAACTTTTAATATATTCGGAAATACATATAATACAAAAGATGGCACTTGTGTTCGTGATTATATAGTTATGGACGATTTAATTAATGCACATATAAAGGCCTTGGAATATTTAAACAATGGCGGCAAAACAGATTTCTTTAACCTTGGCACAAAAGAAGGAAACAGCGTTCTTGAAGTTATACAAACAGCAGAAGAAGTGACAGGGCAAAAAATAAGCTATGAAATAAAAGAAAAAAGAGAAGGGGACCCTGCTATTTTAATTGCAGACAACAAAAAAGCAAAGGAAATTTTAAACTGGCAGCCTGAAAAAACCCTTAAAGAAGGAATTGAAAGCGCATACAATTGGGAAAAAGCCAATTTTTATAAATAACATTTCATATCTTGGCCCTTAACACCTGCAAAAACTTCAATGAAAACCTTGGCAGGGCTTGAATTAATTTTGGCCAATAAAACTTCTTCAATTTGAAAATAGCCAACTTCACTTGACATTTCAACTTCAACTCTTAAAGGTTTGCTTGTGCCCCTTCTAATGCTCACTCTATCAATCGCATTAGCGGAATAAATATGAATATCGCCTATTCTTGGCGTTGCACTATGAATTGCCAAAGGAATTCTTGCCCTTCCTTTTGTCATATCGCAACCATCTGCCACAAGCAAAATTCCTGCTTCTAATGAATGAATTTTCCTTGTTGTCATATGCCCAATTATTGCTTCTGTTGCAAGCGATTTAATTATTACTCTTTTTTTAATGTCATCTTTAAAAACTGTTTTTAAAACCCTATCTATAACAGGCATAGACAAAGTTACAGACATTTCCTCATGGCCTTGCCTGCCAACCATCATGCCAATATCATGGCACATGCCTGCCAAAATTAAAGCACACATGGAATCTTCAAAACTTCCCATATCTTCTTGTTCTAATGAGGTTTTAATTCCTGATTCATGAAGAATTTCAAGCATTTTGATTGCGTTTTTTGTAACCTGCCTCATATGAACGGGCCCATGGTCGTTAAAACCAAGCCTTTTAATAGAAACATTGTTTGCATAATCTTGCATCTCATGAAGTTCTTCATCAGATAAAATTGTTTCCATTAATTTTTTACATACAGGGTATTTTGAAGCCCTTTCAAGCAGTTTGCCTTCAACTATTTTTTCTTTTTGCGATCTCATTTTAATTGCCTTTAATCCTTCTTTTCTTATTTTACACTAATTTAAAGAAGAATTGTACATTTTATAAACCAACAAAAAGAGCGTATGTAAAGACAATTGGCAAAATAAATTTCAACAAAAATTTTAAAATTGAAGAAAACCAGCCTTCGCCAAAAGCTTCTTTTACGATATCTGACGCAAACCAGCCACAAATAATACAAATTAAAAGAGTGTTAAAAGGAAGTAAAATTGTTGATGTCAGAAAATCAAGAGAATCAAAAATTGTTTTGCCGAATATTTTAAAGTTTTCCAAAGCCCCGAAAGAAAGAGCAGAGGGAATGCTTAAAATGCCTATAATTAACGTTAAAATAACAACTGCTTTTTTTCTTGATATTTTGAAATTATCTATAAAACAAGCGGTTGATGTTTCCATTAAGCTTATGCCTGATGTAACCGCCGCAAAAAAGAGAAGCAAGAAAAACAAAATTGCACAAGGAATAGAAAACGGCATATTTATAAATATTTGAGGAAGCGAAATAAAAGCAAGCGAAGCGCCTGCCGTTGGTTCAATTCCATAAGTAAACACAACAGGAAATATCATAACACCTGCAATAATAGAAACAAGGGTGTCAAAAAATATTAATGTATAAGCCGATTTTTTAATATTAACATCTTTATTTAAATAGCTTCCATAAGTTACCATAGCGCCCATACCGATGCTTAATGTAAAAAGCGCCTGCCCAAGAGCGGTTAAAATCATTTCTTTATTAAACTTTGAAAAATCGGGCTTAAACATAAATTCTAAGCCTTCTTTGGCACCTGGAAGTGAAACGGCCACAATTGCAAGCAAAATTAGGGCAACAGCAAGGGCTGGCATCATAAAATTGTTTGCTTTTTCAATACCTTTGTTTACACCTCTATATGGAAATATTGCAACAATTAACAAAAACATAAAAGTTAGAATAATTGGCTGATATGGACTTGAATTAAGCTCGCTAAAATAAAGAGAAAAATCCGACGGGATATTATTTGTTAAAAAAACCCAAATATAGTTTATAATCCACCCGCCAACAACAAAATAAAAAGCAGGAATTAAAATTGCCGTTATTAAGTTTAATAAGCCAAACCATCTTAATTTTGGTGAAATATTTTCATAACAAGTTATTGTATCTTTTTTAAAATATTTACCCAATGCAAGCTCTAAACACAAGGGAATTGCGCATATAAAAAGAATTATTAAAAGGTAAGTTAATAAAAAAACCGCACCGCCATATTTGCCTGTTACATAGGGAAAGCGCCAAATATTCCCTAACCCTACGGCGCTGCCTATTGTTGCTATTATAAAACTTATATACGAACTCCAACTTGGCCTTTTAACATTTTCCATAAATAAACTCCCAAAAAAAGATAACCAATTATAACAAATTGAAAAATTTTGCACAAATTGTTAAATAAAAAATTGGGTTAAAAAATAAATTGCATTTGATTGGGAATTTCTTGCATCGTTATCTTTGAAAACATAGTTAACGGCAAACCTTAGCCTTTGTTTGAAAACAAAATAATTCAAGCCAACCGTATATTCATGGTTTAGGTCTCCTGATTTTGAAGTATTTGGGTCAAAACAATCATATCTTAATAAAAGCTGCACATTTGGGGTAAAGTTCCACCCCAATGTAGTAAAAAAGCCCTGCCTTTTATCGGGAACAAAATAATCTCCGTTAGAACCGTTTGCATAAGCGTATTCTACATTCATTAAAAGTTTTTTATATTCATAATTAACAGCAGCCGAATAAACCTGATAATCTTTTTGCCTGTGGCCAACATCTGCACCTGTATAAAATGTTAAATCTTTAAAATAGCTTCCTTCAGATTTATAAAAAGGCTGATAGCCTATTCTTCCGATAAATTCAGCGCCATCATCAAAACCTTGGGTAAACCTTGTTGAGGTGTAGCCCCCTAAGTTATATTCAAAACCGTTTTTATTTCCCAAAAAAGAAACACCCGTTGCAATTGCATCGCCAAAGTTTCTTGAAATTTGTGCCCTATTTATTAAAGGCAGAGAAAAAGAACTCATTGAACCTTCTAAACCAATAGGGGCACGTGATGTACCAATTCTCATTTTGTGGTTATTTGAAAAATTTTGCTCGATATAAAGGTTTGAAAATTTGCCGAAAAATTCATGGTCCAGGTCTGAAACATCTCTTGTAAAGGCATATTCAGTAAAGAACCTGAATTTGTTTTCAAAAAATTTAGATTCAATAACGGCATTTATATCAAAAGGGTATGTCGATGTCATTGAATCGCCGATATTTTCAAAAGAATTTATTCCTTTAAACCTTAATTCACCCGAAAATTCATCAACGGGGCCTTCTTTAAATTTAATTGCTTTCTTTTTTGCAAAAGCATATTCAGAAAACAATTTAAAATCTAATTTATCGTCGTCAAAAAAATCAACACCTTCTATTGTATCGCCATCTATTGTATCATTCAGCTTAATTATTTCATCAGCCAAAATTTCGCCTTGGTAATGTTTTAATTTGGGCTTATTTGTTTCAGAAGAAGGTTCATCCACAAGCGAATATGCGGGGGACGAAACAAGAAAGAAACAAAAAAGTAGTTTTAAGAAGTTTTTAATCATCAAAGCCGGACAAAAAAGAATACTTGTGATTATACCACAAATTATTCAGCTTTTGAAGGCTTTTTTGGAACTCTTATAAACAAAATTAAAGGAATTATAAGCAAACATAATAAAGAAAGAAGCTGGAAAATATCATAAAAAGCGCTCATTTTTGATTGGTAAATCATTTCTTTATATAAAAACCCGTTTGCTTTTTTAGCAGCTATAAATGGTGAAAAATAAATGCCAAATTTTGATTGCAAAACAGCTAAGTGATTTTGAAAAGTTAAATTAAACCTTGAAAGGTTTTCAACTAAATAGTTCTGGTGAACTTCAGAAACTCTTGCAATAAATGTTGAAGAAAGGGCAGTTGAAGCTGCAGTTACAATGTTTTTAAAGAAGGCATGCATGCCTGCAGCGTCTGCTACCATATCTTTTTTCAAAGTTAAAAATGATAATGCGGTAATCGGAACAAAAGCGCAAGAAATTCCAATGCCCAAAAGAATATTAGGTAAAATAACAGCCGCCATGGAAGCTTCATTATTTAAAGATGAAAACATAAAAACCGAATATGATAAAATCAAAAAGCCAATTACAGTTAACAAACGGTTTTCAACATATCTTGCAACTTCACCAAAAACAAAAAGCCCAATCAAACAGGCAATAGCCCTTGGCAAAACAGTAAGCCCTGCAAGGGAAGGGGAATAGCCCAAAATATTTTGTACAAACATAGGAATTAACAGCAAGGTGGAATACAACAAGATGTTAATAAAAGCACTTATTGTTGTTCCAACCAAAAAGTTTATGTTTTTAAAAACCCTTATTTTAACAATCGGATGTTTATATTCAAGCTCCCAAACATAAAAGAAAACAAAAGCAACAACAGATGCCATAGTGCACCAATATATCCAAGGAGTGTCAAACCAGTTATATTGTTCGCCTTTGTCTAAAACCATCTGCAAACAGCCCATGCCGATTACAATTCCCAAAAGCCCCGGAATATCGACGTGTATTTCTTTTTTCTTTGAATCGCCTTTTTTGTGTGAATCCGGAACAAAATATTTAACCAAAGGTATTGAAATTAAAGAAAGCGGAATATTTATTATAAAAACCCACTGCCATGAATAGTTATCTGTTAAAAAGCCGCCAATTGCAGGGCCTGCCAATGGTGCAAACATTGCAGCAAAACCAAATAAACCCATAGCAACAGACTTTTTCTCGGGCGGAAAAACTTCCAATAAAACTTGCTGCGATAATGGCAACAAACAGCCGCTTCCAACCCCTTGAATTACCCTTGCAATAATTAAAAGCCAGAGGTCATGCACCAAAATGCACATTAAGGCGCCAAGTGCAAACATAATTAAGCTGAAATATGCAACGTTTTTCTTTCCGTATATATTAACAACCCAGCCAAAAACAGGCAAAGTAACACCGGCTGCAATCATATAGGCAGTGATTACAGAATTTGTTTCATACGGCGTTGCAGCAAAATAGCCCGCAATGTGATTTTGGCAAGTATTGGTTGCAGATGAAGCCACAAGGGAAATAAACCCCGGCAACAAAATCACAAAAGCAGTTAAATAAGGATTAATGCGATTTTCATTACTTTTTGCTATTGTATCTGACATTGTTGTTATGCTTTTCTATACAACCAATATAGCACAAAAGAAATTTTAAAAAGGTTATTTAATTTTCTTTAAGGCAGATAAGAAATTGTTGCGTTCAACATCACCATCAACAGTTGTTAAAAATATTTGGCTGTTTTCTTCTTCTGTTTTAAGTTTTGGAATAAGGGCAAGTTCTGCCGAATAATAATTCATATCATTTTTTTTGCCGAATGAACCGACATTTGCCAGACTATTTAATGAAATTCCCCTTAAAAAGCCTGTAAAACCTTTATTTTTATTTGAAAATTTTGTATAAATTCTAAGAGAGGCGTCTCTTGTAACAAGGTCAAACCTGCCCATTGTAAGCGTTGATAATTCAGGCGCAGTTGTTTTAACCATCATTCTGTTTATTACATTATTTTTAATTGAAATATCGCCCCAAATTCTATCAAAATTGCCTTCAGGAATATTTACAAGGTCAAATATAGTAGAAGGGCTTATCATAGCCATTGGGTTTCTGAAGAAGGAAACAAAATTGAGTGCATATTCAACAAGCCCCATCTTTTCAATTGTGCCGTTATCTATATCAAATTTAATTTTGCCGTTTAATTGAAGTGTTTCATCAGTATTTATATCAATAATTCCGCTTGCCAAACCCGTTATTTCTCTTTTTAAATTTAAAAGTGCGCCTGCAATTATATCAGAATCAATTTTTCTTGCGCCTAAAATTACTCTGAATTTATTATCAACCAAATTGCAAATAACCTTAACGGATGAATAGCCTTTTGCAAAATCAAACTTGTTGGAAGCAATATCTAAGTTGCCTTTTCTATCAAGAGAAATTTTCGCTTTAAGATTGCCGAATTCAATTTCTTTGTATTTACCTTTAATTAAATTAAATTCGCCGTTTTTAATTTCGATTAAATTTGGAACAAAAGCAGGCGCTGCAGTTTCAACATCAGCAACTTTATTTTCTTCAACAGCTTTTATAAATTCTTCTTCGCTTTTAACATCTTTGCTTTTTGGAGCCGTTGTTTGGGCTTGCAAGAGTCTTTCTATATCAATATTATCCAGAGTTAAATTGAAATTATCCACAATAATCGGGAAAACAATAGAATTTGAAATTTGGCCTTTCAGGTCAAATTTAGAGCGCCTGAAATAACCATTTGAAGCAAAGTTTAAATAATTTCTATCTGTTGAAAGTTTTCCTTCTTTAATAAAAAGTCTTTGAGAAGGAATAATAACTTTATCAAGCGCCAAATTTCCCATTAGTTTTGGGGTTTTGCCTCTGTTTATCCATTTAATTCCGCCTGAAATTTGCCCTTTTTTAAAAGTTTTTGGGCCGACAAATATATTTAAAAATTCACTTGGCAGAGGCTTTGGAATTTCAAAACCAAAATCTAATATTTTGGAATTGTTCATAATATCAACATTGCCTTCCATTGTAATAATGGGGGCAATTTTTCCTTTGGAATTTTTATCAATTTCTTTTGCAATGTAATATTTAAGGCTTTCTATGTTTAAAATATTGCCTTTTATGTGCATATCGCATTTAATGGCTCTATCATAATGAAGCGGGCTAAATGACATTCCTTCAATTAAAATATCATTTTCAGAATCAACTTTTGCCATATAAATGATATCAATATTATTAAATTTTGAATAAATTTCAATTCTTGTGCCTGCCGGTTTATCGCCCGTCATTGTTGTTTTGCAGCCAATTAATTTTGAAAGATAATTTCTTGTAAAATCATCTGTCATAACAGTGTTTATGGCAATTTTTGTATCAACGGAATTATAATAATCAACAACCGTGCCATCTAATGACAATTTATTCTTTCCATTTGAACCGTAATAACCCTTAAAATCTTTAAGAGTGATTAAATCGGGCTGAATATTTATTCTGCCGCCATCTGCATATACGGGCAAATTAGCTAAAGATTTTAATTTGAAAGAAGATTTATTAACCCTAATGCCGCCTTTTAGGCCATCTTTATCAAGCCTTACATAAAGGTCTGATGTTCCTTTAATATCGTTTAATTCTCTTACAATATCAGAACCGTTATTTAGAAAAATATTTAAAGCTAAAAGAGTTGCACCGTCTTTTAAATAAAAATTTCTTGATTTTAAGATAAAAGCAGATGAACCTTCATTTGACAAAGATTGAATTAAAATTTTAGATTTATTTATATACAAAGGGCAATCTTCTGCAATTAGAGTTCTATCTTTAATGTAGAATTTGTTGTTGTCTGTAAATCTTATTTTTGTTTTTTCTTTTCCGTTTTCAATCAAAATATCAAAAATAAACCTTATATATTTTGGGTTTTTTTCTCTTTCAATTAAAAGTTTTTTGCCATTTAAGGTTAATTTAGCGCCATTAATAAGGTCTGATTTTATATTACATTCATTTACATAAAAAACAGAATCAAAAATGTTTATTTTAAAAGGAAGTCCTTCTTGATGTTTATTTTCATTTTCTTTTTGCTTGGGTAAAATTGCAACAAGTTTTGTTGCATCCAATGAAATTTTATTCACCCCTAAAACCCTAAATTTAAGCTCTTTTTTAAAAACAGGGTCAAAAGAAAAAGCGGTTAAAAATTTATCCGCACTTAAAAGCTGTTCTTTTTCTTTTGTTAAAGAAAGCTTATCAAACGAAATAAAAATTTTGGGTGTTAAGCTTGTTTTAATAACCGGATTAACTATTTCTAAATTAGCCCCCGTTGTTTTATAAACAAAATTTTGAACAGAGGATATAAAAAATTTGCTTGTTAAAATTAATGGCAAAATAAAAATATAAAGCATTAAAACAGCGCATATAAATGCACCTGCTGCAGCTAAAATTATTTTTCTTTTTTTAGTTAATTGAAAAGGTTTGTTTTCCATAACAAAAAGATAATAACATAAAATTTTATGTTATTATTTAAACTATGAAAAAGTTAATAATTTTTTTCTTTATATTTTTAATTTCAATCGGAAGTTCTTTTGGTGTGGAAGTTTACCAAGAGAAGAATAAATTCGGCTTAAAAGAAGGCGAAAACATTATTTTAGAAGCAAAATATAAAAAATTAATCCGCCTTGGGGAAAATTCTTTTATTGCGCTAAAAGGCAGCCGATATGGCGTTGTTGATAAAGAAGGAAAAACCTTAATAGATTTTAAATATTCCCATTGTGCAAGAGTTTTAGGAAAATATGTTAAATTAAAAAATTCTAAAGGTTATGGTTTATATGATGAATTTGGAGAAACAATAATTTCGCAAGATAAAGATTCAATTGAGCTTTTGTTTGGCGGAATGTTTCTTGTAAACAGAAATTATAAATATGGCGTTGTTGATATGAAAGGCAACCAGCTTATAGATTATGTTGCAGATGACATTTACATGCCAAAACCAAACATTATGAGGGTTAAATACCAAGGCGAATGGTATGAAATAGAACAGGTTTCAGCAAGCACATTAACTTTGCCAAATGACGTTAAAAATATTAAAGAAAACGATGAATTTAAAATCACAAAATTAATTACAAGCCCCGTTGCAGCTTCAAAATATTCGCTTGTAACAACTGCAGATTATTCAATTAAAATATTTTCTTCAATTTCACCTGCTTATGAAGCAACAATTGATGAATTAATGCTCTCTCAAGGGGCAGAAGCTGTTTCCATTTTTATGAAAATAGGCTGGCTGCCAAAATTCCCCGTAGTTTACGTTAAAAACTACATTAAAATTTTAAAGAACCCTGCAAACGGGCCTTTATCCAAAATGAAAGAAGAAATTAAACAAGAATTGTAATTTACCTTGGAATTTTTATTAAAAAAGAAAACCTGTTAAACAATATAATTTCTTTAGTTTCATAATTTATTGGGGCAATATCACCTTCAGCTTTAAAATAAACAGAAGATGTTTTAACCTTAATTTGGCTTTTTAAAAGAGAGGGAATTGAAAACAAAAGGCAAATTAAAAAAATTAAAATAAAAGGAAGGGTTTTTTGTTTTTGAAATAAGGGCAAAATTGTAACCGTTCTAATAACAAAAAAACGGTTAAATATTGCAAAAAAGCTAAAATACAAAAGAATAACACTAAAAATTTCATTTTTTATAAAAAAAGAATTTATGAAATTCAAAATAAAAGCTAAAAACAAAAAGAAAAGCGAAGATTTTGAATAATTATAATTTTTAAAAATATTTGCAACAAAAGAAAAGAAAAAGAAAATAAAAAATGCCAAAACAAAATATGAAAGGTTTGACTTAAAAAGGGCAATTAAAGTTTCAATGTGTGCCAATATAAGTAAAATTAAAAGAGAGTAAAATTTAATTAAAAACATAAATTAATTATAAAAAAGAAATGATTTTTGAAAAAGAATCAATTTCATCTTTTGTAATAAAGGGGTTAAGAGAAATTCTTATTCTGGCACTTCCTTTTTTAACTGTCGGATATCTTATAGGTAAAATGTAAAAGCCTTCTTTAATAAGTTCATCTGAAACCATAACAGCCTTTTCATTTTCACCTAAAATTACAGGAATTATATAGCTTTTAGAAGGGGTATTGGGGAATTTTGACAGGGTATAATTTGCAATATCAAAAAGTTTATTTTGAAGTTTGTTCGATGAAAAAATATAATTTTCTAAAATATATTTTGAAAATGAAACCATAATTTCAGGAAGTGCTGTTGAAAAAACAAAAGACCTTGCATAATTTATTAAATAATCAATTAAAGTTTTTTTGCCTGCAGCAAATGCGCCATAAGAGCCAACTGCTTTCCCGAATGTTCCCATAATAAGGTCAACTTCACTTGTTAAATTTAAACTGTGGCAAATGCCTTTTCCTTTTCCATAAACACCAAAAGAATGGGCTTCATCTATTATTAAAATTGAATTGAATTTATTTTTAAGCTCAACCAATTTGTTAATATCTGCAATGTCGCCATCCATTGAAAACAAGCTTTCTGTGGATATAATTGCATTTTTATATTGGTTTCTGTATTTTTTTAATTTGTTTTCTAAATCAATATAATCAAGGTGATTAAACGGAATTAACTTTGCGCCCGATAAATGAATGCCGTCTATTATGCTTGCATGGTTTAATTTGTCTATAAAAACAACGTCATCTTTATTTAAAAGAGAAGAATAAATTCCGACATTTGCGTGGTAGCCTGAATTAAAAAGCAAAGAAGCTTCAACATTTAATTCTTCTTTAATTAAATTTTCAAGTTCAAAAAAGGGTTTATTTGAACCGCTTAAAAGCCTTGCTGAAGGGTTTTCCAATTTACCGTTATAGGAAGATAAAAAATTATCTTTAATATTGTTATCAATGCTTATTCCTAAATAATCGTTTGAAGATAAATTCAAGAGCTTTACATTATTCCAAATTATAAATTTGCCTTCTTGAGCAAAGTTTTTTAAATATCTGAAATTTGCTTCTTTTTTTAATTGTTCAAGTTTTTCTTCATAAAAACTAAGCATTGACATCGTTTTTAAACCACGGTTCAATCAATTTATGCCTGATGTTATGTTTTTTGCAATATAAAATTAAATCTGCTTTTATTTCTTTTAAAAGAATGAATATTGCAGTTAAATTTGGTAGTGCCATTGCAAGCATTGTAGCATCGGTAAAATCTACGACACTATTTAAGTTCATGCTAGAGCCAATTACAATAAAGCAGCAGAACATAATTTGATAAATTTTTGTTCGTTTGAACCCTTCACCAAACATATAACTCCAAGCTTTTTGTCCATAATATGCCCAAGAAATTATTGTTGAAATTGCAAATAAAACAATTACAACAGCCAAAATTAATGGGAAAAATGAAAATACAGATGCAAAAGCAGATGATGTTAATTCAACACCAGTCATACCGTCTTGATAGTGAAGATATTGGCCTGTAATAATTATAACAAGTGCTGTCATAGAACATATTACAGCAGTTACAAAAAATGGTTCTATTAAAGATACAAAACCTTGAGAAACGGGTTCTTTTGTTTTAACTGCAGCGTATGCAATTGGAGCAGAACCACTTCCTGCTTCATTTGATTGAATAGACCTTCTCATAGACATTACAATTGTGCCTATAATGCCGCCTGTAACGGCATCTGGGAAAAAGGCTTGATCAATAATTGTTATAAAGCAATTGGGGATATTTTGAAAATTAATTAAGATAATAATAAGTGCAGATAAAATGTATAAGCCGCACATGGCAGGAACAATTTTTGATGTAACGTTTGCTATACTTTTAATTCCGCCAACAATTGTAAGACCGACCAAAACAGCAACAATTAAACCAAAAACCCAAGCATGAGCTTCAAAAAAGCTATCGGCGCCGCCTGTTATGCTTATCATTTGTCTTGTTGCTTGGTTTACTTGAAGCATGCAACCGCCACCCAAGGCACCCGGCACACACATTATTGCGAAAAATAATGCCATAGGCTGCCCAAGCCATCTTAAACCTTTTCTTGTAAGCCCGTGAGCTATATAAAACATCGGGCCGCCTGAAACAGAGCCATCTGCATTAAATCTTCTATATTTAAGCGACAGTGTTACTTCGCAAAATTTCAAAGCCATAGCAAAAATGGCACCCACGCACATCCAAAACATGGCTCCTGGGCCCCCAACAGAAATTGCAATTGCAACACCTGCAATACTTCCTAAACCAACAGTTCCTGAAAGTGCAGTTGCTAAAGCACCAAGAGATGAAACTTCACCGTCTTTATCATTAATTGATTCGTTAAATTCGGGTTTTCTTCCAAATATTTGCTTTAAGGAATATTTAAAACCCCAAATTCCAATGCCCCTTAAATAAAAAGTGCAAATAAAACTTGCGGCAATTAAAAGTAAAATTAATAAAGGAATTTTTGCCTCACCAATATTTATTGAAAAGAACACTACTTTTGAAAAAGCGTCTGAAAACGGAGCAAAATATTTATCAATTTGTTCGTCAATGCTTGCAGCACTTGCCGGTTGAATAAAAGCGCACAGCAGGGCAAAACAAGCCATTAGCACAGTTGGCATAAATCTTTCTTCCTCTTAATTACCACTTTTAATATGCATTAATAAAAAAACAAGTTAATCCAACGGAATTATTAAAACTTGGCCGATTTGGATTGTTGTTTCATCTTTAATGTTGTTAAGCTGCATAATACGGTTAATTTTTTCCATATCATACTTGCCATAAAATCTGTATGCGATTTTATCTAAAGTATCGCCTGCTTTAACCGTATATTTTTCTTCACTGCCTGTTGTTTGAGAAGCAACTTCTTCATTTGTCGCGGAAGGAACAATTGAAACAGGAGCATCACTTGTTTCAAGTTTTATGTTCTGTTGTTCAAATTCAGGTTTTTGAACATCAGAATACATTGAAAAACCAATTATAATGGCAATGCCAAGAGCAAATAAAAGGCCTAAAACAAAACCTATGCCTGCATATACAACAGGGGCTTTTGCTTTTGATTTAGATTGAACACTTTTTTCAAAGTCTCTCCACAAAACATCCAATTCGGGTTTTCTTTGAAACTTCATGTATTGGTTTACATCTGAAACCGAACTATTGTAACTTTGGGGTTTAACGTTTTCAATCATTGCCATTCTTTCTCTTGAAAGGCTTGATCTGTGTAATGTGGAACTTTTCATATTGCCAATATCCTTCCTATTGTTTCATACTAATTTAAACATTGGAAGATGGCAAGAAATTTAACCTTATGACATTAAGAAATATTACATATGTACAACTTAAACATTAATATATTCTTTTGCACAAAAGAGCATTTTATCAAGCAGGCCTTTATTTTTTTCAACATCAAAACCGCCTTTTTTAAGGTAAACAACAAAAACATTTTTCCAAAGCTCAAAGAAATCGGAATCTTTTATATTTAATGCTTCTTTAAATGCATAAAGTTCCATATAATCTATGGGCAAAGGCTCTTTTCCTCTTAAAATGTCAACAACCTTCAAGCGCTTTTTTCTTTCAAAAAGTTTTATAAAATCAACAACTTTCATATTGTTCTTTTTAATATAATCTTTAATTACTTGAAGATTATAATTATATGGTTCAGGGTCATCTTCAATAATATATTCTTCAAAATCTTCGGGCATAATATCCATAACCGTTGCAATGCGCTCTATTGTTGTTGAACGAGTTGAAAATGGAATATTTTCATCAATAATATTGTAGACATAAGACAAAGTAACGCCAATCATTTGCGCAAAATCTTTTTTATGAAGGTTGTTTTGTTCTAAAAAATCTGCAACCTTTTTTGAACTTTTAATGTTATTTTCCTTACTGTCGGCATTTTTCATATTTTATTTACTCCAAAAAAACTTCAATTTATTTTTGAAGTTAACCCTTAGTAATCTTTTTTTTATTCCACACATAAATAGCTAGTAAGATAATTTGTATTATAATTAAAATTGAAAGGAAAAAATTATGAAACTTATAGCAGGGCTTGGAAACCCCGATGTTAAATATATAAACACAAGGCACAATACAGGCTTTATGGTGCTGGATAGAATTTTAGAAAAAAAGAATTTAAAACTTCAGGAAAAATTTAAGTCTTTTTTTGCAAAAGATGGCGATGTTCTTTATTTATTGCCAAAAACTTATATGAATTTATCGGGCTTTGCAATTGTTGAAGCTATGAATTTTTATAAATTAAATATAAAAGATATTTTAATTGTTTATGATGACATCTCGCTTCCTTTAGGAACTTTAAGGTTTAGAGATAAAGGCTCTGATGGCGGCCATAACGGCATAAAATCAATTATAAAAGAAACCGGTTCATCAAATTTTGACAGATTAAAAGTCGGAATTGGGCCGCAGCCAAAAAATATGCCATCCGAAAAATTTGTTTTAGAAAATTTCAGACAAGAAGAAAAAGAAAACTTGGATATTGCGCTAAATACCGCAATGAATGCTTCTTTGGATTGGCTTCAATTAGATGTGCAAAAATTACAGGAAAAATATAATAAAAGTCACATATAAAACTTTATATTTTTTACATTTTTGAAATTCATCATTATAATTTATATTATGAAGAAGTTTCTTTTATTATTTCTTTTTCTTGTTTTGTTCTTTGCGCCAAAAATGAGTGCAAGGGCAGATTCTATGTATGACCTTGACCTTCCCCCAAATGTTTCTTTTGAAATACCGAAATATGAAGAATACAAAATTAAAAAAGGAACTTCTAATGAAGTTAAAGTTAATAACCCATCAAGCTATTCTGCCCCCAAAAAAGAAGAAGGCGGAATAAAAGGCTTTTTTAACAGGTTATTTAACAGAAACAAAAAACCGGAGCCCCAATTTGACACGGTTCAATCAGGCTATGAAGGAACATTGCCCAATATAAAACAAGAATTTCAATATAAAAAACCAAAATCTACAAACGTTCAAAAAGAAGGGGTCGGCGCAGATAATTATTACCCTGAAGAGTTTCAAAAATCAAAAGTTGATGACCCTTTATTTTTGGATGTAATTTTAAAGAAAGAAAACCCTTCTAATTATGTTGTTGATATGTTAAGGGTAATGAAATTTTTAGAAAGCTTTAGAACAGTTATTGAAAACCATGAAAATATTCAAAAATTTAACGCAAACGTTAATTTACTTGATTTGCACGCAAGAAGAATTGAAAAACTTTATAAAGATACCCCCGATGGCATGAGCCCTTCATATTGGCAGCTTTTAGATTTAAGCTATAAAGCAAAAGTTTTGGGCAATTTAAAATTCGATGCAAATTATTATTCTAAATTTTCACCCGTTATGGGCACAAAATATGACCCTGAAAATATTTTAAAAGAAGACATGAAACTTTTATCAGACCTTGATAAGACAATTTTTACAATAAGACAGCTAAACTATTAGACAAATTTCTATTGTCTTTTTATAGAATTAAAAAATTTTCAACAATAAGCTATTTTTATATTATGAAAAAATATATTTTAGTTTTAGGGTTAATTTTAAGCATTGCGCCAACTTTAGCGCAAGAAAATTTTATTGAAGCAAATTATAAAATTAAAGATGGTTACAGCGATTTTACCTGTAAAAATGCAGTAGATAAAATTGACATTAAAAATTTAGAAAAAGCCGAATATAAAATTTTAGGAAAAAATTTTAAGGAAGATTCAACCGAAGTAAGGTTATCCAGAATTGAAGCAAAGATTTTCGGCTCCATTCAATCGGGCAGTTTTTCAAAAAGAATGGATATGATTAATAAATATTCAAACAAATGTTTAATTGCCGCAGGAATTGGGGTTATGAACATGGGTGTCGGCGGCTTTGGCCCATCTTACGGCGGTTATTATGGAGGTTATAGGGGTTATAGGGGTTACAGACACCACCACCATAATTGCCGCTGCAACAGGTGGTATAATAACGGCTTTTGGAATAGAAGGCCCTATGGCACTTTAACAGGATTTACGCCGCCTGTGGGCTATGGATATTATAACAATTACGGCTATACAAACGGAATTTACAATAACCCAAACTATTATTACAGAGAAGGGATTATTGATAAAATCAGAAACGCTTTTAAAAAAGATGATGAAAACAACGACCCTTATTATTCAGCCGTGCCAACACCGCCTGCAAATAACGGCATTGTAAACGGAAACTACAACAATTCCATTCAAGGACAAAGCAAAACAATTAATTTATTTGATGATAACAACGGGACAAGCGCCGGAGATTACCAAAACGGTTACGGCTATGAAGGAAGATACGGTTCTAATGGCGGCGCCACGGTTACAATCATAGATTAAAAAAACAGGGCTTAAATTAAGCCCTGTTTAATTATGAGGAGAGTATATTTTTTTAATTACAGACCGTAAGCGTTTGACATAATTGTTGAATAGCTTTTATTAACTTGGTCTTCATTCATTATTGAATAATCTTCTAAGTCATATTCTACACCTGATTGAATGTCAACTGTTGCCAATGTCTGAGATGCTAATGGAATTTGGCTTTCAATATCATCTGCAGCGCTTCCTGTTTGTGTTGAAGCGAGCGTCCAAGCTGCTGCTTTTGGTTGGCCTGCAGCCACGGTTGAAACAGATTTACCGGCTGCGTTTGTATATGTTGCATATTGGCCTGCTTCAATGTTACCTATGTTGTATTCAAGATTTGAGATGTTTTTAGAAATTGTTAAACTTTTATCAGATGGATTGTAGAAATATTGAGTTCCGTTTTTGCCTGTTGCCATTACATCACCTGTAACACCATTTGCTTTATTTATTGCGGCGTTATCAATTAATTCGTTAGCAACATCCTTGCCTACTTTTGATTTTAATTGGTTTTCTGCAATGTCATCAATTATTGTTGTTTTTGTTGCACCTGTTGTCTTAGTTAAGCCATCTTTTGTCATTTTGTAAACTGTACCATCAGCTGTTGTATATGAAGCACCTTCGTCTAAGCTTGAAACCTTTGTAAGATCATCAGCACTGAGCGGTTCTGATTTTACATCTGTTACTTTTGAAGTTTCTGATGATGAGTAAATATTGGTTGTGTTATTTTTCAATTTGTAAGTTAACTTATCACCGGATGAAGTAATTTCATATGTTTTATCTCCAACTTTTACTTCGCTTCCTGCTTTAATATCTGATGCATTAACTTTATTATCTTTTGTTGTTAATTTTTTAGCAATTTGTTCAGCAGTACCTGTGCCTGTTTTACCTGTTAATTTATCAATTTTGTTTTGTGCGGTTTGTTTTAAAGCCTTTCCTGCAGCTACAACATTTTGTCCGGTATGTTTAGCGGTTTGGCTGGCAACTTGGCCTAATTTTTCTGCAGTTGAACCTGTTGCGCTGCCCCAAGCAGAGCCATAGTATCCGCCTGTTAAGGTATCAGCTGCACTTGTTAATTTGCCTGTAATGCCGTTGCCTGTTTTAACGGATTTAACAACCGCATCTTTAACAGAAGCAATGTTTTTAAGAGTGCTGCCTGTTGCGCTTCCTGTAACATTTGATGCCAATGCACTTGCCGAAGCTTTAAGACCTACTGCGGATGCTGCTGTAGCAACACCATTTGCGCCGATTGATTCAAATGCCGCTTTTGCTTCTGCATCTGTTTCAGCTGTTGCTGCAGCTGCAACGCCTTTTGCAACGCCAATGCCGCCTTTAACTGCACCATATGCGCACAAACCTGTTGCAATAACAGGGCCAACACCGGGAATAAAGCAAGCACCAACGGTTAATGCTGTTTTTAAGGTGTTTCCTAAGCTAAAGTTTCCGTTTTCATCAAAAAAGCAACCTTTAATACCATTAACAACGCCTTCAACAGCACCCTTAATTGTACTTCCGATTGCATCAAAGAAACCGATTTTGCCATCATCTTCACCATCTGAGCAAGCGGATGGATCAGCTGATTGATTAAAAACAGAAACATCTGTTATTTTTGTTGAATCAATGCTCCCGTTTCTGATTGCTTCTTGCAATGCTTCAGGAGTCATTGTTTGAGTGTTTGTTTTAATAGTACTTACGTGTGTCATTTTACTCTCCTTATGGTAAATATATTCTCTCGTTAAATATATAAAGTATATACTTTGTATAAAATTGACTTTTAGAAGAAAAATTAAGTTTACATTTGTTAACAAATACCGAAAGTTGCTTATTTATATGGGATAAATAACTTATGTGGAAGGACATTTTAATTAGTGCAAAAGAGAATAAGCCTCTTATTTGTATAATTTTATTTTTTACATATATATTGGGGCTCATATCATTTTATCTTGAATTGGAGTTAATAATTCCTGCAATATACACAACAACCACCCTTTGCATTTTAATTTTTTCTATCATTAATAAAGATTTTTCAAAATATGTTTCATATATTTTTATTCTGTTTTTATACATTTTATTTGTGCTGGGGTTTATAAATGCAAAATTTCATTATGTAAAAATTGATGATTTTTATGGAATTGATGAAATAAAAAATATTTCAATCAAAGGGCAAGTTTTAAATATTCCAAATTGCAGCAAAAGAAATAAATCTTGTAAATTTCCGGTAAGTGTATCAGAAGTTGAAATTTCAGGCGATAAAACAAAAATTGAAAAAGGGAAGGTTCTTGTTTCAATTAAATTTAACAATAAAAAG
The DNA here is from genome assembly GCA_944325145.1 of Candidatus Gastranaerophilales bacterium. GTDB lineage: Bacteria > Cyanobacteriota > Vampirovibrionia > Gastranaerophilales > Gastranaerophilaceae > Galligastranaerophilus_A. The sequence continues at coordinate 74,916 of CALYDL010000004.1, forward strand.
TTTATTCCAAAATATGGCGATACGGTTCAATTAAAAGGAAATTTAACAACGCCATATATGGCAACAAACCCAAGCGAATTTGATTACAGGAAATTTTTAAATAACAAAGGAATTTTAAAAACTTTCTATGCAAAAGAGCTAAAGTTTATAAAATCTCCAAGCTTTAAAGATATTAAAGAAGCAAAAACAATAAAAGAAAAGGCAAATAATTGTGCAATATATTTTACAAGATTTATGAACAACGTAAGAGATGATGTTATTTTAACTCATTCAAAATATTTAAAATCACCCAATTTAGAAATTTTGGGCGGCATTGTTTTTGGGGATGACGCCATTAATCCGCCCGATGATGTTAAAGAATCTTTTATAAATTCAGGCCTTTTGCACCTATTGGCAGCATCCGGGTTAAACGTTGCCCTAATTCTTTCAATGTGGCTATATTTAGTTTATTTCATAAATATTCATTATAGATTTAAAATTTTATCAGGGCTTTTTATTATAATTTTATATATGACAATGACAGGCTTTCCGCCTTCAATTGTAAGGGCTTCTGTTATGCTTATTTTGATTTTAATTGGAAAATTAATTTATAGAGAAGCAAACGGAATTTCTTTAATATTTATGGCAGGCCTTTTAATTTTAATTTTTAAGCCCGAATTTATAAACGATGTCGGGTTTCAGTTATCTTTTCTTGTAACTTTAGGTTTAATTGTTTGTATTCCAAATATTACAAGCCTTTTAGAAAATAGGGAAAGAAATTATATAAGAAAATTAAAAAATTTGAATAAGCCCGTAAAATCATTATTGATGATATTTTCACCGGTTTCAATAACTTGTATATTTATGGTGCCTTTTATTGCTCAGCTTTGGGCAGCACCCTTACAAGCGCACTATTTCAACACATTTTCAATTTATTCTGTTGCAGCAAATGTGGCAGTAGTTCCTTTTATTGGAATCGTTAGCTTTTTAGGGTTTATATCTTCCGCTTTTTGCCTTATTCCAATTGTTTCAGATTATACAATTCCCATTTTTGACATTATTTTAAATTTTATCATTCAAATTATTTTAAATATTTCAAACTATTTTGCAAGCCTTAAATATTCAATTATAAAAGTGCCATCGCCAAGCATTTTTGCCATTATAATTTATTATGCAATTATAATTTTAGCTTTTATTTCAATTAAAAATTTATTTAAAAAGAAAAATTTAAACATTGCTTTATTAATTCTTTGCTTGGTTATGTTGGCTCAATTTATAAACTTTAGCACTAAAGAAGGCGAGATTATTTTCTTTAATACAGGAAATTCAGACAACATTTTAATTAAAACACCAGATAATAAATATATAATGATAGACACAGGCAAATTCATATACCCCGATTCTTCAACCGTTAAAAGAATTACAATGGAATATTTATATGATAAAAGAATAAAAGAATTAGACCTTTTAATAGTAACCCATTATGATGCAGACCATTCAGGCGGTTTGGTTAATATTTTAGATGAAATAAAAGTTAAAAATTTAATAATCCCAAAACCTGAGTGCAGTTCTAAAAATTCATGCAGAATAAAAGATTATATAAATGAAAACAAAATTAAATATGAAAAACCCTATTCAAAACAAAGATTTTCTTTTGATAATGAAATAGAAGTTATAAATTACGTTCCAAAATCAAACAATAAAAAATCTAAAAATGATTCATCCACAGTTACTTTTATAAAATATGGCGACAACAAATTATTATTTATGGCAGATATTCCAACCAAAAGTTTTTATTCAATTTCAAAATTCATGCCAAAAGGAATAGATATATTAAAAGTTTCACACCACGGGGCAAAAAGAACAGTTGATGATTATATTTTAAAAAGGCTGCATCCAAAATATTCAATAATTTTAACAGGCAAAAACCCATATAACCACCCGGATATAGAAACAGTTGCAAAACTTCAAAAATACACAACAGTTTTAGCAACAAATGAACTTGGCGCAATTAAATTTATAATAAAGAAAAATGAAATAACCCCATATATTTTTCAAAACAAAAGATTTGAAAAATTTGAATAAGAAAAGACGCTTGGGATTGTTCAAGCGTCGTAACGAAAAGAAAATTGTAGTATGAAAAAATAAACTTGTTTTAATATTCTCTAATTCAAAAAATATTCTCTAATATATTCTCTAACCGACAGATCGTGTTTGAAGTATATTGTTAAACCACGTGAAACATTTTTTTTGCTTCAAACCTTTAGCTAAAATATAATAACAGAAACAAAAACTATATACAAACATTTTTTATCTTAAACTAAATTCACACCCGCAATAGTTTTGACGGTACATTCCAAAGTCATAAGCTATTTTTGAGGTTTTTTTGAAGCCGTCTTGCTTTTTAAAATCAAATTCCAAAAACTCTATATTATTATTTTCACATGCCATTTTGCCCATTTCAAAAATATCTTTTGAAATTTTATGCGGCGAAACGGTTAATGTGGTTGTTATTTTATTAACCCCAAGTTTGTTTGCAAGTTTTACCGTTTTATTCAACCTTAAATAAAAGCATTTTTTGCACCTTTCGCCTTTTTCAGGAAGATTTTCAAGCCCTTTTGCAATTTCTAAAAATTCATTGTGGTTATAATTTTCTTTAATTAATTCAACATGATTAACCTTGCAATATTTTTCAAGCTCTAAATACCTTCTTTCAAATTCATTTTCAGGATAAATATTCGGGTTGAAAAAATATACAACAGGCTCATACCCCATTTCTCTTAATAAAATCAAGGGGTACGAAAAGCAAACGCCGCAGCAGGCATGGATTAATATTTTATTTTTGTTTTGCATGGCGAATTCTTGATTGTTTAACAAGGCTTTGTAATTTAAAATACGGCATAATTTCAGAATGCGGAATACCATCTATAATAATAGTAGGCGTTCCCATTAAGTGTTCATTAATGCCTCTATATACTTGGTTTTCAAGGTATACATCAATTTGTTTTGAGTGGGCGTCATTATATAATTTATCAGTATCTAAACCAATGTTTTTGCCAATTTGGATTATTTCTTTTTCGTTTCTTGGCAGTTTATTATATATGCCTGAAACCATTCCCCAATAATTGCCTTGGTTTTGTGCAGCAAGTGCATATTTAGACAAAATGCAAGACCCCGGGTGAACTTGAGCTTTAACTGTCGGATTGCAAGCAGAATCTAGCGGGAAATTAACATGATAAACCGCAACTTTTTCATCATCTAAAACCAATTTATGAAGCATGATGTTCATTACTCTGCAAAATGGACACATAAAATCACCATATACATAAACAGAAACATCGCCTTCAGGGTTTCCCAAAGTGTTTCCTGAAATTGCATAAATATTCGTTTTTAGATTGCTAAATTCTTTAATAGATTTATTTGCCTTAACAATTGGTGCCAAAACAAGCGACTGGCTAAAAAAGCCCAAAGTTAAAACAGTTAATAAAACTACAACCAAAAACAATGTTGTATATTCTCTAACACCTTGAATAAAATCTAAAATAGTATTTTTAATATCTGTTATAAAGAAATCTTTTTTTACAGCAACAAGAGCTATAAAGAAATTTATAAAATATGTCATGAAGCATAAAATGCAAATTTTATGAATATTAAATAATGAAATGCAGGCTAAAGTAATTGAAATACAAAATGAAAAAAGCCCTATTGTTGCAATATATGAGCTTGGATTTTTAAAAACATTAAGAAGCGGGAAATTAATTTTTTCTCTGATTTTATCTACAAAATTTAAAAACAAGAATAAAAGATATAAAATAACACCCCATATTGCAAGCGGTACACCTAAAAAGAAAGCTTTATCAGTTTGCGCAACACCGTCGCAATCAATAAAACTGTTTATTGAGCAAAAACTTTTCGGGGCGCCCGATAAAAAGCTTGTTTTTATATAAATATAAACTAAATCTATACTTAAAATCAGCCCTATTATACATAAAATCGCTATTATAATGCGTTTTTTAGATGACATAAACACCTCTTAAAAAAATAACTTAATTATTATAATTCAAATAAAAAAGTTTTTACAAACAAAGCGTATTAGGTAAACAAGACTTAATTATATTTAATTATGTTACAAAATATTAAGGCAAAAAAGCTCAAATTAAAGTTTTTTTAAAAAATTGTCGTTAACAATAGCAAGAAAATGGTAAAACAGGTAAAAACAAGGATTAAAGGCTAAAAAAGGATAAAAAGATAATAAAAATGTAAAGTATTGTAAAAATATATAAATATTATGTATTTTGTAGATAAAAAAAGTTTTTATTACTATATATGTCCTTAAAAGAAAAGAATTAACATAACATAAAGGTGGTATAAAATGGGTTTAGCAGCATCACAAGCAAGACTATTATTACTGACAGCAAAGAATGACGCACTGGAACTTCAAGCACAAAATGTTGAACAAGAACGTCTTTTGCTCGCTCAGGAACAAGAAACTATTGCTCAGGAATATTCTGACAAAACTACAAACACGATTTATACATGTCGTGTATTTGAAAACGGCGAAACACAACAACAAACAATGAACCTTGAAACCCTTGCAAAATCACAAGCGGCGCCAGGGGTTCCGGGCAGCATTGTTATTGCGGATTCAAACGGTAATCCTATCGTTAAAGCAACAGCAAGCGATAAAACAGAAGATGGTGAAACAGCTGTCGGCGAATATGAAATGTCATACGAAGTTGAAGTTGGCGGCGTTATGACACCGTTAGAAGACCTTAAAGAATCAAACAATGCACTTTATAAATACTATCAAAACGTAATTGAAGCTTTAAGAACAAACGGTTCTAATTCACCATTACAATCAGGTATTGCAAACGGTGCATATCAATTATGGGTTCAAGACACAGCAGAAACAGCAAACCCTGATTCAACAAGTTTAATCTTAAGTTCAGCAGGCAAAATTAAAAAAGGCGATGATGTTGAAATTGAAACATCTGACAGTTTCTTTGTAAGAAAGAACCCTGAATCATTATCAAGCGTTACATCAAGATACTACACAGAAGATGACGCAGCGGCACAAGCAGCATATAACACTGCAATGGCAAAAGTTAACACTCTTGATACACGTCTTGAAAACAAATTAAACCAAATTGAAACACAGAAAAAAGCAGTGGAACAAGAAATGGAATCAGTGGATTCTATTATTCAATCCAACATCGAAAGAACGTTCCAGTATTTCAGCTAAATCCAAAATTTATAAAGAAAAAGCCGCAAACAATGCGGCTTTTTTATTATCATAAAAAATTAAATAATTCTTCTTGTTTCAATGCCTGCTTCAAATAGTTCTTTCTTTAAAAGGTCAACAGGCAATGTGTTAAAGTGAAATATTGAAGCTGCCAGTGCGGCATCAACATTTGTTTTATTAAAAACATCAATAAAATGTTTGCTGTCAGCGCCTGCGCCGCCTGATGCAATAACAGGGATATTTACATTATCTGTAACCATTTTCAGCATTTCAATATCAAAGCCTTTTTGAGTGCCGTCAAAATCCATTGAAGTTAATAAAATTTCACCTGCGCCTTTTTCTTCAACTTCTTTTGCCCAATCTAAAAGTTTTTTTCCTGAATTTTTTTTGCCTGCATTTATAAAAACATAGAAATCATCATCAATTCTTTTGGCATCAATTGCAATTACGATACATTGAGAACCAAAATATTCAGCGCATTTTGAAACAATATCAGGGTTTTTTACGGCAGCGGAATTAATTGAAATTTTATCCGCACCTGCAGCTAAAATACACCTTATATCTTCGATATCAGATATTCCGCCGCCAACCGTGAATGGAATAAAAACATTTTTACCCACTTTTTGAACAAGTTCAACAACTGTTTTTCTTTTTTCGTTTGTTGCGGTTATATCGAGAAAAACAAGCTCATCTGCGCCGTTATCAGAATATTTTTTTGCAAGTTCAATGCAATCGCCTGCGTATCTAAGGTTTTCAAAATTTACCCCTTTAACCGTTTCGCCGTTTTTGACATCTAGGCAAGGGATAATTCTTTTACAAGGGCCGTTTTTTATCATTTTGATTAGAACCCTAGATTTATTCTTGAAAATTGAACAATTTGGTTTTTGCCGCTTTGTTTTGCGTTGTAGAGAGCATGTTCAGCGTATCTTATTAAAGAATTTGAATTTTCTTCAACATTTTCCAAGAAAGGATAGCTTGAAATGCCGCCTGAAATTGTGATAGGGTGGCGTTCTTCTTCTTGAGCGGGAATAAATTCCATTTTTTCAATATCACGTCTGAAACGTTCCGCAAAAATAAACGCTTGTTGTTCAGATGTGTTTGGAAGAATTAAAAGAAATTCTTCATCGCCATATCTTGTTAAAATGTCTTCTTTTCTTATAAGTGCTTTCAACATTTCAGCAACTTTTTTCAACAAAACATCGCCCCAATCATAACCATACATATCGTTAACGGTTTTAAAGAAGTCAATATCTATTAATAAGCATGAAAGGTCGGTTCCATACCTTTTAGCACGTGAAATTTCGGCATCTAACCTTGCATGAAGATATTTTCTGTTAAAAAGGCCTGTTAATTCATCTGTTATTGTAACCATATTCAAAGAATGTTTATAATGAACAGCCTTCATTAGGGCTTCAACTCTAACTTTTAATTCAATTTCATTTACAGGGCGTTTAATAAAATCATGAACAATTGCTCTTACTGTCATTTTTGGAATTTCATCCACAACAACCAATACGCCTGCATCAAATTTTGTGATTGCAGCGGTTTTGTTTATTTCATCAACAGGCATATCAAGAACAATGACAGAAGCGTTGATTTCTTTATAATTTGGTAAGCTTTCGGGGGCTTCAACCCTTAAATTAATATCATCAATGTTTTCAAGAACATTTAAAATAGGTGTGTTTTTATCTTTTGAGTAAATAACTACGTTCATTTTTTATCCCCTAATTAGCGTTTAATACAACATTTTTAACTCTATATCTCGGCACCTGAATTCTTGCCGAAGGAGTTTCAAATACAACTTTATATAAATCAATATAAATAACCCTGCAATAAACGTCAGTCAATTGTTTTGCAAGAGGTTTATTTTTATATTGAACAAAATCTTCAAAGTAATCTATGTTTTTAGACCTTGTGAATGTATATTCCATGCCGTCTTTGTTAATTTTTATAAGCCCGTCAACGTATGAAAATATTCTGCCTGTTACGATTGTATCGCTTGTTTGAACCGTATCTTTAGCAAAAGCCGGTGCAAGCGTTAAAAATAAACATAAAATAAGTGTATAAAAAATTCTCATAAGTTGAGTATAGCATATTTTTCAAACTAAGTTAAGAAATTTATATCATCTAAAAAGTTTAAAATTTTTTTACATTAAAGCCCCGAAAATTAAAGTTTGTTATATTTTAATTATGCAGAATTTATATTATGAAAATTATCCGAAACAAGGCACAAGATACGATTTAGCGGCAACAAACAGCGTTAAATCTTTTTCAGGCAGCAAAAAGAGACAACAAAAAACAAAAAGAAATTCTAAAAAGAAAGTTGTTGCAGCACTTTTTGTGTGGTCTTCAATTTTATTGGGGGCATTTTCAATTAATAAACCAAACTTTTTAGAGCCCGTATATTTAAACAGGTTAAATAACTCTGACCTTGAATTTAAGGCAGAATCTGTTTATGCACCAACTTTAAATTATGCAAACAATTTAAGCTTTTTAAACACCAATATTTTGGCAAGCATTCCCGAAACCAAAAAGGGCAAGCTTCTTCCAATAAATTCAACGGGCGAATTAACGAACCTTAAAAACAGCATTTTGCCAATTTTAGATAATTATAAAAATCTTCATGCCGGCATTTTTATTTATGATTACCATACGGGAAAAACGGTTGATATAAATAAAGATGAAGTTTTCCCCGCAGCAAGTATTATTAAAATTCCTGTTTTATTAGATTTCTTTAACAGGAATAAAGATTTAGAAAAAGAAGGTTTTGAACCTGTAAGCTTAGATAAAAAATTAACCTTCACGGAAGCCCACAGAACAGAAGGCTCAGGGAATTTGCAATTTAAAAGCGCCGATGTAGATTATTCAATTGATTATTTGGCAAAAATTATGATTAGAAAATCGGATAATTCCGCAACAAATATGCTGATTGAAGAAGTTGGCGGCATTAACCAGCTAAACGCAGCGCTAAGACATTGGGGCTTTTCAAAAACACAAGTTACATCATGGCTTCCCGACCTAAAAGGAACAAACACAACAACACCTTATGACATTGCAACAATGTTATATAACATAGACAATCAAAAGTTTCTTCCATTGCAATCTGCAGCGAATATTAAAGAATATATGAGCCATGTGGAAAACAGAACTTTAATTAAATCTCAATTGCCTGAAAATGCCGTTTTGATGCACAAAACAGGCGACATTGGAAAAATGCTCGGTGATGCAGGGGTTATTTATTCACCATCCGGTAAAAAATATATTATGGTTATAATGGTAAAACGCCCCCATAATGATTATGGTGCAAGAGATTTAATACAAAAAGTTTCAAAAACGGTTTATAATTCATTGGGTTAAATTTATTTTTCTTGCCTGATAAATTTTTAAGAGTAACATTAAAAATTAGAAAGGCAAAAAATTATGTATGATGTTAAATCTTCAGATTCTATAAATTTTATTGACCACAATGAAATAATGGAAACCCTTGAATGGGCAGAAAAAAACAAGAATAATGAAAAATTAATTGATGATATTATTCAAAAAGCAAGAGAAAAGAAAGGTTTAACCCATAGAGAAGCCTTAATTTTGTTGGATTGTACGCTTGAAGATAAAAACAATGAAATTTTTTCTTTGGCAGAACAAATAAAAAAAGATTTTTACGGAAACAGAATTGTTTTATTTGCGCCCCTTTATCTTTCAAATTATTGCGTGAATGGCTGTGTTTATTGCCCGTATCACTATACAAATAAACACATTCCAAGAAAAAAATTAACCCAAAAAGAAATTGAAGAAGAAGTCATTGCACTTCAGGATATGGGGCATAAAAGGCTTGCTGTTGAAGCAGGCGAAGACCCTGTTAATAACCCAATTGAATATATTTTAGAATCAATTAATACAATTTATAATACAAAGCACAAAAACGGTTCTATAAGAAGGGTGAATGTTAATATTGCAGCTACAACAGTTGAAAATTATAAAAAGTTAAAAGAAGCTGAAATTGGCACATACATTTTATTTCAAGAAACATACCACAAGAAAAACTATGAAAACCTTCACCCGAAAGGGCCAAAAAGCAACTATAAATACCACACGGAAGCAATGGACAGAGCCTTGACAGGCGGCATTGAAGATGTTGGGCTTGGGGTTTTATTCGGTTTAAGCTTATATAGATATGAATTGGTTGGGCTTATAATGCATGCAGAGCACCTGGAAGCAAATTTTGGCGTTGGCCCGCATACAATTTCAGTTCCAAGAATAAGAAAAGCTGATGATATTGACCCGAATACTTTTGATAACGGAATTGATGATGATACGTTTGAAAAAATTATTGCCGTTTTAAGGCTTGCTGTGCCATATACAGGCATGATTGTTTCAACAAGAGAAAATGTTAATGTTAGAAAAAGAAGCCTTCATGTGGGTATAACCCAAATTTCGGGCGGTTCTAAAACAAGCGTTGGCGGCTATGCAAAACCTGAAAAAGAAGATTCATCTCAATTTAATGTTTCAGACCTTAGAACTTTGGATGAAGTCGTAAGATGGCTTATTCAAATGGATTATATGCCAAGTTTTTGCACGGCTTGCTATAGAAAAGGAAGAATAGGTTCAGATTTTATGGAAATTTGCAAAAAAGAACAAATTCATAATTTCTGCGCACCGAACGCCATTATGACATTAAAAGAATATTTGGTTGATTACGCTTCAAATGAAACAAAGCTTGCAGGGGAAAAATTAATAAAACAAGAGTTTTTAAACATTGATAACCCTATTTTAAAAGAAGAAGTAATTAAAAATCTTGAAAATATTGAAAAAGGAATAAGAGATTTAAAATTTTAGATAAATTTAAACCCCTTAAAATTAAGGGGTTTAATTATATTAAACTGAGAAAATATCTTTAATATCTTGATATGTAAGAGTTTTTGCAATGTTTCTGTCAACTGATATTACAGAATCTACAAGCGAACGTTTTTTAGATTTCAGCCTTTGAATTTTTTCTTCAACCGTTCCTTTTGTAATTAAGCGGTAAACAAAAACTTTTTTGGTTTGCCCGATACGGTAAGCCCTGTCTGTTGCCTGATCTTCAACGGCAGGGTTCCACCATGGGTCATAGTGAATTACATAATCTGCGCCTGTTAAATTCAAGCCTGTGCCGCCAGCTTTTAGTGAAACTAAGAAAATTGGAATTGTCGGGTCAGAATTAAACCTTTCAACAACTTCTTGCCTGTTTTTGGTGGCACCTGATAAGTATTCATGCTTAATACCTTTATTTTCAAGCCAAAGTTTAATAATATCAAGCATACCTACAAACTGGCTGAATAATAAAATTCTGTGGCCTTCTGATATGATTTCTTCAAGCATTGATTGCAGATGTTCAAATTTGCCAGATTCATTAATATTTAACTTGCCTTCTTTATCATATAGCCTTGGGTGGCAGCAAATTTGACGAAGGCGAAGAAGGGCAGAGAATATAGACATTCTTGATTTTTCTAAGCCAACAGTTTCAATTGATTTAAAGAGTTCTTCTTTTGTTGAATCGAGAACTTGCAAATATAAATCTTTTTGTTCGGGCGTAAGTTCACAATATGCAACTGCTTCAATTTTATCAGGCAAATCTTTTGCAACGTCTCTTTTCATACGCCTTAAAATGAACGGGAAAATTTGAGATTTTAAGCGCCTTTCAACCTGCTTGTCTTCTTTTTCAACAATCGGATAAACGTATCTGTTGTTAAATTCAGGTGCGTCAAACAAGAACCCCGGCATAAGAAAATCAAAAACACTCCAAAGTTCTTCCAGCCTGTTTTCAATAGGAGTACCTGATAATGCCAATTTATGCTTAGCTTTCAGTGTTTTAACCGCTTTTGAAGTTTGGCTTTGGGAATTTTTAATGTTTTGAGATTCATCTAAAATGATATATCTGAAATCATATTTTTTTAATTGGTCAATGTCACGTCTTATTAGTGCATAACTTGTAATTATGACATCAAATTTAGGAATGTTTTTAAAGTTTGCTTTTCTTTCAGACCCTGATAAAGTTAAAAATTTCAAATTAGGGGCAAATTTTTCAATTTCATTTTCCCAGTTAAAAACAACAGATGTCGGGCAAATTACAAGAGTTGGCTCTTTGCCGTCTTTTTCTTTTGCTTTTTGTAGTAAAGTTAAAGTTTGAAGGGTTTTACCAAGCCCCATATCATCAGCCAAAATTCCATTAAGGCCATATTTATACAAGAACCAAAGCCAGCTGTAACCTTTTTGTTGGTATTCACGAAGCGTTGCAACGGTAGATTTCGGCAAAGGCGTGTTTTCCATATTTGAAAATGTTGAAATTTCTTTCCAGAATTTGGAAAATTTTCTCGACATTTTCATTTTTACGTTCATATTTTCCATTTCTGAAACTACGCCTGCACGATAGGTTTTTACAATATATTTATCTTCATCGTTTTTGTAAACATCATATGTGTTGAATGATTTTAAAAGGGTGAAAACATTATCAACAGGAATTAAACTTTGGCCTTTGCCTGTTGATTGGTAATACCTTTGGCCGTCATAGACTAAATCTTGAACTTTTTCAAATTCAATTCTCTCGCCTTCGGCTTCAGCATACATTTCAATTTCAAATTTATCTGTTGTATCAGATGAAAAATCAATATCAGCGCACAATGTAAGCTCTTTTTTGGTTAATTTATACATAGACATATCGTCTTTTTCAATAAATTCCCAATTTGGGCCTGCTTGTTTTATATAGTAGTTGTAAAAATCTATGGCGTTTTCTTTTTCAAGTGCCAAATTGTTTGTCTGCATTGGGGCAAAACGGCACGCAAGAAGCATTTGATATGCCCTTTGTTCATAATTTGAATCTCTTTTAACCCAATATAATAAATCTTTATCAGGGTCTTTAATTGTTATATATGGGGTTTTTGGGTTTTTAGCGTATGGAACCCTGACACCGTCATATTCAAAATCAAGAGAAGCTTTCAATGATTGGTCATAATCTATTCCAAGCTCTACAATGCATTTTGGGTCTCTTTTTTCAAATGAAAGTTTTTCCATTTCATCAGATAATTCAACCGTCATAACTTTTCTTAATTCAGGAAGCTCTTCATAAATAAATTTTCCGCCTTCAGCGTCTTTAATATCCGTAAAAGAAGCTTTTATAAGATTTTGCGGAAGAACAGAAACCATGACATCTGTTTGGAAAATTCTATCTTTATATCTTCCCCATTTCAGACCTCTTGAAAAATATCTTATTTCTTCGAAAGGATAAATTTCATTGCCATCGGGGCGCTTCCAATATAAAGACAATAAAACATTTCCAACGTATGAAACATTAACGGATAAACACAATTTCCAAATATCAGATGTAAATAAAATTTTCTTATGCGTTTTAGCGTCTATTACATCTTCCATTTTAGAGAGCATTTTAAAAAAATCATCAAATTTATTAATTTGAACATCATACCAGCCGGATTTTTTATCCAACCTTGATTGTTTTAAAAGCATTGAAAACATCATGGCTTCAAGCTTTTGAACTTCGTTTAATTTAAAATCGGGGTCATTTTTTTGCATTTCTAAAACTGCTTTAAAAATGGCTTCTAAATCTCTTATTACCCTTTTTGTGTTTCTATCCATAACCAAAATAGAGAAGAAATTTTGCCTTCTTTTTGGGTTGAAATGGAAAATATAACCGCCTTTTGGGTTTTCTGTCATGGGAATATTTTCATCATCAACATTTGGGGTTATATCAAATTTTTCATATAAAAGTTCGTCTACATAATGGTCTTTAATTGCAGATAAACCAAGCGCAACAACGTGCTTACACCAAGGTTCATCCAAAGGGCATGAACAAGAAGGCTTAGCTTGTGTTTTGTTAAATTTAATTGAAACATCATAGTGATCTTTAAAATTGCCTTTTACTTTGCCGGAAATAACGGAATCTTTAACGCTAAGTTCCGTCACTAAATTTTTTTGAAAACATTCATACCCCCTGCGCCAACTGCCGGGTTTTGAATGTTCTTTAATATAACTGTTGTTAAAATTGTATTTCACAATAATTCTTATTACCAACTACAAAAGTTAAAATCTTAAATGTGAAACTAAAACAAGGAACTACACTCGAAATTAACTTATTACATGAAAATTCTAGCAAAAATAATAATAAAATCAAGATAGTTTAATTATGTTTACACTTTTTTATCACTTTTTTGCGGTTTATCGGGATTAATGTTCATAATTCTTACAATTTCTGTTGCAACATCTTTAAAAACAGGCCCGGCTATTGTAGAACCCCATAAGCCCCCGCCTTGCGGCGAATCTATTACAACATAAATGGTAACTTTAGGGTCAGACGCAGGCAAAAAACCAATCATAGATGTGTATAATTTGTTTGAATAGCCGGTGCCTTTGTCATTCGGGCGCCTTGAAGTTCCTGTTTTAGCAGCAACGGTGTAGGCTTCCATTTTTCCCATTGAACGCCCTTGTTCAATGGATTTAACCAATAATTCGGTTATTTCTTGCGCTTGTTCATGGGTCATAATGCGCCTTTTTACAATTTTTTGTTCAGCCTCAGCATCTGAATATTTAATAACATGTGGAGTTATCCAAACACCGTCGTTTGCAATTGCGTTAACAGCAGAAATCATTTGAATTGCCGTAACAGAAGCCCCGTAGCCGTATGCCATTGAAGCATGGGTTGAAATATCCCAAGTTGAAGCTTTTGGCAAAAGGCCTGTTGATTCACCCGGAAGATCAATTCCTGTTCTTTGGCCGAAACCAAAGAGTTGAAGTGCATCATAATATTCCTCGGATGTCATCATTTGGGCAACTTTAACACTTGCAATATTGCTTGAATGTTGGAAAAGATATACAAGGTCAATTAGCCCCGGGGCGCCTTTTTCTCTGTAATCATAGTTGGTGATTTCCCACCAGCCGACTTTCATTTTGCCCGTATCCATAATTTTTGTGTTTTTGTTTATTTTATTGTTTAACATAGCAGAGGCTATTGTTATAATTTTAAAAGTTGACCCGGGGGGGTAAACATCTGTAAGCGCCCAGTTTTTCATTTCAATTAAAGAATGCTTTTGATAATTATTCGGGTCATAATAAGGATATTCGGCAAGTGCTAAAATTTCGCCTGTTTTTGGCTCCATAACAATAACAGCGCCCCTATAAGCATCTGTTTTTTGAACCATTTGGTATAAATATTTTTCGCAAATATGCTGAATTGGAGAATCAATTGTTAATTTTAAAGTTTTGCCTTTTGCAGGGTTAATAACATCTTCAGGGTCAACGGATAAATTATAAATGATATCGCCATTTGGCATTTTTTCATATTTTATGGATTTATCAATATATTTAAGGTAATCTCCCGCAACGTATTCAATGCCGCCTGCCATATCGGCATCTGCGTTATAATAGCCTAAAATATGCGCTGCTAAGCTTCCTTGAGGATAAATTCTTTTATTTTTTGCTTCAAGAGAAATTTCTCTTAATTTAAGCGCTTTTATTTTTTCTGCGGTTTTTCTTGAAATCCCCTTTTTAATTAAGATAACGGAATCATCTTTTGAAAACTTTGAAATAAGGGTGTTTTTATCTATATTAAGCAAGGGCTGTAATTTATCCGCAAGCTCTTTTGGGGTGTTATCATAATACATAGGGTGAGCATAAACGTTAAAAGAAGTGTCATCTGTTGCCAATTTAACATTGTTTCTGTCAACAATTTCGCCTCTTAATACAAAAGGAGTTGAAGCCCTTTGTGTTTTTGCGCGGTCTCTATAACCTCTTATATCAAAAACTTGAACCAAAAAAAGATAAATTAAAAGCAAAACAACAAACAAGTTGAATAAAAGCTGTAAACACCCAACCCTTTTTTCAAACTGTTTATAAAACTCTCTTTTCACTCTTCCCCTAATGCCTCGATAATGTTTATTAATAACCTAAATATCTGTTGGTTAAACCTTCTGCTTTCTTTTTATCATAATTTACACTCGGAACATTTGCGGCGGACAGTTCAATAACTTTCTTAGCACGAGTTAAAATGTTTGATTTTGTAACTTCTAAATCTACATTTGAAAAAGATTGAAGATTATCAAGCTTGTTTTGCATATCAACATTATCATAGTTAAGTGCAATTGTTTCTTTGCTCAATTTGCGAAGAACAATTTCGTTTTGAACAACAAAATAATAGCTGATAAGACAAACCAAAACCAAAAAACCTAAAATACCGCATAAAACAGCGTTAATTCTTGAAATAATAATTTCTTTATAAGATTTTTCTTTAACAAAATAGCCACTAATAACGGGGTTTCTTTGTTCTTTTATATTCCCTCTTGGCATTCTTCTATTTTGAACAGGCTCATTATATGGGGATTTAGGCTGCCTTGTGTTCATTAAATTCGGGCCCATTGAAGTTCTGTTCATTTCAGGCATGCCGGGCTTAATCCCATCTGTATTGCGAGAAGAATTTTGATTATTATTGCTGTTTAAATTAAAATCAAAAGAATTCAACTGTTAAACTCCAAAGTCGGCTATTTTTTCAGCAGCTCTCAATTTTGCACTTCTTGAAGGCGGATTTTCCTTTAATTCGTCATCCTTGGCTATTAAAGGTTTTTTTGTTAAAAGTTCAAGAACCTTGCCGCCGCAAGAACAAATTAATTGTTCCTTTTTGCACCTGCATTTTTTTGAATACTCTTTGAAAAAATGCTTAGCAATTCTGTCTTCCAAAGAATGAAAACTGATAATACTAATTATACCACCGACAGCTAATAAAGTAAGCACATCTTTTAATGTATTTTCAAAATTTAACAACTCTTGATTAACTTCAATTCTGATGGCTTGAAATGTTCTTGTGGCGGGGTGAATGCTTGATTTAACTTTGGGTGTGGAAGATACAATTAATTCTGCCAATTGTAAAGTTGTATTAATGGGGCGGGAATTAACAATTGCTTTTGCAATTCTTTTAGAAAAGTGTTCTTCGCCATATTTTGAAAAAATTTCAACCAATTCTTCTTCTTTGTATTTGTTCACAACATCATATGCTGAAAACTTTTGTTCTTGATTAAAGCGCATATCAAGGGGAGCGTCTTTTTTAAAACTAAAGCCCCTTTCACCTTTTGTTAACTGGTGAAAACTTGCGCCCAAATCAAAAATTACGCCGCCTGTTATTTTTTCAATTCCAAGTTCTGCTAAAACTTCTTTAATTTCAGTATAGCTTCTATTTACTATTGTTAAATTTTTATATCCTTTAAGCCTGTTTGATGCCGCTTTAATTGCATCTTTATCGATATCAAAGGAAATAAGCCTTCCTTTATCAGAAAGCTTTTGCAAAATTAATTCGCTATGGCCGCCTGCTCCTAATGTTGCGTCAATATAAATGCCATCTGGGTTGTTTTCAATGTCTAAAAAATCAACTGCTTCATTCAGCATAACGGTATAGTGAGTAAAATTTTCGTCTTTAAATAAACTTTTAACCATATTTGAAAATTAATTATACAAAAAAGAACAAGGAAAATTATATCACCAAAAAGGGCAATATAAAAAAATTAATAGTATGTAGTATTAACAGAAACATTTGAAGAAATGCTTTTGCCGCCCCTATACATTACAATGCCTTTGTATTTATAAATAAAAACCAAAGAATCAGGAGTGATTTCATTTCTGCATGAAATTAAAAATGTGTATTTATCATCACTTGTTGTTAATTTAACCATTTTTTTATTTTTTGATGATGCAGCAAAATTTTGCTTTTCAAAATAAAATGAAACAGCTTTATTTGCAGTAATCATTGTATCTGCCAAATCTTTTGAGCATTGTTTTTCGGTGTTCAGGCGCGCCATAACTTCATCTGCTATTGTTTGAACAAGATAAATTTGCCTGAAAAAAAGTGCAACATCCAGAATTAAAATAAAAAATACAAAAAGAAACGCAAAAACCGCTAAGAATTCAATTGAGCTTGAACCCTTAAAATTTTTTTTGAAAAATTGCAGTTTTTGTAAACTCATAGGTTAATGAACTTTCTTAATCGTTTCCAGATGGTTTCTTTTGTCATTTTATCGGGGTAGAAAAGGTCTGAATTGTAGAAATCTTTGTATTCTTTAATGATATTAACGGGCAACGGGTCGCCTTTCAAAAGCGTTTCTGCGGTTTCCACCAAAAAATCATCCTGTGTTTCTTTGTATAAGGGGTCTTTTTTTCTTAATTCTTCATCAGACTCATAATGCACCAAGATGTGAAAACAAGTTTTAACAGAAGGGTCAATTGAATCTTTAGGAAATTTTTTCAAAGCATCCAAAACAGTAATCTTATTTAAGATTACATCTACAATCAACTTTGCGGTTTGGCGCCTTGTTTCAATTATATTTTCGGCATTTTTCAAGAAAACTTAACCCGCATTAACTTTTGATTCTACAACGCTTAATTCATTTGAATTTATTGAAGAAGCAACTTGAATTAATTTATTCATATCGCCATTGCAATATTGAATTGCAATTTTCTTCAAACTGTTTGCAATAATGTCATTGTTTGAATATGCGGTTCTATAATAAAACTTTTTACCTTGTTTAATTCTAAGCAAAACTTCTTTTTCATGGAGCCTATCCATAACAGTTTTTACTGTTGTGTAAGCTCTTTTGGTTGTTTGAGATTCACAAATATAATCAAAAACATCTTTAACAGAATTTTTATATACACCTTTTGCTTCAAGTTCCCAAAGCGCATTTAAAATAATGCTCTCTAATGACCCATGCCTGAAATTCATCTTTTGCCCTCATAACTTTATTACTACCATTATAACATTAAACAAGAAAATAAAAAGCCCTGAATATTTTTTATTGCAGCATGTTTTTATTTCTTAATTGCCTGTGGAATGTAATTGCAAACCTGTGGGCTTCATCTCTGATTCTTTGAAAGAAATAAAGCGCACCTGAATTTATGGGAAAAATTACGGATGTTTTTTTATTTGGAAGAAAAACTTCTTCTTCTCTTTTTGCTAAAGAAACCATATCTATATCAAGCCCGAAATCTTTCATTGCTTTATATGCGCTTGATAATTGCCCCTTGCCGCCATCTATTATAATTAAATCGGGCGTGTAATCGTTTTTTTCAACTATTCTTTTCAATCTTCTTTGTAAAATTTCATTCATAGATTTAAAATCGTTAACTTCGCCTTTTTCAATTGTTCTTAATTTATATTTTTTATACAAACTTTTTTTAGGAAAACCGTTTTCAAAAACAACACCGGATGCAACAGTGTTTGTGCCTTGAATGTGGGATATATCATAGCATTCAACAATGTGGGGGAACTTTTTAAGTCCCAATTTTTCTTTAATATATGCGCCAACTTCATTGTAATCATTTTGAATATCAGATAAATTTTTTAATTTTAATTGTTCTAAATTATAAATTGAATTTTTCTGTGCTAAAGATAAAATTTCTTTATCCTTTTCAGATTTTGCTTCTATTATTTTAACATTAGCGCCTTTTCTTTTAGTAAGCCAAGCTTCATAAATTTCTTTTTCATCGGGGAGTTCTTGAACAATTATATTTTTTGGAATGTTAATATCATCCATAATTGAATAATATTCCCTCATAATTGCTTTAATAATTTCTTTAAAATCGGTTTTATCTTCTGTTTGAATTCCTTTAAAATCAAAATCTTTTTTATTAACTAAGCACCCTTCTCTGATTTCTAAAACAGCAGCGCAGAATATGTTTCCTTCTCTCATAACGCCAATGTAATCGTTATTTTGTTTTGTGTTTTCGGAAACAATTTTTTGTTTTTCCATTGTTTTTTCAATGTCATTATAAGAATTTCTATATTTAGCAGCTTTTTCAAATTCAAGGTTATTTGATGCAGTTTGCATTTGTTCTTTTAAAATTTTTAATAATTCACTTCTTCTTCCTGTTAAAAAAAGCTCTACATCTTTTAAAATTTTCTTATAATCAGAAGGCGCTATCAGCCTTTGGCAAGGCGCCATGCATTGGCCCATATCATAATAAAGGCAAGGGCGAGTATTAAACTTTGGTTTTTTGCATTTTTTTAAAGGAAAAATTCTCTCTAAAACTTCTAAAGTTGCCCACATTGCTCTTGAATCTGTGTATGGGCCAAAATATTTACCCTTGATTGGGTTTTTGTTTGCTTTTCTTACAACGGTTATTCTTGGATATTCTTCTTCTGTTATTACAAAATAGGGGAATTTTTTATCATCTTTTAATAAAACATTGTATCTTGGCTTATATTTTTTAATTAATTCAGATTCTAAAATTAAAGCTTCAATTTCACTATCAACCACAATGCATTCAATTTTTGCAATTTTTGGCACCATTACATTCACTTTAATTGAATCATTTGAAACAAAATAGCTTCGAACTCTTTTAAAAAGGTTTTTTGCTTTGCCAACATATATAACAGTGCCCTTATTATCATAAAATTGATAACTCCCAGGGAGTTTTGGCATTAATTTAACTTGGTCTAAAACTTCTTTTGGAACATTTTTATTCATATTTTTCTAAAATAACCTTTTCGCCGATTTTGAATTTAACATTATCATCAAAAAATTCAATAACATATTTTGAATTAAAAACAGGTGGCAGAATTTTATTTGGTTTTACATTATAAAAAGTTTGAATAACATTAAAGTTTTTATCTAAAAAGACGATATGAAAATTAACAAGACAAAAGAAAGAATGCATCCAGTAACAATCGGTAAAAAGAAGCGCACTGTAAGGGAATTCACGTTGGAACATAATTCCTTTTAATTTGGAAAAAAAGCTGTTTGCAACTTTCGCATTAAAAATGAAACTGCCATCACTTAAAGAAACTTTACAATTAAAATCCTTGCCCACCGAATAACGCCTCAAATGTAACTTTCAATAATACTAAAAATGTAATAAGAAAATAAACCTTTAAATCTGACTATTAACTCAAAAATTATAACCTATAAAACAAAAAATTGCCAAAACAAAAACAAAGCAAGGAGAAAATAAAATATGTATCTAGAGTATCGAGTTGACAACGATGAACTTCAAGACGCTTGGCTGCAAACTTTGCTTAACATGGTTGATGAATTGAGCTGCAAATACCAAATGTTTTTTGAAGAAGGCTATTCAACAAAGAAAAAATGTTTCACCCAAACAAGAATTATTAAAGTTACAGGGCCTGATGCTGTTTTAGGGTGGTTAAAATTAAGAATGGAAAGATATAACCACTTTATCAGCATACTAAACAATTACGCCGAATTTTACATCTCCAAAACAGAAGAAGAAAATTAGGCGTAAAAGTTAATGGTTTAAATTTAATTATGCAGAAAATTCAACGCTTTGAATTTCGCTTGTTGCATAGTTAACTTGAACATTTTTTGTTTCAGTTAAATATGTTTTGCCTTCAAATGAAATTTCAAACTTAGCATTTTTGTCTTTATTGTATGCAAGTTTAAATTCACGAGTGTTAACTGCAACGTTTAAGTTTAAATCTTTGCCGTAAACCGTAACGGGAAGTAAACCCATTGCTCTTAATTGGCGAGGGTTTTTGCCTTCTTCTCTTTTAGTTGCTTCTAATTTTACAATACAAGCTTCCATTTTATTTTCTCCTGATTAAATTTTTGTTGTCTTTTTTTATTGTACCTGTAAAATAATTAAATGCAATTTATAGTAAAGACAATTAAAAATGATGATATTAAAAACGAGCTTTTAAAAATAGGCTTTGATTCTAAATACCTTGATTTAGCGGCCTTAAAGCACGATTTTTTAACTTTAAAAATTGAAAATCTTCCATTTTATAGTGCAACCATAATTAAGCAAACAGCGCTTTCAAAAGGATGTGATGCAGGGGTTCACAGAGATGTTCTTTTGGGAAAAATTGAAAATTCAAGTTTAATTTTAACAGGCACAATTAAACAATTAAAAGAAATTGCAAAAAGTTTATCCTATCAACCTTTTGGGCTTAAAAATGTTGCTAAATCAATTGAAGATGAAATTAACCTTCATTTTAAAAAGAAAACCCCAAAAAT
Source organism: Candidatus Gastranaerophilales bacterium (assembly GCA_944325145.1). Taxonomy (GTDB): domain Bacteria; phylum Cyanobacteriota; class Vampirovibrionia; order Gastranaerophilales; family Gastranaerophilaceae; genus Galligastranaerophilus_A. The sequence continues at coordinate 96,132 of CALYDL010000004.1, forward strand.
TATGGGAATTTTAAATGTTACAAAAGATTCCTTCTCTGATGGCGGCAGGTTTTTTGAATTAAAAGATGCAATTATTCAAGCTGAAAAATTAATTAAAGACGGGGCAGATATTATAGATATTGGGGCAGAATCTACAAGGCCAAATGCTGAAACTGTTGATATTGAATTTGAAATAGAAAAATTAACACCGATTGTAAAAGAATTAAAAAAACAAAATATTAAAATTTCAATTGACACAAGAAACCATAAAACAGCTGAAAAAATGATTGAGCTTGGCGTTGATATTATTAACGATGTTTCAAACTTAAACTATGATAACAAAATGGTTGATGTTATCAAAAATTCAAATATTTCTTATGTTCTATGCCATTCAAGGGGAATTCCCCAAAATATGGATGAATTTTGTAATTATAAAAATGCAGCTGATGAAATTTACGAAGAATTATACAAAAAAAGCCAATTTCTTATTAGTGAAGGAATCGAAAAAGAAAGAATTATTATTGATGCAGGTTTTGGTTTTGCAAAAAATGTTGAACAAAATTTTGAACTATTAAAAAGAATAAAGGAATTTAACTCATTAGGGTTTAAAAATTTAGCAGGCCTTTCAAGAAAAAGGTTTATAAAAAGTTTGGCTAATGAAACAAACCTTGAAATTTTAGATGATTTAACAATGCTTGCAAGCTTTTATTTAATTCAAGAAAACGTTGATATAATAAGAGTTCATAACGTTCAAAAAACCAAAATGGCGCTTGATTTTTACAGGGCTATTTATTTATAAAAAACCTTATCTCTAATTTCAATTCTAAGGTTTGCAAATTCCATATCATCATAATCTATATAGTTATATTGAAACAAGTTTTTGCCTGTTCTTATTGTTAAATCATTGTTTCCTTTAATTAAACCGTTTGGAATTACAATTTGCTGGTTGTCGCCGTTCATATTTAATTCGCCAATTTTTTGCCCGTTAAAAATAATTTCAACAGGGGAAGAATAAACAGAAACAATTGCATTTTGCCCTAATTCTTTTGCAAGCTTTGTGTCAAGACCTATTACAGAGCCAAAAACAATAACTGCTTGTTTATTTGGCAAAAGTTTATTTATTTTAATTTTTTTTGAATAATAAGGCCCGATTGGTTTTGCCTTAAATTGGCGGCAGTTGGCGGAATTTGAGGAATAAACATCGTCTCCCAAATGAAAAACGCCTGAATCTACAAAAATATCAGAAGCGTTTAGTTTTTCAATGCCCAATTTCAAAGGCCTTTCTGTTATAGATTTATCAACAGTAATTGAAAATGGCCTGTAACCGTCTTTTTCCACTTGTAAAATTGCTTTATCCTGAATATTTGCATTTAATTCAAAACGGCCTTTACTGTCAGTTGATGTTGAAAAACCATAGTTTGGAAGATAAACCTTTGCACCTTCAATTGCTTTTTCTGTTTCAGAATCAATGATAACGCTTTTTTTATTTAAAAAATTATCTTCTCTCACGTTGCCTGAAATCGTTTCAGCAAAAGAAAAAGAAGGAATTAAGAAAAATAAAAAAACCAATATAAACTTATTCAAAATTGCACCAAAAATACCTTACAAGATTAAGGTTAAATAAAAAAGGAAAGCTTAAAATCGCAAAGGTTTATATTGCTTAGTTGGCTTTATTGGTTTCACTAGAATTTGTATCAACGGAAAAACCCTTGACACCTGTTATTTTTTCTGAGAACCAATATTGGAACTTAGGAATTAAAACAGCCAAACCTAAAACTGCAAAGCCAACGCCTGCCAAATGAACAGCCAAATTTGTTCTGTTTAATTTTTTTGTATAATTTTCAATTAAGTTTGAATCAATATCTTTGCCTTTTTTCTTAGCATAATTTTCAAGAGAAATTGCAAATTCATCAAAGCTATCTCTTATTTTTTCAAGTTTCTTTCTTGAAACAAAAGTTCTCGGGTCTTCAGATTTGCCGTTTGTTGCCTTTGAAATTGCGTCTTTTAGATAAACGGGCTCAGCTAAATATGAATCTGATAAAACATCAATTGCTTGTTTTTTAGATAAAATTGAACGTCTGACACCGTTTTTATCTAAAAGTTTAGGCTGCAATTCAGACATTGCCTGTGCGTGCCCCATCCAAGCATTTTTTGTTTGGCGGTTGAAATCATCCAGCCATATTGTGCCGTCTTCTCTGAATTTAATATCTTTAACTAGTTCTTCCGCTTGATTTGGCTGCAAAATTTTTGATGTAAAAAAGCCTTGTTTTACGGAACCGCCCTTGGATTGAACAACTTGCTTCATTCTTTCTGCAGTTGCTTCAGCACCTTTAGGGTCAATATTTGGAATTTTAAATGTTTTTCTTAAAAGGGCAGAAAAAGCAGGTGCAGCACCAACGTAAAATACGCTTGAAATCGAATCTCTAACGCCATATTCAATTGCTTCTTTTTTGGTTCTTGATGTTGCAACCCTGCCTGATAATGTGCCTACATCTGTTGATAAAAGGCGCCAAACAGTGTTGTTTTCAAGGTTATGAGAAGCAAAACAGAGAGTATTTAAAATTGAGCCGCCTGTAAATGAGGGGGAATTATTTTGCTTTGTTTCTTGAATAAATGTATCCATGGAAGGAATTATGGGATTATCATTTAGTTCTTTTTTTGAAGCCAAAGCCTTATCATCATATTTTATAAAATTAGAAACAAATTTATCTGCCCAGCCTTTATGGAATTTGCCATCAGGAGAATTTTTATCCGGAATTGGTTCTTTTCCTTCTTTCATTCTAAAAGCATTTGTCATGGCTTGTTTAATTTTAGGAACAACATAGCCCATTGCAAGAATAGACAATAGTGCGCTTGCAGCAATTTTTGAAAATTTAAAAGCAGCAGTAAATGTGGGTTTGTGTTCAATATATGAGGCAGGGTTTCTAAGGGAATCTTTTCCAACATCGATATCTAAATCTTTTAAACCTAAAAGGTTTTTTCCCATGAAATCAAAACCTTTATTAAAAGCTTTCATGCCAAAAAGCCAAACGGCAGCGCCCAAGGTTTCTTCGCAAGCCCTTTCCCTTGCTTCAACCATACCGCCGCGTTTTTTCCCCTGATAAATTCTGCCGCCTGAAGTTGGCACTTCAATTAAGAGCATCGGCGTTATTTTTTCAGGATTTTGAAGATATGACAATAAAGGTGTTGTTACGTTCATTTGGTTTAGAAATTTAAGTATCAAACAAACATAAAACAACGAAAAATAATTTTTTTTGCCAGAAAATTAAGAATTTTCAACATCGGCAAGTTTATAGCCCGTTAATTCAGCCACTTGCTTTCTCCAATTTTCAATAATTTCATCATCTTCTAATGTATATGAAATTGGGTTGCCCACTTTAACCTGTATTGTGGGTTTTTTGAAAATATTCCAGTTATATTTTTCCATGCCTGAAATTCCGATTGGCAAAATATCAGCTTTTGTCATTTTTGCAAGAACAACAAACCCTTTGTTAACGGTTTCAATGGTTTTATTTTTCCTAATGCCGCCTTGAGGAAAAATGCAGAGATTCCAGCCGGCTTTAAACACTTCTTTTGCAGTTTTTATTGTTGAAACTTCCAATTTTTCACGGTTAACTGCAAATGCGCCCAGTCTTGAAATGTTTGTTGCAATATAATTTGATTCTTCAAAAAGCTCTTTTTTTGCCATATAGGCCATTTTTCGCCTAACTGCCCAAGAAACAATAAAAGGGTCAAAATATGAAACATGGTTTGATGCTAAAATGCAAGGGGTGTTTTTTAGGGCATCCCTATTTCCTGAAAGTTTAAATTTATAAAAAGGAGTTGCAATAAATGGAATAAAAAGAACCCTTAGCGCATAAATTTGATACAACCAAGTTAAAATATTAAAATCACCTGCAACCTTTTTCGTATAGTTCCTGTGGCTAAGCTTTTTTTCCGTCATCAGTTCAAGATTCCTCTCTGCTTAATTCAGACATTTTCTGTATCCAAATATTAACCATTTCGTGGGTATCTTCCATATAGGGAATGGGCTTACCAATTTTTATTTTAATATGCCCCTTAAATGCTTTTCTTTCATCTTTTCTTGCACCTATTATGCAAACGGGCAAAATATCAGATTTTGTGGTTTTTGCAATTGCTGCAAAACCACGAGAAATATTATCCATATTGCCGTCAATTTCTCTTGTGCCTTGGGGAAACAAGCCCAAAAGCCAATCTGTTTGTTTTATTCCTATTGCTGTTTTAATTGTTGAAACTTCTAATTTTTCACGATTAACAGCAAACGCTCCAAGCAAATCTAAGAAAAACCTACCCATTTTTGTTTCAAATAATTCTTTTTTTGCCATATAAGCAATAGGCCTTTGAACAGCATCCACCATTAAAAACGGGTCAACTGCACTAACGTGGTTTGAGGCAACAATAAAAAAGCCTTTTTTTGGAACGTTTTCTCTGCCTTCAATTTTTAGATTACAAGCAACTTTGTAATAAAAAGCATACACCCATGAACAAGTTATCATGGTGAAAATTTTTCTAAAAAAATTATATTCTGAAGGTTTTCTTTGAGAATAATTTCGTGACATTTTTGCCCTTTGAAAAAATAATATCTTATAATAATATTACATAAAAAGAAAAGTTCAAGGACAACAAACCTAAAGGCTGCGGTTATTTACTAAAGCCAAATAATTTGATATAATCCGAAAAAAACAGAGAGGTATTTAAACTTATGAAAAACAAAATTGTAGCGGCATTTTTAGTTTTACTTATGGCAGCTCCCGTTTTTGCAGAAACAGTTGGCATGGTAAATTACAGGCAGTTAGTTTCAAACTATTCAAAAGCAAAATCAGCTATGAGTGAATTAGAAGACAAAACAAACGAACTTCAAAGATACCTTTTAGACAAAGAAAAGGAATTTAAAAAAATAGATTCCGCTGTTCAAAAGAAAAACTTTGAAGACCAAACAGCAAGAGCATTTGCTCAAAAACAAGATGCACTTGAAAAATTCAGACAAAAGAAAGAATCTGAAATTGACGCTGCAATTAATGCCGCAATCAAACAAGTGGCAATTGAAAATAAAATAGGCACGGTTTTGGATTCAAGAGTTGTTTTCTTTGGCGGTGTTGATATAACAGATAAGGTTCTAAAAAAACTCAACTTTACATCGCCCGC
>CALYDL010000005.1 GCA_944325145.1 Candidatus Gastranaerophilales bacterium
GTTATTGCTTCTTTATAGCTAATATATTGAAGGCATTTTTTATCAATTTCATAATCATCTAAATTAACGTATGGAATGTGGAGCTTTTCTTCCAAAAATTTTAAAAGTTCAGCTTCCGTTATTAATGAAGAATTAATTAAAACCTGCCCCAAATTTGTGTTTTGGGCATTTGCAATTTCTTGGGCATGTTCAATATCTTCAAACGTTATAATATTGTTTCGAACCAAGTCATATTTTAATTTATCTATGGTTTTATTTGTAACTAAATCCATAATTTACGCCTCAAGATACTTTTGAACATTTGTTAAAACTTCTTCAAATTCAAAAGGTTTTGTAATATATTCATTCGCCCCTGTTTCTTCGCCTATTAATTTATCGGAATCTTGCCCGCGGGCGGTTACCATAATTATTGGAATATGTTTATATTTATTGTCATATTTCAAAAGGCGCGCAATTTTATAGCCGTTAATTTTTGGCATCATAACATCCAATATAATTAAATCAGGGTTTTCTTCTTTTGCAAATTTTAAACCTTCTTCGCCGTCTGATGCTGTTATAACGTCATAACCCGCAGCTTTCAACATAAAAGATAAGGTTTCTGTTATATCTTTTTCATCATCCACGACAAGAATTTTTTTCTGCATAATTCACTTCCTAACTATAAACGGCAATCATTCAGGCTTCTTTTTTGTAAAATGCCTTTGATAATACTATATCACAATTTTTAGAGGTTATTTCATCTTCAATTTTTGAAACCATGAAATCAAATGCGCCTCTGTCTAAACCTTGTATATAAACTTGAGTTACAAATTTATCATCTTTTTTATCCAAAAATTCTTTAGATGTTTTTGTAAGCTTAATTATATTTGAATTTTTCAGATGGTTATAAAATTCAAAATCTTCATTTTCTTCTATTTTTAAATAGCAGGTAGATTCTGCCTCATTTTTAATTTTTAAATTTAATTCAACCTGAAATGCTTTTTCTTCGCTAAATATTGGAACAATTACATTAAAAGTTGAACCTTCGTTTTTAATTGAATCAACCCAAATTCCCCCCAAATGCGCATCTATAAAATGTTTTGTAATTGTAAGCCCAAGGCCGATGCCGCCTGTATTTCTTGATAGGGTGTTTTCAATTTGGGAAAATTTATCGAAAATTTTTGGTATATCTTCTTTTTCAATGCCAACGCCTGAATCTTGAATTGAAATTTTTAAATATTTACCAAAATAATCTGATTCAACAGGTGCAATTAAAAGGCTTTTATCTGGGTTTTCAATTAAGCTTGTTGAAATTTTAATTTTACCGCCGTCAGATGTAAATTTAATTGCATTTGTTATAAGGTTTGATAAAATTTGATCCATTCTGTGCTGGTCAATATAAATATCGGGCAGATTATCACCATTTTCAACAACAAATTCAACATTTTTTTGTGCTGCCTGATTTTTAAAAGTATTATATGCAAGCTCAATTGAAGGCAAAATTGATAATTGCTTAAATTTAAAATCAAATTTGCCTGTTTGCATTCTTGATAAATCAAGTAAATCTTCGATAATGCCCGATAACCTTGAAACGTTTCTTTTTGCTATATTTGCAAAATTTTTATTAACATCACTAATAACCCCCCCCTGTTCGGATAAAATTATACTCAAGGCATTATTAATAGGGGTTAATGGCGTTCTTAATTCATGAGATACAATTGAAACAAATTCAGATTTCATTCTCTCTAATTTTTTTAATTTTACATTTGTTTTTATTATATCTTCATATAAAATTGCACTTCTTAAAGGTGCTAAAATTTGGTGGATTATTGATTGAAAACAAGTTACATCTTCTTTTGTAAATTTGTTTTTTCTAAAAATTTCAATAACACCTTCAAATTTATCTTTAATTATAATTGGCGCAATTAAAGAATCATATTCACTAAAAGAATCATCAAAATATTCATTTTTATATGAAGGCTTAACGTTTTGAATTGTTTCTATATTGAACCTTGATAATTTTAAACTTGTAATACCAACATCTTTTGCACCCAATGAAAGCCTTTTAATTAAATTGGAATTAAATTCTTCCGTTGTTTTTTTAAGCGAATGAATATAAAATTTTAATTTGTCTTCTTTAAGGTTATCCCAAAAAAGGGCGGTTGCCATATCATAGCTTAAAATTCTCTCTAAACTTTCAAAAGCAACTTCATAAAGCCTTTCTTTTTCTAATGTGCCTGCAAATTTTGAGCTTGCATTATAAAAAGCGTCTATTTGGTATAAATTCTTTTTTAATTCCAAATTTTCTTTGTGCAAATTAGAAAAATTTTGTTTATTTAAAAGAAAAAGTTCAATTTCATTTTTCAAAATTTCAATATTAACAGGTTTTATAAAAACTTTAACGGGGGTTTTAATTTCATTTTTATTAAAAATATCTGTAATATAAAAAATTTCAAAACTTTTGTTTATGTTTCTGGCAAGCAATTCAACCAAAATTAAATTGGAATTTTGAATGGAAGAATCTAAAATAACAACATCTGCTTCAAAATTTAAAATGTCATCATATAAATTTTCATAAAAACCGCCTGCGGTTTTTACATTGTATTCTTCTAAATTATAATTTTCACTTGAAATTACGAATATATTTGCCATAACAGGCAACATAATAACAAATTGAAGAAAATGTGTCATAAAATTAACAATTTTTTAAAGTTTTTAAGTTGTTTTGTCGATATTTTTTTATAAAGGAAGGCAAGTTTTTTAATAGTCAGAATGGAAATAAAAGGCAATTTTATTAATTTTAACAATGATGACAATTTGAGGGCTAAAAAAACGCCTGAACCTTCCCCTGTAATGAAAAAAGAAGAAGCAAAAACCGAAAACAAAGCGCCTGTCGACCCAAAATATTGGCAGCAAAGAACAGGAATTTCATTTGGAAGCAAAGAAAAACTTGAAAGCGGCGAAGATGATTTCTGCAAGCTTTTAGAAGATTTATGCAAAGAAAACCCTATGGATTCTTCATTTGTATACAATCTAAAAAATGAAAGCGCCAAAAAATTATACGAACTGATTAAAACGGGCAAATTAACCCCTGAAGTTCTTTCTTCTATGTCAAATAAGCTTTATCTTTTTACATTTCAAGATAAAGACAATATGCAAGACTTCATTTCAACCGTTTATGAAGCCTGTATGGAAACAGAAAAAGGGGAAGAAAACCAAAACTTTATAGCAAATCTCATTTCTCCATATTTATTTATCTCAAAAATAAAACCTGAACACCTGCAAAGAGAAATAAAAGAAGCAGGCCCGCTATCAAAAAAAGCCGCAGAATTTTTTGCACAAATAGGCGAAAAATATAAATTCGCCCCCTTTAAAGACACAGAAATTTATGATGCAACTTTAAAAATGCTTGATGGGAGCAACTTTGAAAGTTATAAAAGCTCCTTTGAAAAAAGGTGTGAAACAAAAAACCCATATGATGTTTCATATATAATGCAAACATTCATAAACCCGACAACTGATAAATATGACCCTGAAATAGATGAAGCAACAAAAAAATTCTATAAAAAGAAAAATGAACCCGAACACAAATATAATGGCTTTTTATATTCAGAAATAGACGCTGCAAAAATTGTTAAAGCAATGGTAGACGGCCAAACAGGTAAAATTAGCGAAAAAGCGGTTCAATTCACAAATGATTATTATTTTGGCGAAAAAGAAGAAACAAAAGAAACAATGCTGCAATCTTTTATCAGCCATTTTAAATCATCTGTTATAACTGCACCTCCTTATTATAAAAATTCATACAACTTTCACGACAACTATGCAGAAATTTTAGAAGCTCTAAAAGATAAAACGGGCGCTTTCAATGATACAAACATAAAATATATGTCAAAACTATTGGAAAGCAAGCATGGATGGTTTTCAACCGATGACAGAATAAGCTTTTTCAAATTTTTAAAAGATGAAAACGGCGTTGTTAAAAGAAGCAACTTTAGCTTTGCACAAAAAGTTTTGGAAAAAACAAACGATATGGAAAAAACCGGAGAAATAGTTGAAATTTGGGCAACATACGGAAAAGAAAACTTCGGAAAAACATTAAAAAAATTAAAAAAATTATACGGCAACTATGAAAGATATGCCTATGATAATATAGCTGCAATTATGAGAAACTGCTTTAAAAAAGATGGAACACCCATAGAAGAAAATTTGAAATTAGTAGACGAAATTACAAAAATTTCTTCAAATTATATGCACTATAATGATGACGTTTTTAGGGCATTTAAAAACCCATATTGCAAAGAATTGCTGAAAAAAATACAAGAAAGGCCAACTTATTCCACATCTGATATAACCGGCATTGTAAACATTAACACAAATTATTCGGATGAAAACGGCGAAATTCCTTCTTTTGTGAAAGAAAAAATAGATGAATTCTTAAAAACAGATATAGACCTTTCTTTATTCGGAAAACTTTATGATAACTGTTTTTATGTTGATGAAAACGGCAAAAAGCAGTTTGATGAAAAATTGTACCAAAATTGCCTAAATTTAATTTCTTATTCTCCAAACGGAGATAAAACTTTAGGTAAAAAGTTGTTTTCATTTTTAGATGCCAAAGATTTTGTTGCGCTGACAAATCAAACATTAAGCGCAAGCAGCCTTAAATTCAAAACCAAAGTAGATTTATATGAAGCTTTAAGAAAAGTTAATTTCGATTTAGAGGCAAATTCAAACCCAATAAGTTCATATTTAAAAAGTTTAACTTATGAAATTGACACAAATTTAAGCGGAGAAGTTAATTCACTTCCCGTTAATCAAGAATATATCGATAATTTCATACACACTATTTTTTCTAAATGTGCAGATAACAAATTAAGCAGCTTTGAAACCACACTAAAAAATGCAATTCCAAAATTAAAAGAAATGAAAGAAGGGCTTCCTTTAAGATATTCAAGGCAAAGTTTTCTTTCAGATTTATCAAAACTTATTAAAAACGAAGAACAAATAAAAATAATAGAAAATAAAACCGATATAAATTTAAAATGCGCCTTTGATGGCAAAAAAGCCAATATAGAAGGCTATGAAGGCATTTTGACTCTTGATAAACTTGATAGAAGCAATGAATTTGAAAATGAAGTTTATAATCTTTGCCATAAATTTATGTATGAAAACAGCATTATGACAGGCGACAAAAATTTAGACGAAGAATTAAACACGATTATAAAAGCAGCGCCTGAATTTATTAACTGCATTGGCAAACAACAGCACGGAACGCATAAATATACTCTTGATATTCACCAACTATTGGTGCTTGCAAATTCAATAAATAACCCGAATTACAATAAATTGAACAGTTTAGATAAAGCAATGCTTAAAATAACTGCTATTTTCCACGATATAGCAAAAGAAGAAGGCGTTGTTGATAAAGGGCACCAAGAACCATCCGCTTTATATGCAAGAGGAATAATTAAAAAATTCATAAAAAACCCTGAAACGGCAGAAAGAGTTTATGAACTCACAAAAAACCACCATTGGCTTGAAGAATATTCATCTTCAAATGCAAGTGATGAGGCCGCAAGGCAAATGGCTTTTAAATTCCGCCGCCCTAATGATTTTGAAATTGCAAAAATTATGGCAAAAGCAGACCTGATGGCAGTTAGCGATGAATTTTATGAAGCCCGCAAACAAGCATTAGATGAAAATAAAATGTTTGAAATAGAAAACAACTTAAAAAAATTCTATGCAACGGGGAATGCTGTTTTTGCAGAAAAAATAATAAGGCCTTCTTTGCTTGAAAAAAACAAAGAATCATTTATGGGTGAAGAATATAAAGTAATTAATTTTCATAAAATCGGAAATGACGAATCGCTTGCAAATTACGGCTTTAGGGATATAAATAAAAAAGACGCAAAATTTCTTGTACATATGCTTCCTGAATACGAAGTTGAAAAACATATTGAAACCGTAAAACAATTAACAAGTTCAATTAATGGCGGAGTTTTGTCTGAATCTTTAATAACTCCTCTATACAAAAGAACATATTGCGACAGAAAATTTGGCGTTTTATTATCTCAAATTAACCCAAATGTTATTAACATGGCAGATAAAAACCAAGGGTCAGGAACCGCAAAAGATATTCAAAGCGCAATAGATTTGGTTTTTTCAACTCATTCTGATGACAGAAACAATTTCAAAAACTCGCTATTAAAAAACCTTTCAATTGACCCAAAAACGGTTTCAGACGAAGACTATGCGGAATTTTACAAAAACAACATTGCGCAAAAAAGTTCGGTTTCAAATTTTTCATACAATAAAATTTATAAACTCGGAAACCATTCAATAACAGGCAAACAATTAATGGAAGCCATTGAAAAATTTCAAGATTCTTTAATTGATAAAGAAGAAAAGCGCCACAACGAAATTGTAGGGTATGTTCCAAAAATTGAAGGCGTTATTGCAAAGGCAAACGGTTTAGATGAGGTTCCAAAAGAACTGCTTGATTTTGCAAAGAAAAATAATTACCCGATTATTCTAATTTAAGAAAGCTTTCTTTAAGGGCCTGTATAATCTCATCATCCGTTAATTTAGGGTTAATTTCATTTATTGTTATAATTTTTTCTCTATCAATGGGTTCAGTGAAAACTTTTTCAAAAAAAGAATAATCAATATCTCTTAAAATTGAGCCGTGCTGCAAAAAATAGCCTTCACGCCTAAATTGGGCAGAACCTATTAATTTTTTTCCCATATATGAAATATCAGCGCCTGAGCTTATATTCATGCAATATTTGTTGCTGCCGCCCCTATCGCCCCCATAAGCAAGGTTAACAGAAAGTTTTTTAAACCCGTCTATTAAAATATCAGATACCATTTTATAAGTTTGAATAACACTATAACCATCTGGAATTTTTCCCACAACCATATAGGTTATTTCATTATCGTGTAATAATGCTCTGCCGCCTGTCGGCCTTGTTACAACATCAATTTCAACAGATGGAATAAAAGGTTTTTGGTTCCTTCCCAAACTTATACATTTTGGCTCCCACCCGTAAAAACGAACAAATAATTCATCTGATTTTTTTAAAATTGCATCATTTAATACGGATAAATCAATATCCATATTTTCTTTGCCTGAATATTTTTTAAATTCATATAAAAAATTGACTTTCATAAAATAAATAATATCATGTAAGTATGAGGATGATACAAAAATTAAAAGGTTTGGAAAAGGCTGTTGTATTTTTAAGATGGGCAACCGATGGACAATTTGGCCGTCTTAAATACGTAGGCGAAGATTTTGTGGAATTTGAAGTTTTAGACACAGATTCTATGGAATACACGGAAACCGTTCTTATTAATTCACAGTTAATTTTAGAAGTAATAGTTTCAGGCTATGAAGTTGCAAGAATTATAGCTGAAATTGCCGTTAATTTATCAGCCGATGAAAATTAGCCTTTTTAAAAAATTTATTTAAAAAAAAGACCGCATTTTTGCGGTCTTAAATTATATTTGTAAACTTCTCTCCATAAACTCCACTGTTTCAACTAGTTTGTTTGAGGTGCAGGAGCGTTCCAAAGTGCATCTCTTGTTAATTTGGAGCTTACCATCTCTTGGGTAAGATTGATGTTGTTCGGTGTGAAAATAAATACAAAATCGCCGATTTTTCTTTGGTTGCCATCAAGTGCGTGTGTGCAACCGCATAAGAAATCGACTATTCTTTGAGATTCTTCTCTATCTAATAATTGTAAGTTCAAAATGACCGTTTTTCTTTCTTTAAGGGCTTGTGCGATTTGGATAGATTCATTGTAGGCTCTTGGTTCAAATACAACCACTTCATACCCTCTTGCATCCATACCTCTTTGAGGCATTGAAATAACTTTCCTTTCGTTTCTGATTGGGGAAGTTTGTTTAAATACAGGTTCCAATGCTGCATTTCTGTCAGTTTCATAACCTGTTTCGAATTCTTCGCCTAATTCGCCGAAGAAATCGTCTTCTTTTCCGCTTTCAAACGGTGATGTTAAAAATCCTACAATAGACTTAATTTTGTCTGATACGCTGGCCATTTTGCCCTATCCTCCTGTTTATTCAAATAATATTCTACCTAGTCTCACTATTGTTGCGCCATTTTCAAGTGCAATCTTGAAATCATGGCTCATTCCCATTGAAAGTTCATCTAAATGGTAAGTTTCTTTCAATTTGTACATTTCATTGAACAGCTTATCAATTAATTTGGTGTCATCGCATAAAGGCGCAATGTTCATAAGCCCCATAAGTTCAATTCCATCCATCTTTGAAACTTCATTTATCATATATTCCAACTGAGAAGGTGCAATTCCAAATTTTTGTTCTTCGTTTGCATTGTTCACCTGAATTAAAATTTTTTGTTTAATTCCAAGTTCAATTGCTTTGTTTGAAATTTCATTTGCAAGCCTTACAGAATCTACTGAGTGTATTAAATCAAAAAAACCTACTGCCCATTTAACCTTGTTGGTTTGCATATGACCAATTAAATGATAACTGCAATCAGAATTAATTTTATCGTCTAAATTGTTGATTTTTTTAACAGCTTCAGGAAGCCTGCTTTCGCCAAAATCCCTTACACCTGCTTCATAGGCTTCAACCATTCTGTCTGTTCCGTAATATTTAGAAACAGCAACGATTTTAGCACCATACTTATCAACTAAATTTTTAATGTTCGATAAATTTTCTTTAACTCTGTTTGCCATCTGCAAGTCAACTAACTTATTCTTTTTTCTGCAAGTGCCCTGCTTTAATCAGCACTGAAATAATTATATAAAAGCGCATGGCATACGGCAACTTTTTAGATATATTAAATGTTTTTATGACAATCAATAGGGGGAAACCATGCCCTGCACCATGGTTTGAGCATGATTAGCAGTTTCTTTACAATTGGTTACATCAGCTTAATCTTTCTTAAAAAATAGGTTTTACAGGCATATAGAGTGTATTTTATACATTCTTAAACATAAAAAATGCCCCTTAAAAAAGGAGCATTTTTTATATTTTTTATTGTCTGAAACTATTTAATGTTTGAATATGTCCAAGCATCTAAATTTGGATTTTCAGCAATTTTGGTATCGGATTTTTCATCTTCACCTGCTTGAGAACCGCCGTGAGCAATTGGTTTATATACTCTGTTGTAGTATTCAATAAGCATACGGTCTGAATTAAAGTATGCTTCAGCAGTTCTTTTTGCTTGTCTCATTAATCTTGCCCATTCGCTTCTATTTTCATAGTAAGTTGGGATGATTTCATTTTCAAGAGTGTTCATAACACATTGATGATCTTTCCAGTGTCTTTCTTCCCATGGAATATCGTCGTCTAAACCGGGGTATTCAACGGTGTAGCCGTTAATTCCGGGGAATGTACCTTCAACTGTCCAGCCGTCATATGTTGAGAAGTGAAGAGCACCGTTTAAGTTTGCACTCATGCCGGATGTACCTGAAGCTTCAAAAGGTCTTAAAGGTGTATTTAACCAAATGTCTGTACCTTTTTTAAGTTTAGCTGAAAGTGCAAGTTCATATCCAGGAAGCACTACAACGTTTTTCATTTCATAAGATTGTTTCAAAATCTTATTGAACATTTCTTTGCCCATTTTATCATCGGGGTGGAATTTACCTGCAAAAATCAATTGAACTTTGTTTTCATTCAATAATTTTTCAATGCGGGGTCTATCCATTAAAATAAGCCAAGCACGTTTGTAATCTGCAAATCTTCTTGCCCAAGTAATTGTTAAAACATTGGGGTCAAAGCGTTTGCCTTGAGTATCTGAAATGTATTGGAATAAATCCTTTTTCATTTCAATTTTTGCATTTAATAATTCTTCGTCAGATTCAGCATTTGCAATTCTTGGGTCTTGCCAATATTTTTGATTAACTGCGTTTGTGATAGCTCTAATTGGGCATCTTCCTTGAACCCAATCCCACATTTTGTTTGCAACCAAACCATGGAGCTGAGAAACAGCGTTTGCAATTCTGCTCATTCTAAGAGCAGCAACTGTTAATGAGAAGTTTTCACCGCCCAATTCAACAGCTCTTTCTCTTGAGCAGCCTGCAAAGAAGCCTGATTCAAGAAGTGTGTCAACCCAGTGAACTTCGTTACCTGCAGCAACAGGTGTGTGAGTTGTGAATACTGTTTTCTTTTTAACAGCGTTAAGGTCGCCGTTATATTGTCTTAATAATTCAAATGCAGCAGGAAGCGCATGGCCTTCGTTCATATGAATTACATCGAATGGGTATCCAACTGCTTGAAGAATTCTTACACCGCCAATGCCCAAAACTGTTTCTTGAGCAACACGGATTCTTTCATCTCCATCATAAAGTTTGTGTGAAATTCTTCTTGCAAATTCAGAGTTTCCGTCTACATCAGTTGTTAAAAGATATACAGGGCATGTGCCAAAAAGTTGAGGTTCAACTCTGTATGCTTTAACAATAACATCTTCACCAAAGATTTTAACTGTTGTTTGAACGTTAATGTCTGTTAAGAAGTCATAGTGTTTTCTAATGTATGCAACTTCTACTTCACCTTTTTCTGAAATTCTTTGGTCATAGTAACCATAAGACCAAAGGATAGTAACGCCCACCATAGGCATTTGTAAATAACCTGCAGATTGCATGTGTGCGCCTGCAAGGAAACCAAGACCGCCTGAGTATGTTGCTAATGATTGGTCCATTGCGATTTCCATAGAAAAGTATGCTACATTTGGTAATGCCATATCAAATTCCTTATTACTGTACTAACTCTACAATTAAGATAATATCACAAAAGATTTTTGTATAAATAAAATTAACTAATTCTTTTGTATTAACTATCCGGTATTTAATTATAAATAAAACATAAAAAATGCGAAGTTTTTTGTTAATATTTCTTAACATAAATTGGCAAAAATCCTCCTAAAGTTGTACCATATTAAAGAATTAACTTGAAAATTCCGATAGATATTCTGAAATATTCCCCATATTTTGGTTATAATAAAGATTATGTTTACAATCGACACAGAAACCGAAGATATTGAATTAAAAAAGGTAGGGTTAGAATTAATGTTTATGACACCTGAAAAATGCTCTGACCCTGAGGGTATTTCTGCGGTTGAATTATCTAAACATCTTAATATGGATGTTGAAATTGTTAAAAAGAAATTGAGAATTTTATTAAAGCATAATATAGTTAGAGTCATAGGAATTAATCCTAAACTTTGGAAGTTTGATGAATATAATTTCCAAAGAATGGACGAAGAAGACCCTGTTTATAACCTTCTTTGTTCATTTGATGACGTTGACTTTGACAGGTATTTTGAATATTGATTAAGCAAGACGATATTGTTGATATAAAAATTGAAAAACCGGTTTATGAAGGAAAAGGTTTAGCTCATATTGAAGGCAAAGCCGTCTTTGTTAAGGGAGTTTTGCCTGATGAACTTGTTCGAATAAGGCTTTTTAGAATTCATAAAAATTATATTGAAGGAAAATTAATTGAAATTTTAACCCCTTCAAAATATAGAATAAAGCCAATATGCCCATATAATAAACCCTGCGGCGCTTGCGATTTTGGCTATATTAATTATGATTATCAAATTGAATTAAAAGAAAACATTTTATCTGAAATTTTTAAAAATTTTGATGTTCGATTTAAACCTTTTATAAAAAGTGATGATAATAAAAATTACAGAATAAAAGCGCAATTTCCAACTTCTGAAACCAAAAATTCAAAAAGAGTTTTAATAGGTTACTATAAAGAAAAAACCCACGATATAACAGATATTAAATTTTGTCCTTCTCAAAAGCCCATAATGGATGAAATTACAAATTACATTAGGGAAAATTGGAAACTTGGCTGCTACATTGAAAAAACAAAAAAGGGCTTATTAAGGCACATTTTAATTAAAACATCTAATAAAACGGGGGATATTTTATTAACGCTTGTTTTAAACATTACTGAAGAAGAATTTAGTTCAATAAAAAAAGATATTGAAACTTTTTCAGATTGTATAACTAAAAAATTTAAAAAAATTAAAGGGGTTTTGGTTAATTTTAATAACCAAAATACAAATAAAATTACAGGTGATAAAACCGTTTTAATTAATGGCGAAAACTTTATTTTTGAATTTTTGGAAGATAAAAAATATAAAACCGGCGCCCTTTCATTTTTTCAAATTAACCCAAAAACCGCAGAAAAAATCTTTAGTTCGGCTAAAAATTTAATTAATAAAAAAGGAACGCTTTTAGACCTTTACGGGGGTGTTGGCACAATTGGCATTTTTATGAAAGATGCTGCCACAAAAATAACCTTGATTGAAGAAAACCCTGAAGCCATAAAATTTGCAAAAGAAAATTTTAAATTAAATGAAATTTTAAAATATGAAATTTTTGAAGGAAGGGCAGATAATATAATTCAAAAAATTATAAAAGAGAAAAAAACCTTTGATAACATTGTAATTGACCCCCCAAGAAAAGGAAGCGACGATATTACATTATCAAACATTTCAAAAATGACAAATTCTCTTATTTATATAAGCTGCAACCCGATGACCCTAAAAAGAGATGCTGAAACCTTAATAAAATTAGGGTTTAAATTCATTTCACTTCAAGGGGCAGATATGTTCCCAAATACTCACCACATAGAATGCCTTGCATATTTTAAAAAAGAAGGTGAAGAATGAAAAAATTTTATATAAAAACCTTGGGGTGCAAAACAAACGCCATTGAATCTCAAATAATTTCAGAAAACCTAAAAAAATTGGGGTTCATTGAAACAAGCAAAAATGAAGCTGAAATTTACATTTTAAATTCTTGCACCGTAACAAGTCATTCTGATAATCAGGCAAAATATCTTTTAAAACAAATAAAAAAAGAAAACCCCAAAATTAAAACCATTCTTGTTGGGTGTATGGCACAAACTGCAAATATAAAAATTGAAAATGCAGATTTAATTTTAGGAAACAATGAAAAGCTTGAAATAGAAAAATACATTGAAAAACTTTTTGAAAATGGTGAAAACCTTTTTGTTAAAGACATTTTTAAAGTTAGGGAATATAAAAATAAAACTTTAATTAATTCAAAATCAACAAGGCCAAATGTTAAAATTCAAGATGGCTGCAACAATAGATGCGCCTATTGTTTAATTCCTTTTGCAAGGGGAAATTCAAGGTCAAATAGCATTCAAAATATAATTGAGCAAATAAATTTGCACATTCAAAACAACAAAAAAGAAATTGTCTTAACAGGCATCCACATCGGGCAATGGGGGCTTGATTTGGGGCTAAAATTTGTTGATTTATTAAAAGAAGTTGAAAAAACGGAAATTAAAAGATACCGCCTTGGTTCTTTATATGTAAATGAAATTGATGATGAACTTTTTGATTTTTTAAAAAATTCAAAAAAATTCTGCCCGCATTTTCACCTTTCCTTGCAAAGCTTGTGTGATAAAACCTTAAAAAATATGAACAGAAACTATACAAAAAATGAAGTGCTGATTAAAATAAAAAAAATTAAAGAAAATTTCAACTTGCCATTCATTGGCTGCGACATTATAACGGGCTTTCCAAATGAAACAGATGATGATTTTACTGAAACAAAAGAAGCTCTTATTGAAGTAAAACCAAGCTATATACATTCATTCCCCTATTCAATAAGAAAAGGAACGAAAGCCGCAACAATGGAAGGGCAAGTTTTAGAACATATTAAAAAAGAAAGAACAAAAGAATTAATTGAACTTTGCACAAAACTCCATAAAGAATTTTTAGATTTGAACAAAAATGAAACAAAAGAAATTTTATACGAAAAAAAATCTAAAGAAGGCTATTATACAGGCGTTAGCGAAAATTACATAAAGGTTCATAAATTTTCTGATGTAAACCTTCAAAATACAATTGAAAAGGTTAATTTAGCTGAATTTAAAGAATTATATTAAGATTTTGTTACAAAAATATATAATTTATATATAAAATGTCAATTATTTTTATCTCAAATACTTTATATAAGTACGAGAGATATTAAAGGCTATAAAGAGATGACAACATCAGAAGACAGAATTATAAATTCAGAAAACTTTTTCATAACAGATACAATCACTGCTGAATACAGAAATGCTAAACAAGCTTTATTGCTTGCATCTAAACCACCTAAGAAAAAAGTTTACAAAAGCATGAATAAAATGCTTCAAGA
Organism: Candidatus Gastranaerophilales bacterium; assembly: GCA_944325145.1. Taxonomy (GTDB): domain Bacteria; phylum Cyanobacteriota; class Vampirovibrionia; order Gastranaerophilales; family Gastranaerophilaceae; genus Galligastranaerophilus_A. The sequence goes on from CALYDL010000005.1 coordinate 14,163, forward strand.
ATGCTTTTTTGTTGGTTCACTTAAATATGGAAACAACTTTATAGCATAAAAAGATGTATTAATAGAATAATGGAGGAAAAAGGAGAAAGATATTCTCCTTTTTATTTTGCCTTTAAAATTAAGGCTTTATCGTATTTTTGAAGGAAAAAGAAGGTTATAAGGTTTCATTTTTTAAAATAAAAAAGTATAATAAAATTGAAACGTAAATTTTTATTAACAATCAAGAAAAAACAAGCATTTTTTATCTTGATGATACTTATAATAACTGAAGGTTAACTAAGCACACACTTGAAAGGGTTTTTAATGTCACCTCTAAATTTCAAGAATTTAAAATTTGTAAAACAGCTTAAAAACATTGCGCCAAAATTAAAATGGGTGATGTTTAAAAATATACAAGATTATAAAATTAACAAAGAATATATTGACTATATCATCCCCGAAGAAAACAAAGGCATTGAATATGACAATATAAGGCTTGAAAATATGGTTCGAGAAAGCCTTGTTAAAGAATTCGGCCCTGAAATTAAAAAATCAAAATCTTATGAAATGCTTGTGGATGCCGTTGTTCACAATCTAAAGAAAAAACAGCTCGCAGCGTTTGATGATATAGATGAAGAACTTGGATTATAGATTGTAAAGGGTGCTAAAGAAAGCACCCTTTAAAGATTTAAAAGGAGAGGGTTTTAAATGGCAATAGAAGAAGTTAAAAAATATTTTAGCCAATTTAATATGGAAAACAAAATTAAAGAACTTAAAAATTCAAGCGCAACGGTTGAATTGGCTGCATTAGCGCTAAATGTTGAACCTGATAGAATTGCAAAAACCTTATCTTTTATGGTTGATGATAAACCAATTTTAATTGTTACATCAGGAAATTCAAAAATAGATAATTCAAAATATAAAGCCACTTTCCACAAAAAAGCAAAAATGATGAGCCCGGATGAAGTTTTTAATATTACAGGCCATAAAATTGGCGGCGTTTGCCCATTTGCCCTAAAAGAAAAAGTGGAAGTTTACCTTGATAATTCTCTTAAAAAATATGAAACGGTATACCCTGCGGCAGGCAGCTCAAATAGCGCAATAGAACTTACAATTGAAGAATTGGAAAAATTTGCACACCCTACTTTGTGGGTTGATGTTTGCAAATAAAATTCAATTTTTTTAAATAATTATTCAAAAAGGTTTTCAAGTTTTCTAAAAACCTTTTAATTTTCCACGCCTTATATTCTTTTAAAGTGTCTGTTGGAATTAAATTAAAAACATCTTCATACTCTTTTAAAAGTTCATATCTTGTTTCACTATCTGCATTTTTATATAAAAAATCAAATGAAATAAGGCTTCTTTCTTTAATTAAAGGAAGAAAAAAGGCTTCATCTTCTTTATTTCTTATAAAATCAAGAATTTTTTTATAAAGTTTAATTTCAAAATAATCCTCATAAGATATTTTTCTTCTTGAAATAGAACCTTGCCTTATATTGCAATGATATTTTGTATTATCAACGTATGAAATTTTTTTAGCCAAATAAGCAGATAAAAAGGCGGGGTAAATGTCTTCGCCTCTTGTTTTATCAAATTTTATGTTGTTTTTTATTAAAAATTCTTTTCTTATAACTTTTGCCCAAGGGGCTGTTCTTTGAACAAAAACAATTTCTTTTAAATTTATTGGGTTTAAAAGGTGGGTTTTTGAAAATCTTCCTTTATGGTTTTTAATTTTTAGAGAAACACAAATATCGGAATTTTCTTCTTCCATTTTTTTTACCATTGATGAAAAATAATTTTTTTCAACCCAATCATCATTATCAACAAAACCTATATATTTGCCCCTTGCAAATAAAATTCCTTTGTTTCTGGATTCTCCCGTGCCTAAATTTTCTTCATTGTTAATTAAAACAATTTGCTTATTTTTGGCATAATTTTTTAAAATGTTTATTGTGTCATCGTCTGAAGCATCATTTACAACAATAATTTCAAAATCTTCCATATCTTGCTCTAAAATGGAATTTAAACATTTTTCTATGTAATTTTTAGCATTATAAACAGGAACAATAATGCTTATTATAGGATTTTTCATTTCTTTTTAAATGCCTTATATACTTTATATGCCAGTTTAGATAAAAATTTATTTTGGTTTAAAACTTTATATTGAAGGTTATCTATATAAATTTTTGAACTTAAAATGTCTGAAACGCTTCCTGTTAAAAAGCCGAATTTTTGGGCAAACAATGAAAAAATAACGCCGATATTAAGGGTTGTTTCTTTATTTAAATTAAAGTTATCGGGAATTTTTTCAAGCAATTCTTTTTTTAGCCAAATTGAAGGCAAAATTGTATTTAAAAATTGAACATTATATGGCGCCATAAATTTTATTAAATTTAAAAATGTTTTCAATTCTTTTTTGTTAATAATACAAGGTGAAATTTCAAACCCTTTGTTTGTATATGGAATTGGGGTTAAGGCTATAATATTTTTATTTTTTATAAAAATATTAATTAAATTTGACAGAAAAATTCTGTTATTAAAAGTGCAGTTTAAAATGTGCTTTGTGTAGTTTATTTTTTCTATATTAGAAAACTTTGATAAAACTTTTTTATCCGGCGCAAAAATAAAAATGTAGTCATAATTCAAACCTTCTTTTTTCAAATTTTGAATGTCTGTTATTTGAATTTTTGCATCTTTTAAAATTTCGGTTTCATTTAATAAATTAAACCCTTTAATATCAACAGCGCCTTGCATATTTTTTATGTAGGGTAAAATTGCACTATTTATTGTTTCATCGGATAAATCAAAAAAAGCTGCAATTTTTGGGTTGTAAAAACTTTCTCTAAGTTCATTTGACAAAATAAAATTCAAATGAAGATATTCTTTAATTTCATCCATTGAATAAATTTTTAAAATATCAGGCAAAATTAAATTAATATCATAGTTTGTGTTATTTTTTATAAATTCAAAAAGTTTGTATGTTTCATCTGTTTGGCCTTCTTTTTGGGCTAAATCATACCTTTTTGCAAAAATTGTTTTTTTAATAACAGGGCACCTGAATTTTTCCACTGCCAAATAGCTTAAATATTGATGATAATTTTTAACGCCGTAATTTAAAATGTCATCATCAACAAAAACACCCCACTTAAAACCTTTATTTTGAAAATATTCCGTAAAATTAATTTCTAAGTGTTTAATTGCTTCTTTTTTATTTTTTATTTTTCTTAAATTTTCAAAATAAAGCCTGAATATTGGGTTTAAAAATAAATTTTTTCTTACAACAAAAAAATAAGATTGAATATGTTCTTTAATATTTTTTGTTTTTTGGTGTTTTGTAATTCCCCAAAAATCAACCCTTTTTTCTCTCATTTTTTCAAAAAGTTCAAAGAAGGGGTAAATTGGCCCATAAACACTTGAATTTGCAAAAATTATTTCATCAAAGGTTTTTAATTTTTCGCTGCCAATACTAAAAAAGCCTGCTCTATATGCCCAAAAATCATATCCTTTGTTTTCCCTTTGAATTATTTTTATAAAAGGATTATTTAATTTTAAAAGTTCGTTTTTCTCGATTGCCCCATTTATTACAACAACAATTTCATCTGCAACTTCTAAAAGCGATTTTAAATAAAACAAGGCATAATCTTCAATTACGCCCATTTCATTATGATAAACATAAATTGCGAGTCTTTTCATAAATTTTATATTAACATATTCTAAGAATTTTGTTCAAAATATTGGTATAAAACCATATTTCATAGTATTATTTTATAAAAGAAAAAAGAAGGGGTTTAAAATGAAACTATTGGTAACAGGTGGCGCAGGATTTATCGGAAGCTGCTTTATAAGGCACGTTTTAGCAAAACACAAAGATTATGAAATTATAAACCTTGATAAATTAACATACGCAGGAAATATTGAAAACTTGGACGATATTAAAAATGACCCCAGATACCAATTTGTAAAAGGCGATATTGTTGATAAAAACCTTGCAATGGAATTAACAAGCAGTGTTGATGTTGTTGTTAATTTTGCGGCAGAATCCCACGTGGATAGGTCAATAGAAGGGCCTGAAATTTTTATTGAAACAAACGTTAAAGGCACTTTGAACCTTCTTCAAGCATCACTTAAAAATAAAGTTAAAAGATACCTTCAGGTTTCAACAGATGAAGTTTATGGAACTTTAGGAAAAACAGGCTATTTTTATGAAACAACACCACTTGCCCCAAATAGCCCCTATTCTGCAAGTAAGGCAAGTGCTGATATGCTTGTTCGTGCTTATTTTGAAACCTATAAAATGCCAAATTTAATTACAAGGTGCTCAAATAATTACGGCCCATACCAATACCCTGAAAAATTAATTCCCTTCTTTATAACAAAACTTTTGAAAGGTGAAAAAGTTCCCGTTTATGGAGATGGGCTTAATGTCAGAGATTGGCTTTATGTATATGACCACTGTGAAGCAATTGATACTGTTTTAAATAAAGGCAGGGAAGGCGAAGTTTATAACATTGGCGGCCACAATGAAAAAACCAATATGGAAATAACAAGGCTTATTTTAGATGCAATGGGAAAAGACGAATCAAGCATTGAATACGTTCAAGACCGCTTAGGGCATGATAGGCGCTATGCAATTGCAAACGATAAAATACAATCGGAACTTGGCTGGGAACCTTCAATTAAATTTGAAGACGGCATAAAATTAACCATTGAATGGTATTTAAACAACCAAGAATGGATTCAACATATTTTAGATAAACAAAAGGTGGCGCTATGAAGGGAATAATTCTTGCAGGCGGTGCAGGCACAAGGCTTTATCCAAGCACAATAGTTACATCTAAACAATTGTTGCCCGTTTTTGACAAACCAATGGTTTACTACCCTTTATCTGTTTTAATGTTAGCAGGCATTAAAGATATTTTAATTATCACAACGCCGAATGACATTGAAAATTTTAAGAAACTGTTGGGCGATGGCAAAAGGTTTGGTATTAATTTAAGCTATAAAATTCAAGAGGCGCCAAACGGCTTAGCAGAAGCTTTTATTGTAGGGGAAGATTTCATTCAAAATGACAATGTAACCTTAATTTTGGGCGATAACATTTTCTTTGGCCCTAAGTTTTCAACCCTTTTGAAAAAAGCAGTAAATGATGTAAATAATAATGGCGGCGGCAACATTTTTGCATACGTTGTTAAAGACCCTCAAAGGTATGGTATTGTTGAAGTTGATGAAAACTTAAACGCCATTTCAATTGAAGAAAAACCACAAAACCCAAAATCAAATTATGCAGTAACAGGGCTTTATATTTACGACAATAAAGTTGTTGAATACGCCAAAAATCTAAAACCATCCCCTAGGGGCGAATTAGAAATAACTGATATTAATAACATTTACTTAAAAAAAGGCAATTTAAGAACGGAAATTTTAGGCAGAGGCTTTGCTTGGCTTGATACAGGAACACACCAATCTTTATTAAGAGCGGGGCAATACGTTCAAACAATTGAAGAAAACCAAGGCATAAAAATTGCCTGTCTGGAAGAAGTTGCTTATAGAATGGGCTTTTTAACAAAAGAAGAAATTCTAAATCAAGTTAAAGATTATAAAAACAACGAATATTATAACTATATTAAAGAGGTTATAAGCAAATAAAATTTATTATAAAAATAATAGCAGCAATTTTGCCGCTGTATTATTATATTAAATATTCAATTTGTGCTCTTTTTTCTGCTTTATCAATTAAATTTGTATATCTTCTTTCAGGAATTGCCCAATTTTCATATTTTGTCTCTGAAAAACTTGCATTTTTAAAAGAAGGCGCTTCTTCAGCCCTAAATGCAGTTAAAACAAATTTATCGCCTTTATCTTGTGCTGTTTTTACAATGTGCGCCAACAATGGAGTCAAAGGGTCAACAAAATCATCGTTTGCGCCAAATTCATCTATAATTGTATTAATTCCTTCATATTTGCCTTCATGCCTGTTTAAGTGCCTTGTTGTTTGCGCAGCGGAAACAATTTCATTTCCTTCATCTGTTTGAAGGCAATAAAAATTCGCAGAATTTGCCCTTCTTGCATCTGTAAAATTTAAACGCAGCCTAACAGGCAAATTTGATTTTTTTATATCCATAACATCTTGCGAATTATTTTTATCCATTAAATATAAAGTAGCAGCTTCTTTTTCATTACTGCCTGCCTTTTTAACGGTACAATGAAAAATCGGTGTTTTGCCAAAATTACAGGAAGAATTTATTGGGGTAATATTCATTTTTTTGCCTCACTAATATGCTTATTATAAATATAAGAAACCCCTAAAGCTTATTTTTTGCACTAAAAAATCCGCCTGTTTCTCAGGCGGATTTTAAAATTTTATTATATATTAAGCTGCTTTTGCTTCTTTTTCTTCTTCTTTGTCTTCGTCTTCTTCTTCAGCTTCAACTGAAGCAGTTTCAACTTTATTTACTTTTTTGTCGTCTTCTTTGTTTTCTTCTTTAGCACCAACTTTTTCTTCTTTGTTTAACAATTCTTGAACGGTTGAAGCAGCGCTATTTGCATATTCTGTGTACATTTGAATTATGCCGTCATCAAGATCTCTAAAGCCTGAAACCAAGTTAAATTGCTCTTTGTGGCCGTCTAATTTTTCTTGGTAGATTTCAAAGAAATTATTGCACAAGAACCCGAGAGATGAAGATTCAATCATTGCAATTTGTTGTTCTGCATATTCTTTGTTTGCATCTGATTGCAATTTTTCAATTTCGGCACTGTCTAAAGCTTGTGCTTCTTCTGTAATAGTACCGTATTCTCTTAAAAGGGTAGACATTTGTTGAATTTTGGAATTTGCACCTTCTAAGTTGCCGAATACTTCAGCAATGTCTTGTTCGTATGTGCTGTTTTCAACGCCTGCGGTTATTGTGTCATTTAAATCTGAAACATCAACTTGTTTGCCGCTTTTTCTTGCTTCCATAAATTGTGCAACAGAATTATTTACAACATCTAAAATTCTTTGATATTCATTTTTTGTAATTTTTTCTTGTTCTTCAAGCGTTTCATCGTAAATATCGCCAATTTCATCGCTTACTTTTTCAATTTCAGCTTCTTTTTGTTCGGCAGCTTCTTTAAGTTCGCCTGAACGATTTGCACCATTTGCACCTTCAGCATCTTTTGTAACTTCAACACCAAGTGTGCTGCTTAACATTTCAATGTCTGCATCGCTTAAGCTGAATGCATCAATTGAATATGTATCGCCGTCAGCTTCGGTAAAAGTTAAAACATCATCTGCGTAATTAACTTGAACGCTGCCGCCATCGCCTGATGTACCTTGGGTTTGAGAAAGTTGTAAATATTGATTTGAAATGGAGTTAATAGACATTTTTTACTATCCTTTTGTTACACACATATATATAAAGTATATACAAAAGGTATAATTTCAATTTTGTTCAATTTTTTACAAAAGTTTACAAAAATATTTTATTTTAATGCCTAAGCTCTTGAAAATGCTTCTAAAATTAAGGGGTCGTCTGTTTTAATAGGGTTAAAATAAGCGCAAGATGCAACCATTGCGGCATTATCCGTGCAAAATTTCATCTGCGGTGCAAAAGTTTTATACCCCATATCTTGAAGTGCAAACAATTTTTTTCTTAATTCGGAATTTGCAGCAACGCCGCCTGATAGAACAATTGTTTTGATATTATATTTATCTGCAAGTTTTTTTGTTTTATCAATCAAAGCAGATGTTATATTCTCTTGAAAACTTGCACAAATATCAGCCACAGGAAGTTCTTTTCCGTTAAAGGATTGAACAAGCCTTAAAACTGCTGTTTTTAAACCGGAAAAACTAAATTCATTTTCTTTAACTTTTGCCTTTGGCAAAATAAAAGCTTTTGGGTTCCCTGTTTGCGCTAATTTATCAAGCTTTATGCCCCCCGGGTATGGAAGCCCCATTAACCTTGCAACTTTATCATAAACTTCGCCCGTTGCATCATCTATGGTGGAAGCTATTATTTCTTGTTTATCATAATCTTCAACTTTTATAACTTGGGTGTGCCCGCCTGAAACCAAAAGGCATATAAAAGGGGGTTTTAGGTCGGTTTCTAAAAAGTTTGCACAAACATGGCCTTGAAGATGGTTAATTCCAATGTAGGGCTTATTATAAACAAGAGAAAGGGTTTTAGCCGCATTTAACCCTACAAGTAAACACCCCACTAACCCGGGGCCCACGGTTGAAGTAAAAGCATCAATATCATTTGGAGTTATATTAAAATTTTTCTTTGCAATTTCAAATGTTTCATCAATTACGACATTAATTGCATCCAAATGTTCTCTTGCAGCAATTTCAGGAATAACACCGCCGAATTTTTCGTGGGTTTTAATTTGCGTTGCAACAACATTTGCAATAACTTCTCTGCCGTCTTTAATTATAGCCGCCGCCGTTTCATCACAGCTTGTTTCAATTCCGAATATTAACATCTTTTTCCTTCAACTATCAGGCAAAATTTAAGATTATAATTGTTTTTATTGCCCTTTTTTGCTAAAATAATAGCATGAAAAAAAGTTTTTTGCTCACAATCTTATTAGGTTTGTTTTCTTTAATGCCTGCAATCGCTTCCATTGAAGACGATGCTACCGTTTTATACAATAAAGGCATAGATTTATACGAGCAAGATAAAATTGAACAATCAATTGCAACTTTTAAAAAAGCAATTTCAATTAACCCTGAATTTTATGAAGCATATTATAATTTGGCAAGAATTCAAGAATCTGTCGGCAAATATCAAGATGCAATTTTAAGCTATGAAAAACTTTTACAGCTGGAACCAACGGATTATGAAAGCTGTTTGCAGCTTGCAAATTTACTTTATAAAAAAGGGTATTTAGCAAAAGCACAAGCCTGCCTTGCAAAAATTCCAATAAATAGCGAATTCGGAACAAAAGCAAAAACTTTATCAGATAAAATTTCAAAAAGGCAAGCCGAAATTCAAGAAGAAACAAGAGTTAAAGCCGCTCAAACTCTAAAAACTTCAATTGTAGGCTCAGTACCGGCACCTTCAGGCCTTGTCGTTGATTCAAAAGGAAATATGATTGTTGCAAGCTTTTCTCAAAGTGTAATTTTTAAAATTTCACCTGACGGAATGAATAAATTTGTTTTTGCAAACAAAGAAAAAGGGCTGGATGGCCCAATTGGCATTGCAATAGATTCATTTGACAACATTTATGTTGCAAACTATAACAAAGGAAATGTTGTTTGCTTTGATAAAAAAGGCAATCCAAACATTTTAATGTATGTTAAAAAGCCATATTGCATTAATTTAGATGAAAAAAATGCAAAAATTTATGTAACGGAACAACAAAATAACAGCGTTCTTTCTTATGACATTTCAGACATTTTAAAGCTTTCTTCAATTCAAAAACAAGAAGAAATAAAAATTCCTGAAGCAAAACAAAAAGAAACACCCGAACAAAAGAAAGTTATAACTTTCCCCGTTACAGACAGAAACCCGATTGGAACACCATCTATCATTGAATCAAACTTTACAAGGTCAAACCCACAATCAAGCGTTACAGCACCGATTATGGTTCCTGCAGGTTCATTATTTGACTATTAATTAAGCTTTTTTTATACTTAAGGTATGAAAAATGCTATAAAAAATGTTTGTATTTTTTGCTCATCCAGCAATTTATTGGATGAAACCTATTATAAAGACGCCGAAATTTTGGGCAAACTGCTTGCTGAAAACAATTATGATGTTGTTTACGGCGGCTCAAAGCTTGGCATTATGTATAAAGTTTCAAAAACTGCAAAAGATTATGGTTCCAAAATAACAGGCGTAATGCCTGAAAAACTTTATGCTCTTTGCGGCAACGAAGATTTCTGCAACGAATTTTACTTAACAGACGGCATGAGAGAAAGAAAAGCAAAATTAGATGAAAAATCTGATGCCGTTATTGCGCTTGCAGGGGGTTTTGGAACATTGGAAGAATTATCTGAAATGATTGTTCAAAAGCAACTTTGCTATAACAACAAGCCCATTATAATTTTAAACACCAATGGTTTTTATGACCACCTTTTAAAATTCTTTGATACAATAATAAACAGAAATTTTGCAAACAAAAACGCTAAAAAACTTTATTATGTAGCAAACAACCCAATGGAAGCCATTGAATATTTAAAAAATTATACGTTTGAAAAAACAAATTTCGGAAAAGAAGAACTTTTAAAACATGCAGGCTAAAAAAGAAAAAATATTAATTTTCAATTCGGATGACTTTGGCCATTCGCACCCTTTTAATATGGGTGTTTACAAAGGAATTAAAGCAGGAGTTATTGCAACTTCTTGTGTTTTAGCCAATATGGAAGGTTACAGTGAAGCAACTTCTTTAATTTCAGACTTAAAAAATGTTAAATTCGGAATTCACCTTAATTTAATTGAAGGAAAAAGTGTAACAGAAGGAAAGTTTTTGGTTGATTCCAAAAATTATTTTAATTTAGGCTATATTGATATTTTAAAAAAATCAAACGACATTGATTTTTTAAATTCCGTTGAATTTGAATTTAGAGCACAAATTGAAAGAATTTTATCCGATTTTGAAATTAACCACATAAATTCCCATGTTCATACTCATTCAATTCCAAACATTTTTAAAATTGTTTGCAAACTGGCAGATGAATATAAAATTCCATATATAAGAACTCAATTTGAAAAACCATATATAGTAAAAAATTTAAAGAAAAATCTTAATTTAAAATACCCCATAAATTTAATTAAAAGGGGGCTTTTAAATTATTTTACAGCTCAAAATAAAAAATATTTGCCAAAAAATTTTCTAACCAATGATTACCTTTTGGGTGTAACCTATACGGGGTTTATGGATAAAAACACAGTTTTAGAAGGCTTAAAGGCAATTGACAATGGTGTTGTTGAGCTATTAATTCACCCCGCTTATTATGAAAATGAAATTTTAAAACCATATAATTTTAATGAATATAAAATAACGGAAGATGAAACTATTTTAGATGAAATCAAAGCGCTTGGCTTTAAATTAAGTGATTGTTCAATTCAAGAAAAAGAAGCTGGTGAATATGGAAAAAATTTCAAATAAAGTTATAAACAGGCTTACTCAATATCATTCCATTTTGGTTGCAAGCATAAAAAAAGGCGAAACAACGGTTACAAGCTCATATATGGCGCAACTTTTAAAAATTGATGATTCTCAGGTAAGAAAAGATGTTTCTATGTTGAATAATACGGGAAAATCAAGAGTAGGGTATGATGCGCTTGAACTTAAAGAAACAATTGAAAAAACTCTTGGTTTTTCAAACCCCAAAAATGCTTTTATAATTGGAGCAGGAAACTTGGGCACAGCGCTTGCAAAATACAATGATTTTGAAGATTACGGCTTAAGGGTTCTTGCGCTTTTTGATATAGACAAAAATAAAATCGGAAAATCAATTAATTCAAAACCCGTTTACGATATTAATGAACTTTCAAGATATACAAAAGAAAAAAATGTTGAAATTGCAATTTTGACCGTTCCTGCAGATTTTGCGCAAAGCATTGCAGATTTTGCAGTTAAATCTAAAATAAAATATATTTGGAATTTTTCCCCCGCAGTTTTGTCTGTTCCTGTTGGCATAGACGTTTGGAACGAAAATTTGATGGGCAATTTTTTGCAGTTTTCATATAAAATTTCAAAATAAACCCCCGTTTTAAAATAAAAAAAAGCCGCTAAATTTGCGGCTACTAGACTTGGGGAGGAGGTTTTTAGCGGATGGAATTTCCATCCGTCCTTCTTTATATGAATTGTATCGTAACCTTGATGATTTTCTTTAGCATATTTTAAAATTATCATCTTAATTATGTATATTTAATTTTTTCCTCTTTTAATATGATTTCAACCCAAAAAACTTATTGTAAACTTTGACTTGGTTGGGGAGAATATATTTTATGCCAAAAAAATCAGTTAAGATTAACGTACAAAAACCGGATTTAAGAGTTGTAGAAAAACCAAAAACAACAAGCTACAACGATATTGACCTTAAAAATTGGAAACTTTACTCTCATATAAAAACAGGTTCGCTTTGGGAATTTGCTTCTCGTGATAAAACAAACGGCCACAGCTATGATTACCACGGGAATTATATCCCCCAAATTGCAACTCAATTATTTGAAAGGTTTACCAAAAAAAATGATGTAATTTTAGATTTGTTTTTTGGTTCAGGAACAAGTGGCATTGAAGCTTTAAATATGGAAAGGCGCTGCATTGGCGTTGAATTAAAGCAAGAGTTGGTAGATTACGTTTCAGCTAAATTTTCAAAAAAAGAGTTGGTAACAGATATTAATATCATCTGCGGCGATTCAACAACAGATGAAGCAAAAGAAAAAGTTCAGGCAAGGCTTGAAATTATGGGCAAAAAACAAGCACAGTTTGTTGTTTTGCACCCGCCTTATGATGATATTATTAAATTTTCAGATAAAAAAGAAGATTTATCTAACTGTAAAACAACAGAAGAATTTTACGATTTATTTGAAAAAGTTGCTAAAAATGCTTATGACCTTCTTGAAAAAGGCAGGTTTGCAGCCCTTATAATTGGCGATGAATATAAAAATTCAAGAGTTGTTCCACTTGGTTTTGAATGTATGAAAAGAATGGAAAACGTTGGTTTTATAACAAAAGCAATTGTTGTAAAAAATATAACAGGCAACGAAAAAGCAAAAGGCAAAACTGCAAACCTTTGGAGATATAGAGCGCTTGCCGGCGGTTTTAACATTTTTGAACATGAATATATAATGACATTTGTGAAATAAAAAATTGCAAGGAATATTCCTTGCAATTTTAGTTTATAAATATTTTTTATTTTAAAAGCCCTAAGCCCAAAATAAGCGTTGTTACAATGAAAACGCCGCCTGTAATATAGGTAACTTTGTTTAAGCCCTTTTCAGCCGTTTTTTGAGATGCAAACAATTGGCTTGCAGAACCCATCATACCGCCCATTCCATCGCCCTTTGGAGAATGCAATAAAACAAGCAAAATTAAAAATAGAGCTGATAAAATTTGAACTATGTATAAAAATTGAACCATAATATCTTCCTTTTTTTAAAATTAATAACATAAAAACGGGGTAAAATCAATTAACAAGAATTTATTGATGAAAGGCCTTTATTGTAGTAAAATTTGAATAAGGAAGAATCGAAAAAGAAAGATTTTTATGAAAACAGCCCAAAAAGAAACAAAATATGGCAATTTAGCAGTTCTTAGCCACCCATTAATTAAGCATAATTTAACCGTTATGAGAGATAAGGCAACCACAACAGAAGTTTTTAATTTAGCCTTAAAAAGAATTACATACGCACTTTTCTATGAATCCACAAAATTTCTTCCGACAGAAGATATTGAAGTTGAAACACCGATTAAAAAAACAAAAAGCTCAATTGTTTCAAAAAACATAGACGTTATTGTTGCCCCAATTTTAAGAGCAGGCTTGGTTTTTTCAGATATTGCACAAGCATTATTGCCTTTTGCTCACATTCACCATTTGGGAATGTATAGAAATGAAGAAACGCTGGAACCAATTTGGTACTATAACAAAATGAAAGGCAAATTTAAAAACCCCGAAAACACTTATGTTTTCATTTTAGACCCAATGCTTGCAACGGGAAATTCAGGCTACGATGCGGTTCATAATTTTGTAAAACAAGGAATTAAAGAAGAAAACATCGTATTTATGAGCTTAATTTCAGCGCCTGAAGGAATTGAAAGGCTTACAAAAGCTTATGGTAAAATAAGAATTGTTACCGCACAATTAGATGAAACCTTAAACGAAAAAGGCTATATTGTCCCTGGTTTGGGCGATGCCGGAGATAGAATTTTCAACACTTTATAAGCTATGGCAAAAGAAGAAATAAACACAGAAAATACGGAAATTAACATCTGGCTTGAAGAATACAAAAAAGCAGATGATGAAAAAATAAAAAAGAAAATAAGAGGGCTTATTACAATGGCTTATATGCCCCTTGTTTCAAAAGTTGCAAGGTCTTTTGCAAGAAGGTCAAACGACCCTGTGGAAGATATTGTTCAAGTTGGCGCAATTGGGCTTTTAAAAGCCGTTGATCTTTATCTAACAGGCAAAAGCACAAGCTTTAAAACTTATGCAACCTATTTAATAACGGGTGAAATCAGACACTATTTAAGGGATAAAACTTCAATGATAAGAGCGCCCAGAGAAATTAAAGAGTTGTCATACAGGGTGCACAAAATTACAATGGAATTAACCCAAAAATTTGGCTCAACCCCGACAGATGAACAATTGGCACAAGCGCTTCAAATGCCGCAGAAAAAAATTGAAGAAGTTAATGACTTAGAAAGAAGAACATCAACAATTTCAATTGACCAATTAACATTTGAACAAGACGGAAGCCAAACAGGCACAATTGTTGATAAAATTGCGGATGAAAGCCAAAATATCGGGCAAGAAATTTTTGAAAATAAGCTTATTTTAGAAGAAGCGGTGAATTCATTATCTTTTGAAGATAAAAAAATTGTTACTTTATGCTTTTATGACGGCTTAAACCAAAGAGAAATAGCAGACAAACTCAATATGAGCCGCATGCAAGTTTCAAGAAAAATGAAAAAGGCCCTATCGCACCTTTTAGAATATATTACAAAAAGGGGCATAAATTCTTATGAATGATTTTTCAATTCTTTTGCCTTTTTTAATTTGGATATTTGTAGTGGGGCTTTGCATAGGAAGTTTTTTAAATGTCGTTGCCCTAAGGGGTTTATCGGGTGAGAGCGTTGTTTTTCCATCATCTAAATGCCCAAAATGCAGCAATAAATTAAAATGGTGGATGAATATTCCCCTTCTTTCATATTTAATTTTAAGGGGCAAATGCCACTATTGTAAAACCACAATTTCGCCACAATATCCTATTGTTGAATTTACAACAGGCGCATTTTTCCTTTTAATTTTCATAAAATTCGGGTTTGAAATAAACACCTTATTTTATTTAATTGCCTTTTCAATTCTTACGGTAATGAGCATCTGTGACATTAAAGAAAGCGTTATTCTTGATTTCCACGCCTACTTTTTAATTCTTTTTGGAATAATTTTAAATTCAATTTCATTTGGGCTTGATGGCTTTTTATTTTCAATTACAGGGGGCATTTCAGGCTTTGTTTTATACGAATTAATTGCAAGAAGCGGATACCTTTTGGCAAATCAAAGAGCATTTGGCGAAGGCGACAGCTTAATTGCAGCAGGCATTGGCACATTTTTCGGCTGGAAATTAATGCTCATATCAACTCTTTTAAGCGTTCTTGTTATGGCAATTTTTACATACCCATATCTTCTTTATAAATCATATAAAGAAGGAAAGAAAAAAACCGTTTTTGCCCTTATTGCAGCGGTTTTAATCATAGCTTTTGCGGCAATCATATCTAAAATAGAGCTTATAAAAACTTTTGAAATTTCGGTTGCATTCCTTTTTATAATAATTATTTTAACTTTTTTATGCGCAAAATTTATTCTGGATGATATGAAAAAACCTGCTCCAAACGGCGAAATTTCCCTTTGCATGCTGCCATTTGGCCCTGCTATGGCAATTTCATTTGTAATTATTATGTTTTTTCAAAACGAGCTAACAACCCTTATTAAATCATACTTTTTAGGGTAATGTTAAAGTTTGTTAACAGAAATAAAATAAAAAAGTCAATTTTTTCATTCATATATTGTTTATATATATGTAAGATATAACACACACGAGGAGAAAAGATGTCAACTGAAATTGTAGGCGGTTCAAACCCATTTCAAAACGCAACCGATTCAATTCATTTTACAAATATCGAAGGCTTAAAAGCTACATTAGACGATATTGACGTTTTAAACATCAGAACCTCATTTAAAACTGCTAAAGACCCCATTTACTTAGCATTCGACCACATTGATAAACAACCGTTGAAAAAAGTTGCAAAAGATTTTGTAAGAGATTTATCAGACGGTTTTGTTGAATTTGTTACAATGCTTCCTTCATTATTTACAAAAGAAGAAGAAGCTGAAGCATAAAAAAGAATTAGGAAAAAGAGAGAAAAAGAGATTATTTATCTGTACACATTGGAGAGGGCATAAGGTTACATTTAATAAGCGGGGGCATTTCCCCCGTTTTTTCACGTTTTAAAATTCATCTTTCCCTATTAAAAATTAAAATTATAATCTCAAAAGGGCAAAAAAATGGTAAAATGTAATAAAAAATTGCCTAATTAGTTTAAAAAAGGAGATTTATTATGTGGGAAAAAGACATTAACATTAACGAAACAAATGTTATTTTGTGCAAATCAAATGTTTATTTTGGTGTTGGCGCAATTGAAAAAATTGATGAAATTGTTCAAAAGTTAACAGAAAAAGGGATTAAAAAAGTTATTGTTGTTTCAGGTAAAGGCGCTTATAAAATTACAGGCGCTTGGGATTACGTTGAAGCTGCCCTTAAAAAATACAATGTAGGCTATGTAAACTTTGCAAAATGCACCCCAAACCCAACAACAGATGGTATCGATGAAGCAACAAAGCTTGCTCTTGAATTTGGCGCAGATGCCGTTATTGGTATTGGCGGCGGCTCTGCTATTGATACTTGCAAATCTGTTGCAATTTTAATGAAATACCCTGATAAAACAGCGGCAGACCTTTATGAATACAAATTTACACCAACAGAAGCTGCCCCCATTGTTGCAATTAATTTAACCCACGGAACAGGAACAGAAGCAAACAGATTTGCTGTTGCAACATTAATTGAAAAAGATTATAAACCTGCAATCGCATATGATTGCATCTACCCAACATTTTCAATTGATGACCCTAAAATGTGCACAAAATTATCACTTAATCAAACAAAATATGTTTCAATCGATGCAGTTAACCACGTTATTGAAGCTGCAACATCAAAAGTTGCATCACCTTATACGGTAACTTTAGCAAGAGAAACAATTAAACTTGTTGCAAAATATTTGCCGGTTGCTATAAATAACCCAGAAGATGTTGAAGCAAGATATTATCTTCTCTATGCTTCACTTTTAGGCGGCATTTGCTTTGATAACGGGCTTTTACACTACACCCACGCTCTTGAACACCCATTGAGCGCAATTAAACACGACTTATCCCATGGCCTTGGGCTTGCAATGTTGTTGCCATCCGTTATTAAAAATATCTACCCTGCTAAAGCCCACGTTTTAGCAGACATTTTGGCTCCAATAGCAGATGGCTTAGAAGGAAAACCAATTGAAGCAAAAGAAGCAGCACTTAGTGTACAAAAATGGTTGAAATCTGTTGGGGTTTCAGAAAAATTGGCTGATATGGGCTTTAAAAATGAAGACCTTGATAAATTAACAGACCTTGCATTTACAACTCCATCATTGGGCGGCCTTCTTGCAATTGCGCCAACAGAAGCTACAAAAGAAGCTGTTAGAGAAATTTATGAAACTTCAATGACAGAGCTTCAATAATAAAATAAAAAATAAAAAGCACTCGAAGAAAATTCTTCGGGTGTTTTTTCATATTAATAATTTTTTAATAAATTAAATTAAGATTAACTTTCAAGGGGAATATGAAAAAAGGGTAGATAATGTATCTTGTAAGAAGGAAATGTATTTAAAAAGGAGGTACATTATGAAATTCTTAGTTAAAAAATCACCGGATCATTTTATTAAATCAATTAACGATGAAATCAGCTCAATTTTAAACAGAAACTTTGACAGCTTTTTCCCCGAATATATTCTAAATGAAAATTTAGATGAAAAATATGCAATGCCTGTTGAAATTATGGAAAAAGACAATGAATATTCAATTAAAGCAGAACTCCCCGGAGTTAAAAAAGAAGATTTGGATATAGACATTGATAAAAACTATTTAACAATTAACGCTAAAAAAGAAGAATCCAAAAAAGAAGATACAAAAGGTTTTAGAAAATCTGAATTCAGATATGGCGAATTTACAAGAACGGTTTATTTCCCTCAAGAAATTAATGTTGATAAAACAACAGCCAAACTTGAAAACGGCATTTTGCATATAGATGCTCCAAAATTAGTTATTGAAAAACAAGATAAGAAAAAACTCCAAATTCAATAATATTCTACAAAAAGGCGGTTTAATTACCGCCTTTTTTATTTTATAAAATCGCATAAAATATAATTTGAAATTAAAATGCCAGATTTTGTTAATCTGAAACCTTCTTTTGTTTTTTCAATATGGCCTGTTTTTTCATATTTTTCTAAAATATTTTTATATTCAACCTCAAAATCAACCCCAAATTTTTCTTTAATATCAAGGGTTTTAACCCCTTCAAATTTTCTAAACCCTAAAAAAATAAATTCTTCTAAAATATCATTTTTATTTAATTCAATCTCATCTTCTTTTAAAATCGGGTTTAAAATATATTTTTTTAAATTATCTTGGTTTTTATACCTTTTATTTTTTATAAACCCGGAAGCAGAGGCCCCAAAGCCATAATAAGGGTTTAGGTTCCAATAATTTATATTATGCTTTGATATAAAATTTTCATTTTTTGCAAAGTTTGAAATTTCATAGTGGTAAAAATGTTTCATTTCATCCAATAAAATTTCATACATTTTTGCTTGAAGGTCTTCATTTGGCAATTTTTTCGGCGGGAATTTTGCAAAATATGTTTTATCTTCTATTTTTAAGCCATAAGTTGAAAGGTGTTCTATATCAAGGCTTTTTGCAATTTTTAGGTCATATTCCCATTTTTCAATTGTTTGATCTGGAAGCCCATACATTAAATCAATGCTAATATTTTTAAACCCGACATTTTTTAATTCTTCAATAACTTTTATTGCCGTTTTTGAACTGTGGCGCCTTCCGATATTTTTTAAAATTTCATCATCAAACGTTTGAACACCAACGCTTATTCTATTCACACCGATATTAAATAAGCCCTTCAAATATTCCCTGTCAAAGTTTTCAGGGTTAATTTCAACTGTTATTTCAGGGTTTTTTTCAAATTTGAAACAATTCAAGATTTCGCCTATTTTGCCGTAACTTAAAATGGAAGGCGTGCCGCCCCCAAAATAAACGGTTTTTTGAGGTTCATTTTTATATGTATTTTTAATTTCAAAAATAAGAGCTTTTATATATTCATCAATAAAACTTAAATTTACATAAGAAATAAAAGCACAATATTTGCACTTTTGCTTACAAAAAGGAATATGAATATAAGAATATTGAACCATAAGACTATTTTATCAAATAAAAGAGGTTATAATTAAAATATGAAAACCAATATGGAAAAAGAAATTTTTGAACAAGGAAACGTTTTAGAGAAAATTAAAAACTCTCTAATTTTAGATGGTTCAATTAATTTTAAAAAAATTCCGACAAATTTTACTTCAATAAAATTTATAGCATCGGGTTCTTCTTACAATGCAATAAGACTGGGGCATAAATTTTTTGAATTATATTCAGATAAAATTATAACCTTTGAATACGCTTCAGAATTTATTTCAAATACAACAAAAACAATTAATAAAGAAACTTTATACGTTTTTGTAAGCCAATCGGGCGAAACCTATGATACAAAATGCGCCCTTGATATTGTAAAAAAAGAAGGGGGCAAAACTTTAGCCGTTGTAAATAATTCTAATTCCACAATTTATAATTCATCTGATTATAAAATAGATGTCATGGCAGGCGTTGAAAACTCAATTGCGGCAACAAAATCTTTCTTAGCTTGCGTTGTTGTTTTGTGGCTTTTAGCCCTTTATTTTGCAAAAAAACCCGCCCCTTCATATGAATTAAATGAAGCAATTAAAGCAATTAATGAAACCATAGAAAATTCTTTTTTAATAGATTCTATTGCAAAAAAATTATCCAAAAAGAAAAAAATTTCAATTATAGGCTACAATTTTGGCTATATTATTGCAAAAGAAGCATCACTTAAAATAAAAGAAACATCTTATATAGATACAACAGCCTACCCCACGGGCGAATTTCTCCATGGGCATACGGCAGTTTTAAACAAAAGTAAAACCTTAATTGAAATTTTTACATCAGATTTATCTGATTTTGAAAAAAATACGCTTGATAAAATTAAAAAAGATTTTTACCCCCAAATTTTTTCAATAACAGATAAAAAAATAAAATCTAAAAATGCAATTATATTCAATAGCTACAAATATGAAATTTCAAAAATTTGTGCAATAACTGCTATAATTCAGCTTTTAGCCTTAAAAATTGCAACAAGCCTTAATTTAGATGTTGATAAGCCAACGGGTTTAAACAAAGTTGTTAAATAGCAAAAAACCGGCGTTAATGAGGCGCCGGCTTTTTAAAAATAGCAAATGATTAACTATTTTGCTTGCAATTTATTAATTGCAAGAGTTAATCTTGATTTTTTTCTTGCAGCTGTGTTTTTGTGAAGAATGCCTTTTGAAACTGCTTTATCGCATAATTGGTAAACTTTTGATAATGCAGCATTCAATGCTTCTTTGTCTTCGCTTGTAGCTAATGCTAAAGCTTTTTTAACTGCAGTTTTAATTGAAGATTTGAAAGCAACGTTTCTTTCTTCGTTTCTTTTTGCTACAAGAACTCTTTTTATAGCAGATTTAATATTTGCCATTTTGTTTTCTCCTTTTTCTGTTATTAGATAAAAAATTTATCTGCATACAGAGGATATGTGTGAGTAAATAAATTCTATTCTAAAATATTTTATTTTTCAAGGGGGCTAATTTTGAATAAATTCTGTTAATTTTTTATGCAATTCATCCGCCCTGAATTCCCCTTTTCCTTTTAATAAAAGAATTTCAAGGTAATTATTAATAGTATCGTTTATTTCTTTTTTATTTTTATAGCCAAAATCATTTTTAATCGGGTTATTCAATTGTTTTGCTGCAACACACCTTGCATTTTCCATAAGTTCACTATCGCAATTTTTAAAATAATCATCATTTAGAGTAATTTTATTTGCAGGTAAAACATTTGTTTTTTTAGCTAATGCCATTTGGCTTTCATAATCTGACATTAAATTTATAAATTCTTTTGCATATTCTTTATTTTTGGCTTTTTTTGGAATTATAAAATTCATAATAGATATGTCATATTCGCCATTGCTGCCTGTTAATTGCGGCAAAAGAATTGAATTATTGTAAATGGCGGGCGCATTTTCTTTTATCATTGAAATAAAATTGCTGCCTGCAACTATAAAAGAAGCAGACCCTGACATATATTTTTCAATGTTTTCTCTATGTGTGATAGTTAAAGCATCTTTTAATAAAAGTCCTTTTTTGTTCATATCAAAAAATTTAAAGTAAATGTTTTCTAGGTTTTTTTCATTCAACGTTTTTGAATTAACATCATATTTATTTAAAATTTTAGAGAAACTATCCCCTTCATTTAAGCTTGCCCCAAAAACAGGCGGGTTTTTACAAGCAGATAATTTTAAAATGTCATCATAAGTTTTTAAATGAATTTTGCAATTTTTAAATTTTTCTTTATTTAAAATGGTAACCGCACTTGTTGCATAAAATGGAAGAGCATAAATTTTACCATCATATTTTAATTTATTAACCAAACCTTCATTAAAATTTTTAGCATCATCTTCACTGAAAAATTCAAGCGTGTTTTTTTGCGCTAATGAAAGTGAAAATTCAGGGTTTAGGTTAATTAAATCCGGAGGGTTGCCCCCTAAAATTGAAGCTATTGTTCTTTTTTGGGCTTCTGCAATTGGAATATCCACCCAAACAACTTTTATATCAGGGTGAAGCTTTTTAAATTTTTCAATGTTTTTATTTATAATATCGCCTGCAGGCGCTTTTAGTTGAATTGTCCAAAAAGAAAATGTTTTTTCTTCATTTTTCTTATTTTGAAAAAGAAAAAACAACCCCAAAATTAAAATTAAAAAGCCTATTATAAAAACAGATTTTTTTACCATGGTAAAATTATACTATGAATTTATTTGATTCAATAGAAGAAAATAATAAACAAATGCCCTTAGCAAACATTTTGCGCCCTAAAAATTTAGATGAATATTTGGGGCAAACAAATGTTATATCTGAAAATTCGCCAATTTATAACCTTTTAAAATCAAATAGAATTTTTTCTTTTATTTTATGGGGCCCGCCAGGCTGCGGCAAAACAACGCTTGCAAGGTTGATTGCAAATCATCATAATGCAAATTTTATGGAATTATCTGCTGTAACATCAGGCGTTAAAGATGTTAAAGATGCCGTTCAAAATGCAAAAGAAAACCTAAGAAACGGCGTTAAAACAATTCTTTTTATAGATGAAATCCACAGATATTCTAAAACCCAGCAAGATGCGCTATTACCCCACATTGAAAATGGCACACTTCACCTTATGGGCTCTACCACAGAAAACCCTTCTTTTCAGGTTATTCCGGCGTTATTGAGCAGAGTTCAAGTGATTATGCTAAATTCCATTGATAAAAATTCAATGGAAAAAATTGTTCTAAAGGGGTTTAATTATCTATCTGAAAACTATAAAAAAGATTTAAAAATTGAAGATGATGCAATTCAAACTATCGTAAAATTATCAAACGGCGATGCAAGGTTTGCACTAAACACGGTTGAAAATTCTTATTTTGCAGCTAAAAACATTTTAAATTCAGAATTAATTGAAAAACTTTTGCAGCAATCTTTAGTTAAATATGATGAATCTGAACATTATGATTGCCTTTCTGCTTATCAAAAATCTTTAAGAGGGTCTGACCCTAACGCTGCAATTTATTATTTGGCAAAAATGTTAACTAAAGGCGAAGACCCGAGAATTATTGCAAGAAGGCTTGTTGTAACAGCATCGGAAGATGTTGGAAACGGCGATTATAGAGCGCTTTTAATTGCAAATGCAGCCTTAAATGTTGTAAATAATATTGGAATGCCCGAATGCAGAATTGCCTTATCTCAAGCAACAGAATATGTAGCAAGGGCAAAGAAAAGAAACTTAAATGTCGTTGCAATAGATAATGCTATGGCAGATATAAGACAAGGAAAAGATTACCCGCCCCCAATGCATTTAAGAGATACACATTATAAAGATGCAAAAAAATACGGTTTTGGGGAAGGTTATGTTTATACACACGATAACCCCGATTACATTCAACAATTTATGCCCGATGAAATGAAAGATGTTAAATACTTTTAATTTATTTTTGTTTGGTGTATAATTCATAGTCGTGTTGTAAGCGAAAAATAATGTTAAAATTTCTTAATAATGTATATATTATTTAGCAATTTTAGCGGTTTTTGAGTCTTTATCATGGTGTGTGTATTAAATTAAACTAAAAAAGGGAAGGCAAATATGTCCGATTTAGGCGCAATAAATGCATCAAATATAACTTTTCAAGGTTCTAAAGAAGCAAAAGAAACCAAAAAAGCCGATAGAAAAACTGCCGAAAAAATTAATGATAAACCAAAATTAATGGACAAATTAACCCAGCCCGTTAAAGATGAGTTCAAAAAAGCATACGGCGAAGATGCGGAAGCAACACCATCATTAGTTGCAGATTTTGTTTCAGATAATGTTGTTAAATTAGGTGTTCTTGTTGCAGGCGGCGCTTTACTTCTTGCAAAATCAAGAAAAGCAACAAACGGCTTAACAGAAGCACTTAAAGATAACATCAATAAATTTAAATCTGCTGCAACAGAAGGTGAAAAAGCAGGCATATTCAAAAAAACGGTTGATACAATTAAAGGCACATTCAGCCAAGTAAAAGCAAATAACTTAAAACAAGCAACCGAATCTGCAAAAGAAGCAGCGGAATCAGGTTCAAAAACAATTAGAAAAACAGTTGAAGAAGCAGTTTTAAGGCCAAAACAATTTGAAGAAGGCACAAAACTTGCAGGCTTTATTGATAAACACTGCGGCAAACACGCAGCAAAAGTTAAAGAAGCATTGGGCAAAATCGGTATCGGAAACGGTTCAGATTTAGCAGACACGGCAATTGCAGGAACAGCAACAGTTGCACTTGGTAGCGGCGTTAATGACATTACAGGCGATGTAACAGAAAAAGATAACAATGCTCTTGCGCATCAAGCAAAAGTTCAAAAATTTGAAAACTTATTAAATACAGCAAGCAAACTTGCAGATACAGCAACTATGATTGCAGGATAAATTAAAATGATTCAACCCATTAACCAAAATGTGAATATAAATTCAAACAGCAGTCTAAAACCTGTTGAAGTGCCGCATTTTACGGGACTTACAAAAGTTACAAAAAAAGAAAACAAAGATTCTTTTGTAAAATCAACAGAAAAAATTAAAGATACTGCTAAAAAAACTGCTAAAAAAACAGGTGATTTTGCAGTTACCTTCAAAAAAAATGCGGCAGAAACACTTGATGCTGCAAAAGACGGCGCAATTGAAGGTGCAAAAGTCGTAAAAAATGCAGCACAAAAAGGCGCAGAATTTACGGTTTCATTTGCAAAATCTCTATATGAAGATTTATCAGGCGTTATTAGAGAAAAAGGAACAAAAACCATTACAAATATTGATGGTTTAATTTAGATAAATTTAAACATTTTATAAAAAGGCTTCAATTTTGAGGCCTTTTTTATTTTATAAAAAGCGGTTTTTTCTTGCCGCCAAAATCAGAAATTCCAAGAAAAGTTCCATTATTAATTTTTTTAATAAAGGTTTTATTTTTTATTTTAAATTCACCTGAAATTGCCAAAATTGGTTCAAAAAGAACGTTAGAATATTTTTCTAAATCTTCTTTTTTAATGCCAAAAGCAAAAGCAAGGCTTATTTTATGTTCATAAAGCCCTTGAGCATCAAATAATTCAATAGGAGGGCCTGCAGGAATTTTTCTTGCAGGGTTTTTGGGGTTTGAAATAATGCCAACGCTTCTTAAAAGCGCAATTTTAAGCGAATTTTTATAAATTTCATATTCATATAACCCTTTTGTAAAAATTGAAAGGTTGTTCCCCTGAACAAATTTTTGCATTGGGAATGAATTTGTTTTTAATTCAGACCTATCTTTAACAGGGGTATTTTCAAAAAGAAGATAATTTGGGTTGTGGATTCTTTCAATGCCGCAAATAGGGTCTCCTGCATAAGTTTTTTCAACAGGTTTATTTGTATTAAACACAATTTGAAGTTTTCTGTTTTTCTTTTTATTAACAAATTCAAAATCAAGTTCAAAAAGTTTTGAATTATTTGATAAAGAACAATTTAATTTAATGTTTTCTTCAAAAGTTAACTGCAAGCCGGATTTTATTTTGCCATTCATTTTTACTTTTGAATTTTTCAATTTTAAAATTTTTGGGTAACCGGCTGGTGCATAATTATAACTGTCACCATTATCAACTGTTGAATGAAGCTGAATAAAATCAGGGTAAATTTCACCTGTTTTTTTATCAATTACATAAATTTTATTATCTAAAATAAAAAGTTTAAAAAATTCATTTTCAATAAAATCATTTCCGGCAGCTTGCATTTTAGTTGGTTTTTTAATTTCAATATTTTTAAATGAAAATGGTTTAGCTGGTTCAATTTCAACAATATATTCAAAAAATTTGTGAAAATCTTCTGTTATAGGGTTTTGATTAATATTATAGAAAATGTCATCCGATACAAAATTAAATTCTCTAATTTTTTGAGCATTTTTAATTTTTTTATCTGAAATTAATTTTATTGCGCCCCCATATTCAAAATTTGAAAAATTAAAAACGCCGATTTTATTTTCATTTTCTTTTATTAAATTTTCTTTTTTAAAATCTCGAATTAAGTTTTTAATAACGGTATTAATGGTTTCTTTGACCTTTATTTGGCGGCATTTCACCATTTTATGAACTTCATCAACCGAGCAGCCATAAATTGAATCATGGGCGTGGTTTTTAATTAATTCAACTGTGGCATAATTAAGCTCTCTATCATATTTTCCACCCATAAAAAAGTTAAAAATATCTGCCTTATAAAAAAGTTCATATTCTAAAATTGCATTTTGAATTTTTTCATCAATTCTTGTTGAATAAACCCCAGGCAAAATATATGTATTTGAATTATCCAAAAATTCAACATTTTCACCTAAATTCTTTTTAAATTCAGCACGCTTAAAATATTCAAAAGGGTTTGACAGAATAATTTCATAATTTTTTAAAAGCTTATTAATTTCACCAACTTTTTCATTGGCATTTTCTAAAATGTTCATATGATCTGCCCCTAAGGGCAAAAGAACAACATTTCCCGATTTTTCATTTATTTTATCAAGCTCTTTTTCTAAAATTTCGGCTTTTTTTGTTATATTCAAATCAGAATGCAAAATGTCTTGGTAATAACCGCGAACAAGCCTTGTTATATTTGTATCATTTGCAGTAAAATCTGCCTCAATATCAGGCGCGCCGCGCCAAATTATTGCATTTTTAATATTAAAATAATTCAAAATTTTAAAAATTGAATTTGAATGCCCGAAGGTATCAGAAAGATAGCCGATAAATTCATTTTCACCAAATTCCTTTGATATTTTAAGCCCCAATTCAAAGTTTTTTAAAATAGAAGCCCCTGAAATTAAAAAGCTATCCGCAGAAACAAAAAACGGGCCTATATAAAGCCTTTTTTCTTTTATTAATTTTTTAATCAAATTCTTTTTGTTTGGGTTAAATTTAAGATAATTTAAAAGCGCATAAATTTGCCCGTCAAAATAAAATGAAGGAGCATTATTTCTTTTTAATTCTTGAATAACGTTATCAAAAATTTCATTCAATCTTACATTAAATGAACTAATCGTTTTATACCATTCAGCATCCCAATGGGTAAATAAATATGCCAAAACAGCTTTTTTATTTCTTTTCAATATTAAACCCCTTAAATAATCTTTTTAGCTTATTTTACCATATTTAACCCCCCTAATCCATTTTTTGGGGGAATTTTTAAATCAAATATTAAAGTATACTTTACTTGTTAAAAAGGAATTTCCCCACATAAGAAGAGATTAGATGGTTATGACTAAACACAATTTGAAAAGTATCGAAAATGAAATTGAAAATTGCAAAAAGCAATTAAAAAATTTAGAGCCCTTAATTTACAAAAATGCAGGGGTAGCAGAAAATTACAACAGGCTGCTTGTAAAAAAAGCAATTCTTGTAGATGAATACAAAAAAATGCTTTTTAAAAAGCCAAAAATTTCTAAATTGCTTAATGTTTTCAAATTCAAAAAAGAAGAAAAACTTATTTGCGATTACTTTCCAAATGCTTAAACCCAAAAAATTTAAAAGCCCTTTGAATTTCAAAGGGCTTTTTGGTCTTTATTTTTGAAAGAGAAATTATTAATAATTTTGTTCTTTTACAAAAAAGTAAGCTCCGGGGTGTTTGCAAACAGGGCACAAGCCAACCGCTTTTTTGCCTTTATGGGTAAAGCCGCAATTAGCGCATTCCCAAACAACTTCTTCATCTTTTTCAAAAACTTTGTTTTGTTCAATGTTTTCTAAAAGTTTCCTATATCTTTCTTCATGCGTTTTTTCAATTTCCCCTACTTTTTCAAATAATCTTGCAATTTCATCAAAGCCTTCTTCTTTGGCTTCTTTTGCAAATTTTGCATACATATCTGTCCATTCGTAGTTTTCACCGTTTGCAGCATCAGCTAAATTTTCTTTTGTACCTTTAATATCACCCCCAACAAGTAATTTAAACCAAATTTTGGCGTGTTCTTTTTCATTATTTGCAGTGTCTTCAAAGAATTTTGCAATTTGAACATAGCCATCCTTTTTTGCTTTTGAAGCGTAATAAGTATATTTGTTTCTTGCTTGTGATTCACCACTAAAAGCTTCCATTAAGTTTTTTTCGGTTTTTGAACCTTTTAATTCCATAACATTTTCTCCTTAATTTTTACCTGAACATTTTGGGCAAATGCCCCTTACTTGAATATTTACATCAACAACTTCGCCCAAACCTTTTTTTTGAACTTCGTTTTTAACATCTTGGGCAGTAATTAAAAAGATGTCATAAATTTCATTGCATTTTGTGCACAAAAAATGCGAATGCGGCGTATAATCAGCATCAAACCTTGCTTTAGCAAGAAGGCTGTCTACTCTAAACACCATATTAAGGTTTTCTAAAGATGTTAAAGTTCTATAAACAGTATCAAGAGCAACATTTGGCACCTTATTTTTTATTGAATTATAAAGAGTTTCAGCATCAGGGTGCGCTTTTGATTCAAATATTGCTTTATATATTTCAAGCCTTTGTTTTGTAACTCTCAAATTTGCCTTTTTGCAGCGAAGTTTCAATTCTTCCAGCTTTTTGTTTAATTCCGTATTTTGCATTTGTTTTCCTTAATAAGAATTATTCTTATTAAGATTATACACAAAAAAATTCCTCTTCACAATACTTTTTTAAAAAAATTTTTAAATAAGGTTAGTGAACGGCCTTTTTGGCAGCTTCTTTAAGATATTCAAACAAGCAATTTGCAAGCTGATCAGGGCAGCTTGTTTGTTTTGAACCACACCTTATGCCTCTTAATTTTTTAATAACATCATTAACATCCATGCCTTTGCACAATGTTGAAATGCCCTGAAGATTGCCGTTACAGCCGCCAACAAAATGCAAATCTTTTATTATATTGTTTTCAATTTTAACTTCGATAAGGCTTGAACAAACGCCTTTTGTTTCATATTTAACAATATCCATCTATTCTTTCCTTAAATTTGGTTGTATGCGCCAAATAACGGCATATACAATGCTAAAGCCAAGAACAATACAATTGCACCAATTACAATCAACATAAAAGGTTCAACCAATTTGGTGAACGTATCGATAATATCATCGAGTTTTTTATCAATATAAACAGTACAATTATAAAGCATTTCGCCCAAACGACCTGATTGTTCACCTGTTGCAATCATAAATAGCATCATGTTTGGAATTTGGCCTGTTGACTTTAGGGCAGAAGACAAGTTTGTACCTTGTTGCACCCTGATTGCAGCAGCTGAAATTGCATCTCTTAAAACTGCGTTTTCAAGGGTCAAATTTGCCAAATATAAACAGTTAACAACAGGAATACCTGCATCATATGCAACTTGCAACACGGCCAAAAAGTTTGAATAATTTGCAAACCTCATCAAACTTGATAAAAGAGGAACCTTAAGAACAATTCTGTCTAAAATTCTTCTTGTAAATTCATTTTTAAATATAAATACAATTAAACCAATAACTACAACAACTGCAGCTAATAAAACATACCAATATTCTTGAATAAAGTGGCCTGCATCTATACAAATTCTTGTAACAAAAGGCAATTTGCCGCCCAAAGAATCAAACATGGATTCAAACGCAGGGAATACAAACGCCAACATAATTGTAACAACAACAAGGGCCAATAAAATAACGAAAACAGGATAAATCAAAGCACCAATAACTTTGCCTTTAATTGCCGCTTGTTTTTTTAATAACTCCAACATACGGGATAGTGTTACGTCTAATTCCCCGGAATCTTCCCCTGCTCTTGTTAAACCTGCATAAACCCTGCCAAATGCCTTTCTGTTCTTTTCTAAGGTTTCAGCCAAGGTTGAACCGCTTACAATGTTGCTTTTAATAACAGAACAAACTTTTTTAACATTTTTTGTTTCTGCGTTTTCTTCCATAAAAGCAAGGGTTTCAATAATTGGAATACCTGTTGCCGTTAATATTTGAAGTGTTTGAGTAAAGTCAATTTTATCTTTTAAAGGCAGTTCAGGTAAAACATTTCTTTTGGCAGTTGCCCTTTTTTCTCTTGCCGCAAAATTTGTATCTTCCGTAATTTTAACAGGTGTTAAGCCTTTTTTTCTAATCTCAGCCCTTGCAGACTGCAGATCAAGAGCATCAACTCTGCCTTTTACGGTGTTTTTGCTTTTATTCATGGCAATATAATTAAAACTGGGCATTATTCACCTACCAATCCAAGAACCCTTACAAATTCATCTATTGTAGTGTTTCCTTCAATAATGTGTCTTATGCAGGATTCATTTAATGTTCTCATTCCGTTTTTAACAGCATGCTCTTCAATTTCAATATCGTGAGCATGAGCTGCAATTAATTTTTTAATTTCTTTTGTAACAACCAAAATTTCTAATAATGCTAAACGCCCTTTATAGCCTGTTCCGCCGCAATTTGGGCAGCCTTCGGCACGATAAAGAGTGGTTTCCATTAATTGTTTAATTCTCTCCGGGTCTGTTAAAATTTTTCTTGCATCTTCTTCTGTTGGTTTAAATGGGCGCTTGCAATCGGGGCAAAGTTTTTTAACAAGCCTTTGAGCTAAAACACCGTTTAAGGTTGATGATATAAGATAATCTTTTGCACCCATTTCAATAAGCCTTGTAACGGTTGCAGCAGCTGAATTGGTGTGAATTGTGGATAATACAAAGTGACCGGTTAAAGAAGCTGAAATTGCAACTTCTAAAGTTTCATAGTCCCTAATTTCACCAACCAATATAACGTCAGGGTCTTGCCTTAAGATAGCTCTCATACAAGTTGCAAAGGTAATGCCTGCTTTTGGGTTAACTGCAGATTGGTTAACCCCATCCAGTCTGATTTCAACAGGGTCTTCAATTGTTGTAATGTTGCAATCGGGCGAGTTCATTGTTTTTAAAAGCGCATACAATGTTGTTGTTTTACCTGAACCTGTCGGGCCCGATGTTAAAACAATGCCGTTTGGAGCTGATGTTAAATATTTAATTTTTTCAATATCATCAGGAAATGCGCCTGCAATTTTAATTTCTTTTGTATAGCTGGCCTCTGCCCTCATTGAAGGCGCCAAAATTCTTATAACTATTTTTTCTTTGCCGTTAACAGGCAAAGTGTTTATACGAAAGTCATAAGATTGCTGATTATATTTGATTGTAAAGTTGCCGTCTTGCGGGCGCCTGTGCTCTGCAATGTTCATTTTTGCAAGAACCTTAAACCTTGATACAATTGAAGATTCCAAATATGCAGGAATTCTAACAACTTCAACCAAAGTGCCATCAATACGATACCTTGTAACATACCCATCAAGCCTTGGTTCAATATGAATATCTGATGCCCTTGAATCAATAGCTTGGGTTACAATCATATTGGCATATTTTGCAGCATCAGAACTTATTTCATCAATATCCGATTGAACTTTTTGCCACAAGGTTTGCTCGCCCGGGCCAGTATCACTTGAAGCTGCAAGTTGTTCCGTTAAAACTTCAAGTTCTGTTTTTTCTTTTTTGAAATTTTGTTTCTTTTCTTCAGGCTGTTTTTTGGCTTTTTTATAATATTGTTCTACATATCTTTCATATTCAAGGCTTGTTACCATCAAAATTGCCGGCTTTAAGCCCGTCATGCCTATAATTTGGTTAATAGTATCAGTATCTTTCGGGTTAACCATGCCGACAGTTAATGTTTTTGAATTGTAAGATAAAGGAATTACTTTATGTTCCAAAACAAAATCATCAGAAAGACAAGTAATTGCATCGGGTAAAGACGCCAATTGGTCTTCTTGCGCCATATTGATTTGCATTTGGGCAGCAAGAGCATCTTTTAATTGTTTAATTGTAATATAGCCCAATTTTACAAGGGTTGAGCCCAAGGGCAGCCCGAAATTTTTTGATTCAACAAGAGCTTGCTGCACTTGTTCTTCAGTTAAAAGCTTTTCTTCAACCAAAATTTGGCCGATTTTTTTTGTTTGAGGAGATTTAACCTGACTAATATCTCCTGCCTTTTGAGAATTTGAATCTTGGGAATCTTGAGAGCTTGTTTGAGCTTGGGCGGGATAAACCTTTTTTATAATATCTGATAAAAGCAGATTAAAATTAGCGGGCGATACCGAAATAAATTCAACACCGCCTACTTTCACACTTTGTTTAATATATGAGGCAACAGCCTGTTTGTCACCATCCTGCGAAATTACAGAATATAGAGTACCGTTTTGTATCGCAATAGGAATAAACCGCAATTCCATTAATTTGGCTTTTTCAAATTGCTTAACTAAATCTGTATTTATTCTGTTCAGCAGTTTTGATAGGTATTCATTATTCATTTTTTATGGTTTTTCAGGAAATTACAGATGAGGAGTGCCGTTTTTCTTTAAGTTTTCTATCTGATCCTGAGAATATACAATGTGTGGTGTAATTAATATAACAAGTTCTTCTTTTGTCATAATATTTGATGTGGTTCTAAAGAATGTTCCTATGACAGGAAGATCACCCAAGATAGGCATTTTTGTTACTTCGTTTGTTTCGTTTTCTTGAATTAAACCTGCAAGAACCAATGTTTCACCGTCTTTAACTCTAACGTTTTCAAGTTCTAAGCTTCTTCTTGATAACAACGTATAGTCATCTGTACCGCCTGCACGTGTTGAATAGCTTGGTTTCAAATTCATAACAACGTAACCTTCAGGTGATATAAACGGTGTAATTTCAACTTGAATACCCATATCTGAACCAATTTCATAGGTAACGTTAGTGATTGCTTGGAGTGATTGAGTTTCTGTGCTGAATTCCCTTTTAACTGATTTTACATAATCTGTTGTAAGGTCGATTATAGATTTTTTGCCGTTTGTAACCATAACTTTCGGGCTTGCAAGAACTCTTCCTTTGCCGTTATTAATCAAATAGTTCAAGCTCATTACAATCGGGCCCCAGCCTTTATGTTTATTTACTGTATATTCAACCTTACCTTGGTCGTCTACAACATTATAAGAATTACCTTTAAAGAATGTTGGTGCCCATTGGTTTGTTGAAAAACCGCTTGTGCCGTTAAAGTTAAAACCGCCTAACGGAGTCCAAACCATCCAATCTGAACTGAATGCTTTTGAACCGTTTTCGGATAATTGAATTAATGAAAGTTCAATATATGCCATCGGCTGTTTTTTATCGTGAAGCTTAATAAAGCTTTCAATCATCTTAACTTGTTCTCTTGAACCGCCATATGTGGCAACTGTGCCCAAAGCGGGGAAATATGCTACTGTCAGAGGGTTTGATGTATAGTTAACCAAATCATCTGTTTCTTCGCTTTCTTCAATTGTGCCGTTATTTTCACCAACAACACAAACAGTGTAACCGCCACCAAGTTCAATTTCATCACCGCCTGTGCTTCTTGAAGCCGCACTGATTGAAACGCCTTGGTTAGCGCCGCCTTCAGATTTATCTGATAAAATTGTATCGCAAATTGTAGCCGCCATTTCTTGAGGAGAAATGTGGTTAACGGGGAATACATTCATCATTGGTTTAACATCAAGTTTCACAAGAATTTTTTTAATTAATTCTTCGTCTTCTTCTGTACCAAAAACCATAAGTTCGTTTTTGTTTGCGTTAATTGCAACAACAGGAACTGATGAAACACCTTGATATTTACCGTTAAATATACTTTTGTTCACAAAATCCGCAATAGCTTGAGCGTTTACATATTTAACAGGAATCGTTGTGAAGTTTTGTCTTGCATAGCTTAAATCTTTAGCTGCATCTTTTGATGCAACAATAATGTTATTGTCTTGTCTGATATAAGTTAATTCACATGCATCCAATACAAATTCAAGAGCCGTATTAATGGGGACATCTTTAAGGTCTAAAGTAACTTCGCCCCTTACAGTGTTATGAAAAATAATATTCATGTTTGCTCTGTCTGCAAACATTCTTAAAACTTGTTTAACGTCTGCATCTCTCAAAGAAAGGGTTACTTGTTTTGAACTTCCCGCAATTTGAATGTTGCCTGTTAACCTTGTTGTAGAAGGTATGCTGACAGCTTCGGGGTCATCTGCATCAATTATATATTTTTCATTTGTTTTATTATCTTCATATAAGTTCATGTTGGAATCTTCAATTTTGACGCCTTTTGTATTTAGCGCAAGTTTGTTTGAATCACCAAATGAAGCCCAAGCACATTGACCAACGGCAACTGCGATTGCCAAAGACAATGCCAAATGAATTAAACCTTTCTTACTTACTGTGAACATCTTTATCAAACTCCTGATTGTAATTATTTAGTACTTATTTGAATATCTTCTGCCGATATATACTGTCTTGTTCTTCCATCATATTGAATTTGTTTTGACTTAGGTATATCGCCAATATTGAAAATTTCGCCTACATAGGCTTTGTAAATATTTGCACCGTTTTTAATTTGTACAAATTCTTTTGTAATTTGACTTACTGTATATGTGTCGATTTTATCGCCTTTTTGAACAAAATAATCGTTTCCGTCATATTTTAAAATTGCAGACGGCCTTTCTGAGTCGTACATAATGCCTGAAACCATTATTGAGAAAAGTTTTCTGCCGGCAGCAGCCTCGGGCGAATTAACATCAACATCAGGCGGGGTAGATAAATCTCCGCCCATTGCTAAAGAACCGTCTTCATTAAATAAGGAAGATGGCATAAACGGGTTGGTTCTTCCGCTTGGCTGAATTGCAACAACAATTTTTTTATCTTTGGAATCTTTTTTTGAAACATTGTCTTTCTTTGTTTCAAGCTTATTCATCAATTCTTCGGTTTGCTTTTCATCATCAAGGCTAGCTGCATTAGAATCATTTGGAATTGCATAATTTGAATCTTCTGATGTCATAAGGTTATCGCCGTTTGTGTTTCCTGTTAAACCGGGGAAAAGGAAATACAGCGCAATAACAATTACTGCAAATAAACCTGCAAGCCCAATAACAACAGCCATTATTAACTTTTTATTGTCTTTTTTTAATGCTAACGGCTTAATTTCAAGCTGGTCGTCAACTTCAGCATTTTTATTTTCTTCTTCAATGTTTTCTGAAATAGCAGCCAAATCTTCCTCTTTTGTTAAAACTTCAGGTTCTTTGGCATCTTCAGTTTGTTCTTGAATATTTTCTTTCTGCTCAAGAGTTGTTTCTTCAGCTTTTTCTTCTTTTTCAAAGTTTAATACATCATCAATTGCTTCACTTGCAAATGATGAAGGCGAATCGTTTTTAACATCCAAAAGGCTTAAAAGTTCATCATCCACAACATCCGATAAATCTTCTTTTGAAACTGTTTCGCTATCTGCTTCATTTTGAGCGCCTGCATCGTCTGCAAGCATATTCAAAATATCATCATCTTCAAAAGAACCTGTTGTTTCCGTTTGCTTGTTATCATCTGCGCCTTTTGTCTCAATTGCGGCATCTTCCTGTTCAAGGCTGTTTACATAGTTTGTAGCTGCCGTTTTTAAATCAAATTCTTCATTTTTTTCAAGAACAAGCTCATCATCTGAAAGGCTTGAAATATCAAAATTTGAGATGTCGCTTTTTTCATCGGCATCGTTATCTTTTGCGGAATTAACGATAAGGCTTGATAAATCATCCTCATCATCCGTATTTAATAAATCTTCCCAAGAAATGGCGCCATTGTCGTCATCTTCTAAGGGTTTATTGTTATCATCTTTTTCTAATTCATTTCCATCAAATTGCATCGTTTGTAACTTTCTTATACAATTCAGATACTTTTTTCACTAGAATACAATCTATATAATATTAGTATCTTATAATTCTTTCCAATTTTCATTACGGCAGAGAAAAATCAACCAAATGTAGGAAAATTTTAATCATATTCGCCCGTATATGTCATCTCCAAATTTGCAACATAGATTGTATCCCCTTCAATAAGCCCCAAACTTCTTAATTCATTAAAAACTCCCATTGAATCAAGAATATTTGTAAGCCTTCTTACCTGTCTTATATTTTTTATATCTGTAACACTCACTAATCTTCTTATTTTACCACCATCCACGGAATATGTGTTTTTGTTAAGCTTAACTGCTTCATATCGGCTGTCGTCATTATCTGCAAAACCTGTATCTTCAGTAATATTGAGCTCTATTGAAGGAGTAGGAATTTCATCAAATTTTTTGTAAACATAGTTTAATAATTCCTTCACGCCAAGGCCCGTTACTGCAGAAACCACAAATGTATTTTCGTTTAATTTCAAAAATTCTTCTTTTAATCTTTGAATATCATCTTCCATCATTGCATCTGCTTTATTCAGCATAACAATTTGGAACCTTGAAGATAATTCTTTTGAATAATTTAAAAGTTCATTGTTTATTTTTTTATAATTTTCAACAGGGTTTTCTTCTGTCATATCAACGATATGAATAAAAAATTTGCATCTTTCAACATGTCTTAAAAATTCATATCCTAAACCAACTCCTAAATGCGCGCCTTCAATTAGCCCGGGGATGTCTGCCACAACAAAATTGTTCCCATCAGGGTTTTTCACAACCCCTAAGTGAGGAACAAGAGTTGTAAAGGGGTAATCTGCTATTTTTGGTTTAGCAGAAGATATTCTTGAAATAAAGCTTGATTTGCCCGCATTTGGCATACCCAATAAGCCAATATCAGCTATTAGTTTTAATTCAAGCTCCAATTCTCTTTCAACAGATGCTTCACCGGGTTCAGAAAATTGCGGTGCACGAGAAGTTGAAGTTGCAAATTTTGCATTTCCTCTGCCGCCACGCCCGCCTTTTGCAATCAAAATTGTTTTTTCATCTTCATTCATATCGGCAATAATATCGCCCGTTTTTAAATCGCGAACAATTGTTCCTACCGGCACTTTAACATAAATATCCTTGCCGTTTTTGCCGTATTGATTTTTAATTCTGCCGTTTTCGCCGTTTTGAGCCTGAAAAATTGACCTGTATGTAAAATCTAATAAGGTTGTCATACTGCTGTCTGCTACAAAATATACGCTGCCGCCATCGCCGCCATCGCCGCCATCAGGGCCGCCTTTATCAACGTATTTTTCTCTATGCCAAGCAACAGCGCCGTTTCCGCCTTTTCCTGATTCAACTTTAATTTTTACTTTATCAATAAATTGTGCCAAAACCTTTTCCTTGAAATAACTTCCTTAAAATTAAGTTTACAATAAGCTAAACCCTAAGGCAACAAAAGAAAATGTTCTTTTAACAAATATAAAATATTAATAAATAATTAAATTAAATAGACAAAAAGATTTGATAATCTATAATGTAATTATTGTCTTAAAAAGTGTGATAATAAGGAGTTAAAACTTTATGTCCGAGGATAAAAACCAAAATAACCCTTTTGCGGAAAATGAAGAAATTAAAGAAGAAATTAAAGAAGAACCAAAAGAAGATATAAAAGAAGAAAATATTGAATCAAAAGAAGAAGAATTTAAAAAAG
This sequence comes from Candidatus Gastranaerophilales bacterium, assembly GCA_944325145.1. Taxonomy (GTDB): domain Bacteria; phylum Cyanobacteriota; class Vampirovibrionia; order Gastranaerophilales; family Gastranaerophilaceae; genus Galligastranaerophilus_A. Next base: position 51,218 of record CALYDL010000005.1, read on the forward strand.
AACTTGATGATATAAATAACAAATATTTAAGGCTTGCAGCCGATTTTGACAATTACAGAAAACGCCAAGCACAAGAAAGAGAAAGCCTTTTAAAATATGGCGCAGAAGATACATTAAAAAAAATTATCCCCGTTTTAGACACTTTAGAACGTGCCAAAAATTCAATTGAAAAAACGGAAGATATAAAAACCGTTAAAGAATCTTATGAAATTTGCACAAAACAATTTTTGGAAATTTTGGGAAAAATCGGCTTGAAAAAAATTGAAGCTAAAGATAAACCTTTTGACCCAAATTTAATGGAAGCTGTTATGCAAACAAAAACAAACGATGTTGAACCACACACGGTTATAGCAGAGCTTCAAGCAGGGTATCAGCTTTTTGACAGAGTTTTAAGGCCGACTATGGTAAATGTTGCGGTTGAAGATGATGAGGAAAACAAAGAATAATGGACTACTATGAAATTTTAGGCGTAGAAAAAACCGCAACAAAAGAAGAAATAAAAATAGCTTTCAGAAAAAAAGCGAGGCAATTGCACCCCGATGTAAATAAAGCCCCTGATGCAGAAGAAAGATTTAAAGAACTTGGAAAAGCCTATGAAGTTTTATCGGATGATGAAAAAAGGCAAGTTTATGACAGATACGGTGAAGACGGCATAAATAATTCGGGCTTTGGCGGCGGCGGGCCTTTTGAATATGGCTTTGGCGGCTTAAATGATATTTTTGAAGCCTTTTTTGGCGGGGGAATGGGCGGCTTTTCTTCAAGACAAAGAGACCCGAATGCACCTGTCCAAGGTGATGACCTTAGAATGGATATTCAAATTGATTTTAAAGATGCCATTTTTGGGGTTGAAAAAGAAATTAAAATTAAGCATTTAGAAACATGTGAAGAATGCATGGGCACAGGTAAAGATAAAAACGCAAAACAAACAACCTGTAAAACCTGCAACGGCATGGGCAGAGTTCAGCAAAATACAAGAACAATTTTAGGAAATTTCACATCCGTTACCACTTGCCCAACCTGCAACGGCACAGGGATTGACCCTTCTTCATATTGCAAAAAATGCAAAGGAAGGGGAGCAGTTCAAAAAGAAAAAGTTGCAAAAATAAAAATCCCAAAAGGTGTAGATTCAGGCTCAAGAATTCGCCTTGCAAATGAAGGCGATGCAGGCAAAAACGGCGGCAGGCCGGGGGATTTGTACATTGTTTTATATGTAAAAGAATCAAATGAATTTATAAGAGATGGCGTTGATATTCATACCGTTCTTGAAATTTCGATGCCGCAAGCCGTTTTAGGGGATGAAGTTACTGTTAATACCGTTGATGGCGAAGAAAAACTTCATATACCAAGCGGCATTGAAAACTTAGAAAAACTTTTAATAAAAGGGAAAGGTGTGCCATACCTTGGTAAGGAAGGCCAAAGGGGCAACCATTATGTTACAATTAAAATAAAAACACCTAAAAAACTAACAAAAGAGGAAGAAGACCTTTATAAAAAGCTTTTTGAAATTTCAAAAAGAAATGACTCAGATAAAAAAAGCGGTATAATGGATAAAGTAAAAACCGTTTTTAAATAAATTGGGGGATAGATGAAATTAAATTTTAAATTTAGTGCGCTTGCAGCTGTTGGCTTATGTTTTTTAATTAACAATCAAGCTTTTGCTTCAAGGCTTCCTGATGATACGTGGGAATTTATTAAAAAAGAACTGCCAAATGCAACCCAAAGGTTCGATTCCGTTATTCTTTTGGATACAAACACAATGTATGTTCCCTTGTATCCTGCCGAAAAAGCAACGGTTGACAACATTAAAATTGATTACACCTACCCCAACAACCAAACCCTAAAACAAAAACCCGAAGTTGTTATTTTAAACAACAACTATGTTTTAATGAAAATTTTTAAAGATAAAAAAGGCAATTTTACAATTACGAAAAATGAAAACTTGCCAAATAAAGTTAAATTGGGCGTAATGCCTCAAGATATGCTTGTGCCCACAGGTTTTAAAATTCCTGAAAGCATGAAAATTATTATGGGCGACCTTTTAATTCCAAACAGGGGCGATAACCTTTTAATAACAACATCAGATGCCACACTTGGAAATTCAGACGATGAAGAAGCGGCAGATATTGTTCCTATGGCAGAATTAAAAGATGCAAAAACATTTATTGCAAACAATAAAACAAAATTTGTTTTGGTTTACGATAAAGGCGGCGCTGCTCCTTTATATGAAATTAAACTTTCAGGGCTGCCGAATAAAATTATAGCTTCGCCTAAAACAAAATTTGCGCTTACTATGTATTTTGGAAATAAAACGGCAGAAGTTATTGATTTGGTGAATGAAAGAGTTTTAACCAAAATAGATTTTGAAGACCTGCCAACAGATGCCGACCTTGACATTACAAGCCAAACAGCTTATGTAACAAGCGCCAAGGCAAACTCTATTTATATGGTAGATTTAAACAATGCAAGCTTAGCAAAAACAATTAAATCAGACAGGGCCCCAAATAAAATTTCTGTTTCAGGCCCGGACGGCGCTTTAATTTTTAGCGATAAAAACAATGAAAATATTTACATAATGGATTTAAAATCAGGAACTTATTCCATTAAAAAAATTGCAAACGTTAAAAATTTGTCAAAACTTTTAATGAAAAACGGCAAAATTATTGCACTTTCAAGAACCTTAAATAAAGGCTACATTTATAAATTAAACAGTTTTGAATCAGAAAACCCTGCCGAATTAGTTTCTGAACTTGATTTAGCTGAAAAACCGACAGATGCTTTAATATATAAAGATAAAGCCTTCATTTTATCTTCAAAAGAAGGGGTTGTTAACATTTATGATTTTAACCAAAATAAAATGTTAGAACCGATTTCTATTGGAAGCGGCGGTTTTTATTCTAAAATAACTTTAATTCCAAATAAAACAAACGCTGTTATAACAGGCATTAACACTAAAAAAATGGTAATTGTTGACCTTGAAAATAACAAAATGGAAAAAAAGGCAAAATCAGATATTGATATTGCAGATATTGTTATAATTGATAAAAACCCGCCAGTAAAACCTGCGGTTGATATTAAAGAACAAAAAGAAGAACCAACGGAAGAAACGGTTTTAGAACCAATTACAGACAGTGAAAAAGAACCCGTTCAAGAACCGGTTGATAAAAATAACGAACAAGAAGAAGTTCAAGAGGCAATATAAATGAAATTTAAAGAAGCGCTTGATAGAAGCACAATTGTTCATCAAGATAATATTGAAAAACTTTTTGATGCAGAAACATCAAGCCTTCTTTTAAAATTGGAAGAAACAATTCAAGATTTTTGGAATGTAGACAGACCAAGCGCAAATTTTTTAAACCTTCTAATTCAAATGAAAAATGTTCAATCTGCGCTTGAAATTGGCACATCAAACGGTTATAGTTCCATTTGGCTTGCAAAAGCGCTTAAAAAAACGGGCGGAAAATTAACCACTCTTGAATATTGGCAAAAAAGAATGGATTTAGCGCTTTTAAATTTTAAAAAAACAAATGTAGATGACATTATAACCCCAATTGTAGGCGATGCAATTGAAATTTTAGCCAATATGAACAAAAAACGTTCAATGGAATTTGATTTTATTTTTGTTGATGCAAATAAAGCGGAATACATTCAATATTTTAATTCTTTTGACCCACTTTTAAAAAAAGGCGGGGTTATTGTTGCAGATAATATTTTATCTCACTATAAAAAAACAAAAGATTATGTTGAAACGCTTTTAAATCGCCCAAATTACCAAAGCCAGCTATTGGATTTTGATGCCGGAATGCTTTTATCTTATAAGGTTAAATAAAAAATTAAAGGCAAGGAATAAACCTTGCCTTTTTAAAATGTATAAGCTCGTTTATTATCTTAAAAATTTCAAATAAAGATAAATTGTGCTTATTGCCAAAGATAAAAATACAACCATTACCCCATATTTCATAAACTTCATAAATTGAATGGGGTGGCCTTCTTTTGCCGCATTTTCACTAACAATAACGTTTGCTGCAGCACCAATTATTGTCATGTTGCCGCCTAAGCATGCGCCTAAAGATAATGCCCACCAAAGGGGATATGTATATGCTTGGCCCATTTCTTTTTGAATTTCAACAAGCATTGGCGCCATTGTTGCAGTATATGGAATATTATCAATGATGCCTGAAATAATGCCTGAAGCCCAAAGAATAATCATTGTGGTTGCTGTTTGGCTTCCTTCGGTTACTTTTAAAACCCAATCTGCCATAAGTTTAATGCCGCCTGAAGCTTCTAAGCCGCCAATTATAACAAACAAACCAATGAAGAAGAAAATTGTATTCCATTCTACATCTCTTAAAATGTCTGTCGGTTTTTCAAACAACAAAAGAACAGATGCACCAAGCATTGCAATTACACAAGTTTCAATGTGAATTACATCATGCAAAATGAAGCCTAAAATAACAAGTGCTAAAACAGTAACTGAACGATACATTAAATTAAAATCGGCAATTGTTTTTGAATTATCAATTTTAACAACTTCTGCCATTTTTTCTTTATCTGCTTTCAACATTTTTCTAAAGCAAAGAACAAAGAAAATAAGCGCAGCGATTAAAATAACAGCAACAACGCCTGTTAATTCTTTCACAAAATCCATAAATGAAAGGCCGCCTGCTGAACCTATAATGATATTTGGAGGGTCGCCTATAAGGGTTGAAGTTCCCCCGATGTTTGATGACATAATTTCAGCAAGCAAAAATGGAATCGGGTTAATATCCAATTTTTTAGCAACTGAAAATGTAATTGGCATAATTAAAATAACTGTTGTAACGTTATCTAAAAATGCACTAACAACTGCCGTAAAAACAGTAAGGGTAATTAAAACTTTTATAGGGTGCCCTTTTGTAAGTTTTAAAAGTTCGTTTGCAATATAGTTAAAAACCCCGCTTCTTGTTGTGATTGCAACAATAATCATCATTGAAACAAGAAGGAAAATTACATTAAAATCAACAAAGTTGATAAAATAATGAGGGTTAATTAACCCGTCAACTGCTTTTGTTTGGCTTACAAGCCCTAAAATAATTGTAATTGCAGCACCCAAAAGCGCAATTGTAACTTTTGGTATTTTTTCAAGCGCAATAAAAACGTATGCAACTAAAAGCAAACCTGCTGAAATTGCCACGTTATGCGCATTTACAAATTGGTGAATAAATTCCATAACATCTCCTTAAGCTTTATGCTGATAAGCTAAAACCGCAGCAATTGCAACGGCAATTTCTTCTTCAGCACCTGTTTGTTTCTTTTGCGGTTTTGTATCACTTGGCACATCTGGCGGAAATTTAACATTAAGCCAATCTACAACCTTTTTTGTAATGTCTGTTGTAAAAACCATTAATGTTAAAAACACCATAACAATTACCATACCCACAACGGTAACGGTAAGTGCCATTTGCAAATTTTGCATTAATAATTGGATATCCATTATCATTTCTCCTTTTGGGTAAATATTTATTAAACTATTTAGTTGTATTTTATTATTTTTTTAACACGTTTGTTGTTAGCCTTCGCCCAAATACTCATAATTATTGGTTAAATAGCAATTTAAAAAAAATAAAATATGCCATTTAAACTAAAAATAATCTGAACGAAACCATCATGCCTTAAATGATAGTTAAAACACAAAAAATATTCAAACAACTAATTAGTTTAATTTTTATTCAAATTTTTCTAAATAAATGTTGTAAAGCCCGTCAACAAGAATAAACCTGCCCAATGTTTCAACTTCAACAAAAAACTTTAATGCTTCAACAAAACATTTGTTTTCACAAAAACCGCCGGACAGGTAAATTTTATTTGGCCTTTTTGTAAAATTATAAGCATTAAATGCAACACCTGTTATAAACTTTGAAATTGCAATTTCAGGGGCAATTCCGCTTGAAACATCATCCATAATTTTTTCTAAACCAAAAATGCCGCAAGTAACGGGGTATTTTTCTTTGTTTGGAATTAAATTTTGAACATCCACCCCATAGAATTTTAAAAGCATTTCTATTGTTGCCCCTGTTGCACTTGCACAGTTTGTGTTCCAATCCATATCTTTAAAGCTGCCATTTTTAAATTGAACCCATTTGGCATCCCTTGAACCCAAATCTAAAATAACGCCGTTTTTTAAATGCTTAACACCATAAGATAGGGCAACAACTTCGTTTTCATAATTGGTTTTGTTTTTGTTTGAACTGTGGCCTGTTGAATAGTTAAAGTTAATATCAAGGTTTTTTAATTCAGATGTTTTTATAACGGAATATTTTTTGTTACCTGAATCATCAACTTCTAAAATTTTACTGAATGTTGTTCCTGCATCTAAAAAATATAAAGTCATTATCTTAACCTCAAAAATGCTTCGATTTTAGCTTTTGTAGAATTATTTGAAACGCCGTCTATATCTATATATAAGCCGTTATATTTATCTGCAAGGTATTTTGCCAATTGGTTTTTGGCACAAAATGTTTGAGCAAAGAAAACTGTTTTTATATTTGGGTTAACAAATTTTTCAAGCTCAATATCAAATGGCGCCATTTGTTCAACACACCTCATCCAGCCAAAAATATGGGTTTCGTTTGGGAATAATTCTAAAATTGATAAATCATTGGGGGGAACGCCCCAAAAACCTGCCACGGGAATTGATTTTTCAAGGTTTGAATAATCTTTTTCACTTATTATATTATCTGTTATTAATTCAACCTTCTTTTTAAGCGGCAAATTGCTTTCTGAAATGTAAACATTATTTTTTTTATAAGTTTTTTCTTCGAATGCGGAAGTTTCAATGTTAAAACCCATATCAGATAAAATTTCAACCGCAAAAATAGCACTGTCGCATTTATCTCTGCCAACAGGGGCTAAAATTTTAATAATTCTTTCTTTATAAAATATGGCATTATTAAAAATGTTTTTTATAATTGAACAATAATTTACAGGCAAAATTGAAGCTTGCGGATGGTTAAAATCTACATCCAAATCAAGCCAAATTGCATTTTTATATTCTTCTTTTGTTTTTTTAATTAAACTTGGGTGCGGATAGCCCCAAAAAGCAATTATATCTTTCATTAAAAAAATTTTACCATAGATAAATTTTTTTATGTTAATATTAAAGAGTTCGAAATTTGAACGGCAAACAAACCGCCGCCAAAACCAAGCCAAACATTACAATTTAATAATGGAGAGATGTCCGAGCGGTTTAAGGTGCAGACCTGGAACGTCTGTGTAGGGGTAAACTCTACCGTGGGTTCGAATCCCACTCTCTCCGAATTTAAAAAGACCTCAACCAAGAGGTCTTTTTAATTGAAAAAAATTCAAATTTGTTCAAATTTGAATATAAAATAAAGACCAAAAGCTCAAATTTTACTTATATGGATACAAAAAGCGTAATTGTTGGGCTAAAAGCCCAACCTACAAACTTGTTTGAAAATAGTTGTTATTTGAATTTTGCGCATAAACCCCATTGTTTAATAAAGGGTTTTGATTAATGGGAAAATTGCTCGTCATCTTAATTCCTTAAAATAAAATGTTTATATCTATATAAAAAAATTTTCACAAGAAAAATGATAATCAATAGGTTCATTTATTAAAAATTATTAACTTTAAAAAAAGAGGGGTAAATTTTTACCCCAAACTTTTATTGAAAAATTCCGTTAATTTTTGAACTGCTTGAGATACAAATTGCGGCTTATCATATAAATCCACATGCGTTGCACCTTCAATTACAAAAATTTCTTTTGGTTCTTTTGCCCTTTTGTAGCAATCATCGGTAAAATAAATTGTATCTGCCTTGCTTCCGACAATAAGTAAAATCGGGCGGGGAGAAACAGTTTCTATATTTAAAAAAGGGTCAAACGCGGCAAGCTTATCGTTGCTTGAAACAAGATATTTATTAACGGATGTCGGGTAAAAACACCTTTCTGTTCTATAATATTCGCTTGCTTCTTTTGATATTACTGCAGGAAATTGTTCCATTTCTTCTTTTGTTTCAGGAACATATTTAAAATATTGGGGCTCTCCCCCTTTTGCTTCAATTGTTCTTGCAATAGAAACTTGTTTTAATAAATTTTGCATAAAGTTTTCTTCATTAACTCCGGGGAAGCCGTTTCTTGCGCTGTTACCAACATCCCAAGTGCTTATGCCTGCCGCTGCTTTTATTCTTAATTCCGTTTGAATGGCGCTCATTGTGTAGCCGCCGCCTGCACAAATTCCCATAGCGCCGATTTTTTCTTCATCTACAAAAGCTAAAGTTGTTAAGTAATCAACAGCCGCTCTTATATCTTCCACTCTTGATGTCGGGTCTTCTAAGTATCTTGGAAGCCCCTCACTTTCCCCTTGGTAGCTTGCATCAAAAGCAAGTGCAATAAAGCCTTTTTTTGCTAAATTCCAAGAATAAAGTGATGAACATTGTTCTTTAACACCACCCCCGGGGTGAACCACAACAACTGCGGGGTATTTTTTATTTTCATCAAAGTTATCAGGCAAAAATAATAGCCCTTTTATTGTTAAATCAAACTTTTTAAAGCTTACCTTTTTTCCTTCTTTATAGTGGGTGTCATATAACATTAATTTTCTCCTTCTATAAATTTATGAACCTTGCAAGGGGAGCCAAATGCAACCGCATTTTTTGGAACATCTTTTGTAACAATGCTTCCGGCACCAATAACAGCACCATCTTCAATTGTGACACCCCCTAAAATAACAACATTTGAGCCTATCCAAACATTATTTCCTATTTTAACGGGTTTTGGATACATATCTGCTCTTTTTTTGGGGTTTAAGTCGTGATTTATGGTTGCAATAACAACATTATGCCCGATTAAAACGTTATCACCGATTGTTATTCCCCCTTGGTCTTGAAATTTGCAGTTTGAATTTATAAAAACATTTTTTCCTAAAGTAATGTTTATGCCGCAATCTGTATAAAAAGGCGGAAACAAGCGAAATGTAGGGTCAACTTTTTTATTTGTAAGTTTAGAAAAAATTTCAACAATTTCTTCTTTTGTGTGGTATTTGTTGTTTAATTCCATTGTAATTTTTATGGCATCATCCGCTAAAATGTGGAACATTTCAAATAATTCGCTTTTCAGTTCAACTTTTTTGGTTGTTTTCATTAATTCAGAAAATTCATTTTTGTTCATTTTAAATTCCTTTTTTATTATTATTTACTATTTTTTGTTCAATAACAAATACTTATATTTAATAACTAACTATGCTTGACAGGCATTAATTAAAAAAATAAAATGTTTTTATGGAAATAAGAGTTTTAAAATATTTTTTAACCGTTGCAAATGTCGGAAACATTACAAAAGCGGCTTCAATTCTGCACCTGACCCAGCCCACACTATCAAGGCAATTAATGGACCTTGAAGGTGAACTTCAGCAAAAGCTTTTTTTACGGGGAAACAGAAAAATTGAACTCACTCCTGAGGGGATAATTTTAAAAAAAAGAGCGGAAGAAATTATTGAACTTATTGATAAAGCAGAAGATGAATTAAAAAACAATAAAGATGAAATTTCAGGAAACATTTTTATAGGCTCCGGCGAAACAAGAGCAATAAAATCAATAACAGATGTTATAAAAAATTTGAATACAAAATACAAAAAAGTTAAATTTCACATAGTTTCAGGCGACAGTGAAGATTTGCAGGAAAAATTAGACAAAGGCTTACTTGATTTTTGCATTTTAATTGAACCGATTGACCTTGATAAATATAATTCCATCAACTTAAAAGAAAAAGACAGATGGGGCTTATTTTTAAGAAAAGATGACATTTTAGCAAAAAAGAAAAATATTAAATTAGATGACCTTTTAAATTTGCCTTTAATTATGTCAAGACAAGCAATTAAAACAACTTTTGAAAAAAACATTTTTATAGATTGGTTTAAGGGAAATTTTGAAAAATTAAATATAGTGGGCACTTATAATTTAATATACAATGCTTCAATTATGACAGAAGACAAAATCGGCTATGCAATGGGGCTTGACAGGCTTATTAACACACTAGACAATTCTAAAATTTGTTTTAGGCCTTTGTCGCCAAAATTAGAAGTTAATATAAACATTGTTTGGAAGAAAAACCAAATTTTCTCTAAACCTGCAAAAATATTCCTTGAAGAATTAAACAATAAATTCAACAAGGAATAAAATTATTTTTTGGCTTTTTCACTTAAAGGTTTTTTACCCGTAAGTTTCATAAATGTTCTGTAATAATCACCTTTTATGCTGTCATCATTTAAGCGTTTATCTTCATATTCAATTAATTCTTCTCTTGTCATCTTAGATGTTGGCGTGCAAATTGAAGCCCTTACAGCGGTTTCATTCGTAAATTCTGTTGCCATAGCAACTGCTGTTGCACCGCCAACTGAACCCAAATAGAAGCTTTCGAATGTTGTGTTGAATAAATCCATAAACATTGAGTTCAAGAAGAAGTTAGCAATCTTATGGCCTATTCTTTCCCTCATTGTTGAATTTGCTCTTTCAACATCTTTACCTTTTGATTCGATTAACACTTCGTTTCTGTAATCATTAACAAAGAAGTAGCCGGAAATTATGGTAATTAAGAACCTTGAAATCATTGCAATTGAAGTATTTTTGTTTTTAGAGTTTGCTTCGGAGAAATGTCTTGTAAAGGCATCTTCTAAATCTTTTCTAAAGGTATACATATTTTCTTTTGCAAGCGCATCTCTATATTTATAAGCATGTTTTTCCATAAATTCTGCAGCTGTTTTTGCATTTATTACATCTTTGCCTTTTTCTTCAACAGGGGCTGCACCCAATAATCTTCTTACCAAATTGTTTGCATTGCCGAACAGTTTAGCAACAGTATTTATAGGATATGTAATAACATTCATTGCAGTTCTTTTGCCTTTTGATTCAACATAGCCTAAATCGTAATAAAAACCTGAAGGGTTGAGTTCTTTTTTAGGAACATATTTTTGAACCAATGGAGTTTGACCGCTTAATTTACCATGGAGCCTAAATGGTTTAAGAGTTTTTTCAAGAACCTTGTATTGTTCATTGAAATTGTTGTTTTTCAAATAATTAAGGAAACCGTCAACATCATCTGAAGGCAGTATTAAGCGTTTTGATGTAGTTTTCTTTATAAAATCATCATATTTTGCGCTGATTGAATTTATAATATCATCCAATTTGCAAACATTTCTTGTTCTTAAGAAACCAACCGCAAGCGAAGCGCCAAATACGGCCAAAGTTCCTTTAAGAATTTTAGATGCAACACTTGATTTTTTCTTGCCTTCTTTGTTTTCTTCCGTTTTTGTTTGAGAATTATCTGAAGGATTTGAAGTAAATGAAGTTAAAGAACCGCCGTTAAATGAAGGATAGTTCACTTTGTCCGTGAAAACTTTAAATACATCTAAGTTGTTATTTTGAACAGAATCATTTTTAATTTCCGTTGTTGTTTCAGATGGTTTATTTTCTTTTTCATCATTTTTTGTTTCACTTGAAGGTTCTTTTCCTTCTTTTTCAAGTCGTTTCTTTTCTTGCTTATCTGCAACTTTTGCGGCTTCTTCAGGGCTCAGTGGAGTTAACGGAATGCCGCCCATTTTTCTTGATAAGATTTCAGAAGCCAATGTAACACCGCCAAGTGAAAGAACAGCGGCCATAACACTGTTGTTAACAGACCTTTGAAGTGCGCCCAATACAACATATGTGATACCTGCAGTTAAACCTTGGCGTCTCATATCTTGCATGAAACGTTTTTTGCCCGATTTATTGGCTTTATTCGGGTCATTATTTTGGAGCATTGAAATGTTATAGAAATCGGTTGCAGCAAATGTTGCACTTACAAAACCCGTTCCTAATCTGTTCCAAGCACGTTCTGTTTTTGTGTTATATTTACCAACTTTTTTGGAAGCCTGACTAATTGATTTTTCAGCCAAACCTTGAATGTTTTTTTGGATTAAATTTAGAGTTTCTTCTTTTTGTTTAACAGGGTTTTTCTTAACGCTGTATTTTCCAAGGTCACTAACCCCTTTGGCTGCCTCTTCAAAAACGCCGGATAGCCTGTAAAAAGAATCTCTTGCTTTGTTTTCAGAAATTCTTCTGTCTAAAATTTCGTTTATAAAACTCCATTTTTTTGTTGTTGAAGAAATAATATCGCTTGAACCAAACCTTGCATTAAATTTTCGGTATAAACCTCTGATTGAAACCCCAAGGTCAAGAATTTGGCCAACCGTAAACTCTTTAATACCCAAGCATAAATTTTTTATAAAAGGATCTTTGTGAAATGTGATAGAATCTGTTTCATCGCTTGCTTCATATATAAATTGATCTTTTTTGCCACGAACGGTTTTTAAGGTTGAATGAATAAAATCCGTAACCTTGTTAATTCTTGGGCTGCTTATTGTGTTGTTGTAATTGTCTATATCAAGGAAGCAATCCTCAAAAGTTTCCCCGAAATTGGCACGCAAATATTCAAGGGTTTTGGTTTTCTCTCCGTATGTAACATCTACCCCTTCTGTGAAATTTTCTTTGAAGAATTTAACGGTTTTATCTTTAATTCCTCTAAAAAAGCCCGTTATACCATATTGAACAGATTCGCCAAATGTCATTTGGGCTTTTTCCATGAATCTGTCTCTATATTTAGAATTTGCAAGCTTGAGTGCATCTTTAGACACATCAAAAAGCTCATCTCGAAGCCCTGTAAAAGAGGGAGAAGAGCTGTTTTTAGCAAAGCTTCCTTTGGCTCCCTTTTGAAGATTAGAGCCAATGTAAGCTTTATTCGTTATATTAATGTTTTCGGAATTAAGCTGCATTAATATTAATTCTTCACAATTTCACATGGCATATAAAACACGTTAATATTTAAAATTGCCATGATTGTGCAAAAAGTTGTATTTTTGTAAAAAATTTGTTAAAGAAAAAAAATAATTTATTATATAAGTATGGATATTTTTGCCAAAATACTGGTTCTAGATGACGAGGTTTTAGTAACAAAAACCTTAAAAACCCTTCTGAAGTTGGAAGGGTATTCAAACGTGTTCACTTTTAACGCTCCAAACGATGCTATTAATTGGTTAAAAGAAAATAATTGTTCTGTTATTATTTCAGATTTCATCATGCCTGATATGAACGGCATTGAATTTTTAATAAAAGCAAAAGAACTTCACCCCGATACAACCCAAATTTTATTAACCGGTTACGCTGATAAAGAAAACGCAATAAAAGCGATTAATGAAGTTGGCATTTTTAAATATATTGAAAAACCTTGGAACAATGACGACATTATTTTAAACATTAAAAACGGCATTGAAAGAACAAATTTAAAAGTTCAATTAAAAAATAAAATTGAAGAACTTGAAATTTTAAACAGAAACCTTGAAAACATTGTTGAAAAAAGAACAAATGAACTTAAAACAACAAACAACAAATTAGAAACAATTATAACAAATTTATCCGAAGGCCTTGTTGTTCTTGATTCAAACAACAATATTGAACAATTCAACCCTGCTTCAATTCAGCTTTTAAGAATTAAAGAAGACTTAAAAAGTAAAAATTTCTTTGAACTTTTAATAAACGAACAAAACCAAAAAACAACCCTGAATGTTGGCGAAACCCTATATTTAAGAAATTTTAACATTGTTGATTACGATAAAAATTTAACCGTTCCAATTGAACTTTCTTTATCAAAAACAAAATTGAACGATGAAATTAAAACAATTGTTTTAATAAGAGATGTTACAAAAGAAAAAGAAAACGAACGCTTAAAAGATGATTTCATTGCAACTTTAACCCATGATCTAAGAACGCCTGTTTTAGCTTCAATAAATGCGCTAGAATTTGCACTGAACGGAACCTTGGGCGAATTAACGGGTGAACTTAGAAATTTATTCACAACAATGAAAAGAAGCATGGAAGATATGCTTGGGCTTGTGAATGTTTTGTTGGAAGTATATAGATATGAATCTAACAAAATGCACCTTGTAAAAACAGATTTTGACCTTGATGAACTTATTTTAAATTGCATTCAAGAATTAAAACCGCTATCAGATAAAACAAACCTTAATATTGAATTTGAACAAAAAGGTTTAATAATAAAAGCCGACAGAAGCGAAATTAAAAGAGTTTTATTCAACATTTTGGGTAATGCAATTAAACATAGTTTTGAGAATGGCAAAATAATCATTAAAACAGAAGATATTGAAGGAAACCTAAAAGTTACCGTTCAAGATTTCGGCGAAGGCTTATCTAAAGAAGATTTAGACGGTTTATTTAAAAAGTTCCAAAGGGGAAATTCCAAAAAACGCCTGCCGTCAACAGGCCTTGGGCTTTACCTTTCAAGACAAATAATAGAAGCTCACAACGGCGAAATTAAGGCAGAAGGCGAAATAAACAAAGGTGCAACCTTTACGTTTACTATAAATAAAGCTGTTAAAAATGCAAAGGTGGTTTCATAAATGTCAAACGCTGCTAAAAACATAAAAGTTCTTCTTGTAGAAGACCACATAATGGCAAGAATGGGAACTGCAATATTCATTCAAAATACAGAAGGGTTAGAGCTTGTAGGGCAAGCGGAAGACGGCCTTCAGGCAGTTACTATGGCATATGAATTAAACCCTGATGTTATTTTAATGGATATAGGTTTGCCTAAAATTGACGGCATTGAAGCTTCTAAAAGAATTAAGGAAAAAGGAATTAATTCATCCATTTTAATGTTAACCTCCCGCGATAATGAAGATGATGTTTATGCAGCCCTTCAAGCAGGGGCGGATGGATACATTATGAAAGGGTGCAATTTAGATTCCCTTTTATCTGCAATAAAATCCGTAAGTCAAAAAGCCGCATGGCTTGACCCTATGATTGCAAGGCTTGTGTTATCGGGGCTTCAAAAACAAACGGTAACAAAAAAAGAAAAAGAAGAAAATATTGATAAATATGGGCTTACAAAAAAAGAATTGGAAGTTTTATCTTTAATTTCAGAAGGATATTCAAATAAAGAAATTTCAGATAAATTAGTGGTTACAATTTCAACCACAAAAGCCCATGTGCATAACATTTTACAAAAACTTTACGTATCAGACAGAACAAAAGCAACGGTTAAAGCAAGAAACGAAGGGCTTGTTTAATGAAATTTAAAACAGTTTTGCCTCTTGTTTTTGCGTCTTTTATTGTTTTTCAAACAAGTGCGTTTGCTTTTTCAAACCCTTTTCAAAAAAAACAAGATATTGAAAAAGAAACAAAACAGCCAATGGTGCACACGGTTGATGAGTGGATGGAATCTGCAACAAGCGTTAAAATGGATATGCGCCAAAGAGAAGAAAAAAGAATATACCCCGAAAAAGACGGCACGATTAAAGAAGAATTAATTCCCCCTGAAGTTGAAATTCCAAGCTATATTGAAAGATACAATGTTAATGCAGGCTCAAAAGAACTTGACCTTACAAACCTTTTAAAAGAAAAAATGGTAAGATCCCCCTTTATTTCAGACCCAAATTTTGAAAATGCCATATATTCTGAAATTTATTACTACCCCCAAACAAGGCAAGTTGCAAGCACAATGTATTTAATTGAACTTGATAAACATTTGGGCAAAAAAGAAAGGCTTAATGATGTAAGTGTTTTTGAACACACAAGATACCCTCTAATTTCAACCGCCCTTCCATATTTAAAAGAAGGTTTCTTTTCAACTCTAACTTTTGTAGATTTTTCATCTGACAGCAAAACTTTTATCGCAAAAGAAAAAAGGGGTTCAAATAAATTTGGGCTTTATGAAACCTATGTTTGGCTTTATTACATAACAGATGAACCGAGAGAACTAAATTCCTGTTATATGAACAATCTTGAATTTGCAAATGAAATGAAAGCTTTTGAATCTCTACAGGAAGACAGTTTAAGTTCAAATTCCCCCTTTAATATAGAAGATGAAGGGAATTTTGATTTTGATTTTAACAAGCTTCAAACTCCGCCAAATTCGGCTCTTAATTTAAGCACTCCCCCAAATAATTCTTTAGCGCAAAATAATATAAAAGAGGTAAATAACGGGGAAAATTCTTCAAATCAAAAAGGAACAGTTGGCAAAAACGAATATGACACCAATTGGATGTTAGAAAATGTCACCAATTTAGACCATAAAAAAACAGGCCTTGATTATGGAATGAAAGAAGAAGACATTCCAAAAATTGATTACAGAGAAATAAGAAACTTTATTAAAGCTGTTTGGAAAGAAGACTCTAAAACAAGCCCCGTTAAATCAAGGTGGTATAACAAAGTGCCGGTTGATTTTAGGGTGGATGACCCCTACATTGCAAAAAAAAGCAAAGGTTTTGGGGTCCGCTTATCACTTTTAAATGAAATGATAAAAGCCTATTGGTTTGATAGGTCAAACCTTATTTTAAATTATATAAGGTGGGATTTAAACCCCTTAGGGTTTAATTCAAATAATAAAAATGAAATTGTTGTTACCGCATTTGCTTATGGTAAAAATGGCGAAAAAGTTTCTTTGGGAAATTGGGGAGTAGATATAAATAACGGGCTTCCAAGGTTAATTCCAAACGAAGAAAATATTCAAATTGAAGCAAACGCTTTTTATATCGTAAAAAAATTAAACAACTAAAACCTTAAATGGTGGGCGATACAGGGCTCGAACCTGTGACCCCTTGAATGTCGTTCAAGTGCTCTACCAACTGAGCTAATCGCCCAAATTAAGGTAAAACCATTTTAGCATAAAAATTAAAGTTCAAGAAAGTTTGAGCTGAATGTATACCCTTTTTTAGATTCGCCAAAAGCAAAAACGTCATATCTTTTGCCATCAGATGAATCCATTATAAAAAAGCCCGTGTTATCGCCGTCTTTAGTTCTTTCATCAATAAATTTTGAAACGGCATCTTGCCTTTCTTTACCCTTGAGCCTTTTTTCATCAAGTTCTTTTTGCAAATTTTTAGCTGCTTCAATATCCGAACCTGTGCAATAATAAATTGCATCTCTTGCGGTTAAACGGTAAATTCCTGCTTCTTTTTGGTATTCTTCACCCCTTTCAGGGTCAGGTTCTTTATAATCTCTAATGGCGCTTTTTGCCATTAAAATCATTTTTTTTTGTTCGTTTATTGTGTATGTTCTAAAATCATATTCCGCATTAAAAACATCTTCTACTCTTTTTGCTTTTGCAAATTTTTTATTAATGGGAACTTGAATTGAATTTTCAGATGATAAATAGCCTTTTAAAATTCCTGTAAAAGATACCTGCATTATAAATTTTCCTAAAAAAATACTTCGGTAAATTTATAAAACTTGAAAAACTTAAATTTTGCCATAAAGGTCATAATCTGAAAAATTGGTTACTTCAACGTCATAAATATCCCCAGGGGTTAAGGGTTTATTTGTTTCAATGTAAATTAACCCGTCTACATCCGGTGCATCTTTATAGGTTCTTGCAATTGCAAGCCCGTCAGATTGAATTGTTTCAATAATAGATGGAATTTTTTTGCCTATCATTTTTGAATTTAATTCGTTTGAAATTTCTTTTTGAAGTTTTAAAATTTCTTCTTTTCTTTTTTGTTTAACTTTTTTTGGCACTTGGGGTTTTAGGTTGTATGCGTATGTATTTTTTTCTTTTGAAAATTCAAAAGCACCAAGCCTGTCAAATTTAACATTTTTTACAAAATTATAAAGGTGTTCAAAATGTTCTTCATTTTCTGTGGGGTAGCCTGTAATTAAAGTTGTTCTAACTGCAAGCCCGTCTATTTCATCTCTTAATTTTTTAACAAAATCTTCACCGTTTATAACGGGTCTTCTCATTGCCTTTAAAATTTCAGGGTGCGAGTGTTGAAGCGGAATATCAACATATTTAACCACACGGTCAATTTCTTTATACGCTTTTATTAAACCTTTTGTAAAGTTTGTTGGGTATGTGTATAAAATTCTAATCCAGCTTAAATTTTGAATTTTATCAAGTTCATATAAAAGTTTATCAAGCGATGGTTTATTATATAAATCTATTCCATAGCTTGAAGTATCTTGTGCAATTAAAACAATTTCATTAACCCCTTTATCGGCTAAATTTTTTGCTTCCGCTACAATATTTTCAATGGGGCGAGAAGTAAATTTACCCCTTAATTTTGGAATAACACAATATCCGCAGGAATAATTGCACCCTTCGGCTATTTTTATATAAGAACTTGCGCCAACTGTTATCTGCGCCCTTTCAGTGTTTTCAGGGTAAACACAATGGGGGGTTTCTGTGACATAATAAAATTCCTTGTCCATATCTAAAAGGTTTGCAATTTTATCAATGTCTGATGTTCCAATAAACCCGTAAGCTTCAGGAATTAATTTTTTTAAATGTTTTTTGTGTTTTTGCGGCAAACACCCTGCAACAATAACTTTTTTTCCTGTATCAATAAAATCAAAAATGCTTCTTACACTTTCTTCTTCCGCATCAAAAATAAAAGAACAAGTGTTTATTATAATATAATCGCAATCAGGGTCGTATGCATCAAGCGTTATTTCATAACCTTTTTCTAAAAGTTTGCCTGAAATTAATTCAGTATCTATTAAATTTTTAGCGCACCCATGGTGAACAATTGCAACTTTTTTCATAGTAAAAGTTTTAACAAAAAAATAAAATTCGGGCAATTATTTAACCCGTTTTGTTTTAATTGTTATATAAAAAAAGAAGGAAGGTTTTATATGTTAAATACTGTGCCAAATACGGCAACACAAACAATAACCCCTCAAACAGCACTGCCTGATGCATCAGATAATGCTTCAAGCTTAGTTGGCTACAACATTAATAACTATGTTTTTGGTGACCTCAATGGCACAGACACATATACCCCAAATGCTCAAGTTCAACCAAACCAAAATAACCAAATGAACCCTAATGCAACAAACCCTATTACAAATAAAAAAACAAACCCCATATTGGGAATTTTAGGGCTTGGTGCTCTTATTGGGGCAGGTTACATTGGAATTAAAAAAGCAAAAGGGCAAAAAATTACTTTGCCTAAATTTGAAACAATTAAAACAACAATTACCGATTTTTTAAATAAATTTAAAAAAGAAGCCCCAAAAAAAGCTTAATCTGGGTCAAATAGCCTAAAATTGGGCATTTTAGTTGAAATTTTACAAAAAAACATTATAGTTAAAATATGAGATGTTTTTTTGTAATTGCCGTTATCTTTTTAACTTTCAATTGCGCCTATGGAGCAATTGATGATAATGTTGACTATGATTTTATAAATAACGCATTTACAAACCCAAACCCAACAACAAACAAAGAATTTGAAGATGTCATGAATAAATTGGAAAACCCGAAAGAAGGCGTTTTTACAAAAATTTTCAAATTCTTTGAAAAAGACAAAATTAAATATGATAAAGAATTAAAAACAAGATACGCTAACCCAAACAACCAACCTGTAAGAATAAAAGATGTTCCCGAAGAAAAACCAACGGTTTTAATAACTGCAGAAAGTTATGATTTCAAAGGAAACAAAGTTGATGTAGGGTATTATCAGGTTGAATTTAAAAAAGAAAACGGCAAATATTTTCTTGAATTAATGCAAGGCGCAAACAAACACATTGCAACTTTAATTGCAAGAGAAATAGAAGAAGATGAAAAAGCTCCATCAATTGTATATGGAAGGGCAGAAGCCACAAATAACGGCTATATAAAGGTAATTTACGCCAATTTGGATGTAACGCTTTTGGGCTTTTTAAAAGTTAAAGAAGAGCCTAAAAAAGAGTTTGAAGCCATTTATTAACTTATTTAATTAATTTGAACCAAAAAGCTTTTTTTGTTATCATTTTTTTAGTATTTGGAGTCAGATAAAATGATAAACGGAAAAAAGATAGTTGTTGTCATGCCGGCATATAACGCCGAAAAAACCCTTGAAATTACATATAAAGAAATTTATAGAGATTTTGTAGATAAAGTTATTTTAGTTGATGATAATTCATCAGATAACACAAAAGAAGTTGCAAAAAACCTAAACATTACAACCATTGTTCACAAAAAAAACTTAGGCTATGGCGGAAACCAAAAATCTTGCTATTTAGCAGCCCTAAAAGAAGATGCAGACATTGTAATTATGGTTCACCCCGATTATCAATATACGCCAAAATTAATTCCTGCAATGGCTTCTATGATAGCATTTGGCGAATATGACACAGTTATTGCATCAAGAATGCTTACAAATTCTGCCCTAAAAGGCGGTATGCCTTTGTATAAATTCATTGCAAATAAATGTTTAACACTATTTCAAAACATTTTTATGGGGCAAAATTTATCTGAATACCATACAGGTTTTAGGGCATTTTCAAAAGATGTTCTAAAAGCATTGCCCCTAAAAGAATGCGATAACGACTTTGTTTTTGATAATGAAATGTTGGCTTTAATTTTTTACTATGGCTTTTCTGTTGGTGAAATATCTTGCCCAACAAAATATTTCCCCGATGCAAGCTCAATTAACCTAAAAAGGTCTATTAAATATGGCTTTGGCGTTTTAGGGGTAAGCCTTTCATATTTTCTTGCAAGGCTTTCAATATTTAAAACAAAAATTTTCAGAAAAGATGCTAAAAAACTTGATATGAACGATAATATAGAATATTATCACCACGAATAATTAATACAAAAGGCGCCTTATAAAAGGCGCCCTACATTTAGTTATTCTCTTTTTTACTCCGCAAAATACTAGCTCTTTTTTAATCCAACAAGGCTTCTAAAATTGATGCGTTCTTAGTTGCTAATGTGTTTTCTCTGATTTTTGATCTATGAATGTATGTTCTTAATGCTTCTCTGATTAATTCTGAACGTGAACGATTTTCACCTTCTGCAATTTGGTCGATTTCATCTAAAAATTTTTCGGGCATTGAAATTAAAACTCTTGCCATTTTCTTATTCTCCTTTTTAATTATTTCTCTCTAGTCTTTGTGCGGGGGTTTGTTTTTTGTTTTTTCCTCTCGTACTTATATAAAGAATTTTTATTTAAAAAAATTGCCTTTTTTATATTATTTTTATATATTCTATGTTACAAAACTTAATAAACCCTGAAAACGCACAAATAAAGCCTGTTTGAAAAAACAGGCTTTTATAATTTAAACTATAATTTTTTATATTCCTGAAACCAAATTGCCCCTTGAAACCATTTTTCTTCCTTTAATATAAACGTAATCAGGGCGGGTTTTATTTAAAATTGCATTAAAATCTTCGCCTTCATTTAACCAAAAAACGTTAAAATCAGCGTCTTTTCCCGTTTCAAGAGTTCCTATAATGTTATCCAGCCTTAAAATTTTTGCAGGATATTTGGTTAAGTGTGAAATAACTTCTTTGGCATCTAAAATTCCATTGTTTACAAATCTAACTTCATTTAACAAGCTCATATCATCGTTAAATGCCAAATTGTTTGTTCCAAAACCATATCTTTTGCCAAAAGTTTCATTTACTTTATTAAAATCTAAAACCTGATTATGGAGCTTTTTGCTTACTCTTGGGCAATAACAGAATGAAACCTTGTTTTCTTTTAAAATTTTAAGGTCATTATCTGTTAAATAGTTTCCATAAGTTGCAATTGTTTGTTTGTTTAATACATCCAAACCTTTTAAGTAAACAACAGGCGAAACACCTTCTATATATGGTTCAAACTTTTTATATCCGCAAAAAGCGTTCAGGACATCAGAATCAGAAAAACCATATTTTACCCAGTCAATTTCATCTTTAGATTCTGACAGCCTTATAGTTAATAAAATGTTATTTTTCTTACAATATTTAACTAAAATTTTAAACAGCCTTTTATGAACAGATGTCACAGAATGCGGCGCAACGCCCACAAATGTGTTTTCTGATTTTTGTTTCATTAATTTATCAATCTTTTTTTGAATACTTCTGAATTCTTCTTTGCTTGAATCGGCAGAATCTGAAAATAATTCAAAGAAAAGGTAAGTTTTAATAGGAAGTTCATTTAAAAGAGAAAAATATTTTGATTCTTTTGAAAGTTGGCAAACACAAGTGGTGCCGTTTAATAAAGATAATTCTAAACCCCTTTTAAAAGATTTTATTTTATCTTCTCTTGTATAGCAAAAGTATTCGCTCAAAAGGTTTGCAAGCTTAATTGTAAAAGAATTTTTAGGAATACCTGCCAAATGGTAGTGCTTTTTAAAATCGGTAAAGAATTTTTTGATTGTTTCTTTAAACCCTTTTAATTTGGTTGTTCCTATATTTGTATATTGAAGGTGATTATGAAGGTTAATAAACCCGGGGGTTATAACGGCATTTCCGAGTTCTTTTAAGTGCTTTAGGGAGCTTTTATCAAAATTTTCCGCTTTAACAATTTCTTGAACTTTGCCTTCATCAATAATTAAAATGCAATCTTCATAGACATTGTTATCGCCATCCATAATCCATTTTGCACTATAACCTTTTGCCATCTTTTTCCCTTTAAACCATAGCCATTTCTGATAATTCTTTTTTAATATCTTCAACCGAAACATGAACTATTGGAGTTCCTGTTTCTTTTTGAAGATAAACATCAATAATTCCTGCCTGCACAATAAACCTTTTGCATAAAATGCAAATCATTGTGTGGCCGTATATATACATAGTGGCGCCCTTGCACCTGTCTTGCCCCGCTTGAATTATAGCGTTTTGTTCAGCGTGGATTGAACGGCAAGTTTCATATCTTGTGCCGGATTCAATATTATTTTTAATTCGGTAGCAATACCCCAATTCATGACAGGATACAACCTTAGAGGGGGTTCCGTTGTAGCCTGTGGCTTTAATTTTTTTATCATCGCCCACAATAACGGCACCCACATTTGCCCTTAAGCAATTAGACCTTGAAGCACAAGTCTTTGCAATTTCCATAAAATATTCATCCCAAGGTTTTATCATTTCGGTTTAATTGCCTTAAATTAAATGGTTTTACTAAAATTAAGATACCATATAATAGGGTTTTAATCAATTTTTAAGAATAATCTATTGCAAAATAATGCAAAAAACATTAAAATGCTTAAATAGCAACTTTTTAGTGCAATAGATTTTATATTTCTTGTACCAAAATTGCAAATTTACAAATAACCTAAGGAGACCCAAAATGTACCAAGACGAAACCCTTCAATGTGAAGATTGCGGCAAAGAGTTTGTATTCACAGTAGGCGAACAAGAATTTTATGCTGAAAAAGGTTTAGTAAACAAACCCAAAAGATGCCCCGAATGCAGACAACAAAGACGTCAAAAAAGCAAAAAAAGGCTTTATGATGCCGTTTGCTCAGAATGCGGCGCACAAACAAAAGTTCCTTTCAAACCCATTGAAGGAAAAGAAATCTATTGCAAAGAATGCTTCCACAAAAGACAACAACAAGCATAAAACAAAAGATTTTAACAAAAACAGGTCTTGCAATTTAAAAGCAGGGTCTGTTTTTTAATTTAAAATTTTATATTATAATAATTAAGCAAAATTGAAGGAATAAAAAGCAACCGATGCAAGAAATAACAACGCTTGATAAATTAAAAACAGGTGAAGATGCAATTATTCAAGCAATTGAATGCGAAGATAAAGCATTAAGAAGCCATATTTTAGATATGGGCTTAACCCCCGGCGTTGAAGTTACCTTAATTAAAACCGCCCCCATGGGAAACCCTTTAGAAATAAGGCTTAGAGGGTATGAACTTACAATAAGAAAAGAAGACGCCGCAAAAATTAAAATTGAAAATATCCACAAAGCCCACGACAAAAAAAGGGAATATAAAAGGTTTGATGTTATTGAGCACTCTAAAATAGGCGAAATTCCCGCTGACCCCATTAAAGAAAGAAACCCCATTAAAGGAAGAATTAATTTTGCGCTTGCAGGCAATCAAAATTCAGGCAAAACTTCGCTTTTTAACAGGCTTACAGGCTCAAGCGCCCGTGTGGGAAACTTCCCCGGAGTTACGGTTGAAAAAAAAGAAGGATACATAAAAAACCAAGAAGACGTTGTTGTGGTTGACCTCCCCGGGATTTATTCGCTATCGCCTTATTCAAAAGAAGAAATTGTTACAAGAAACTTTATTTTAGATGAAAAACCAAACGGAATTATAAATATAGTTGATGCAACAAACATTGAAAGAAACCTTTATTTAACACTTCAATTAATTGAACTAAACATTCCTATGGTAATTGCCCTAAATATGATGGATGAAGTGACAGAATCCGGCGGAAACATTGATATAAACGGGCTAGAGGCTGCTTTAGGGGTTCCTGTTGTGCCAATTTCTGCTCTTAAAAATGAAGGCATTCAAGAATTAATTGATCACGCCATAAACGTTGCAAGATACAAAAAACGCCCCCAAAGGCTTGATTTTTGCGATGCAGACAACCCAAAAACCCAAGCTGTGCACAGGTGCATTCACTCAATAGGCCATTTAATTGAAGACCACGCCCACTTAGCCCAAATTTCACTTCGTTTTGCGGCAACAAAACTAACAGAAGGCGACCCTTTGGTTTTAGAAATGCTTTCTTTAGATAAAAACGAACGAATGATTTGCGCAAGAATAATAAAAGAAATGGAAGAAGATAGGGGCTTAGATAGAGAAGCGGCCCTTGCCGATATGAGATTTTCTTTTATTGAAGAACTTTGCTATAACTACGTTCAAAAACCAAAAGAAACAATCGGGCATAAAATAACCATTCAATTGGATAAAATTTTAACGGGCAAATATACTGCAATTCCCGCATTTTTTATAATAATGGCGTTCATTTTTTATCTTACATTTGGGCCTTTGGGCGGAACGTTGTCAAACGTTATGAATTTTGGAATTGCTTATTTTACAAACCTTACGGATACTTTTTTAACAAATTACGGGCTTAACCCTGTTGTGCATTCTCTTATTATAAAAGGTATATATGCAGGCGTTGGCGCCGTTTTAAGTTTTCTTCCGATTATTGTGGTTTTATTTTTCTTTTTATCAATTTTGGAAGATTCAGGATATATGGCACGTGTTGCCTTCATTATGGATAAAACCTTAAGAAAAATAGGATTATCGGGAAGAAGCTTTGTGCCTATGATTATGGGCTTTGGCTGTTCTGTTCCCGCCATTATGGCAACAAGAACGCTGCCATCCGAACGTGACCGTAAAATGACAATTTTATTAACACCTTTTATGTCATGTTCTGCTAAACTCCCAATTTACGCCCTTTTTACGGCGGCGTTTTTTGCGGATAAAAAAGTTTTGGTTATTGTCGGGCTTTATTTAATAGGCGTTATTGTGGGAATAATTTCAATTTTAATTTTAAAACTTTTTGCCTTTAAAGGTGCGCCTGTTCCTTTTGTAATGGAATTGCCTAATTATAGAATGCCAACCGCAAAAACCGTTTTAAGATTAATTTATATAAAAGCAAAAGATTTTGTAACAAAAGCTTTTACCATAATTTTTGTTGCAGCGATTGTAATTTGGTTTTTACAAAATTTCGATTCAAGAATTAATTTGGTGGTTGATTCATCAAAAAGCCTTCTTGCAGGCTTAGGAAACCTTTTAGTTCCTTTATTTAAACCCCTTGGAATAGATGATTGGAGAGTTTCAACAGCGTTTATAACGGGCTTTATGGCAAAAGAAAGCGTTGTTTCAACCTTAACGGTGCTTTTAGGGGGTGATGTTTCAAAACTGCCTTTAATGTTTACAAAATTAACCGCCTTTGTATTTCTTGTTTTTTCACTTCTCTATACACCTTGTGTTGCCGCCATTGCAACCGTTAGAAGAGAACTTGGAAAAAGATGGGCATTTTTTGTTATATTCTTTCAATGTTTTATAGCTTGGTTTGTTGCTTTTATTGTTTATGAAATAGGAAGCAAACTTTTCTAAATTTCGGCTTTTATAACTCTTTCAATATTTGCCAAATCTTTTATTATTTGAACATTTTTAAAACCATTATCTGATAAAAGCTTAAAAACATCGTCCGCTTGGCCTTGCATTAGTTCAAAGAAAATAAAACCGCCTTTTTTTAAAAATTTTGGCGCATCAGCTATTATTTTTTCATAAAAATATAGCCCCTTGTCATCATTTGTAAATAAAGCATTATATGGTTCAAATTTAACTTCATCTTGAATTGTTTCATACATTTTTTTTGGAATATAAGGGGGGTTTGAAACAATAATGTCAAATTTTTCATCACTTCTTATATTTGAAAAAAGGTCTGATTTTCTAAAAATACAGGTTCTAATTAAATTCAGTTTTTTAACATTATCAAGCGCTATATGAATTGCACCGTTTGAAATATCCGCCCCTAAAATTTCAACCTCCAAATTTTTTTCTTTTGAATATTTTCCAACCATGCAGGGAATAATGCCTGAACCTGTTCCTATATCTAAAATTTTAGCGCCTTTGAAAATTTCTTTATTTACTTCTCTTATTAAAATTTCTGTTTCATCTCTTGGAATTAAAACATCACTATTTACAATAAATTTTTCACCCATAAAATGTGCATAGCCTAAAATATATTGAATAGGCTTTTTGGTTTCAATTCTTTCTTTTATATAGGGCATAATTTGAGCTTCGTCAAATTCATTTATAAATAAAAGCTCTTCAAGTTTTTTCCCCGTTACTTTTTCTAAAATTAATTCAACTTCAATTTTTGCTTCGTTTGAAGGAATGTTTGCTTCAACTAAAATTTTAATAAAATCATTCTTTGTTTTCATTATTGTCTTCACTTTTATCAATTATTTCCATAATCCAATTTCTAAGGTCTAATCTTGTTGCATCTTTTGTATCTTTCATTTCAACATTGTGCGCTTTTGCAACTTTTTCATAATAAAAAAGCTGTTTTTTTGTGGGTTTTAATTTGCTCATTTTAAAATCTTGTGCACACTTTCTTTGTTCTTTTTGAAATTGTTTTTGTTTTTCTATTATGGGTTTTAATTTTTCTTTCTGCTCAAGTTCAAAAAAAACGTAATCAACAACAAGCCCTAAATCTTTTATAAAATTTTCATCAGATAAAAGTTCAATCACAAATTCAAAATGGGGATTATTTAATTCATAATAATAATTTTCATCTTCAATAAATTTATCAATAATATCTTCTTTTTTAAGGTTTTTATTTTTTTTCACAAATGAAGCAAAATAGCTGAATAGCATTGCTTTTTGCCTTGGTGTGAGATATAAAAAAACTTGGTTTTTAATATAAAACATTTTTAAATTAAATCCTTAAAAGAAAATTCTTTTTTAATTTTTTTAAATTGTTCAAATTTTTCTGTAATAGAATTTGTAGCATTCAAATTTTCAGAAAATTTTTCTTTTATTTTCTTTTCAAATTTCTTTTCTTCAATGTTTTTAATTTTATCATCCATTATTCTTCATACCCGAGCATTTTTAGCGCTGTTTTATCTTTTTGCCAGTTCTTTTTAACTTTTACAAAAAGTTCTAAAAAAACTTTTCCTTCAATAATTTCTTCAAGCTCTAACCTTGAATCTGTTCCGATTTTTTTCAGCATTGAACCTTTTTTCCCAATTATAATTCCTTTTTGGCTATCTGCAGACACAAAAATTGTAGCTTTAATTTTATCAATATCACCTTCTGTTTTATATTCATCTATTAAAACAGCAACTGAATGGGGAATTTCATCTTTTGTATTTAAAATAATTTTTTCTCTTATAACCTCACTTGCTATCATTCGCATATTTTGGTCTGTTATAATGTCATCGGGGTATAATTTTGGCGAATTTGGAAGGTAATTTTTAATTGTTTCAATTAATTTTGGAATATTTTTCCCCGTTTTAGCGGAAACTTTAATTATAGGAAGGTTTTCATCAAACAAAGTTTTATAGCTTATAATGTTTGCTTCTTTTTTTCCTTCATCTTTTATTAAATCAATTTTATTTGCAACAATAATAACAGGTTTTTTAGATTTTTTTATACAATTTTCAACAATCCAAATATCCCCTTTGCCTGCCCTTTCGGTTGCATCAACCAAAAACAAAATAACGTCACCGTCATCTATTGCCCCCGTTGATTGCCCGTGAAGATATTCCCCCAATTTATTCAAGGGTTTATGAACCCCCGGGGTGTCTATAAAAACAATTTGGGCATCATCTTCTGTTAAAATGCCTTTAATTTGTTTTCTTGTTGTTTGAGCAGTATTTGTTGTTATTGCAATTTTTTGCCCCGTTATAAAATTAACCAAAGTTGATTTACCAACGTTTGGGCGGGCTAAGACAACCGCATAACCGCATTTATAATCTGTTACATTATTAAGTTTTGGCATGTTCGTTTTATTCATAGTATAATTCTACTATAAAATTACCCGTTTTATAAACGGAAAAAACAAGGATGTTATCAGGATGAGAAAAATATTTACGGTATTATTTGCCATATTTGTACTTTTATTCAGTACGCAAAGCCTTTTTGCGGCAGCTGGAGATTACAAAAACAACTTATTAAAAATTGAAATTACAAAGCTTGATGAAAACAGCTATGATATAGGCTTATACACTCAAAAAGTTTATAATGAACCTGTTAAAATAATTAAAAAAACAGACACCGTTTATTATTTCTTATTGCCTGAAACAAGCAATTCAATAACATCTGTTACCCCAAATGATGCTATTAAAAATGTTTTAATTAAATCTTACCCTTATGCAGGGCAAGATATGGAAAACAGCTATACAAAAGTAGCTATTATAACATCTAAACCCGTTAACTTATCGACATCTTTAAGAACTTTAGACACAAGCATTTCTCCAAGACTGGACCCTATCCGCCTTGCAAAGCTTGATAAAGTTTTTGAAAGATATTCTGACCGCTTAGCTGAAAACAACATTCCAACGCCTTTAGCGGAATTTAGAAAACAAACAATCGCAGCTAAAAGGCCTGAACTTAAAAGTGATGTTAAAGTAAAAGAAGAAAAAATTGCATCTTCTAAAGTTCCTGCAAAAAAACCGGTACAAGCAGCAAAACCTGCTCAAACCGTTGTTAAAAAGCAGCCTGTAAAACAACAAGTTGCACAAACAACTGCAAAAAAACCTGTTGTGGTTGCTGCAAAACCAAAAACTCAAACAGTTGTTAAAAAGCAGCCTGTTCAAAAGGTTCAAACAAAACCTGTTCAAACAACAAAAGTTGCTGTTAATAAGCCTGCTATTCAGCATGTTACAGTGAAAAAACCTGTTACAACAGCACAAAAACCTGTTCAAAAAATTCAAACAAAACCTGTTCAAGTTAGTGTAAAACAGGCTCCAATTGAAGTAAAAAAACAAGAACAGCCAAAAATTGCATACAACAAAGAAACAAAACCTGTTAACGTTCAAGTTCAAACACCAAAGGCAGAAACAAGGCCTCAACCCCTTGATAATGAACCTGTAAAAATATCTGAAGAAAAATCTGAAAATAAAAAACAGGTTGAAGAATTTGAAAAACAATTGGCAACAACAGAACCAATTGACGCAGAATTCGGCAAAAAAGTTCCTGTTGAAAACATAGAAGAAAACAAGGATATAAAAGCAGAAGTTGTTGAGCCAATTCAAAACGCACCTGCTCCAAATATTCCTGTGAAAAACCAAAACAATAGCACCTACTTACTTTTTGGCCTGTTTGCAATATTGTTTGTACTATACGTTTTTGCAAAGAAAGACACTTTAAACAAGAAAAAACTTGCGCTTGAAGCTGCAAGCAAACAAAATGCAGCTAAAGGTGCAGATGATATTAAAGAATTCCTTAAAAAACGCACGGCTATTAAAAAACAGGCAGAAACAGAAACTATTCAAGAGCAAGAAGAAGTTCAAAAAATTCAGCCAACCGTTCAAGAACAAGAAGAAACTATTGCGGCATACAACGTTCAAGAAGAACCAAAAGTTGAACCAACCGTTACCGTTATGACAGATGAAGACGACAGAATTCAAGCTTTCAACGCTTATATGGAAAATGTTCAAGAAAATTCCGCTACCTTTGAAGAAGAAACAACTCTTCAATCTTTATCAGATATAACTGAAGATGATGCCGTTATTGCTCAACTCTACACTCCTATTGAAAATGTATCAGGCAGCTATGCTTCATATAGCGAAATAAGCGAACTTCAACCTTTGGAAAATAATGTTGAACCCATACAACAAACCGAAGAAGAAATTGCTGATGATGAAGTTGCAACAATTGTTTCAACTTCAAAATTAACCGAAACAAGGGGCTTATACCTTGCAAAATTTGAAGGTGCAACCTCTCTTGTAGGCTACATTCAAGATGACATTTATGTTTTATATAATTTTGGCGATGTTAACGTTCAAGATACAACAATTGAATCAAGCTTAGCTCAAGAAAACGATACAGATAGCATCTATATTGTAAAAACAGGCGGTAAAAAACTTATGGTTAAATCTACCCCCTACGATATGAGCTTAGAAATGGTTATGTAAATCGGCCGTTACATACCTTCAAAAATTGGGAATAATATAAGTTAGCGCTAAATTATTTTATAAGGAATTAAAAGTGTCTGAAGCAAAAAAAGCTTTAATTGAAGAACCTTTTAATTTTGCCGATTTGTTCTGCCAAATGGGCGACCCTGTTGTTGTGGTTAAAAAAGAAGAAACCAAAAACAAAATAATTGAAAGCCTTGAAGAGATTGAAAAAAAGCTTAATAACCCCTATGATGAAATAGAAATTATCGATAACAGCGACAAAGAACAATCAACAGATGCTCTTGCGCAAAAAATAGGCTATAAAACAGATTGGTCTGACATTGATTTTACAGGCTGGCAAGATATTAAATCGGATAGAATTAATATTGAAAACGCCTTAAAAAAGCTTGATGAACAAGAAAACTAATAGCCTTCGCCTATTGTGTCAATTGCTTCAACTCTAATATCTGTTATAAGTTCAGAATATGAAATAACAACAATTGTAGGAATGTGCCTTTCTAACATTTGATATAAAGGCAATCTTATTCTTGGCGAACACAAAATAACGGGCTGAACACCAACTGCCTGATGTGCCTTCATTAAGGTGTTAGCCGTTGTTTCAATTAATTCTTGCACTTGCATTGGGTTTAATAAAAACATTGTGCCAAGTTCCGTTCTTTGGCAAGAATCATCCAAGGTTTTTTCCCATTCGCTTGATAGCGTAAGCGCATATAAAACCTTATCTTTGTTACAGTTTTGAAGGCAAATTTGCCTGCCTAATGCCGCCCTTAACCTTTCGGATAAAATATCGGGTTCTTTTGAAAACCTTGCATAGTCGCATAATCTTTCAAAAATAAAGATAATATCTTTAATTGAAACTTTTTCTCTAATTAAGTTAACAAAAATTTTCCTTAAGTCTGATGTTGAAATAATGGTTGGAACAAGGTCGTTAACTAATGTTGGGTCTTGAGATTTAACAAGTTCCATAAGTTTCAAGACATCTGTTTTTGTCATTACTTCATCAACATATTTTCTAACGCAATCTTGAAGGTGAGTTACAATAACATCAACTGCATCAACTGCAACAATTTTAGAGTTTCTATCAATATATTGAGGGTCAATCCAATAAGCTTGTGATTGGTAAGTTGGGTCAACTGATACAATAACGTTATCGGGCACTTTTTTGCCCAAAGCTTCCCATTGATCTGCAATAACCATAAATTTTGAAGGGTAAACAACGCCCGTTGCAACGGTGTTGCCCCTTATTGCAATTAAATATTCGTTATCTTTTATGGCAGATGAATCCATAATTCTTATGTTTGGAATAATATAGCCTAATTCATCTGTCACTCTTTGTCTTAGGGCTGCAATTTTAGCCAATAATTGCCCGTCTTGGTCAGGGTCTGCAATAATTAACAAGCCTGAACCAACCTGTAAGGATAAAACGTCAACACCCAATCTTTCATACATTTTATTCGGGTTAACAAGGTCTTGCATATTTTTTCTAACAGCATCCAATTGTCCTAATTGCTGCTGAACATCGGCATTTACAAGAACAGAAATGCCTGCAAAAAGCAAAATTATGGAAAACATAACAAAAGGCCACCAAGGAAGCCCTGTTACACCGCTTGTTATTGCAATAAACATCAAAAAGCCGCAAGATAAAAAGAGAGCTTGCGGTTTAGATAAAATTTGCAAGGTAACGTCTTTTGCAAGTGATGTGCTTGCACCGGTTGACCTTGTCATCACGATACCTGATGATATTGCCATTAAAAGAGAAGGAAGCTGAGAAGATAAACCGTCACCAATTGTTAATACGGTATATTTTGAAACGGCATCCGCCAATGGCATTTGGTTCATTACAACACCAATTATTAAGCCGCCTATGATGTTAATAACAGCAATAATAATACCTGCAATGGTATCACCTTTAACAAACTTCATAGCACCATCCATTGAACCAAATAAGGATGATTCCCTTTGAAGGTCTTCCCTTCTTTTAACCGCTTCTTCGGGGGAAATTAAGCCTTGGTTAAAATCGGC